>JBATDG010000001.1:0-19807 GCA_049663345.1 Bacteroidota bacterium
AGGGACTTGGGGTGGAGAATTTCTCCGGCTTCGCTAAAAACCATACACGTGCATCGAAGCCGGAGAAATTAGAAAACTGCCTCCCTAGTGCTATTTTTTACGCCACGTAAGGCCAAACATCAGGGGCGCGCTGGAGCGCGCCGCTCCGGTCGTGCTTTGACGCTTCGTGCCTGGCGCCTTGCGGTAATGGGCGCGCTGGAGCGCGCCGCGTACCGCGTACCGCGTACAGCGTACCGCGCCGGACGCCGAAGGCGTACGGCATTGTTCTTTCCCGAAATTATCCCGATTTTAGTAGGATTGCGTTGTTTCGAAGAATTCTCACATATACTACAGGCTGTCATGCTCGTTCACCAATGCACCATACAGGAACCGGTCTCATTTTCGGGCACCGGATTGCACACCGGGGCGCAATGCACCCTGACGTTCAAACCCGCACCGGAGAATTACGGTATCCGCTTCGTGCGCACGGACCTCGGGGGCAACCCTGAAATTCCTGCGATCGTCGATTATGTGGTGGACGTCTCTCGCGGCACGACGCTCGGGCATGGCGACATCAAGGTGTACACTGTCGAGCATGTCCTCGCAGCCGTGGCTGGACTGCAGATCGACAACCTGATTATCGAGATCGACGGCATTGAGCCGCCGGTGGGCGACGGAAGTGCGATGCCTTTCGTTGAGGTACTGCAGCGTGTCGGCGTCCAGAAGCAGGAAGCGCTCAAGGATTATCTGATCATCGACCGCGCGATTCAATTCTCCAACGCGGAAAAGGAAATCGATATCGTGGCTCTGCCGCTGGACGATTTCCGCATGACTGTGATGGTGGATTACAAAAACCCCGCCCTCGGCAGCCAGCATACAGGCATGTTCAGTCTCGATGAATTCGTGAGCGAGTTTGCCTCTGCGCGTACGTTCTGTTTTCTAACCGAGGTCGAAGCTCTGCATGACGCAGGGCTGATCAAAGGCGGAACACTCGACAGCGCAGTGGTGATAGTCGATCGGGAAATGACGCGAGCGGATCTCGACAACATCCAGCACAAGCTGAAAATCGACAAGAACATTCACCTCAATGAAGAGGGCTTTCTCAACGACATCACACTGCGCTACAAAAACGAACCCTCAAGGCACAAGCTGCTCGATCTCCTGGGAGATCTGACGCTGGTCGGTGTTCCGCTCAAGGCGCAGATTCTGGCCGCGCGTCCCGGACACGCAAGCAACGTCGAATTCGCCCGCATGATTCGCAAGCTCTATCTGGAAAAACGTCTGGTGAAGAAATTCCAGCACGAGCGGAAACAGGGCGTCGTTTTTGATATCAACGCGATCAGTGAAATTCTTCCGCACCGCTATCCCTTCCTTTTGGTGGATAGAATCGTGAATCTCGAGATCGACAAGAAGATCGTGGGCATTAAAAACGTCACGATGAACGAACCGTTTTTTCAGGGACATTTTCCCGGCCTGCCCGTCATGCCGGGCGTGCTCATGATCGAAGCCATGGCGCAGTGCGGCGGCATTCTCATGCTCAACACGCTCGAGAATCCCAAAGAAAAGCTGGCCTTCTTCTCCACGATCGACAACGCGAAATTCCGCCGTCCCGTTGTTCCCGGCGACCAGCTTGTTATGGAAGTGGAAATGACGAACAAGCGCCGCAACATTATTCAGATGCGCGGGAAGGCCTTCGTCGACGGCGATCTGGTGGCCGAGGCGGACATGATGGCCGCGATCGTCGACAAAAATCCTGCAAAGAAAAAAGACGCCTGAGCACAGCCCGGGCGACATCATACACCTTAGCAAACGAAAATGCCGAACATTCATCCCACCGCGATTGTCGACTCCAAGGCGGAACTCGCCGAAGGCGTCGTCATCGGTCCCTACTGCACGATTCACGCCGACGTCACGATTGACGAAGGTACGGTTCTCGGTCCCAGCGTCCTCGTCGACAACGGCGCGCGCATCGGAAAGAACTGCACCATCCATCAGGGCACGGTCGTTGCCACCCCGCCGCAGGATCTGAAATACGCCAACGAAAAAACTGAATTCTTCCTCGGCGACAACTGCACCATCCGCGAATACTGCACGCTCAACCGCGCCACCACGCACTCGTGGAAAACCAGCGTCGGCAGCGACTGCCTGTTCATGGCCTATGTGCATGTCGCGCATGACTGCCAGATCGGCGACAAGGTGATCATCGCCAACAGCACGCAGATGGGCGGACACTGCATCATCGGAGATCAGGCCATCATCGGCGGACTCACCGGCATTCACCAGTTCACGCTCATCGGCGCGCATGTGATGATCGGCGCCGTTTCGCGTGTGGTGAAAGACATTCCCCCCTACGTACTCGCCGGCGGCTTTCCTGCGCAATACGAAGGACTCAACTCCATCGGCCTGCGCCGCCGCGGCTTCTCGCGCGAGACGCTGGCGCTGCTGGACAAGGTTTACTCCGCGCTGTATCGCCAGGGCATGAACGTCTCGCAGGCGGTTGCATGGATCAAAGACAATCTCGAGCAGACAGCGGAAGTCACATTCATTCTCGACTTCATCGCGGGCAGCGACCGCGGCATCATCAAAGCCGCCCGCCTGGGCTCGTAAAGTGAGGGACACATGGACAAGCTGAACATCGGCGTCATCGGACTCGGACATCTCGGCTCCCTTCACGCGAAAATGCTTTCCACCGCCGAAGGCGCGACGCTCTCGGCCGTGTACGACATCAACAGCGAGACCGCCACGCGCGTGGCCGAGGAATACGGATCCCGCGCCGCAGTGGATTTCGAAGACCTGCTTGATAGCGTTGACGCATTAAGCATCGCCACCCCTACTTCCCTTCATTTTGAAATCGCCGCTGAAGCCATCCGCCGCGGCAAGCCGGTGTTTCTCGAAAAACCGATCACGGAAACCGTCGACCAGGCGCGGGAGCTCAACGCCCTTGCGCAGAAGCACGGCGTTCCGATTCAGGTGGGACATATCGAACGCTTCAATCCCGCCATCGTCGCACTGGACGGCTACGGCATCGCTCCGCTGTTCGTCGAATCGCATCGGCTCGCGCAGTTCAATCCACGCGGCACCGACGTCGCGGTGGTGCTCGACCTGATGATTCACGACATCGACATCATACTCAGCTTGGTGCACAGCGAGGTGGAGTCCATCGATGCGAGCGGACTCGCCGTCGTCTCCGACTCCGCCGACATCGCCAACGCGCGGATCAAGTTCGTCAACGGCTGCGTGGCCAACATCACCGCCAGCCGGATTTCGCAGAACCGCATGCGGAAAATGCGGCTGTTCCAGAAAAACGCCTACATCTCCATCGATTTCCAGCAGGGACTCGCCGAGGTATTCCGCCTGGTGGACGCCGACGACACCGAGGTTTCGCCCACCTACATGCTCGGCATGATCGAGCAGGGAAAAAACAAGCGCAACATCGTCTTCGAACAGCCCCCTGTCCCGCAGAATCACAATCCCCTCAGGCACGAACTGCAGCTCTTCGTCAACGCCGTGCGCAACGGCACGCAGCCAGTCGTCGACGGCTACGCCGCTCAGCAGGCCCTCGAAGTCGCCGAGGAAATTGTGCGGTTGATTACCGCTTCCCGCTAGCAGATTTGGATCGTCAGTACGTCCCTGCGTGCTGACGAATCCGCACGCCTCCCCGCTTGCACCTTCCGGAATGAACGCATATATTCAGGCATAAATGTCCTGATAGCTCTTGTTTAGACCGGAGGGATTCATGCGTCTGATCGGAATGCTGCTGATAGCCTGCCTTTCGCAGGGGGTTGCTTTTTCTACAGGAGCCGGAGAAGGGATTCCCGGCGAGAATGCGCATCCGAAAGCGTTTATTCGCAATGCAGGCCAATGGCCGGCGGATGTGCAATTCGGCCTGCTCGGCGCGGGCGCCAAAGCCGCGATGACGCGGACGGGAATCGATTTCTTCTCATTCAGCACCGCGCTCCAGATCACTCCCGAACTCGGCATGGATCAAGCGAAATCGAACGAATCGATTCTTTCCCATACACGCGTACGGTTCGCGCAACCATCTCCCCGAATGAGAATTATCGAAGGAGAGGAAGCGGTGACCCGTATGCATTTTTATCACGGCAGGGAAGCTACCGGATGGTTTGAGAACGTGGGGACAGTCCAGTCGCTGCTGTATGAGAATGTCTGGGAGAATATCGATCTCGAGTACCGATTCGACGGAAGACATCTCCGCCAGAGCATTCATATCAGGCCAGGGGGAAATCCCGAGGACATCGCGTTTGTGGTTGATGGAGCGGATGCCCCGGATGCCGTGCTGCGCCCGTACCCTCAGCCCTCAGGCGCCGCCCCGGGTCTGCCGATGGAAATTCGCGTCGATACGCTTCGACCGCGTCCCGGACCCGATCTTCAATCCTGGCGGCAGCTGGTGGAAACTGAGTTCTGTACGTTTTTCGGGGGGAAAGGAAAGGAACAGACTTGCGGCATCGTCGTCGATGGGCAATCAAACTCGTATGTATTTATGCTCACATCCTCCGGCGACCTCCCACTCCGAAATGAGATTCCGGCAGCCATCCGCGGAGGTAATGGACGATATCTGGCCGGGTTGTCCTGTGATGGAAACACCTTGATTTTTGGAACATACTTCGGTGAAGCTGTTCAAATACATCCCACTCAAGCTCTCTATTATGGGTCTCTCTACCGGGCCCGCAATGACGATCTTATTTTATTGCTGTATTCAAATTCGAATGGATTTCCGATTACCGCGTCCGCGGTACAAAAGGAAAAATCCAACGAAGCAGGGACCAGTGGATTCGGCGCACCCAATGACGTCGTGATGCGCTTCACGAATACTGGCCGGCTTCGGGCTTCATCGTTCTTCTTCGGACCGACCTTCTCCAATATAATCGATGTTGCTACCGGACCAGACGACGATGTGTATCTGTTGGGGCACTCCACAGGCGAAGTATGGTTCATTACACCCGGTGTGGTGCACCCTAATGTTCAGGTGAAGGATGATTGCGGCGGATGCGTGACAACGAACTGGGTCGCAAGGCTGAGCCCGGAGCTTGATGCACTCCGATGGGGAACCTATCTGCTCAATTCAAACGGCAATAACAGCGTGCGGTTATGGCCGCCACCCAATGACACGATCCGACACTCCGGATTTATGCCATGGCCTGAAATGGCGATCGATAGCCGCGGCTGCCCCGTTATAGTGGGGACTACCGATACGCTATCGCGCTTACCGGCAACTGTGCAATACGGCAATCCCACCTATCCCGCGGAATCGGCCTGGATTGTCTGTCTCTCGTCGAATGCAAAATCGTACCGGTATGCAAGTTCGCTGCATGCACAAGGTTCTATTGGCGCATTTACGCTCGTGCTTGATGCAAACGACAACGCCTATGTCGCTGGAGGCGGCGCCGTTGCGGGATTTCCATATTCGTCACCTCCGCTTCTGGCAAATGCGGGAGCGTCCGATCGTGATGGATTCATCGCGAAATTTGATTCCTCAGGTACGCTTCTCAATGCAGTTCAAGTCGGGGGTAACCTTAATTTTTCGGGGGCGTGGGGAACTAATATCGCACTCTCACGCTGCGCAGAAATCGTCCTTGAATACGAACTTGGTTGGCTCGCTAACAATCAAGTCGTCAACGAGAGGGATCTCGCACGTGCGGAAAGAATGAAAAATATGGGCCTCGCTTTTACCACCTACCTGATTTGTGACAGCGCCCTTACAAATGTGTCCTTCGCCGCACCGGGGCACCCCAATAGTGCGGATGATGGATTCTTTGGAGGTGGCGTAAACGATTGGGGTTCAGATAGACTTCAGTTCGATCCCGCCGGGTACATGTACAGGCTGAATGGCTACTGGGGCGGCTCGGCAAGGATGCCCTTACCCTACAACACGTCGCGGGTTTCCGAAACTGAATCCGATGTGATGATTTCAAGGCAGCATTATCCGATATGTCAGCTCGTCAATTGCTCCATTGCAGTACGGGACACAATAGTCGTGCCCAATAAGCCCGAAGAACTGGTGCCTTCGGAATTTCCAATCACGGTCACACTTTCGACCGACGGTGCGCTGGCGGATGCCTCTCAGGTAATCGGGGATCTGTTCCTCCCTGCGGGGATCAATACGCTGTCGGGTGATTCAGTCGTGCATCTGATATTCGAGCCAAACACGATGCATCCAGGGACTCAGATTTCGCGAACTGTCGACGTCCGGGCAACGCGTCCATTCCAGACAGACACTATTCCCTACATTTTCATTGGGTATTACACAGACAGCAGAGATGAGCGCCCTTGTCCGCGTCCGCTCACGGTCTGCAACGCTTCGACATTCCTGCGACGGCTTGCCGAATATCGCCCTCTTCCTGAATGTGAGCTTGTTGTTCACGACTCCCTCATCGATTATCCGGCCAGTCCACGCTGTGCATTCGGCACTGTTCCCGTCCAGCTCACGCTGCGGCATCGCGGACTCGCACCCTGGGAGATCGGAAAAGTCGTGCTGAGACTTCCGGATGGAATGGGGTTGTCCTTCGTGCTGCCCGGGGATTCCCTTCGCGGAGATCGCCTCTTATACCCCGGCGACACCCTTTCCTGGACATGGATGGTGAACCTCCCGCGACTTCGGTACGCCACGCTGGCCCGCATCGAAGTGCATGTGTTCGAATCGACAGGCAGGGAGCTGACGCACTGCTGGGATGAGGCGCCTCTGCCGGAGATGCCCGGGCTCACCTGCGCGCTGGCACTGCCCCGCACGATCACTTGGGATGCCGCGCAGCACCGTTCGCTTACGGATCCGATCCCCGTGATCCTGACATTGGACAACCGGCAAGACAGCAGCTACGGGCGCGTGACAGCACGTATCGATCTTTCGAAGGCTTCACACCTGCAGCTCGATGCGGCAGAAACAGTGGTAAAGCAATACGGAGAGCTCGCTCGCTGCGCAACGCTGGACATTCAGTGGATACTGCATGCAACGGAGCCGCAGCTTGCCTTTTCGTCCGACACGGTGATTGTCTTCTACTCGACCGGGGGTAACGGCACAGAATATTCCTGTGAAAACCGCCTGCAAATCATCCTGTTGGACAAATCCATCGCCTGTGCGGTCTCGCTTCCGGATACACTTTCTTTCATGAAAGACGATCCGACACGCATGGATACGCTGCATGTGCTGGCCGAAGTGCGCAATACCGGCACCTCCACGGCCACTCTTCGTGATGCGATATTGACGATCAGCGGTGCGGGCGCTTTCACCGCCGTTGATCCGCTGCGGCGTGATCTGACGACGCTCGGGCAAGGCGCCTCCATTCAATTCGACTGGCGCATTCTCCTTCCTGCATCTAGATTTGCACGCAGTGTGCAAGCCGAACTCACCGTGCACGATCAGCGCGGAGATATCATGGCGCTGTGCGAGGCACGGACATGGGTTACTCCCCTCCCGTCGGCATTGCAGTGCGCGATGGAAATCCCCGACAGCATAAGGGTCGATGCGGCGACCGGGAATTATTCGCCCGGCACCTTCGCCGCGAAAGTGACTGTGTACAATCTGAGCGACTCGGTATTCAACGGAGCCGCCGCGCTGATCGATCTCGGCAACGCGCCCCGATTGAAGCTGCAGTCCGGGGAATCGCCGACTCGTGCATTGCCGCCGCTCCCCGCGCGCGACAGTGTGCAATTGTCGTGGATGCTCGAAGTTGCTTCGCCATCCACGATCGATACGCTGCAGGATATTTCCGTTCTCATCACCACAACTCCTGCAACGGAGACGTGGTACTGCGCGAAGTCCCTGTTTCTAGAAGGAATCGTGCCTGTCGCGAATCTTCGCTGCATTTCATTCGGACATGACAGCGCCTACCTCGACGGACGATACGAGAAGATCGTCCCGGATCCTCTCCAGATCGGCTACTCAATCTTCAACGATGGAAACACTGCAGCCAACGCTTGCGAGGTACATCTCCTGCTGCCCGCAGGGTGGAAGTTTGCGGATGGCGTAGTGGATCCCATCGCATTCGGAGACATTGCCGCAGGGGATACAGTCACACACACCTGGCTGATCACTCCGGACACGAATTTTCAGTGGGCGGACGAACTTTCGATCAACTTCCTGCCAACCTGCAGCGGTGATACAGTGCATGGCGCATGCACTCACCGCATTGGATTCGCGGCACCGGGAGTGTGGGATATTGTCGTGACACCTATACGGATGGTATTCCGTGCGGAGCGCGACGGTCCGCTTCCTTCGCCGCAAACAGCCAGCATCTGGACCGCAAATGCTCTTCCGTTGAACTGGACTGCAACGCCGCAGGCCTCATGGCTCGATGTGCAGCCCAACAGTGCGAATGGCCCCGGCCAAATAATCGTACAACCAAACACAACTCAGCTGTCACCGAGCGTCTACCAAACGCCAATCGTTCTTGAATCGAACTGGCATCTGCCGCGGAATATTCTCGTTGTGTACGAGGTCAACGAAAAAACCTCGTCAGTAGCGGGTCCGCCCCAAGCCCCGGAAGCCCTGACCGTCTTCCCGAATCCCTATTCCGCAGGCAGCGGCAGCCAGCTTCATGTGATTGTCCCCGAGGAATTTCGTTCCTCGAGTGATGAATTGCAGCTTTCCATCCATGACCTCCTGGGAAGGGAGCTACGGCAGATGAATGTTGAGAAAAACCGATTGCCGGGCGAAATGACCGTGGTCGATCTCGCTATCCCTTCCGAGCGGTCCTGTGTGGTGGTCGTCTCCCTTCGGAGCAGCATGCGTACGCTATCGAAGCTCGTTCTGCTCACTCCCTGACCAACGGGCGGACGAATAATCGAAGCTCGTCCTGCTGACTCCCTGACCGGGCGGCGGACGAATAATCGAAGCTCGTCCTGCTCACTCCCTGACCGACTGGCGGACGATTATTTGAATCCCATCCGCCGTTCGATGATCTGGTAGGCTTCGTTGATGATCTTGGATTTTTCACCCGCGGCGCGCTGGAGGTCCTCGCCCAATGTGGCGACGCGGTCGGGATGATACTGCGACATGAGCTTGCGATATGCTTTTTTGATTTCCGCTTCCGTGGCGGACGTCGTCAGTCCCAGCACTGCGTAGTAATAGGCGTCGTCCTTTTCGCCCGGTTTCTTTCTGCCCTCTTTGTGCCGCGACTGTCCGCTGCTCTGGCGTCCACCGCCCGCACTGCTGCCCGCAGAACCACCGCCCGGTTGTCCCTGACGCGACTGCCCCTGCCCGGACCTCCCCTGCGAAGCACTCCCCGACTGCCGCTGGCCGCCCGATGATTCGGAGCTGCTGGTCCGCTGACTACCGCCCGCACTTTCAGACGTACGTTTCTCTCCGCGAAGATCGCGGTCGAAATCGTCCATCTCATCTTTATCCCCTTTCGAAAGATTTTCGATGGTATCGTTGATGGTTGACTTGATCAGTCGGTTGATGCGGCGAAGGATTTGGGAGTAGGACATTTATTATGGCTGATGACTGATGGCTGATGACTGATGGCTGATGACTGATGGCTGATGACTGATGGCTGATGGCTGATGGCTGATGGCTGATGGCTGATGGCTGATGGCTGATGGCTGATGGCTGATGGCTGATGGCTGATGGCTGATGAAATATAAACAGTTTCACGCTTTCTTTGCACGAAGATGTCTAATGAAATTTGCAAGTTGCCTACTCAGCTCCAAGGCCAGGGCTCGAAGTTCATCGAATTGTTGTTGGTCAATCAATTTCTCACGCGAAGCCTGATACAGAAGTGAGCGAACTTCTCCGGCCGAGCCTTTGGCAATGCCCAGGAATTGAATGAATTCCTTCGTCGAGTTTCTCTCAAACCCCTCGGCAATGTTATTAGTGACCGAAAGCGTTGCCCCGCGCAACTGATCAGCAAAGCGGTAATCTCCCTTCTCGCGAGCAGTTTTGATGAGTAAGGTGGTACGGGCATTTAGCTCGTCACCAAGTTTCCATACCGGTAACTCCTCAAATTTTTGATACCACATATTCCAATTCTCCCAAATGAAATAGGCCTTGAATCTAAA
This sequence comes from Bacteroidota bacterium, assembly GCA_049663345.1. GTDB lineage: Bacteria > Bacteroidota > Ignavibacteria > SZUA-365 > SZUA-365 > SZUA-365. The sequence continues at coordinate 9,994 of JBATDG010000001.1, forward strand.
ACTTACCCTCTGAATAAAAACTGCAAATCCCTATCCCCAATTTTATCAGCTATCAGCTATTAGCTATTAGCCATCAGCTATCAGCCATTAGCCATTGATTCGCGCTAACGCCGCGAGGCCGGCGGTTTCGCCGCGGAGGCGGCGTGGACCGAGAGAAAGGATGTCCGCGCCAAGACTGCGGAGCAACTCCACTTCCTCGTTGCTGAAGCCGCCTTCGGGTCCGATGAAGAGTGCGAGGGGACGTCCGTCACGCACCAATGCTTCCGGTGTCGCATCGAGCGGAGCATCTTCATGGAAGAGCAGCAGCCGGGCGCCGGCCTGTGCCTGCACCGCTTCGGCAAGCGAAATCGGTGACTGAATCTTCGGTATGCGTCCGCGGAGACATTGCTTTGTTGCGGTTTCCGCAAGCTTCTGCAGGCGATCGATCTTCACCGACCGCGCGATCGTACGCTCGGTGAGGAGCGGCACAAACTCCGTCATGCCGAGTTCAGTACCTTTCTCGACCAGCCAGTCCATCTTCCCGGGATTCTTTAATACTCCCTGCAGCAGCGTCACCGGGACACGCGGTTCGTTGAAATTCTCATGCGAGGCCGTCACCCGGCAGCGCGTCTCACCATGGCCTATTTCCTCGATCACCGCTTCAACCGCATTCCCTCCGCCATCCGTCACATAGACGGTATCATCCACCCGCAACCGTACAACCCGCGAAAGGTGGTGATGTTCATCGCCGTTGATTCGAACGGTAGTAACGGAAATGTCATTTGTGAGGAAGAGGTGCATGGCTGATGGCTGATGGCTGATGGCTGATGGCTGATGGCTGATGGCTGATGGCTGATGGCTGATGGCTGATGGCTGATGAAATATAAACAGTTTCAGGTTTTCTTTGTGCGCAGGTGTCTAATGAAATTTGCAAGTTGCCTACTCAGCTCGAAGGCCAGGGCTCGAAGTTCATCGAATTGTTGTTGGTCAATCAATTTCTCACGCGAGGCCTGATATAGAAGTGAGCGGACCTCTCCGGCTGAGCCTTTAGCAATGCCCAGGAATTGAATGAATTCCTTCGTCGAATTTCGCTCAAACCCCTCGGCTATGTTATTAGTGACAGAAAGCGTCGCCCCTCGCAACTGATCAGCAAAGCGGTAATCACCCTTTTCGCGAGCAATTTTGATGAGTAAGGTGGTACGGGCATTTAGCTCGTCACCAAGTTTCCATACCGGCAATTCCTCAAATTTCTGATACCACGTATTCCAATTCTCCCAAATGAAATAGGTCTCAAAGCTAAAACTTACCCTCTGAATAAAAACTGCAAATCCCTATCCCCAATTTTATCAGCCATCAGCCATCAGCTATCAGCCATCAGCCATCAGTTATCAGCCATCAGTTATTAGCCATTAGCTATCAGCCATCAGCCATTAAAACGAAGCCCCTACATCCAGCACCCACTCACCTCTCCCCGATTCATTCCATGCGCGGTCGACGCGAATGACTGTGCCGTAGGGAAGGAGGAAATGCAGTCCGGCGCCGTAGCCGTGTTCCAAACTGCTGCGAAAAGGTCGATCCCCTTTGTTCCAAACGATGCCGGTGTCGAAAAAAATTGCGCCGTAGAGGCCGAGTTTCCAGGTGCGGAACTGCTTAATCGGCATCACGGGGACATAGAGATAAAGCTGTGGAATGATAGGGATCCGGAGTTCGGCAAAAGCGCCCAGCAGATTTTCTCCCTCGCGCTCCTCTTCGAAATGTCCGCGCTGCCGCTCGGAATATCCGTAGTAGAAATGCTCGTAATTGGGAATGGAGGGACCGCTGCTGAGCTGCGTCAACACGCGAAGCGCGAGCGATAAATCCTCGTACAGCGGTTGGTACAGCCGCATGTCGACTACATAGGCGGCCATGTCGACATCGCCGATGCCCATGCCTTTTTTGGCTATGGCAGCTCCTGCCAGAATACCGCTGGTCGGATATTCCTTCAGATTGCGCGTGTCATGGCGAGCGCCGAGGCTCAAGGTCACATATCTGTCAATACCGCCGGGAGCAATCGTTCGTCCCTGCTGTTTGTCAGTCACCTCGATGTACGAATAGCCGGCGCTCATCCACATGCTGTGGTAGGCGCTGAAGCGCTTCCCGATGGTCTGGAATCCTGAGAAATGGATTTCGCGGAAATTGGGACCATCTCCTCTCGAACTTTGGCTTTTATTCTCAACACTTGAATATCCCACTGAGGACTCGGCAAAATAAGCCTCCTGACTTTTCCCGAATACCCAGGGATTGCCGTAGCTGATCGATGCCCACGGGTTGTATCCGATGGCTCCTCCGACGAATAATTTCTCATTCCATCCACGGAGGTTTTCATGTTTGACTCCCAGCCCGAAATTCCATTTGTCCCAATCACGATCGATAATATTGACGATCGGAACTGGGTAAAGAAACCAGCGCTCATCAACTTCGATAAGGAGAATGGTGCTGTCGAGCGGCGGCCAGGTGATGTCGACGCGGTTGAAAAGTCCCAGACTGTAGATGCGAGACTTGGCGTACTCGATCTCTTCGACGTTGATGGTGTCGCCAACTTTGAGCGAGATTTCCCGAAGAATTATTTCAGGTTTTGTTGTCTCATTTCCCAATATGGCAAAGCCATCGATGATCGGCGCGGGGGGCAAAGGAAGAGCAATTCCTTCCTGCTGCGCACGCAGTGGCATGGATACATCGGGCAGCAGCATCCATACGGAAATCAGCAGGACCGTGAATACCGGGAGTATGGCTGCTGCAGGCGACTTCAAATCCTGCGCTCTCAGAAGCGGACCGAAAATTGTGCGGTGGCGACGACATCAGCCCGGCCGTCAGGCAGCCGCTGCAGCTTTGCGCTGGAGTAAAGTTCTACGAACTTGTTGAAGCGGGCAGTCGCCCAGGCGGCATCGATGGCACTGAGTATGTGATTGAGAATGATGAGATTGAGAACGGCGTCTGCCGTATTGTAATGATCGTTTGCCTCGCCCCGAATTCCGGCATAGTACAGGAAGCGTTCGGACGGACTCCGATAATCCCCGCCGGTCTTGTCATCCCATCCGTACGAGTACTGGTCGTATTTCCCGATCAGTTCGAAATACTGCTGGTCGCCGTGCGCCGGCAGCTTGTGGGAAAAAATCGGCACCGCCATTTCTGTCGCGTGCATCTGGTCCCAGTTGATGCGCTCCCAATGCGGAAGGCTCTCGTCAGGATTGATGTCGATATGAACGGCATTCTCACCGCCGGGATAATTCTTTGCATTGGCATTCAGCCACTCCGCGTACTTGACCGCACTCCAGTGCTGATCGGCATAGATCTCGAATATTGTCGTTTCGTCATCGCCCTTCTTGTTCTGCGATATGTTGAAATACCATCCTGCGCCTTCGAGCGCTGCGAAAAGTCCCGCCAGCCAGTAGCTGCCGGCGTAGAGTTCACCCGTGCCGGGAATCACAACGGAAAACAGAGCGGCAAGAAAAGGCGATTTCTTGCTGTACGGCGATTCGGGAAGCAGCGGCGTCATCGAGGAGGCGAAGCCGGTTTCAGCAGATGGACGGTATTCCGAACCGTATCCCTGCATCTCAAGCGCGAGAGAAAGCGGGGCGTCCGTGCGCTCCGCGAAAGCGGGGGCTGTCCGCATTGCTGCATACGGTGCAGACTGCTGCGCGAGGAGAATGGTTGGAAATAAAAAGACGATCAGGAATAATTGACGCATGAGTATTTCAATAAGTGTGCATTCTTAGAAATTATCCAGGGCATGATCAGCATGCAATGCCTGAATTTTTACCGGATTTAGGGAGGGCAACCGCCCAACCTCGGACAGGACGCTTCAGACACGCTTTCTCCGGAACGGCAGCGATCAAAAAGCGACTTCCTCTTCGGGCGGAGGCAGCGCGTTGCCGGGGAAGCGGGTTTCGAGATTCTCGAAGCGCGCGTACTCCGAAATCCATGCCAGATCGATATCGCCGATTTCACCGTTACGCTGTTTGGCGATGATGACCGAGGCCTTGCCGCGTTCCTCCGGAGGAGCGTCCTGATCCTTGTTGCGATGAATGAACATCACGACGTCAGCATCCTGCTCGATCGATCCCGATTCACGAAGATCCGCAAGCATCGGCTTGCCGCCCGTACGCTGTTCGACGCTGCGGTTAAGCTGCGAAAGTGCAATCACGGGAATGTTCAGATCCTTGGCCAGTCCTTTGAGCGAGCGGCTGATCGTTGCGATTTCGCGTTCCCGGCTTTCCCGCACCGAAGGGGCGGTCATCAGCTGGAGGTAATCGATGAATATCACTTTCACGCCGTGTTCATGCACCATGCGCCGGGCCTTGGCGCGGAGTTCGAGAATGGAAATGCCTGGTGAATCGTCGATGTACATTTTCGCGCGTTCGAGCGGACCTACGTATTTGGCGAGTCGGCTGAAATCCGCTTCGCGGATGCGTCCCGTACGAACCAGCTGCATATTCACACGCGCCTCTGCGCAGAGCAAACGCAGGGCCAGCTGTTCGCTGGACATTTCCAGACTGAAAAAGCCTACGGGGATTTCATGCTCGATTGCCGCGTTGCGGGCCATGGAAAGCGCCAGGGCGGTTTTTCCCATGGAGGGACGAGCGGCAAGAATAATCAGATCCGTCGGCTGCCACCCGCCGGTCTTGTCATCGAGCATCTGATAGCCGGAAGGAACGCCTGTGACGCCGGTATGATCCTTTGAAATCGTGTAGATGCGATCCATCAGCGGTTTGATAAGCGTGCGCAGCTCGGTAAAGCTCTGCTTGATGTAGCTGTCGGAAAGAGCGAAAATCTTTTCCTCGGCTTCATCGATCAGTTCGAAGGCATCCGCACTTTCGAGGTAGGCGTCGCTGACAATGCCGGTGGATATTTCGATAAGCTGCCGCTTGATCGCCTTCTCGAGCACGATGCGGCAGTGATATTCCACATGCGCCGGCGAAACCACTTCGCTGGTCATCTCCGTGAGATAATACAGACCGCCCACGGTTTCAAGCGCATCATTCCGGCGGAGGACGTCCCCCACCGTAATCAGATCGATCGGCTGCTGCCTCTCAAACAGATGCACGATGGCGTCGAAAATCGTGCGATGGGCTTCCTTGTAGAATGCCTCGCGGGTGAGCAGGGAAAGCACGTTCGATACCGTCGCCTCAGGCTGCAGCAGGATTGCGCCGATCACGGCCATTTCCACATCCACTGCCTGCGGCGGTATACGCCCGCGGCGATCTTTGCTGTCGCCGCGAGAGAATTCGGAGCGGGAGACCTCATTGCGCGGCTTCTCGCTGCGGGGCGCGCCGGGTCCTGCGTCTCCAGAGGGCGGTGCGTCTACAGGAGGTGCGTCTGCAGGAGGTGCGTCTGCAGGAGGTGCACCAGCGGGCGGGGCCTCGAGATGCGGCGCTTCCTCAGGCATCGGATTTTCTGGCGGAATTGGAATGTCGGATGAAATCACAGTGTTATGTTCGCTCCTTTGCGCAAAGCTCGTCATAGAGTGCCCGGAATTTCTGCACATCTTCCCAGGTCGGCCGCTTCCAGTTTGGATTGCGCAGCAGAGCGGCTGGGTGATAGGTCACCATCAAAGGAATGCCGTGATAGGAATGCACGTCGGCCCGCAGCTTGGTCAGGGAATCATTGGTACGAAGAAGCGTCTGCGCTGAGATGCGGCCTAGCGCCAGCATAACCTTGGGCTTCAGCAGTTCGAGCTGCTTGTGCAGATAGGGCTCGCATTGTTCGACCTCGGTCGAAAGCGGATCGCGGTTGTTGGGCGGACGGCATTTAAGAATGTTGCAGATGAACACATCCTCGCGCTTGAAATTCACCGCCTCGAGAATCTGGTTGAGCAGCTTGCCCGCGCGTCCCACGAAAGGCTCGCCCGTCTTGTCCTCTTCCGCTCCCGGAGCTTCGCCGACCAGCACAACATCCGCCTCGGGATTTCCAACGCCGAACACAAATTGATTGCGCGTCGCCCCGAGGGCGCATTTCTGGCAATCGTGTATCAGTTCTTTGAGTCCTTCGAGATTCCCGGCGGCGTTCCACGCTTCCGTGACCGAACCCGCCACTTCCGTGAGCCCGTTGGCAGCGAGAGCGGCCTTACGCAGAACATCCTCATCAACATAGAGGCTGTCCCCGTATTGTTCTTTCTGTTGTCGGAGATAGCGGTGAAGGTCGGACACGGTATTGGGGATTTGTTAATAGGATGAGTAAGGTACTGCCGCGGCAGTCTCAAAGAAAATCAGCCATCAGTCATCAGCTATTTGTCATCATTCCTAGCACGCGATCCAGGATAATATCCGCAAGGTCTGACTTGGGCATGAGGGACAATTCTTCGGCAGTGCCGTCGGCAAATATGAGCGTGGCGATGTTGGTTTCGCCTCCGAAGCCAGCGCCTTCGATGCGCGGGTTATTGAGGACAATCATGTCCGCGCTCTTCTCGCGCAGCTTGCGTTCGGCGTTCGCACGTTCGTTGTCCGTCTCCAGGGCGAAGCCTACGAGCAGCATGCTGCCTTTGCGTTCGCCGAGCGAGCGCAGAATGTCCGGCGTCCGCTTCAGATTCAGCTGCATGCCGTCTGCATTTCCTTCATCCTTTTTGATCTTGCTGCCTGAGGGATTCGCGGGAGTGAAATCGGCCACAGCCGCGCAAAGGATGCTGATGCGCTGGTCGTCCGCTCGCTGCATGACAGCGGAGTACATTTCTTCCGCGCCTACGACGTCGATACGCTCAACACCGGGAGGTGTGGGCAGCTGCACCGGACCAGCGACAAGCGTCACAGCGGCTCCGCGCCGCGCGGCAGCTTCGGCGATTGCGAAGCCCATCTTGCCCGAGCTGTGATTGCCGATGTAGCGCACAGGATCGATTGCTTCGAGTGTAGGACCTGCCGTAACCAATAAGGGAATTCCCTCAAGATCGCCTGCGACTGCTTCAAAATGTCCGCGAATGGCTTCCATGAGAACGGGCATGTCCGGAAGGCGTCCCGGCCCAACGAGCCCGCTTGCCAATTCCCCGCTCTCCGGTTCGATGATGTGTGCGCCCCGGTGGCGGAGTATGGAGATGTTTTCCTGCGTGGCGACATGCACGTACATGTCCGTATCCATTGCGGGCGCGAGCATCATCGGACAACGCACGGCCAGGGCCATCGCTGTAAGAGCGTTGTCAGCCATTCCGTGCGCCAGTTTTGCGATAGTATTTGCGGAAGCGGGTGCGACTATCATGAGATCGGCCCAGACGCCGAGGTGGATATGCCAGGTGCCTTTCGCACGATCCTCAGGAAACATATCCAGCACGACATCCGCCTGGGACAGCGTGGCGAGCGTCAGCGGCGTGACGAATTCACAGGCCGCGTGCGTCATTATGACGCGAACCTCCGCCCCTGCTTTCACCAGTTCACGCACCAGCAGCGCCGACTTGTACGCCGCGATGCTGCCGGTGACGCCGACGATTATATGTTTGCCGCGCAGGCTCATGCCCCGGATCCGCGCGGGATCAATCTTCTTTGTAGCGGTACGTAATGTGGTCGCTCAGCAGATCGGTCACTGCGCGCTGGGTCGGCTTCGGCATCTTTTCGAACTCGATGCTGATGCGCATCTGCTCGGGATTGGTTTCAATTTCCTCGTCGGAATCCATGCGGGTCGTAAACATTTCAAGTTCCTGGTTGAGATGAATCTTCATCTCTTCGTTGATCTGACGCGCACGGTTTGAAAGCACAACGATGGCTTCGTAGATGTTTTCTGCATGCGAATCGATGACCGTCAAATCCAAGGGGTTGAGAGACATGGGGCTCCTTTATGAGATGGTACTATTGCGTTCTGTTCCTGTTCATCTGCGTCGCGACTATTCCGGCAACCTCGGGCACTGAGCGGCCAAGGTCTTCGTTGAGTATGACAAAATCAAACAACTCTGCCTGTTTCAGTTCCCAGGCCGAGCGCTCCATGCGGCGGTCGATGACCTCTGCACTGTCGGTCCCCCGCCGTTCGAGCCGTTCCCGAAGAACGTCGATGCTCGGGGGATGAATAAAAATCAGGACGGCGGCTTCGCCATAGAGCCGCTTGATGGAAAGCGCGCCCTTGACGTCGATGTCGAAGAGCATATGTCCGCCGTCGTCAAGCACGCGGTCTATTTCCGACTTCAGCGTGCCGTAGAGATTGCCGTAGATTTCCTCCCACTCGACGAGATCGCCATCCGCCACGCGGTGTTCGAACTCCTCACGCGAGAGAAAGAAATAATCCTTGCCGTGTTCCTCACGCGGGCGCTGCGCTCGCGTTGTTGCGGAAACGGAAAACTTAAGCGACGGAAACTGCCGGAGCATCCGCCTTGCGATGGTGGTCTTGCCAGCTCCGCTCGGAGCGGAAAGCGCGAACAACATGACAGTTTACTCGATGTTCTGTATCTGTTCGCGAATTCGTTCGAGTTCTTCCTTGATGCCCACGACCATATGCGCGATGCTAGAGTCGTAGCTTTTCGAGCTGATCGTATTGGCTTCGCGGTTCATTTCCTGGAGAAGGAAGGAGAGCTTTCGTCCTTCAGAGACCTCGGAAAGCAAAGTTTCGAGGAAAAATTTGGTGTGGCTGCGAAAGCGGACCATTTCCTCGGTGATATCCATTTTATCAGCCAGCAGAGCAATCTCAGTATCCAGGCGTGCCGGATCGATTTTCTCATCGGCCAGGAGATTGCGGAGGCGCTCGGTGAGGCGATCGCGTTCTAGGGCAGAGCGTCCTTGCGCAAGCTCCTCGATGCGGTCGATCGTCGCGTCCATCACGTGTACGCGTTCTTCGAGATCCCGCGTCAGCTCCTCGCCTTCCTTGCGGCGCATTTCAAAAAGTGCTGCGACGGACTGCTCGACGCCCTTGGAAATCAGGGCCCATTCCTCGGTCGGCAGATCTTCTGCTTCCTCGGATGTGAAAATATCGGAGTATTTGAGCAAGCTGTCGAGAGTGATCTCATCCTTGAGTCCAACCGCATCGCGCAGCTGGGTAAGCAGCTGGTAATACATTTTTGCGGCTTCGACATCAACACGCAGCGGCATTTCAGCGCCATCGGCCTTGTCTACCGTCAGTGTGAGATTGACCTTTCCTCGTTTGAGCTGGGCGCGCACCATTTCCTTCAGGTCAAGCTCCCGACCCTGCAGATGCTTGGGCACGCGGGCGGAGAATTCATAAAACCGGCTGTTGACCGAACGAATCTCCACTGACACCGTCATTCCGTCGCCGGAGAGGGTTGCCGTCCCGAAACCTGTCATGCTTATGAGCATCCGCATTCACCTGTAAATGTACGCAACTCGTTACGAACCGGTAAGATACGGAGGATATCAGTGGGATACAATGTGCGCCTCATTCGCCTCTGTGGTAAAATTCTTCTCTGCGTACCTCATGCGCCTCTTCTCATGCACCCTAGAATTCCTGCCTTTTTTCCGCGAGTGTATTTTCGTAAGGTTGAAGGTTGTTTCACACAATGCGTGGTGTCATGAAAGGAAAACCTCTTCCAACGAATTTCAAGATCGTGATGGTAGTGATGGCGATCGCCATAGTCATCAGCGTGCTGTTTTATACACAGTCGATTGTGGAGAAGCTGCAGGTGCGGGAGCATCAGTCAGCGGACCGCTACACGAAGGCTATCGAGTGGATCGCCAACGACGCGTCGCAATCGGGCGACTTCACATTCGCATTCGGAATGGTGGAAGATATTGATTTTCCGATCCTCATGACTGACAAGGATCTTGTGGTAATAAGCAGTAAGAACATGAATCTGGACTCGGCGGCGCTTACTCCGGAGGAAATTATTGCAGAGCATGAGCGGCTGCGGGACGAATTCGCGAAGGTAAATCCCCCC
>JBATDG010000002.1:0-7645 GCA_049663345.1 Bacteroidota bacterium
CTCTTGCTCACAGCGAGTGAATGATGTGCACGCGCGTTAATGCGGACTGCGTCCGATTTCAACAGGAATCGGACGTTCCGCGTTTTGGCCCGATAGTTGTATACAATACCTCACCCCCCAATCACAATTTCAGGCAGCCTATAAAAAAACTCATCACGGAACGGAACCGTCCTATCCAACCAACTCTGGAGGAATCATGCGTTACTTAATCTTTGCAGCCTGGCTGCTCATTTCCACAAACTGCATTTATGCGCAAGAGCAAGGTTCCGACTTGTCGGCAAACGACATAATTGGAAACGCAGAAAACCCGGAACTCGCACTTGCAGACAGCTACTACGAAAACGGAGAGTGGGAGCTTGCGGTGGATTCATACGAGCGCGCAAAAAGGGGAGGCGGATTCACTTCAGTGGATCTGAACCGGTATGCAATTGCGCTCATTGAACTCGATCGCTACGAAAGCGCGCAGCGACTGCTCGAAAACCTCACCAGGATCTTCCCGGACGATAAGACCGCATGGTTCAATCTCGGTATCGTGCAGTACCATTTTGATCGCTATCCCAGTGCTCTGAATTGTTTTCAGACTGCGGCGGGAATTGTACCGGATTGGGCACAGGCCTGGTACTCCATCGCGTTTTGTGAATTGTTGATGGATCGTCCTTCCGAGGCCTGGAAAACGCTTGATATAGTTATCGCCCTCGATGAGGAATTAGGACAGAGATTGCTCGAGATCCTCGTGGCGGACGAAGCCTATCGCAATGACCCGGCGGAGGAGGAATGAACGACAATATGCAATTCCCGGCAGAAGCGTATGTGTATGTCCTGAATCTTCAGGACAGGATTATGCTCGATGCAGTGAAAGCGGTTTTGACGAAACTGAAAGACAATCCCGTGCGCACAGCCGGGGAAGCCGCGGTACTCGATACTACACTTCAACTTTTCAACGCAATGCCGAGTGCGAGCCAACCCTGCAAGAATCAGACAGTAGATATCCGAGCAAGCTGGGCCCCCGCAGCATCTGCAAATCATGCATCGATATACACTATCGTAATGACGCTTCATGAAGGCGGAATGATCATGTACTATAGCTATGGATCCGATCCTTTAGGAGCCGTCGGTGGTGGAAGTGTTATTCAGACATGGTATGCGGACTACGGGTCGAAGTGCGATCTGGATGACCACTTTTTTACCCATCGGTGTATCGATGGTGTGAAGCCTTTCCACCAAGCGGTGTATTCGCTTTCGCCAGAGACAGAAGTACATATGGACTGCAAAAATTACCCAGAAGAAGAAGAAGGTGAGAGCAACCAGAGTTATTATCCCAAGACTGTGTTGTCAACCGGCACGGAGGTGCTGCCGCCATCCCCCGACGAATTATTTCGCGCTCTTGCAGATAAGATGAAGGCGGGGAAACGCCGTCCCGAGCGCATCCCGGCACCAGTGTGTTGTGATCTCTGTGATTGTGCAATGAACAGGGAGGAATTTCTCGTCGATGGGATGGTGAAAAACAGCCTGGCGTTTGCAGATATGTGCGTGCGTTGTGCCATACTTTACGGAAGTGGAATCGGCCGTGGGATTGGCCAGTTGTATCAGCGCTGTGATGACGGGGCATGGCGCTGCGTTGCAGGGCTCACGACCAAATTCTGAGTTTGCAGACATGAAGATGCCTATGAGTGGAAGTCAGCCCTTCTGCGGAGGGGCTGACTCTCGCGGCAGGGTGATCACAAACTCGGCGCCTTCGCCGGGACTGCTGCTGCAGGTCAGCATGCCGCCGTGTCCGCTCACGATGATGTCGTAGCTGATTGAGAGGCCGAGTCCGGTTCCTTCGCCAGAGGGTTTGGTGGTGAAGAAGGGCTGGAAGATTTTCTGCTGAAGCTCTGCCGGGATGCCGGTGCCATTGTCGCGGACCCGAATTTCAACATTCTTCGCGGTCGCTGCAGTACTGATCCAGATAGTGGGGGTTTTCTGCCCGACTTCTGGAAGGTCGGTATCTGTTTCCTTTCCGCCATTGCTTGCGGACTCCTGCTGAGCAGGTTGAATGTCCCGCACAGCATGCATGGCGTTGTTGAGCAGATTCAGCAGCACCCGGCTGATTTCCTGAAAAAAAACATTCAGCTCCGGTGCGGTCTGATCGTAGTTTTTTATCAGCGTCACGTCGAATGACATGTGTGTAGCGCGCATGCCATGATAGGCGAAGTTGACCGCGTCATCGACCAATGCGTTGATGTCGGAGAGAACGCACTCGCCGACTCCGCCGCGTGCATGCAGCATCATGCCCTGAACAATGCTGTCCGCTCGGCGGCCATGCTCCTGAATCCTGCTCAGATTCTGCCGCAGGTCGGAGAGAATTTCCGTACGCACAGCTTCGTCCGGCTCTTCTTCGAGATCCGTGAGCATGTCGTGTGCGACGCGGGAAAAATTGGTGACGAAATTCAGCGGGTTCTTTATTTCATGCGCCATGCCGGCGGTCATTTCGCCGAGCGTCACCATTTTTTCTGCATGGATCAATTGCGCCTGCGTCTGCCGGAGTTCATTGAGCGTGGCAGATAGCTGCTCGGAAGTCCGTTTCCTGTAGCGGTAGCGGTGGAGGAGGAGTCCTGTGAGAATCAGGAGAACGAACATCCCGGCAATGAATACATTCCTCGTGAGCGTCTCACGTTCGAGCAGGGAGGATTGAAGCAGTTTGTCCTTCGTGAGAAGCGACACTTCATTGTTTTTCCTGGCGTTTTCGATTCGCTGTCTCTCCAGTGCCGCATTCGTATTGGTAAGCGTCAACTCCTGAATCTTCTTTTCTTTTCCCAACAGGTCGAGCATCTGCTGCTTCTGCCGCGACAGCAGCTGCTGGCGAAGGAGTTCTTCCTGCTGATGAGTGAGTTCGAGATTCTGCAGCGTCTTGTCCTTTTCAAGCAGAGCGATTTTCTGCTCCTGTGTCTCCGCCTCGTACTTGGCCGTCATTTCATTTATTGAGCGGACATTTTCCGCATTAATGAGCGAATCCTTGTATACGGTGTATTCCTTGTGGAATTCATATGCTTTGGAAAAATCATGTTTCTGGGCATAGACATCGCTCAACGTCTTCGAGACCTCTTTCAGCTGAGCAATGGCGCCGACGTCTTTCGCGATTGCGAAGGCCCTTGCTCCCAGCGTGAGGGCAGAGTCGTAGTTCCCTTGCTTCAAGTGAATGATGGCGATATTCGTCAATGTTTCGGCGATGCCGGATTGTTCTTCTATACCCTGACGTAGTTTCAGGGCGCGCTGGAGAGCCTGCATCGCTTCGGTGTTTCGCTCCAGCTTCAGGAGGATGACACCGATGCTGTTCAGCACTTGCCCGGTGAGCCATTTTTCTCCTTCCTTTTCGAACTGGGCGAGACCGCGATAGTAATATCGGAGCGCCTTATCGTAATTGCCCTGTACGGTGTAGATGTCTGCGATGAAATTGAGCGCGACGGAAACGCCGCCCAGGTCGCCGATATCCTCAAACAGCTTCATGCCGCGTTCGTAGTATTCGAGCGCCAGCTCGTAGCGTCTCTGGGTCATATGAATACGTCCGATGTGTATCACGGCGGAAGCCATCAGGATCCGGTTGTCGAATTCCTCGCAGAGTTTGAGACTTCGCTGAAACGAAATCATTGCATCTTCGAAACTGCTCTGCTGAAACTCGATGCTGCCGATGCTTATGAGTGCACCGATGAGCAAGGATCTGTTTCCGAGCTGCTCCTGCAGCTTCAGACCGCGGCGATAGTAGTCCGCCGCCTGTTTGTATCTGCCCTGAACGTTGTGAATGTGGCCGATGTAGTTGAACACATTTGCGATGCCGGTCGAATCGCAGAGTTCTTCGTACTTGGCGAGGCTCTGGTTGAAGAGTTCCGTCGCCTTCCCGGTTTCTCCGAAACTCAGACGAATCGAGCCAATTTGGCAGAGTCCGTCTGCTATGCCGGATGCATTGCCAAGAGCTTCGTTCAGCAGCAGGCTTTGTCGAAGCAGCGCTTCGGCCTGTTCAGCGTTCCCGACTCTTCGCTCCATGTTGCCGATCTCAAGGAGCGCGCAGGCGATACCGGATGTATCGTTCAGGCGCTCACTCAATTTCAGAGCTTGTTGGAATGACTCTTTCGCCAGTTCGAATTTGCCCTGCATCCTGTTCGCTATACCGATATCTATACTTGCGGCGGCAATACCCGCGCTATCGCGTGATTCTCTGGAGCTTTCCAGAGCACGTTTATACAGAGAGCGAGCCTGCTCGGCATGGCCCTGGTTTTCCTCCATCTTCCCGAGTCCGCGAAGAGCCATCGCTATCGCCTTCCCATTTTTCAGCTCTTCGGCTTGCTTCAGTCCGGCAGTAAAATTTTCCTTCGCTGCTTTGTTCAATCGCAGTGCCTGCTGTGTCCAGCCGAGGGATATTTGCGCGCGGGCAAGCACGCCCGGACTGGACAGTGAGTGAGCCAATGCCGCCGCCTGTCGTCCGTACTCCGCAGACTTCACGAGATTTCGTACGCGGTAGGCATCGCAGAGGGCGATGAGAGTGTTCACTTTGCCCGCATCCTGTTTCTGCTTATGGAGCAGCCCGTGGAGCCGATCGACCTGTACTTGCTGAGCAAGGTTAGTGGAGGCGAGGACGAAAAGAACGAATATGGTAAGGAGACCAGTTCTATAGAACATATGGGTGGTCATTAGATAGAATGCATGGACGAGTGATCGTATCGGGGCAGAGCGCAACTTCATAGCGTCCGCCTGCCTGCCTGAATGAACGAACTGCGTCAGGTGTCGGAATTTCGCCGCACCTGCATGCATGCCCTGAAAAATGAAAAGACGTTATTCTGAGTAAAATACGCGTTGGCTTTAAACCAGTCAAGGACATTGTATGCCTTCAACCTGTCTAGTATATTCACCAGCGTGATACTGCAGTTCAACCGCTGCAGATTTTCAGCCACTACCTGATGCGAGGATGCGAATGAAATTCCCTTCAATAAAACAAATCGCTGACGATTCCGTTCGCACTCTGCGCCGCTTTCCGTTTGTCCTTGCCAACGCTGGCACGGGTGTGGCCGCCGCAATCATTCTCGTGGAGCGCGAGGCAGCGCCGGAACCGACCGCGGCGCTCAGCATACTCTTCGCAGCGCTGCTCGGTATACCGCTTCTGACGGGCCTGGCGCTTTTGGCAGAAAAACGTCGATGGGGAAACCTGCCTTCGCTGGGACTGCAAATAGCTGCTGTTCTTGCTCTCGGGATGTACGCTTGGTCGCTGCCAGCGAATATCGCAGCCGCGCCGGCGCTGCATGCTGTTCGCCTCGCTATGCTCGCGGTGGGATTGCTTCTTTTCATCGCCATCGCACCCTGGATGAACCGGGGACAAGAGACCGGCTTCTGGCAATTCAACAAAACGCTTCTTCTGCGTGCTCTGTCCGCGATGCTCTTCACGGCGGTGCTCTACGCCGGTCTCGCCCTGGCTCTCGCGGCGCTGGAAAATCTTTTTGATATTCCCATACCCGGAGAACGGTATCTGGAACTCTGGATCGTGCTGAGCGGAATATTTGCCAAGTGGTTCTTTCTCGCAGGCATCCCGGATGATCTGGACTCACTGGATGCGTCGACCGATTATCCGAAGGCATTGAAAATATTCGCGCAGTATGTCCTTTTTCCACTGATGCTGATCTACCTCGTGATCATCACAGCGTACAGCGGGAAAATCCTTGTGACCTGGAGCTGGCCAAACGGTTGGGTGAGCCGCCTTATTCTTGGTTTCGCTTCCACCGGTATGCTCTCTTTAATACTGCTGCATCCGATGCGCGAGCTTGCCGAAAGCAAATGGATCCGAATCGCTTCCCGATGGTTCTATGTCGCACTTGCGCCTTTCGTGCTGCTTTACTTGCTCGCGGTCTCGCAGCGGTTGTCGGACTACGGGATGACCGAAAGCCGCTACATCGCCATTGTCATCGGGGTATGGCTCGCAGGAATGGTGCTGTATTTCCTTTTCAGCCGCGGAAAGAACCTGAAGGCGATTCCGCTGACCCTCGGGATATTCGCCCTGCTTATTACGGTCGGTCCGTGGGGAGCATTCTCTGTCTCTGAAAACAGCCAGGTCGATCGACTGCGGCAGCTGCTCGAAAAGAACAGCATCCTCGTCGATGGGAAAATTGTGAAGTCTGAGGGGCCCGTCGCGTTTGTCGATGCGAAAGAAATCAGCGCCGCGCTGGTGTATCTGCACGAAATGCACGGCTACGGAGAAATTCAGCAATGGTTTGCCGGAAGTCTCCGCCAGGATTCTCTCGGCATGCAGACAGAATGGAAGTCCCCGGAATTAATTACCGGGGAGCTCGGCGTCGAATTCGTTGCAGTCATGGGTTCTTCATCAGGCAGCGATCGCACTTTCGAGGCCTCTCAAAAAGACGCCATGATCATCGCCGGCTATGACCGCGCATTCCCTGCAAAGTACTTCGCTGATGGCGGAGCTGACTGGACAATGGCTTCCGGAGAGGCGACGTACAGTCTGAATCCATCACTGGACACACTTACCTTCGTTCTCACTCAGCCCGGACAAGCTGTCGAAACGGTCGTGGTTCCACTGGCTTCCGTCAGCGACAGTTTGTCGCGAAAGTACCATGAATCGAGCGCGAGTGAAATCCCGATCGAGAGCACAGCCATTGAGATCTCCTCTGACCGGCTCCGCATCAAGGTTTACTGCCTGATGCTTCGGCAGCAGCGTGAAGCCGACCGATGGAACACGACGACGCTGCGGGTCCAGGTGCTGTATGGAATTGTACACCCGAAAGTCGAGCCGTAAAAACCCTCTGTCGCAGCATGTGGATTTCGTGGTGATTGTAACTATTTCGACCTTGATGTGTTATCTTCTGGATACAACCTCTGCTTTCTGGAAGCACGCATTCCAGTCTGGTGCTTCGCAGTAGACCTTCCCACGCGAAATAACTCTCATCCACTTTTGGCAAAGAGGCCTTCCATGAGGAAACTTGAGACTGCCCGTGCGTCTTCGTTTCTTGTTCGCCTTCCCTTGTTGATTGTTTTTCTCATGTTTTTCGGCCTGCAGTCCGCGCAAGCCCAACCGGCATGCCATGCACAGTTCCAGCATTATTCGATGCCGAATAATCCGGACAGCGTGCACTTCAGTGCCGCGCAGAGTACCACAACCACGCATTATCAGTGGAGCTTCGGCGACGGCACTTCGGGACACACGCGCGATCCCTGGCACAACTACGCACATGTCGGCACCTACATCGCCTGCCTGACGGTGACCGATTCAACGTCGGCCGGTACCTGTTCCGACACCTGGTGCGACACAGTCATTGTTGCTGCCGCGCAGTCGCCGACCTGCAACGCGCAGTTCACACATTACGCCATGCAGGGACATGCCGACAGCGTGCATTTCTATCCGATGCAGACGCAGAACTCCCCGACCGCGCATTATCTGTGGAGCTTCGGCGACGGGACGTATTCGCATAATCGCGATCCCTGGCACCGCTACCTGCATGCGGGATCCTATGTCGCCTGTCTGACCGTGACCGATTCAACCTCCGCCGGTTTCTGTACTGATACCTGGTGCGATTCGGTGTATGTAACGGGTCCGGCTGCCCCGATCTGCAACGCGCATTTCCAGCATTATTCGATGCCGAATAATCCGGACAGCGTGCACTTTTAT
>JBATDG010000003.1:0-8254 GCA_049663345.1 Bacteroidota bacterium
CCCGAGTCCGGGGGCAGCCTCACGCTCCCGCCTCAGCCCTTCCTCAGTCCCGAAGGGACGGCATTCGCACCACCCCGGACGCCAGTCCGGGGAAGCCACACGCACCAGTTTCCTCCGCCACAGACCAGCTCAGCCAGTCCCGTATGCCTCAGCCCCATAGCTAGAATCCCCCGCACCGGCGAACCGATGCGGGGGATAAATCACGAAAGACGGAAAGGGTTAGAAACCGACTTTCAAAGCCACGACATGCTGTGCTCCGAACACTTCACGTGAACGATAAGCGTAATCGAGATACAGCTTCACATCGCCTGTCCACTGCTGAAGGCCAACGCCGAAGGCCGGACCGTAAAGATATCCGGTAACGTCTTCGTAATCAGTCTTCGCGTTGCCTGCGATGGTGAAAGAGCCGCGCAATGCGAGGATATTGCTGAACAGATACTCCACGCCGACGCGGTACTGGTCGGTGATGAAGTTGTTGTTCTCGAATGAGGTCATCACCAACAGGTTGTGCATGTCAGCGAATTTGTAGTTGTAGGCCAAACCAATTTCCAGCGATGTAGGAAGCTGGAAGCCGGCTGATTCAATTTTCAGAAGCTGGCCGTCACGGTCAGCGCCGATTTCATCAACCATCCGCAAAAGGCCGGGGCCTTCATACTTCATATTGCCGCCGAGATGCCGCAGGGTGACGCCAAGCTCGAGTCCGTCAAATCCGGCAAGACCGGAATACTGCACACCGACATCGAAAGCAAAGCCGGTGGCTGACACACGGTCGAGTTCTTCCGAGACCATGTTCACAGTCACACCCGAACGGATGCGGTCAGTGAGAGCACGCGAGTAGGTGAGCCCGAGAGTGAGTACAGACGGTGAATACACTGCACCCGTTCCGTCAACCTGTCGTTCATCGGTAATCAGAATGTCGCCAAAGGAGAACGATTTCACAGAGAAGGCCATGTGGCCAAACCCGGTGAGCTCGGTTCCGATGCCGAAATAACTGATACCGTCTTCATTGTCAAGGCCGTTCATCTGAGAGAACATTACCTCGACGCCGTGGCGGGAGCCGGAAAGCCCCGCAGGATTATAATAGATCGCTTCGATACCGGTCAGGCCAGCCGTATAGGCACTGCCAAGGGCAATGCCTCTCGCACCGACGGGGACAAGCAACTGGTCAGCAGCTGCCGTACCTTCTTTGTTTCCGCCGCCGGCAACAGCCACTGATCCTGTCAGGGCGAACGCAAGGAGGAGCGCCGCTGCAATATATCTTGGACTGATGCGCATGAGATTTACTCCTTTATTACTTTCATTCATGTTCATATACGAATTCAAGTCCTGAGTCCGCGATCAGATACGATCGAGGAACTGGGTTTCCGTAACCACAGCAAGCTTGAGAATCTTCTCCACACCCAGCTCGGGCATGTCGATGTGGATGTAATACATTCCGCTTGCCACGGGGAGGCTGTTGTCGTTCTGGAGATCCCAGGTCGCATACTGCGTACCGTCATCCGTTTTTTCGAATGACCGCACAAGAATGCCGGAAACCGTGTAGATCTTGAATTTCGCACGCGGCGGAAGATGATTGAAGGTGACGAAGCGCTGGTATTTGTTGCGCTCCCGCTTGTTGGAACCGTAATAGGGGTTCGGGAAGACGTTGATCTGAGTGATATCCTTTTTCGCCATTTCCGCGTCATAAGAAGGCGGCATGGTCGTGAAAACGAATTTATCATCGGATGCAAATGGCGCATTCGGTGTGATGCGGAAAAGGCTGCCGGTGCGCCAGGCTTGGCGGAGACCGACGTACTGCGGCTTCAGGATGTACCAGCCCCAATACATGATCGGCATTTCGCTGCCCGAGTCCTGAATAGAGAACTTCGAATCAACGAAAACCGGATCAGGAGTGTCGCTGTACGGCATGTCGAGAATAAACAACATCTCTCGATCGTTGACGTCGCCGGTCGGGTCAAACTTCTGGTTGTTGCCCGGACGGTTGGCCTGCTCGATCCATGCATAGGAAAGCTGTACGTGATTGTCGGGGTTGGGATCGGAAACGTCCCACACCTGAATCGGGGATTCAAAGTACCCGGCACAGCGATAAAGATTACCGCGTATGTAGAGATAGCCCTTCGATTTTTTCGTCGAATCGAATCTGACCTCGATCACTTTCTTGACATTGTAGCCCTTGATCGAACTGCCGAACTGACCGCTCTTGGTACCAACCGCTGCAGAGGTATAGCCCATCTGCCAGGAGTAGCCGCCCGTACCCTTCGTGCTTTCGTATGCTTCGAAGACTTCAGGGCCGCCTGTCCACTCAATTCGGAGGATCTCATCATGATTCTCTTTCGGCTCACCGATGTCGAATCCGTCCTTGTTGAACTGACGGTAGTAGCCGGTACCGCTGACGCCGATTTTGAAGCCATCAAGAAGATAGAATTCCTTCTTCAGTCCTTCCATCGACTCGTTGCGGTTGATCAGTACCTGGTTTTTTGTGATATCGCGAAGTGACCAGGCCGAGAAATTGTCCACCGTGAGCGTTTCGTCGATGAAGCCATCGAGATCGTGGTCATAGGTCGTTTCGATCGGACCAAGCGACTCGAATGTAACTTCATAGGTATCGCCTGTCATTTCCAGAGGATCGACGGCAACCACTTCCACATATCCGGCAGAAAGTCCGGTGGTATGCGACACAGGAATCTGTGCATCGATTTTTTCTCCGAAGCGCACACCCGGGTCAGTGACCTGCGGACGCACTTCGATGATTGTCGGTGTGGATTCCAGCTGACGAGGCGATGCTTCGGGATCATCGTTAAACGCATACGCCGTGATTGCGAAATAGTACGGCTGGTTATTCACCAGCGGACGATCCGTCAGAATGTCGGTGGTGACATCATACATGCGCACCACGCCGCCGTCGTTGCCGTACTGAGCCGGCATCTGGAGGACGATACCTGACTGGTTGTCGAAGACTTCATCGAAGATAACTGCAACACCATCAGTCACATCGTATGTCGCCAGGCGAATGCCGTCGGCAAGCGTCGAGCTCTTCGTGGGGAACTGATAAACATTATAACCCTGGAATTTGAAGCCGCGATCATTGTGCTTCTCAATACGATCCACCTGCTTCGGATCGCCCCAGTTCAGGATGATGCGCTTCGGAAGAAGCGATACATTCACTACCGGCGGCGGCGGAGATTTCGGGAGATCGAAATTATTATCGAAGGCAAGCTGAGCGAACTTATCGTAGAATTTCAGCACCTTGAGGCTGCTGAGACGATCAGAGCCCTGTGCCACGATCGAGGAAACCACAACTTCCTGTACATCGCCGACAGCAAGCGTGAAAGGACCTGCGGTCATGAGGAAGCGTCGGTCGCTGGGGCTGTTGATGATACCGTCAATCCAGCCCTCACCCGTGACGGGGTCGCCTGCGAGGCAGACAGTGACTTCGTTTCCGGTAGTGGGATCGACATAGCGGCGTCCGTTCCACAATTTACCAAGCTGGTAGTTATACATATGCGTGGCGCCAACCGGCTGCTTGAGGGTCGGGTCAGCATAGATCGAACTGCCGTTGATGTAGAAGGCGAAAGTCGAAACCGGAAGGTTTTTAAAGTCCTTGCGGCGGCCGAAATTCCACACGGCTGAATCACCGGGACTCGGAATAACCGGGCCCTGGAAAAAGTCATAACCGGCTGCGGGAGGGATTCCGTAGGTTTCATCCTTGGCCAGACCGTTGTAAACGTAGCCAAGACTCAGCGACGTGTCAATTCCGACGTAATCATCAAAGGCATCGCCAAGATCAGGATCAGACCACTTCGAGAAGTACGCCTGTTCGACATCGTTGACGCCCTTGTTGATAACGGTGTACTTGGTAAACACCATGTTGGCGAGGGGGCCGGTCTGGCTGTACGCCCATACAAGTGTGTGAAGTTCAATCCCGATCGGCTGCGATCCATACAGATCGCGGACGCGGCGGGGATCCTTATCATTTGAAACAAGCCACAGAGTTTCGTCACCGGGCAGCATCGGAGTGTCCGACAGACAGGCATCGTAGCCGACTTCGAGAAATTCAGTAAAATCCGGTTCGTAAATGCCGTTGTGATTTTTGTCAACCCACGGTGCTCCGAGTGCAATCGGCCACTCCTCGTAATCGATACGCATCTGCGCAGCATAGGCGGGATATTTGACCGCCAGCTCAGCCAGGCCGGCAACATCGACTTTTCGGATCTTGTAAATGCGATTGGCAGGGTCGTTCGGATCAGACGCCTCGCCGTTTCCGAGAATCGGACCCGCCTGCAACCCGGCGTTGTAGGTTGCGCCACCAACCTGTACGACGCCATCAACGAGACCGCCCCAGATGATGCCATCGGTAAAGATTGCGTATTTCGCGCTTCCGTTCGGCCACTCGAATCCGGAGCCGTCAGAAAGCGGGTTATGCGACATGCGGCCGTTGTTTGAAAGCCACATGAGACAATTGTTGACAGAGATAAAATCCCACTGGTCGTTTTTGGTATCCTTGCTCAGTGAGGGATCTTTCTTTTCTCCCTCTGGCGATTCTGCGAACGCGGGTAGAACCAGCGCCAGCAGCAGCAGAGGGATAAGGAAACGTGATGTTCTGTTCATGTATTTCTTCTCCAACATTCTAGTTCTGCTGAATGACACTGGTTAGAAATTCATCCGCAAGCCGAAGATGATGCGGCGAGGGGGACCCCATACGCCAGCGTTCATCAATACCTGCTGATAGTAATAATCCCGATACAGCTGCTCGAAGACTTCACCGTATTTCGCGTAATTCGCGAGCTGATTCTGACCTTCGTCCGTAGAAAGATAGTTATTGCTCTCGGCGGAACCGGAGGTGTTATAGACGCCCGTCACGTTCTTGAGGTTGAGTACGTTCGTCACCCAGACGTAGAAATTCACGTCAAGAGGACCAATGGTCACGGTCTTGTCGATACGGGTGTCGAGCATGAAATACCACGGTGTACGTGATGCGTTGATGGATTCAACCGGTGTGCGGCGGTTTCCAAAGCTGAATTCATTGACTCGCGTGTAGGGCGATCCGCTGTTGTACTGGAACAGCAGGTTGACGCCGAAGCGCTCAAGAATCTTCGCGCCGAAGAGATCCGGACCATCATTCTGTCCGAAGCGGTAGTCGAGACTGACAGAACCGCGATGCGTCTGATCGAAATCAAGCGTCATCGGGTATTTCGGAAGGAATGGGGTCTCGGTCGGTGAGAGCCACAATGCACGGAAGCTGGAGGAAGGGCTCGAGCCTGTTCCGCGTGCATCACTGTATGTGTAGTTGGTCTGCACGGCGATGCGCTCGGTGCGGCGAAGCACGATTCCCAGCGAAACACCGGTGGTGGTAGCAAAATCACCGTTCACCCAGGCATAGTAAGCAGGATGTTCCGCACCGAAATCGGCGGAAATCTGACGCTGCTGAATCTGATCGCGGATGTCCTTGTAAAATGCGTTGATGTCGAATGCAACATTCTCACCAACCTGCTGGCGGAAACCGAAATCGTACTGGATCGTCTTTTCAGGCTTGAGTCCGAATCCGACAGGACTCGAGACCGCATACCCGCCCTTGATCTGCGAAGATACTGTCGCGTTGCCAAGGTAGATATTGCGAAGACGGGACTGCTGCACGAACACGCCGTACTGAGCATAAAACACCGTCTGGTCCGTCACCGGGAATGAGAAGCCGATACGCGGACTGACCGTCTTCGATGCGTCGACGTCCTTCAAATTTTCCGCGCTCTGATCGATGAGTCCAGCGGAGGTGAATTTGATATTGTTCGGATCGATGAAATCCTTG
Organism: Bacteroidota bacterium; assembly: GCA_049663345.1. Taxonomy (GTDB): domain Bacteria; phylum Bacteroidota; class Ignavibacteria; order SZUA-365; family SZUA-365; genus SZUA-365. The sequence goes on from JBATDG010000003.1 coordinate 5,804, forward strand.
GAGTTTGTATTGATGTAATCGTAGCGAAGACCCAGGTTGATGACGAGATCCTCGAGTTCGATTTTATCGAGTGCGTAGAACGAGGCGAACACTGGTTCTTTCGGACCATTCTCTCCGCCATCGACCGGCGTGCCGTAAAAATCGTATCCATAGTTATTCGTTCCTGCGGAACCTGCAATCTCAAGCGCGTTTGCATCGGGATTGCCCCGCATGAACGATGCAAGACCGAAAGCGTCAATGCCGAAGCTGCGGATAGAGTAGCGCGTGAATTCCGCACCGGTTTTGATTTCATGCGTGCGTCCGATCTGATGCACGAAATTGATCTTTCCCTGAATGGAGTTGAAGCGCTCTTTGCCGTAGCCGGAGCCGATGGGATAGCCGTAAGGCACGAAGCTCGCGCCCAATGCCGTCACCGGCGTCTCGGGGATACCGTCGGCCAGCAGATGATAGCCGAAAGCGGCGTTTGCGACAGAATCTCCGTACCCGAAAATGTTGTGCTGCAGATCGGGATCCATGGCTACGCCGTAAGTTCCCATGTAACCCAGATAGAGCTCGTAAAACGTCGAAGGACTGAGCAGATGGGTAAACTTTGCGTTGATGCTGTAATTCTCGCTCTGGTTCAGTCCTGCACGCTTCTCAGCGAGCTGCGTTGTCAAACCGGCGCCATCACGGCTCTCGCTGGTCGAGTACGAACCATCGAGACGAATGTTGATGGGGTTAAACTCAAAAGACAGGTTGCCGTTGAGAGTGTAGCTCTGACTGGCATTATTGAGGAAGTATCCGCCCGGGAAACGGTAATCGACTTTCTGTGCGGATGAACCCAGACGGGGATCAAAAATACCGACCTTTGCCTGTTCTTCGGGAGAAAGCAGCTTATGAGCATCGGTCTCGCGGAGGAGAGGATCGTACTTGGTTGTCAGGTCGTAGTCCTCGCGCCAGCCGGAACTGCCCGTGCGAGCGAAACCATTCTGTCCAGCGATGAAAAACTTCACCGGACCGAAGAGCGGACCGCCAGCGGTAAGGATATACGTGCTCTGACCGCTTTTGTATGTACCGAGCGTGCGCTCGCCATAATCGGCCCACGGATAGTTGTCCGTGTATCCCTCAAATTCAACACGGATTTTTCGTCCGCCGGTACGTGTGGTCGAAGAGACCAGTCCACCGTTAGCGCCGCCGAATTCAGCGGAGTATCCGCCGGATTGAAGGCTCTGCTCTGCGATGGCATTGCTGATAACGGATAGCGAACGTCCGCCATACAATGGATTATTCACCGGCATGCCGTTGACAACGTAGCTGGTACCGTCGGCACGACTGCCGCGGACATGAAGCCCGTCACCTGACGCGACAACGCCAGCCTGCAGGGCTGTGATTCCCTCCACACCGCGCACCGGAAGATTTTCAATATCCTCCTGCGTCACCGTCTGCTTGCTGTTCGTCACGTTCTTGTCGACGAGCGGCTTTGTCGCAACGATAACTACATCATCCATCTTGTAGGTATCGGACGGCATTTGCACGTCCTTGTCCGTTGTTTCATTGGACCGTACAAGGACGTTTTCGATCGTCATGGTCTTGTAGCCAATGTACTTGACGGTGATGGTCACCTTACCAATGGGCACGTTGAGAACAACGTAGCCGCCGTTGGCGTCCGTTGCGGCGCCGCGAGTGTCGCCGCCGGCGTTGATAATCACGTTCGCTTGAATCAACGGTTCTCCAGTTTCGAGATCCGTGATCTTGCCGGACACTTTACCAATCTGCGCAGATGCAAGCGCTGGTAAAAGCAGCAATGGAAGCAGAACTAGCAGTAGCTTTTTTTGCATACGAGCCTCCAATGGGTTAAAAGCTATAGAAATTCGTAAAGCTCAATTTCATAAAGTATAGATCAAAGGGTGTGCGCGAGATTTAGAGAAAAATGCAGCCTAATGTTTCCGCAATTCAAGGGAAGACGTTGGTCGTACTGCTTCGATAGACACGAATTTGTGGAAAGCGTTACGCCAGACGCGATTTCGACTGCGCCAGGTGCATTCCGCGTCTCGCGTATACCGCAAGTCTGCGATGTCTCTCGAATCGATAGGGGATATTCACTAGAGGGGGAAAAGACGTTCACAAATTCCGCATTCACACCTGTGATGAAAATTATCGTTGAAATATCAGATTTTTCAATCTGGTTTCCAAGTCACAACCGCTCAGAAAGCAGGAAGATTTTCACGAATCCCTGATGAATCAGTGCGTTGTGACAGTAAACTGAAAGTAATAAAGAATTTGATGTGATCATAGGAATAGTGCTCACTGCAGAATTCCGCCGGATTTCGTATTATTCGCCTTATCAGACTGTTGAAGTATTCAGTTTGAAGTATATCCGGAATTAAGTATCTTGTGTGGTAGTAAATAACCACAAATTCAGAATTATGTTCAAGAAACAAACCCGCCCCCAGCAAGAAGAACTCTGGATTC
>JBATDG010000004.1:0-11131 GCA_049663345.1 Bacteroidota bacterium
GCCTCATCCGGCGCAGCCTCATCCGGCGCAGCCTCATCCGGCGCAGCCTCATCCGGCGCAATTTACTCAGGCATTGCATTTTAGTTGACGCGTCTGCAACTTGCGATGTCTTAACACGATTTTCGGAAGCAAAGCCCGGCACAGGCGCAAGAAGTGCTTGGGCCCGAGTTTTATGCGATACAGGAGGTTACTATGAGTACTCGAATTCTTGGCATTCTCACTGCACTGTTGTTGCTCAGTGCCTGCGGGGCATCGGTCAATCCGATTCTCCAGAACCGCATCGCCGGTTCGTTCAATAAAAAATCAACCACCGCCTATGACGCCGGCGGGATGTTCGAAAAGCCCATGCCTTTTGCGGTGGGACAGTATCTGGTGCTGGGCACTACCGACGGAGATAACCATATGATTCATCGCACAGCGCTCGTCGGCAAGGATGGCGACGCCTGGATCATGGAGACAACCAGCCTTACTCCTTCGGAAGAAACAATGACGCAGATGGCTGTCAGCGGCATGGAGAAGGTGCAGCAGACGCTGAATACTGATGACTTGGATATCAAATGGATCAAGCTTCGCGACAAAGACGGCAAAGTACAGACGCTGGACGGCATGACTCTTTCCCTCGTCAAGGGCTCGTACTCGAAGGCGCTGACCGGAATCGCGATGCAGTTTTCGCCTGAATTGGGAATGGCGACGGTGGGAGTGCCGGCTGGTACCTTCAATGGCTGCACGAAGGCGATCTCAAAGGTAGAAACCTTTTTCGGCGACTATGAATCAGAATCGTATCTCCATCCGAAGGTGCCTCTCAGCGGTTTGGTACGCTCAGTGTCAAAGGACAACGGCGCGGTCACTGAACTGCTCGATTTCGGCACCGACGCGAAGCCGAGCTTCTGATTCGCATGTCCCTAAAGCCCATTTTACGGCTGGTCATTCTCTTTCTTCTGCCCTTTTCCTGTCACGCGCAATTCTGTGAAACGGTGACCGATGCTGCGTTCATGGATCACTTCGACGCGCTCGCCGCCGCGCACGCCGGTGAACGGCGGGCGATGGCTGATACCGGGGTGGTTGATGTTCCCGTGATGTTTCATGTCCAGCTTAAGGGTGGGAGTCCGGTGCTGACGGATACGCGGCTCGCGGAGGCTATCGCTGCGACGAATCGGTGGTATGCTGCCGCGAAAGTGCGGTTTGTGAAATGCGGAGCGACGCAGCTTTTTCAGGAGGGAACGAACCCGGTGCAGAACCGCCGTGCGGTGAACGTGGCCATGTTCCGTCAGGCAGACGGATGCGGCTATGCTTCCGGCAGCTATGTGTTCATCAACCTCAACTGCAACCGGACGCTGGAGAACATACTTTCTCATGAACTGGGCCACGTTATGGGACTCCCGCATACGCACGGCTACACCAACAGCGGCACCACCGACGAGCTTGCCGACGGAAGCAACTGCGGCACTGCCGGGGACCGTTTTTGCGATACGCCCGCGGACCCGAATCTACTCGGAGTGGTGGACGGAAGCTGCAGGTACGTCGGTTCTGCCCGCGACGCGAGCGGTATGGAGTATCACCCACTGACCGACAATATCATGTCGTATTCGAATTCGGCATGCGTCGACAGCCTCACTCCGATGCAGTTTGCGCGTGTCCGGGACATTGCACTCGTTTCGAGCTATGTCTGCTGTATGATAGAAGAGCCGCTTGTCGCCGATACCGCTGTCTGTTCCGGCAGCAGCGTCACGCTGCATGCGGGAACTCCAATCGGCATGCTTGCCTGGTTTGACATGCCTGTGGGCGGCACTCCGGTCGGGTTTGGTCCGGATTTCCAGACCCCGCCGCTGATCTCCGCGCGCGCCTGGTATGTCGAGGCTGTGGATTCATGCACAGGACCGCGAGCCCGGGTTATCGTGAGCATCAATCCACCGTCCGGTGTCATCACCGACGGCGTCCGGCTCGTGCAGGATATAGATACCGTCGGATCAAGCTCGCCGCGGAATTTCCTGGTTGTGGACGATTTACTTGTATTCGTTGCACAAAACGGACTTTGGGTCACGGACGGCAGTCCCACCGGAGCGCGGCTGCTCGCTGCTGCGCAGGGAGGCGAGTCACAGGCAAGCATCGTCAGTCTTGTGAAATTCGGGAATGCGGTGCTGTACGGCATGAATGACCGTGCGAGCGGTCCTTCCCTCTGGCGCGCCGATCCCCGAAGCGGAACGGTCACCGAGCTGATGGTCTTTTCTCCCCGGGAGGGCTTCAGCAATTTCTGGCTCACCGATGCGGGCGGCTACGCAATCTTTATGCTCAACGATGGCTCCAACTATGCTGAACTCTGGCGCACGGACGGCAGCACCGCCGGAACGCAGATGATCGCAGCGATGCCCGAACACGGCGCCTTCGGCGCATTCTCATTCACACCATTTCATGATGGCGTGGTGTTTCGCGGGGGCGATTCGCTGCACGGTACTGAGATCTGGTTTACCGATGGTACGGCGGCGAATACCCATATCATTCTCGACATCTGGCCCGGGAGCAATGGGAGCGACCCGGAGGGCTTCACTATTTCGGATGGACGGCTCTATTTTTCTGCGGCCAATGAAGAATATGGCCGCGAGCTCTGGGTGACCGACGGCACCGATGAACTCTGCAGGCGCGTCAGCGATATCAACCGGGGTCCCGCCTCCAGCCAGGTGGGCGAACTTACGGCGCTGTACGGTTCGCTCTACTTTTACGCCGTTGATGGTGCGACGAATTACGAGCCGTATGTTTCGGATGGCACTCCCGAAGGGACAAGGAGGCTCGCCGAGATTCGTGCCGATAACGGTTCCTTCCCTTCGCATTTCACGGCGTTTCGGGATGAGGTGTATTGTGTGGCAAACGATGGCAGCGGCAATGAGCTCTGGGCTCTGGATCCGAAGGGCGCTGGGGCTCCGCGGCGTGTGCGCGACATCAACCCGGCCGCGTCCTCCGGCATTGGTGCACTCACCGAATGGAACGGATTGCTTTATTTTTCCGCTAATGATGGCCGGCATGGCGCCGAACTCTGGCGCAGCGACGGCACTGAGGCGGGCACCCATCTTGTCGCCGATATTGATACCGGAAGCGGACAGGGCGGCGGTCCCACGGACCTGACTCCGTTTTCAGACGGACTGTTTTTCTCCGCCTTCGAAAAAACAGTTGGAAGGGAGCTCTTCGCTCTTTCCTCCAACGATATCGTGATCTGCAGCGGCAACCCTGCACTGCTTATCGCCGGAAATACCGAAGGTGTTGTGAGGTGGTATGAGAGCGAAGCGAGCAGTGTCCCTGTCGGAATCGGTACGCGGCTGACGACGCCACCGCTTTCGCGTTCCCGCGATTACTGGGCCGACCTGACTGTTGGAGAATGCACAAGCGCACGCGGCCCGATTGCCGTTCGTGTGCTGGCTCCCGAACCGGAAGTGCGCGATACCGCGGTCGTGCCCGGCGGCGACGTCGAGCTCACGGCCTCTGCGGAAAGCGGGACTCTCGAATGGTTTGCCGATTCCACCTCCGGCGGCGTGCTGCATGCTGGCGACAGGCTGCTGCTCACTACCCTGTTGCGCGATACAACCGTGTATGTTGCGAATTCGGAGGAATCCTGCCGCAGCCGGCGAGTGCCGCTGCATGTGTATGTAAGAACGTCATCGATCGACGAGCCGCCGCTGGCAGGAAGCATCAGCGTGTATCCGCATCCCGTGGGGGATCTGCTGCAGGTCCGCCTTCCAGAGGGTACACAGGCAAAAGGGATCGTTATCTACGACATGTTCGGCAGGGAAATGCTCCGCAGTGATAGTGTCTCGGGGATTGATGGAATTCTGCGCCTTTCCCTGAGCGGGCTTCCAGATGGACAGTACTTCGCCGTTGTAGCGTTCGCGGATGTGCCGCTGTCCGTTCGCTTCGTCAAGCTTCGCTGATCAGGGAGGCGTGTTCAAAGCGGGAAAGGATTTCCGCTTCCGCCGCCGTCGCTGCAGCAGCCAATTCGACTGCGGAAAGCGGGTTGAGCTCGTGGGGGGAGTCTCCTTCCTGATCGGAGGATCGGCCGGCATTGTCTGAACTTTGTTCAAGGGAGGAAAGGGGAGCGGCAATGAACTCGCTTTCTTCCAGCATCATAACGATTTCGGGGATGGAATGTCCGGTGGCAGACCAGTGCTGAACCAGCGCGAGCAGGTTCCGCAGGGCTTCGACTCCGCGCCGGCCGCTCGGGGAGACCGCGATGACCGCATGCAGCGCAAGGCGTTCGATGACGCTGGCAATTACGGTTCCCGGAGGATTCGAACGCACAAGGCGCACTGTGTCTTTGAGGAACTGCAGTCCGCGTGCAATGCGCTCATCGGTGCCGGGAATGGCGCGAGTGTTGAACGCGAATTCTCCCCCTGCGCGCTGGTAGGCGAGAAGCGAGTCCACATCGGCGCCGCAGAGTGGGCCACACAAAAAGGCTACTACGGGAAGCGGATTTTCCGGATCGGTCAGCGCGCGGAGAATATCCATCAGCTGCAGCAGTTCCGGAATTGCAGGTGATTTATGCTCTATCGGATTTTTAATCTTGTCGGTCCCGGCAAGCGCGTTCGTTTTCCATGGCGGAGGCTCCTTCAGCCCGAGTGATTGAACTATCTCGGCTGCATTGTCTGTCCCGGACTCCATGCCTGCGCGGTGCAGCGGATACCAGGAATTGAGCGCCTCCCGCAGCTGTTTCGTATCACCTGACTCGCTGCTGCTCAGCCACCATTCGGCGAGAGAAAGCGGTGGCAGAGCGATGCTTTCTCCCTCCAGACGAAGTACTTCGCCGCGGCAGCGCTGCAGCATTGCCTTCAGCTGTGGATCCGTATAGAAACCTGCATCGAAGCCGAGGAGGAAGGTTTTCTTCCTTCCGCTGCGGCCGCCATTGTCGGGGAGGGAGACGTGAAGATGTCCGGGAAGGGGATCGATCGTGGGAAGCGCATCGCTGCCGGGGGACTGCAGCACCATCGGATAATAGGTTTTCCGAATCCTTTTCAGAATGCTTTCCGCTGCGTCCTGCGCAGATATGCGTATATCCGTCCGCTGCTGAATTTCCGTCATCAGCTCTGCTAGCTGCGTAAGAGCGAGCGCTTCGCCGGGATAGGCATCGCGGCAGAGTTTCAATACGAGCGCTTCCGCCGCTGCAGCGATCTCATGCAGGGAATAGAGGCCGTCCGCTTGCCGAAGCGGTGTGATGTCAAGCAGCAACTCCAGCCATCCGCGGTTCGCCAGCGCCTGCAGCACGCTTCTCTGCGAGCTTGCTGTGGATTCGGCAGCTTTCAATTGCACGATGTACCTGTCCACAGCAGGCAGGAGCTGATCCCTTCCGCGTTCGATGCCTGCACGCCTGAGCAGGGCGGCCATCTGAAGCCGTCCTCCTCGCTCACCCTGGAATCGGACCTCCTGCGGCGCAGGAATTCCATCGTACATCATACGGATCAGGTGCTGCGCGCCGTAATCGTCAGCCAGCCAGCGGAGCCAGGAATTGACTGTTCGGGCCGCCTTGCTGTAATGCAGCGGGACACCGGGATCGAAAGTGCAGGGGATATTGTAAAGCCGCGTGATTTCAAAGCTCAGCGACAGAAGTTCGGGCCCTGCCATAATGAATTCCGTTTCGTCGAAACGGAGTCCGTCATTCATAAGATTTCGGAGTGCGGCGCGAATTTCACTCTCATTTCGCTTACCCCGAAAAGAAATATTATCCATCTGATCTTTTTTTATTTCTGTCATTTCCCGCCATGGATGAAAATTCATCAAAAGATAGGAAAATCCAGCCAGGAAATAGAAATGAAGTTGTGGAATGCTTGACAAGATTTGTCCGATTGATTATACTAGCACTTCAATCTCTCACATACGGTACACGAAAATACCCATCGACTGTCTCTGGTTCCCGGGTACAGTTCGAATGCGAACCCGTGCATTGTCGTCACGTGCACCTCATCTGAGAGTAATAACGCAAAACCCATCAAAAACATATACGGATTCAACATTCCATTCATGTTCAAAAAGGAGCAGTCATGAAGCGATGGATACGTGTTCAGGTTTCCCTGATCACATTGATCCTGGCCGCTGCGAGTGCGTTCGCGCAGGTTCCGCAGCCCGGGTATGTCCCGCCTGATGCCGCCACATACGGTCTCGATGCACACAACGAGAATCTCGCTGTGATCGAAACAAACTGTACCGATGTGGCGACCGCAATAGAAATGCGCAATGCGCTCACGCGCAATGGTGCATTGGTCACGATTATCACGTCTCCCGGACGCATGCTCGCTTGGGTTCCTCCCGCAGCGAAAGCAGCGGTCGCAGCGACCCGGCTGGAGACCGCCGTCGGAGGAATGAACGTGTTATCAATTTCCTACTCCAGCGCCGAATTTGACCGAAATCGAAGCGGCGACCTCCTCGATGCCAAGGAAAACGATGCAGATCTGGCGATCGTCGAGTACCTCGATTTCATCAAACGACCGCTGACTGAAGCCGACAAGCTTCGCATTGCCGAGCGCGAAAAAGAGGTCGAAGCGTTAATGCCGACGATGGATCGGAAAGAATGCACGAGCTTACTTGAGACACACCAGGCGCCCGATCGTATTATCACCGACGGCATGCCCGCGATCGGTGGAGAAGAAGATCCGTTCCTGCGCAAGACAACGCTTAAAGGCTATGTAGTTCACAGCAGCTTTTTCCTTGAGAGCCAGTCGGGGTCGGGTACCTGGAATTGGGATGCGACAGTGTACACCCGCTACCGCAACTTCTACATCGCTGGCATGAATTACTGGGTCAGTTTCGCAGCGCGCTACGGCAAGACCATAACAACCTACTGGCGTTTGTATTCTCCGTACGGCACGGTTACGCAAATCAATGGCGAGCCGGTAACCGTGGGCGAGGATTCATTTATTCCCACGGTGGTTGCGCGTCTGGCTACCCCCTCCGGAGCGGATTCTCCGCCGTCTTGGGCCGATATCGGTGCCGGCGCTGAGTGGTGCTGGTGGTACGACGGCAAAATCCGCGCCGCTTTCGGATCAGACGAAGCAATCTGCGGCTTTATTGCCTACAAACCTTCCGGCAGCGAAGGGATCTGGCCTCATGCCTCTGTCCTCTCGTGGAATAACGGCGACAGGGAGGGACTCTATTTCGCTCTGGATACGCAATACTGGCAGTGCGAGCTAGACCCATTCGCACTTCCCAGACGAAACGTGATCGCACACGAAATCGGCCACCTCTGGGGTAATCCCGATGAGTACCGCAACGACAACTGCGGTTGGTCGTACCGGGGTCTCGCCAACATCAACTGTCAGACCACGCACGCCGCATACGGTCGGCCCGGTTTCAATATGCGCGGCTGGGATGGCATCATGGTGGAGAATTACATCGGCGGCAACAGTATGGCGACTCCTGTTCACGCCGGTGTTGTCACTGTCGCCCAGACGGCTCCCGTCCGCATATACAGCAGTTCTCCGACCGGGATAAGCATGACTTTCAAGAACTGCGACAATATCCGCACTCAAATCAATACGACACCCATGGGCATCGCAGTTGACTTCGATTACTGCCTCAGCGTCGAGGTGCCGGCGAATGTCGTGAAGAGCGGTGTGACCTGGTATTTTGACCACTGGGAAATAACGCGCAACAGCGGGGCGCCGACAAATATCGATTACTACGCAAACACACTACCCTCTTATGCCTACTCGTCAACGTTTGCCAATCCAGTGAAGGATATCAAAGCGGTATTCACGAACAGCCCGCCTGACATTTTTACAGTGAACGCGACGCTTGAGGCACAGCTTTGCCCGATCGGTACGAGCGCTTCGCCGGGGCCGGGTATCGCATTGAAATGGCGGAACAAATATAATATGAGTGATGCGAGTACCATCATCGAATACGAGGCCTCCACAAATAACTGGAAACCCCTTGGAAGCGGACATATTCCGCTCGGTCCGTTCAACGTGCCTATCGGACAGTGGACAGGCGTGATGGTATATGCTGTTCCCAATGCAACGGGAACCGGTTCAACGAATGTTACAACGAGCAAGCTTTACCGTTTCCGCATCGTTGGTGAATTCAATACAAACCGCGGAACGCCGTCTTCGATCGCCTCGATTACCACGCGTCCCGCCGCGCCGGTGGATACGGTTTACTGCTATGACAGCAACGAACCCAACAGCCTGGCGAGTCCGAAGGTCCTTACTTCATCGGGTCCCGGGATGACGCCTTATACGCTTGAGGGCGCAATTCCAGTTACAGGAATCGCTGGCGAGTTCAGCTGGTTCATTCCCATCAACGATTACTATCGCGTCACCGTGATCAATGTCAGCAGTGCGCTTTTTGGAGAGCGGCTGACGCTCAAGCTTCGCGTGAAGGACGGTTCGAATTTCAAACCGCTTCTTCGTGCCCAGCGTGCAGGTACCTCAACACACATCAATGCATACTCGAGCGGAGGCGTCTACACGCTTAACCTCAGTAGCGATGGCGAGTATCTGATCAAGGTGGAATCGGATATGAGTCAGACGATCAGCTATGACTTTGTTAACCGCACGGGCGGCTATTTCGGCTTTGGCGAATATGAGATGACAGTAGAACGGACGCAGTCCACACCACAGCTGCAGGTTCCCTGCTTCAACTGCGTGAAGCTGCTTGTTGTCAAGCCCTTCCCGGGTGAAATCATCATGAAGCCGCATCCGAAATTTGCGCTGTTCAATCAAGGACTCAGCCGGGCCACGCCCACGATGTTCGATATGTACTATCAGACGCCGCCGGGATTCTCCTTCCTCGGTTTCGGCGGAGGCTTTGGCGACCTGCCGAACAACCCGTCGCCGATCAATATCGGTCCGAATACACCGGCTGGCGAATATGAGGTCTATCCGATCATTCAGCCTATCAGTCCTGCAACCGCCGAGCTTGTGATTATTTATCCGGAGGGTCCGACAGGACCATTCGAGCTTCGCAGCAGCGGACCAGTGGGAACAGTAATGTCAGCAGAAGCTAAGCCGCCGACGGGGTTCGTCTTCGTTGGTTGGGGCGGCGATACTACAGGCACGACAAATCCGATGCCGGTTACTCTCTGGCGCAGCAAGAAGCTGATCGCTCATTACCGTCCGCTGCCCTGTCAACCCGAACCCATGACCGCGTGGCGTCACGATCTCCTGCTTCGCAATGCGCGGCAGAATGACGTGAAGCTGGACTACGGCATGGCGACCGGCGCAGGCGACGGCATCGAGGCAGGCCAGACCGATCTGCCGCCGATTCCGCCTCCCACGGCTCTCGATATCCGCTGGATCAACATTACCGGTTCGCAGGGGAGTCCGACGGATCTCCGTGCCATCAAGAGCTCGCATACTTTCCAGGGCCGCGTACAGACAGGCGGCACCGCCCCGGTCAACATGACATGGAATCCGCCAGCGGCTTCACCGAACGCGACCTACACACTGAAAGTGCAGGGCACTACGGGCTCGTTCAATATGCGTACCGTGTCGAGCTTCAAGTTTGTCGACGAAGGCACGTACATCTTCACGATCGAAGTGAAGGAAGCGGCCTGTCCCGAACCGACAAAAGAAAACGAGATTGTGGTAACGCCTTTGGACGTGAACAATCGCGACTGGCCCTGCGTCGAACTCAAGCTTCGCCTGACCGAACGCTCGACCGGTGAAATCCTTCCGTACTACAATCCCTACTTCCTGCGCTTCCAGGAGAAGATGGGAGACGGTTCGGTGATGCCTATGCAGCTGAGAGGCTTCACGCAGATGGATTCACTTCTGATCGTCCGTCTTTGCGGCGATCCCGGCAACAACAATCCCGGCCGTCAGATCGAGATTGTCAACGAAAACAACGACGACAACGACCAGAAGCCCGATACCATCAAGGTTCTGATTCCGCCACCCATTCCCACGGGTAACGGAGATCCGGAGCGCTTTATCTTCACATCCAGCGGCGACTGGGAAATGGTTTCCACACCGCTGCTGCTTGAGGATCCGAAGACCGACGTGCTCTTTAATGATCCGGGTATGAAGCTGTATGGATTCGATACGGAGATCGGGAGCTACGTCCCTGCTCCTTTGATGGAATTCGGCCGCGGCTACTGGCTCAAAGCAAAATCGCTCAAAGCCATACTCATCGGTCTTTCGCAGCCCAGCTACGAATGGCTGACTCTCAACGGCATCGGCGAACCCGCCGGCTACGGCTGGAATATGATCGGCTCGATGTTCAAGAGCATTCTTCTTCCCGCCGTGCAGGTTACTCCTGCCGGTGGACTCAAAGCCATCTTCGGTTGGGATCCTTCGATGGGTTATATCATCCCTACAAGCATCGAACCGGCGAAGGGCTACTGGGTCCGCGTGGATCCGGGCACCAAGCTGAAGATGACGCTCAGCGGCGTCACCGGCGGCGGAACAGAAACCGGATACAGCAAGGCGGTGAACAAACTCGACATCGCTTCTTTCCTCACTATTGAGGATTCAAAGGGTGCGACTCGTTCGCTGTACGTGACTGGTACCAACCTGCCGCAGACTGAACGCGAAGTGCTTTCCCTGCCTGCTCTGCCGCCTTCGGGTGTGCTCGACGTGCGTACGGGCGAAGGATCGTCGTTCATCTTCAGCGGCGAGAATCTCGTGCAGCTCCGGGGCGACGGACGGCTCGTGATCTCGATGCAGATCGCATCACCGCGTGTACGACTTGAAGTACGCGACGAGAAGGATCAGCTGCTTTACACCTTCACAGGTGCGGTAGGCGAAAACATGGTTGTGGATGCGGCCGGAACACGCACGCTCAAGCTGCGCGCAGCGGTACAGCCCGCGATCGCGGAATCGCAGACGCTGGGCAGCAATTATCCGAACCCGTTCCGCATCTCCACCCGCACGTATATTCCATATACGCTGAGCGAAGAGGGCAGCGTACATCTCGCGGTCTTCGATCTGCTGGGCCGTGAGGTCCGCACGCTGGTCGATGACGCACAGGCAGTGGGCACGAAGCTCGCAGCCTGGGACGGTCGTGACGACAACGGGAATGTACTGCCGGCAGGCGTGTACAGCTACCGTCTCGAAACCCCGGCCGGTATCGTTTCCCGCACACTGACGATTGTCAAGTAAAGGAGCTGAATAATGAAACACACACGATTGATCCTTCTGGTATTCCTGTTGGTGGC
>JBATDG010000005.1:0-10097 GCA_049663345.1 Bacteroidota bacterium
GTCTTATGGTCGGCCGTTTGGGAGAGGTCCCACTTGCTGCCGCCGCGCTCGGTCATAGCATCTTTGTGCTCGTGTTGGTGTTTATCGTTGGCGTCTGCAATGCGATCACTCCTTTAACCGCAATCTCAGCTGGTAAAAACGATCATGAGGAGGCGGGCATAGTCTTTCGGCAGGGACTACTGGTCAACATAGCAATGGGTGCTCTGCTCGTTCTTTTCACGCTCCTTATTTCCGATTCACTGGCAATGATGGGGCAGCTGCCAGAAGTGGTCGCACTCGCGGCGCCGTATCTCCGCATCATGGGCTTCAGTTTTCTGCCCATGGCTATCTTTTTTTCTTTCCGAAATTTCATCGAGGGACTCTCGTTCACCAAACCCGCGATGGTGATCATCATTCTTGCAAACGGGGTGAATGTCTTCGGAAACTGGGTACTGATTTCCGGGAATCTCGGAATGCCCGCTCTCGGCTTGCAGGGAGCTGGCTTCAGCAGTCTGATCGTCGAAATATTTTCTGCAATAGTCCTCGCTGCTTATGTGCTCAGATCCCCGCGCTTCCGGCGCTATCACCCCCTGCTGCAATTCCGCAGTTTCAACCGGCCAATCATCGCGCGCATTCTGCGCATCGGCCTGCCGAGCGGCATCCAATACGTATTCGAAGCTGGATCATTTTCCTTCTCCGCGATCATGATCGGCTGGATTGGCGCGACGGCGCTCGCCGCGCATCAGATCGCCCTGAGCCTCGCCTCCGTCAGCTTCATGATCACCTTGGGTATTTCAAACGCTGCCACCATCCGCGTAGGCACAGCCGTCGGACGCGGCGACGGGCTGGAGGTCCGCAGGGCTGGTTTCTCTGCCATTATCATGGGAGTATCCTTGATGGGACTAGCAGCCCTGATCTTTATCATTTTCCGCGATGCACTCCCCAAGCTCTTTATAAGCGATCCCGCCGTCGTGCATATCGCGGCACAGCTCCTGATTCTCGCCGCGTTGTTTCAGCTTTCGGATGGCATGCAGGTCGTGGGACATGGCATTCTCCGGGGTCTGACCGACGTCACTGTGCCGATGGTCATCGCGATCGTTTCCTACTGGGGTATCGGAATTCCAACCAGTTATATGCTGGCATTCGTCGTTGGATGGGGCGTGAACGGCGTGTGGCTGGGATTCGTGGCAGGGCTCACCGCAGCGGCAATTTCATTCGCCTATCGTTTTCACCGGCTCTCCCGCCGCATGATCATCGGCGGCTAGCCTCGCTGAACCAGCCATGAGATTTCTCAACACGACGGAAGCGCAGCAGCAGCCGAAAATCGGCGGCATGTACGAAATCGTGCCCACGACCGTTTTCTTGTTCTGTTCATCCTCCACTGCCCGGGTGCTTTCCTTCCTGACTTCCTCAGCCGAATACACGACCGTCACTCCTTCGCGAATTCCCAGACGGTGAAGGCGTTTGCGCAATATTTTTCCGAGACGGCAATGATGCGAGCGTGAAATATCGTCGATGCGCACCTGCATCGGATCCACTTTCCCGCCGGCACCGAGCGAACTGACAATCGGAATTCCATTGCGCACGGCGTTGTAGATCAGAAATATTTTCGGAGAAAGAGTGTCAATCGCATCGACGACATAGTCATATTTTCTCGCAAGAATTTCTTCGAGACGTTCATCCTTGATGTATTCGTCGATCACATCCAGCTCAAGATCCGGATTGATATCGTGGAGACGCCCAGCCACAACATCGGCCTTTCTCAATCCCTCCGTACTCCGCAGTGCGGGCAGCTGCCGGTTCCGATTGGTCGGATGCACCGTATCTCCGTCGATGATGGTCATCCGTCCGACACCGCCCCGGCATATCATCTCCGCTGCATACGCTCCGACGCCGCCAAGGCCGGCGACAAGTACATGCGATTTTTGCGCGCGTTCGACTGGTTCTTCGCCCAGCAGGAGGACCGTTCGCTCGAGCCATTGAGGTGTATTCACGCTTCCACTCCGAAACAACTTTTGAAATTTTCATACACCACGGCTCGCAGCCGCCGCAGCGGAACACCCAGAACGTCAGCCGCGGTGCGGTAAATCACCTGGACATCCGTGCGGCCCTCATCCGTTTCGAAGAACAGCCTGTCCATAGGGACATGCGTGAGTGCTTCGCGTACTTTTGCGCCGGTAAAAAGCAGCGCCTCACCGAAAGACAGCATGAACCCCTGGCGCAGAAGCTGTCCTGCAAGTTCTCCATGGCCGGTAAAGCCGTGTATGATCCACGGGTTGCTGTCGCCTCTTTGCTTCCGCAGCTGCATGAGATCGGCATGCGCACGAACGCAATGCAGAATTACCGGAAGATCGCGTGCGACAGCCACATCGAGCTGCTCGATCAGTACAGATCGCTGCAGTCCCAAATCGGGACCCTGCGCGCGGTCGAGTCCCACTTCCCCGATAGCGACACATTCATCATGCATCAGAGCGTTCTCCAGAATGCTGCTGTTCTCTTCGGTCCAGGGGGTACCCGCCTGCCAGGGATGCCGCCCCACGCTGCAATAACGGGGAAACACCGGCTGAAACAGCGTTTGCTCAACCGCCAGGCTGACTACTGAGAGCACCTCAGGATCCTGTCTGTGGCGATGTGTGTGAAGATCAATATAAGGGGCGAGTGTCGGCATATCCAGTAATATAGGTACGAGTGCACAATTCTACGAAATACCCGTAGAATTGCCTATCCGTGAATAAGAGATCTTTCTAAATTATGAGTTTCCTGCCTTTGCGAAGCCTCAGTCCCTCAGGGGAACATCCCCAAAATCTCTTCGTCTAAACTGCTGATTCGAGTAAATGCCAAAAGGTATGACCGGAACCCCGACCGCACAGACAACAATACTCCGCGTTGAAGACATGGGCGACGATATTCTGATCACCCGGTTTCAAGCGGGCGATGAACATGCCTTCCGGCTGTTGATGGAGCGCCATTCCGAAAGGGTGCGCAACCTCATCTTCTCGATATTTCATTCTGCGGAACTGATTGACGATCTGACTCAGGACGTATTTATCAAGGTCTATCGTGCTTTGGCGCAATTCCGATTCGATGCCGCTTTCTCAACATGGCTGTACCGCATCGCCGTCAATCACTGCCGTGACGAGATTCGCAAGCGGAAATTGCGCCGCTTCGTTTCGCTACATTCGTTGTTGGACTCGCGAGACAAGGAAGTAACAATGAAAACATCCGTTGAGCCCAGGGAAACCGAAACGCGTGAACTGATCGATCGCGGTCTGCAGTCACTTCCTGAGAAATTCCGCATACCCGTCATTCTCAAAGACGTGGAAGGACTATCGTATGAAGAAATGGCGGATGTTATGCGATGTGAAATGGGCACGGTCAAGTCGCGGTTGTCGCGAGGACGCAATTTGCTCCGCATTTACCTGAAACCTCTGCTTGAGGCATAAAGTCATGATTGGAAATAAATCTTCGCATATCTCTCAGCTGTTGACTCTCTACCTGGACGATCGTCTCGACATGCGTCAGCGTGAAGAACTGGAGCGACGCATCGCGCAGGACGAACATGTTCGCCGCGAATTCGAAGAGCTGCGCAGAATGCGCGCACTTCTCGCCTCGCGGGAGCCGCTTCCGGCGAATACCTTTCTCATTGAAAGAACAATAAACCGCATCAAGCAGGAGAACGACCGTCAACCTGCCGGTGCTCCCCTCCCGCGGCGCTCCATGCCCGCGATGACCGGAGCTTTCGCGATGCTGATTATCGCTGCGCTGGCTTTCGCCTGGTTCCAGCGCGATCAGATTCTCCGGTACGTAGGAAACACAGGATCTCAGATGCAGATCGCATACGAAGATTCTATTCTGAAGGGCTGGATTATGCCGCTGTTCCAGCGAACTGATAAGGACCAGGTGCTACAATTCGCCATGTTCGGTACGCTTCCGCTTGATGAGAAGGATGGTACCCTCCTCCGCGTCGATGAAAACGCTGAACGCGGATACCAGGTACAGCTCGCGAGCAACACCGACCAGTCTCAGCCATTGACCACCATTCACGAACTCTACCGCGAAATTCAGCCTACCGATCTGCAGCGCAAGGTGTTCGACACGCTCTTTCTCTATGCCCAGCGGAAGATCGAGGCCGCAGTGCTCATGAACCAGGCCAGACAGATCGCTATAGACCCGGCCATCAGCAAGTACAACAAGGTTATTCTCTCAGGCATCGCCTCGAGTCTCGACCCGGATCAGCTGCAGCGGTTTGATGAATTTCTCAAAAAACGCAACACGCCGTATACCTTCGTCTCCCAGCGGACAATGCCGCCGCCGCCCTCCAATCCGGCGATGCTTATGGAGCGCTTCCGCACTGTCCGCGCAGCGGAAGAATTCGTGATCCTCGATGACGACGGATATACGATCACGCGATTGAATCTGGATATGGATAGTCTCCGGCGCTTGATGAAGATCGTCGAGCAGCGGATGCCGCGCATTGAGGTTCGTGTTCAGGATATCGCCAGGAGCTATGCCATCAGCGGCCAGCCCACCATTCCCGCTCCGCCAGGAATGCCGCATGGTGTTCGCGTTATGCCGATTGAAGCCAGCGAGGGTGGACATGCCATCTCCATCTCCATTGATTCCGGCGGTGAGATTATGCGGGAGCTGGAACAGGAATTTGAGAATCTCAGACATGAGGTTGTCATTTTCAGGCGTGAAAGCAGCCGGTTGAATGAGCAGCTGCCGCTGCGGAGCCCGGACCAGCTTCGAGCAGCCTTCGGCAGCGGCAGGTCGCGGCGAGTCACCGTTACGGTCGGCCCGGACACCAAATCGATGTTTACCGTGGAAATTGATACGTCGATTGACCAGACTGGCGAGCATCTGGAGGACATCCGCATTGACCTGCATAATCTTCTCGAGAACGCACCAGAAGGCAGCAGGCTGGATTGGAAAGAACTTGTTCCAACTGATCAGCGCAGCCGCATCGACAGCGTGCTGCGGGAGGCGGGAGTCGAGAAGTTCCTGAAGAATGAGGAGGTTGATAAACTACGCAGAGAACTCCTGCTCGAAGAACAACTGGAGAACGAGCAGGCACGGAAAGCGCCGAAGCAGGAACGTTTTGAGCCATTGATAATTCCGGCACCACAGGAATACCCGCAGAAGCTGCCGCATCACATCCCTCCCGCAACCCCGCCACCGGTCCCTTCGGTAAAGGACAGTGTGATAGAAATCTAGCACGGACTTTTCCCTGTGCGTTACTAAAGCGGTCTTTGGCCGCTTTCTCTTTATCCGTAGGGAATGCCTTTTTTTCTTTGCCTGTGCTCGATAGATTACGAAATGAAGAATTTCGCTGCTGCTCTCGTTCTGGTTCCGCTTCTGCTGCTGATCAGCTGCAATGCGAACGAGCCCACTTCGCCACCGTCGACACCGCGCGTGATCCGTGGGATGGACAGCGCTTCAGTAGACGAACGCGTTGAAATTCTGGTTGTAGCAGACGACCCTGAGCAGAAGTCGCTCAACTACGAAGTCGACTGGGGCGATGGACGACCGGCCGATCACTATGCCGAAATTGAGAGCGGATTATGGTTCACAATCACGCATCACTTCTTTTCCGCCGGCAAGTTCAGCATGCGCTGCCGAGTCACCAACAGCGGTGGACGAATTTCGGACTGGTCTGCCCCCTTTGTCATAACTGTTGAAGGCGCTGCAATTGTCGGTCGGGGCGACTGGTGGATGTTCATGCGCAACGCACAGCACAGTGGGCAGAGTCCTTTTTCAGGGCCCTCAATACCGGAGCTGGCGTGGCGTATGAAAACCTCCTCCCCCATTCGCTCCAGCGCATGTTTCGATGCGGCGGGAACCGCCTACATCGGTGGCGATGATTTTCTTCTTCGTGCCGTGTATCCGGACGGCAGTTCGAAATGGAATTACAATACGGGGCTCGCCTGGATCCGGAATGCTCCCGCGATCCATTCCGACGGCAGTCTCGCATTCGCCAGCAGCAGCGCGAATATCTATCGCATCTCTGCGGCAGGTGTGAAGCAGTGGAATACACCTGTCAATGCCCCGATCCTCCGTTCGAGTGCCGCCTTGGATAAGGACGGCAATATTTACATAGGCGGAAAGGATTTTGCTGTGTATTGTCTCAGACCCGATGGGACCGTTCGCTGGCGTGTTCTCACCGGTGCCGAAATCGAAGGCAGTCCTGCACTTTCCATGGACGAATCGACGGCTTATATCGGCAGCCGGGACCGCATTCTCTACGCAGTCAAATCGAACGGGCAACTCGCATGGACCTTCTCCACAACTGCGCCGTTCAGCGGGAGTCCGACGGTGGGTCCTACCGGGCACATTTTTATCGGCGATGAAGCTGGCTGGTTTTATTCACTCAGGCCTGACGGTGTGCTTGCCTGGAGTACTGATCTGCATAGTCCGATTATCACGACGCCGGCAGTTACAGGCGACGGGTTCATCCATGTGATGACATCCGAAGGAAAACTTTTCCGTCTGAATAGCGAAGGCGCGATTCTGTGGGATGCGGTAGTTGCGCAATCCGGCGGTGAAGGGAGTCCTGCCGTTGATGTCTATGGGACGACCTATGTCGGTACACCCGATGGAAGATTGTCTGCGATATCATCCAGCGGAAGCATCCTTTGGCGATATGATACTGGCGACGCCGTTCAGTCCACGCCTGCCATTGGTCCACAGGGGACGATAGCCTTCGGCTGCGACGACGGATACTTCTATGTGTTGAAAGAACGTTGATCCCTTACTGTCCTCACCCGCGCACGATCAGCTTATAATAAGTCGTCTCATCTTCCCGGCGCATATAATCGATGTCGTGTTTGAATCCCTTTTCGCGATCGATAAAGTAGGCCAGTCGGTCGACGAGTGCCGAAAGCGCCTCTTCCTCGTTCCTCGCCCAGGTGGCGCATTCGCGTATTGACGGGATTGAAGCACTGATACCATCAATGCCTTTCTCCACGATCACAGTAAATTGAAGCATTCGATTCCTTTATCCCAACAAGTACCTTGAGATCACAAGACGCTGGATTTCGGAAGTTCCCTCGCCGATCTGCAGCAGGCGCTGATCGCGATAGAATCGCTCGATATCGTATTCCTTCATCAGGCCGTACCCGCCGTGAATCTGTACAGCCTCATCCGCGACTTCCTTCGCGACTTCAGAGCAATAGAGCTTGGCCATCGCGGAGTACATTTCGAAGGGTTGGTGGTTTTGTTTTAGCCAGCAGGCCTTGTAAAGAAGATTGCGTGCCAGTTCAATTTTCATCGCCATGTCCGCAATCTTGAAAGCGATCGCCTGGAACTTTGCAATCGGCTTGCCGAATTGTCTGCGTGACTTCGCATACTCCACCGCCATTTCGTAGGCGCCTTGCGCGAGACCGAGCCCCATTGCCGCGATGGACAATCGTCCGTCGTCAAGAGTTTTCAGCATGATTTTCGACCCCTCGCCTCTTGAGCCGAGCAGATTTTCTTCAGGGACCGAGCACTCATCGAAATATAATTCGGAGGTATTCGATGCGCGCCACATCATCTTTTTCTTCATCGTGCGAACCGTGAAGCCCGGTGTATTCTGATCCACGATAATGGTGGAAAAATCCTTTTTTCCATCGACCTCACCTGACACTGCCTGCACTGTCGCGCCGAGGGTGATATCGGTCGAACCGTTAGTGATGAAAATCTTGGATCCGTTGATGATCCAATGATTATCGACCAGGCGTGCCGTCGTTTTACTTCCGCGTGAATCCGATCCGGCATCCGGCTCGGTGAGTCCGAAGGCCCAGAGTCCCTCTCCGGTACACAGAGGCGGAATATATTTGAGTTTCTGCTCTTCCGACCCGAAGTTCGCAAGCGGTCCAATCCCAAGCGAGTTGTGCGCGGCTACCGTAGCGGCTTGAGAACCATCGACGCGGGCGAGTTCTTCAACCGCGATGATGTAGGAAAGATAGTCCATGCCCTGTCCGCCATATTCCACCGGCGTCACAACACCGAACAGTCCGATTTCTCCCATCTTCTTTGTCAGGTCGTAGGAAAAATCCTCCTGCTCGTCGAGTTCGCGTGCAGCCGGTTTGATCTCCTGCTCAGCGAATTCCCGAACAGTACTTCGGATCAATCGGTGTTCTTCTTTTTCGTACATAAGACACTCCTGTACAAGTCATGGCATTGGAGGTAATATCCGGAAGCCCTGCATCAAATAGCCGAAATAACTATTCCGGTCAGATGCGTTTGATATGTCGCCAGTGGATAGCGTTTGGAATATAAGTGAAAACGACGGCGGAATCCAGCTTAGATTTTTGGACCCTCGGTATCGAAAATGACCTCGCCCAGAAAATTCTCAGGAGACCGCTGCCTCCGAACTTCCAGTGCGCCGGCTTCCTCGCGCGCGATACGATCGAAAATATAGAGAACCGTGCCATCCTCCGCCAAATCGCTTCGTCCGCCGTACAGCGGCAGCATTCCTTCGACAAGCTGTCGCAATTCCGGGGCGGTAAATTTCCGGCTGTCATCGGAATTCACATCCTCCAGCAATTCGGTCAGCGCTACAGCGTTTCCGTTCCTCCGGAAAATGTGGCGCAGCACACGTCGGCGCTCATTGCGCTTGCTGCGGGCGGATTCCAGACGCTTGGTTGGAAGCAGGCGGAGCAAAGGCACTGCGAAAAAGATCGTTGAGAAGAGTACCGGCATCACGCCGAGAGCCGTGTACACGACGCCGGTACCGATGCCGAATTCATACAACAAGGCTTCGATCTGGAAGTTGAAATCAGGCGAGAACAGAATCAGGGAAGCAAAAAAGAGATTGAATGCGTTGATGCCGATGATGGCAAGATTTCTCGTCGAAGGGTTTCCGGACATTTCATACGGAGCCTCGTACTCATCCCAGAACAGCTCGATTTTGCCGCCTTCCAGTTGTGCATCCCCTGTGGCGAGCATGCGTTCGAAATCTCCAATGAGGACGCCGTCGTCTGTGATCGAGGCGTCGCCTTTGAATCGCGTCAGGTAATCTCCCATGCGCTCAGATGCCTGGTCATAAGTCCAGCCGGCGAGTGCTACAAGTTCCGTCATTGTCAGCACTCCGCGATTCGCACGAAGCCAGGAAGCAACTTCCTTCTCATTGGCGAACGGATCATAATTCGGACGTTCCGGCCCGAATACAAAGTCATATACGGATTGCACAAATCGCTTTTTCTTCTCGACCTCTTCGCTCTTCCTCTGCTTCTGGCGATAGGCCTTGTGGCGGTAACCTCCGATGTCGACGACATTCATGATGGCCATGTTGCGTCCGGAGATCCAGAAAAGGTCGGCGAATAAATCTCCGATCCAGCCGAGCTTAAAGCTTTTTTTACTGTCGCGGCCGCTGAACATCAGTGCGAGCAGCAGCAGCACAAAAATGACGAAATACACCACTAAAGTAACTGTGATCCAGATCTTGAAACCAACGGTGAAAGTCTTCCACAGCACCTCGCCTGCGCTGCGCAGGTAATCCTTGAGCGTTTTTTCACCGCGCCTGACCAGGCTGGATCCGAAATCATAAAGCACTTCACCGCTCTCGGTAACCTGCAATCGGCAGACGAAGCGGTTCATGAGTACTTCGAGTGCCTCCCTGGCACTTTCGAGCGGAAGGCCTGTAGCCGCGGCTGCATCGGGTGCGCTCAATCGACCCCGGACGGAGCCGAGCTTTCTCTCCAACAGGCGAACAGCTTCCTCAGGTTTTGCAGTATTATCCATATTCCTCCTCGATTTCATGCAATGTAGCAAATTCATTCATTTTTGCACGACTGCACAATGGTCCATGTTATGGTCCACCCCGTTGGCTCGCGCGCATTGAAAGTGCATGGGTCGCATTTCCATCACGTCCTCACGCCCTAACGTCCTCACGTCCTAACGTCCTCACGTCCTCACGTCCTAACGTCCTAACGTCCTCACGTCCTAACGTCCTCACGTCCTAACGTCCTCACGCCCTAACGTCCTCACGTCCTAACGTCCTCACGTCCTCACGTCCTAACGTCCTCACGCCCTAACGTCCTCACGCCCTAACGTCCTCACGCCCTAACGTCCTCACGCCCTAACGTCCTCACGCCCTAACGTCCTCACGCCCTAACGTCCTCACGTCCCTCCCCGAT
>JBATDG010000006.1:0-14991 GCA_049663345.1 Bacteroidota bacterium
GTCGTTGCGCGTTCGGGGTCGTTGCGCGTTCGGGGTCGTTGCGCGTTCGGGGTCGTTGCGCGTTCGGGGTCGTTGCGCGTTCGGGGTGATGGGGAGCGCGGGCGTCGTTACGTACCCGGGCCTGAAGGCCCGGGCTAGGGATGCATAGCCCTCTCCACGGCGAGTCTTCGACCTTCGGGGCTTGTGCTCCAATGCTCTAATGCTCTAATGCTCCAATGCTCCAATGCTCTAATGCTCCAATGCTCCAATGCTCTAAGAGGCGCGCTGGGGCGCGCCGTTCCCAGTGTTCATCTTCTCGAATTATCCTCCCTCTTATTGTTTTCGCGAAAATTGCGTACTATTCAAGATTGAACCGATTTTCCAACGAGCGAAACACAATGTCTCATCCAATCCCTTCCCGCGTTCGACTCTCAGAGGACCGCAAGCAGCTCCTGATCACCTGGTCCGACGGCGTCGATTGCGTCTATCCTTTGTCTTTGCTGCGGAAAAAGTGTCCCTGCGCAACCTGTACGACGGATGCGAAGTCTAAGGGACAGTTCTACATTCCCCTCTTCACAGCCGATGCCCTGGCTCTGAAGGATATTACCCAGCAAGGCAATTACGCCCTGCAGTTTGTCTGGCATGATGGTCATCACACCGGCATTTTCGACTACGCGTATTTGCGCAGACTCTGTCCGGAAGAGGGAACTCCCGGCAAATGAGTCCACTGTCCGATACTTTAGACGTGGTGCCGCGACTGGATTTTCTTTCTCCGATCGCTGCTTCCCCGCTGCTTGAGCAGCTGGCCGAGTCGCTTCCCGCGGCGGGCGCGTGTCTGCAGATTCGGGGTGTCCACGGCTCACTGAAAGGCATTCTGCTCGCGCGGCTGCACGAACGCAGTGCGCGACAGTTTGTGCTGATCGCACCGGATGCCGAAGCTGCTCAGGAGATATGGAACGACGCTTCCCTGCTGCTGGGAGAGGAACGCGCGCTTTACATCGGCGAGCGTTATTCGAGCATGCAGAGGAAGATCCGCAACATCGCGAGCACGTTTGCGGAAAATGCGGATGGTCTGCGTTCGCTGACAGAGGAACCCCTCCGTTTCGTGGTGACGGACATTCGCACCGTGATGCAGGAGTTTCCGTCCGTGAGCGATATCCGCGAACAGTCGGTGCATCTGGCGCTCGGACCCGGCATCGAACAGCTCGACTTGATCAAGCGCCTTTCCTTCGGCGGCTTCGAGCAGGCGGAGTTTGTCTCGACCACCGGCGAATTCGCCCTGCGCGGCGGCATCGTGGATGTGTTTCCCGTGGGCTTCGACAATCCCCTGCGCATTGAATTCTATGGCGACGACATTGAGTCCATTCGCGAATTCGACCCGCTGTCGCAGCGCTCGATCCGCAAGCTGGAGCGCGTGGCCTTCGTCGCCTCGCTGTTCATCGACGATGACACCACCACACACAGCGGCATGCCGGAATTCTTTGCGGACAATGCGGTGCTCGTCTTCGACGGCCTCGAGCAGATCATGCAGAATGTTGCGGAATCCGCACAGGCCGATTTTCCAGCACAGCTCCGAGAACGATTTTCCTCCCTGGTCTTCTCTGTGATCGAACAGAAGTGCGACCGGACGATGAACGTTGAGAGCGAGTCCCAGCCGTCGGTGAACGGCTCAATCCGCCAGCTGCAGGAAGCCCTTGTGCACTTCGAGGAGCGCGGCATCACAACGTATCTCGTCGCCGACTCCGCTGCACAGGCACAGCGGCTGGAGGATCTTCTGCACAGCGCGGTAGAAGATGCGGACGAGGATGGCCCCGCACCCGCGCCGATAACTTACCGCATACACTACTGTCCCCTCACCGAAGGATTCATCCTTCCCTCCCTTCGCATCGCCGTGCTCACCGAGCATCAGGTGTTCAATCGGCGGCATATACAGAAGCGGGCATCCAAAGGCGTGAAGGGAATATCGCTGCGCGAAATGAAACAGCTGCGCATCGGCGACTACGTGGTGCATGCGGACAAGGGCATCGGAAAATTCGTCAGCTTCGAAACCATCACTGTCAACGGCGGTCTGCAGGAATCTGCCCGCCTGGTGTATGCGGACGACGACACGCTGTTCGTCAATCTCAATTACATCAACAAGCTGCAGAAATACAGTTCCGAAGAAGGACACGCACCGAAGCTCTCGAAGCTCGGCACGGGCGCCTGGGAAAAGATGCGTGCGAAGACGAAGAAGCGTCTGAAGGATATCGCGCGCGATTTGATTCAACTGTATGCGAAGCGGAAGCTTTCCGACGGACATGCATTCTCTCCCGACAGTGCATGGCAAAAGGAGATGGAGGCATCCTTTATGTACGAGGACACCCCCGACCAGGCCAAAGCCACCGCCGATGTCAAGCGCGACATGGAAGAAGCCGTGCCGATGGACCGCCTTGTCTGCGGCGATGTTGGCTATGGGAAAACGGAGGTTGCCGTGCGCGCGGCTTTCAAGTCCGTGGTCGACGGCCGTCAGGTCGCGGTGCTCGTCCCCACCACCATTCTCGCGCAGCAGCATTACAACACCTTCCGCGACCGCCTTCACCGCTACTCGGTAATGGTGGAATCCCTTTCCCGCTTCAAAACTGCGAAGGAGCAGCGGGAGGTTATCGCGAAACTCACCCGCGGCAGCATCGACATCGTTATCGGTACGCACCGGCTGCTGAGCAAAGACGTCGCATTCAAGAATCTAGGTCTGCTCATCGTGGATGAAGAGCATCGCTTCGGTGTGGCCGCGAAGGAAAAGCTGCGGGAGCTGCGCGCAAACGTGGACACACTGACCATGACTGCGACTCCCATTCCCCGCACGCTGAATTTCTCCCTGCTCGGCGCGCGCGATCTTTCCGTAATCGAGACGCCGCCGAAAAACCGTCTGCCCATCATCACGCATATTCTTCCTGCGGAACGCGAAACCATAGTCGAAGGCGTGGAAAGAGAATTGCAGCGCGGCGGACAGGTCTTCTACGTCAACGACAAGGTGAAGGATCTCGAGCAGATCGCTGACCAGCTGCGAGTTTATCTGCCCGGTGTGCGGGTCTCCACTGCTCACGGACAGATGAAGCCCGCCGAACTTGAACGAGTGATGATGCGCTTCATGGAGAAAAAGATCGACGTGCTTGTAGCCACGAAGATCGTGGAAAGCGGACTCGACATTCCGAACGCCAATACGATTTTCATCAACCGCGCGCATCATTTCGGACTCGCCGAACTGTATCAGCTGCGCGGACGCGTCGGCCGCTCCAACACGCAGGCCTACGCATATCTGCTTATTCCCCCCGAAGCAAAATTCTCCAAGGATGCGCTGAAGCGTCTCCAGGCCATCGAAGAATTTTCCGAACTCGGCACCGGTTTTCAGCTCGCCATGCGCGATCTGGAAATCCGAGGCGCCGGCAATTTGCTTGGCGGCGAGCAGAGCGGCTTCATCACCGAGATCGGCTTTGAGCTGTACATGTCCACCCTCGAAGAAGCGGTGCAGGAACTCAAGGAACAGGAATTCAGCGGGTTGTTCGGTGACGAAGAGAAGCCCATGCGTCCCCGCGCCGACGTGGTCATGGAACTTGGCCTCGACGCCTACCTTCCGCACAACTACGTGCGCAACGCCACCGAGCGTTTCGACTTGTACAAGCGTCTCTACAACTGCGAGACGGATGAGGAAATCGATGAAATCGAAGCGGAGCTTGCCGATCGTTTCGGCACCCTGCCGCGTGAAGCGAAGGACATCCTTTTCGCCGTGCACGTCCGCCTCATCGCTGCGCGCATCCGACTGGCGCGCGTCACGCTCGAAGCCAAGCGGCTCAACATTGCAATGCCTCCGCAGGACGACAACATTTTCTACGAAAACCATTTCCAGCCCCTCATGGCCTGGGTGCTCTCCAACCGCGATCGCGTGAAAATGGAGCAGGACTCCCGCCAGGTACGCATCATCGTGCACAACATCACCGATCCGCTTGAGGTGGAAGAGTTGTTGGTGGAGATGGAAGGGGTGATTGCTGCGGTACCGGAGGAAGCATGATGAAGGCATCCTCCTTCGTCCCGCTTCGCGGAACTTCGGCGGACAGGCGCCGGCACACAGGCATCCGCCTTCATCCCGCGTCGCGGGACTTCGGCGGACAGGCGCCGGCACAAAGGCACAGAGGCACAGAGGCACAAAGCAGAGGGAGCAGGCATGTCCGATAATTCTCACACTTCACGCGAATGGCGCACGGCATGGTTTATTGTCGCTGTGATGGTCGTTGCCTTGTTCTGGTTCGCGTCACAGGCTGGGTGGTTTGCAGGTGATGCAGATGAAAGCGCGGCCGTGCTTCCCGCACCCGCGCCCACTCCTGCGAAAGTCATAACGCAGCGGCGGGGGCTGCTTCTGCCCATCATGGAATTCTCTGCGATGCGTGAGCAGCTTGACATCACTACCGCCGGAGTGGTGCATGAAAACGGCATCAATTGGCTGATGCTGCGTCTGCCGGTGTGGACGCCGTCCCCGCGCCGTTTCGAATACAGCAGTTTCGAACTTTCAGATCTTTCCGATATTATTACCGCGGCGCACAGCGCCGGAATGGGCGTTACTCTGGCGCCTGTGTATTGGGACGGCAAGGCGATGCACACAATTCCTCCCGTGCCGGTCAGCACTACGCTTTTCGGACAGTACCACGACCTGCTCCTCGACTTCGCAGACATTGCTGCTGAATCCCGGGCCGACGCCCTTCTGCTCGACGGACTCTTCGGCAGCACCACCGTCTCTGCCACTGAGTGGGTGGACATTCTGGCAGAACTCCGCGAGCGCTACTCCGGCAGCATCGAAGGACGAATGGACGAAGGCCATACTCCCCCGCTCTATCTCAATCAGCTTGATGCCGCCGTCGTGGCAGCCGCCAGGGATACCGCTTCGAAGTCCATCAGCAGCATCCTCGGCGCCACACTCGTCGCCTTCCCGAATAAGGGTGTGCAGTTCATCATGCCCGATCCGGACAGCTATACCGCGAAGGGAATGCGGTGGAAGCCGATGATCACCACGACTGCTGATGCCGGCATCGCAGAGGAATTCCTCTCCACTTCGAAGCTGACTTCTAATGAGTGCCGAGGATTTTTCCTGAGCGGCGCAGCATCATTCGAGATTCTGATTCGTGCAGGCGACAGCGATGTCCCGCTTGTACAAAAGCTGCAGGCATTGCGTGAAGCGAATCTGATAAAAGCGATTGAGAATGCACGGCGGGAGCAGACGATTACGCAGTAGCACGCCTCATCCTGGCAATTCCGGCAGCATGATGTATGAATTGCAAGGATGAGCGCAAAATGTCTGCGCTGTCATGTGGTACCGCAGTCAATGCGGTAGAGGCAGTATATTCAGGCTAGGCTGTTTTCAAAGACCGTATACGGCGGATTTCCTTTCCCATCGCAGCATTCGCATCCCACAAATCGACCGCTTGCTGCAGGTTCAACCAGAAATCGGGTGTGGTGCCGAACAGCTGCGCCAACCTCAACGCCATCGACGGACTCAATGCCCTCTGCTCCCGCATCAGGTCATTGATCGTCTGACGGGACACTCCGATGGCAGCAGCTAATTGAGATACCGAGAGCTGATAATCAGGGAGAAAGTCTTCCCGAAGGATTTCTCCAGGATGTGTCGGACGCCGCTTTCTCATGATATTTGTTTCTATCGCCATCTTCTCACCTAATGATAATCAGTGATTTCAACTTCGTAAGCATCTCCGTTCAGAAACCGAAAGCAGATGCGCCATTGATCATTTATTGATATAGCATGCTGTCCAACCCGGTCTCCATCCAGTGAGTGTAACCGGTTACCAGGTGGAGCAAACAAATCTTCAATCACACGGGCAGCGTCAAGAGCATCCAGTTTACGGATAGCACGTTGAATTATCTCCGTAGGCAGGCCACGAGATCGACCGTGCACGAAGAGTTCTTGACTCCGTTTGTCAGAGAAAGATTTGATCATGCTGAAATGTAACGCATCACGTGACACATGTCAATAGGAAAGAGATTGCCCAATTGGCAGTCGATAACATTAAAGGGCTGCCCTGAAAATCTGCAAGAGTTGACTGGGGATGGTGTTATCACTTCCCGCCAAGATGCTCTTTCCGTTCCTCCGTGAAATCCCACCAAGGGAGCGGCTCCCCGCCTTCCATGAAATGCACGACTGAGAGGAACACGTCGATCACGCAGGGATCGTGCCGCACACCAGTTGCGTCGCAAAGCTTCTCGTAGAGATCGTAGCCGTTTTTCCCAATCAGCTTTTTCGGATGATCGATGCCGATGAGTTTGAGGTCCCCTTCAGTGGCGGGACCGACATTCGGCAGGTCGCGAAGCCGGGAGACGGTTTCACGGTCGGGATTTTTCATGGGTGGATTTCCTTTCTACGGTGCCTCGATTACCTTCTCCTTCGTGCAAACAGGGCGCGGTGGTGCGCGCCAATCCCAACGTGCGTACCGCGTTGCTATCCCGATTCCTACATCCTACGTCCTACGACCTACATCGCGATGAGCGAAGCTCAGCGCTATTCCACCAGTGCCATTTTCTTGAGCAGCGAGGCGGGACGATAGCGTTCGCCGCCGAGTTCTTCGTGCATGGCGGTGAGGACAGTGTAGACGTTGCGCCAGCCAATGCGGTGTCCCCAGGCAAGCGGACCGCCATTCTGCATGGCCTTCGCAAGGAGGGCGTCGACGGCTTCGCTGCCTACCAGGTCCTGTTGGCAAACGAGCACGGCTTCGTTGATCATCACAGCCAGAAGGCGTGGGGTGACCATGCCGACTTCATCGCGCACGACTTCGATGCGCTTGTCGATGCTGGCGAAAAAGTCGGTGACGATTTCCTGATTGCCGTGACGCGCGCCGTAAGGGAATGAGATTTCCACGACGTCGGAGGCGATGAGTCCCGGCAGTGCTGCGAGTCCGATAATGCGGTCGCCTGCTCCGACACGCGAGACCAGTTCGGTCGCTGTCGTCGACACAGTGTTGCAGAGAATCGGGGCGCTGGTGTTGACGTCCGCGAGCATGTCAGTGAGAATGATGCGGCGGCTCTTGGAATCCCGCACATGCAAGTCAATGATCAGATCGACATGCGGCGCTTCGTCGAGCGCATGGACGACGTTGACGCTCTCATCGAGCTTCTTCTTCATCCCGCGCGCATACACGACGCAGTGATGTTCCTTGCAGGCTTCGAGCCATTCGGTGATGAGTCTTGCAGGACCGGTGAGGAGGATGTTCATTTTCGTGTCTATGATGTGATGTCTGTCATGGTATCGTTCTGCTCGAGGGGCTCGCGCCCCTCGGTCTGCGAATGCCGCCTCGCCACGGCGAGTCTTCGACCTGCGGGGCTAAGAGAATCGGAGTCACCTCTGGCGAAAATCAGCTATCAGCCATCAGCTATCAGCTATCAGCTATCAGCCATCAGCTATCAGCCATCAGCCATCAGCTATATCCTCACATATTCCTTCGATACTGGCCACCGACTTCGTAGAGGGCGAAGCTGATCTGTCCGAGAGAAGCGACTTTGACGCATTCGAGGAGTTCGTCGAATATGTTGCTGTGCGCCTGGGCAGAGTGCTGAACGCGCGAAAGGGCTTCGGCTGAGCGCTCGGCGTTGCGCTGCTGGAAGGCGCGGAGATTCGTGATCTGCTGCAGCTTCTCGGCCTCGGTGGAACGAATGAGTTCGGTCGGCTGGGCTTCCTGCGTGCGGAGGCGCTCGGGACGCAGGAACATGTTTACGCCCACGATCGGGAGTTCGCCTGAGTGCTTCTTGTGCTCGTAGACCATGGACTCTTCCTGAATCTTCCCGCGCTGATACATGGTCTCCATCGCACCGAGCACGCCGCCGCGGTCGGAGATGCGGCGGAATTCCATGAGCACGGCCTCTTCGACGAGGTCAGTGAGCTCCTCAATGATGAAGGCGCCCTGCAGGGGATTCTCGTTCTTGGCCATGCCGAGTTCGCGGTTGATGATCATCTGTATCGCCAGCGCACGGCGGACGCTCTCCTCCGTCGGCGTGGTGATGGCTTCGTCGTACGCATTCGTATGCAGGGAATTGCAGTTGTCGTAAATCGCGTACAGCGCCTGCAGCGTCGTGCGGATGTCGTTGAAGTCGATTTCCATCGCGTGGAGGCTGCGTCCGCTGGTCTGAATGTGGTACTTCAGCTTCTGCGAACGGTCGTTGCCGGCGTAGAGCCGCTTCATCGCCACGGACCATATTCTCCTTGCCACGCGTCCGATCACCGCATACTCGGCGTCGATGCCGTTGGAGAAGAAGTAGGAGAGATTCGGAGCGAAATCGTCGATGTTCATTCCGCGGGAGAGATAGTACTCGACGTAGGTGAAGCCGTTGGCCAGCGTGAATGCCAGCTGCGAAATGGGGTTCGCGCCGGCCTCGGCGATGTGGTAGCCGCTGATGGAGACGGAGTAATAGTTGCGGACTTTATTCCGGACGAAATTCTCCTGAATATCGCCCATCATGCGCAGGGCGAATTCCGTTGAGAAAATGCAGGTGTTCTGCGCCTGGTCTTCTTTGAGAATGTCTGCCTGTACCGTGCCGCGGACGGCGGACATCGTCGCCTTCCGTATGGCCGCATATTCTTCGGCAGGCATTATTCCTTTCTCCACAAAGAAATCGCCGCTCACGCCCAGCGTGCCGAGTCCGTAATAGCGGTGCACCTTGCAGGCGCCTTCGAACTGCATGAGGTCGTTGAGTTCGCGCAGCATCGCGCTGGCGTCTTCAACGCCGGTGTAGACGGGCCGCGTCATCCCGAGCGTGGAATAATGCTCATCGATGGCCTGCTGTGCCTGGTTGAATTTCCCGTTGAGCACCAGCCACTTTTCCACCTGCTGGTCGATCGCGGTGTTCATAAACATCGCGAGAATCATCGGGGCCGGACCGTTGATGGTCATGGACACCGAGGTGTTGGGCGCCGAGAGGTCGAAGCCGCAATAGAGTTTTTTCATATCGTCAAGTGTGCAGATGCTCACACCCGAGTTGCCGATCTTTCCGTAGATGTCGGGACGCTCGTCGGGATCCTCGCCATACAGCGTGACAGAATCGAACGCGGTGGAAAGGCGCGCGGCGGGGAGTCCTTCGCTCACAAAATGGAAGCGACGGTTCGTGCGCTCGGGCGTGCCTTCGCCGGCGAACATGCGCGTGGGATCTTCATTCTCACGCTTGAAAGGAAACACGCCCGCGGTGTAGGGGAAGCTGCCCGGTACGTTTTCCAGAAGTATCCAGCTGAGGATGTCCCCCCGATCGCGATAGCGCGGCATGGATACCTTCGGCACGCGTGTGCCTGACAGCGTCGTATGATGCAGTGTGGTAATGATCTCACGGTCGCGGCTGCGCGTGGTCAGGGTATCCTGCGCGTAGGCCTCCACCGCATCATTCCATTTCTCAAGCAACGCACGATTTTCAGGAGCGACCTTGGCGCGGAAGTATTCGATCTGTGTATCGAGAATGTCGAGCAGTTCCTGCCGCACTTCGGTGGAACCGATTTCCACCAGACCGCCTTCGCCGGAGATATGCAGTTCCTTGCGTTCCGAAGCCTCGACGAGCGAGGCGCGGGCGCCTTCAAGCTGCGTCCAGCGGCGTGCGAATTCCGCCTGCTCCCCTACCCACCTTTTGTAGCCCTGAACGGAATCCGAAATTTCGGAAAGGTAGCGTGCGCGTTCCGGGGGAATCACCGCCGCCTTGTCGGGCAGCACACGTTCGCGGCCGAATTCGGTCGTGAGCGTCGTGCCTGCTTTCAGATTGATCGCCTGGACAATATTCCAGAAGAGATGATTCGTCCCGGCATCGTTAAACTGACTGGCGATTGTCGGGAAGACCGGAAGGTCTTCGTCCGCAGCCTCGAACATATTCCGGTTGCGTTTGAACTGCTTACGGATGTCGCGGAGGGCGTCTTCCGCCCCGCGTTTTTCGAATTTATTGAGCACGACAATATCCGCGAGGTCGAGCATGTCGATTTTCTCGAGCTGCGTCTGCGCGCCGTATTCCGGGGTCATGACGTACATGCTCACATCCACCAGATCCACGATTTCCGAATCGCTTTGTCCGATGCCCGCGGTTTCGACGATGACCAGATCGTAGCCGGCGGACTTACACAGATCAATCGCCCTGTGCAGCGCCTGCGAAGTAGCGGTATTGGCCGCCCGTGTGGCGAAGCTGCGCATGAATACGCGGGGGTGTCCCTCAGGCAGTATTGCGGAAATGGCATTCATGCGAATGCGGTCGCCGAGCAGTGCTCCGCCCGTCCGCCGCTTCGAAGGATCCACCGACAGTATCGCGATATGCATGTCCGGAAAAGTGCGCAGGAAGCGTCGCACGATTTCATCGGTGAGCGAACTCTTCCCCGCTCCCCCGGTACCGGTGATGCCGAGCACGGGCACAGTCTCGCCTTCCGGAATCGGAATGGCAATGCGATCGTTGTGCTCGAGCGCGGTGAGCGCGGAAGCGAGCAGCTTGCGGTCGCTCATCAGAAGTCCGTTGGCCGATGAGAGCGGCTTGCCGTCGATGAACATCGCGTCATTCTCGACACGCAGCTTCTCGTTCGTCCCTGTATCGTAATCACAGGCCTCGAGCACCATGTTGATCATGCCCTGCAGGCCGAGTTCGCGTCCGTCTTCCGGCGAGAACACGCGGTCGATGCCGTAGGCATGCAATTCCTCAATCTCCTCCGGCACAATCACTCCGCCGCCGCCTGCGAAAATCTTCACATGCGCCGCGCCGCGCTGCGCGAGCAGATCCTTCATGTACTTGAGATATTCCATGTGTCCGCCCTGATACGACGAAAGGGCGATGCCCTGCACGTCCTCATGCACGGCGGCGTCGACAATCTCCGCGACCGAGCGGTTATGTCCGAGATGGATGATCTCGGCCCCGCTGGCCTGGAGAATGCGGCGCATGATATTGATGCTCGCATCGTGTCCGTCGAACAGCGAGGCAGCAGTGACGAGGCGGATTTTGTGTTTCGGCGCGTAGACTTGAGCTTCCATGGGCATAGTAAAATTGGCTGGCGTTTGAGTTGAAATCGGCCGGATTTCGGCGAAAACTAAAAGTTACCGCCGCTCGGGCGGAATAGCAAGACGAGGATGTTGAGGGACGGGACAGGGAAAAAACCACGAAAACACAAAAACACGAAGAGGAACACGAAGGATTTTTTCAGGGGCGCTTCGAGTGGTTGTTCGGATCGTTGTTTACATAAGACGCGGCGGGATTATTTTTCGTCACCTTGATGGTGGTCAGCTCATTAATGCGCGAAAAGCTCTTGCAGACAGGCGATGATCTTACGTTGAGTGGCTTCGGATATCGAACCGGCTCTTTGAATAAATCTGGATTTATCAACGGCCCTCATTTGATCGAGCAGGATCAATCCTTTTTTACCCTGAAACGTGCATTGAATTCTGGTCGGGTAGATGAATCCTTTCGATGTCATTGGTGCGACAATCGCAGTATTCAGTGCAGACATTTCATCAGGGGAGATAACGACGCAGGGCCGTGTTTTCTTGATTTCAGACCCTTGTGCCGGATCAAGCTGGACGAGCCAGATCTCAAACCTGTGAATATCTTTCCTCACCATTCCCAGTCCCCTTCATCTACCAGCGGGGCATCCAACCACTCCTGATCCGCCTCGCTAGCTTCCCGGGGTTTAAGGGCTTTATCAAATTGCTCTTTCCACCCTTCTCTGTTCTTTTTGACAGGGTGAATTAAGAGTCCGTCATCGGTTACTTTCAATTCCAGTTGTTTGTCTTCCAATCGTGCCTGCTCGATGACCGCTTTCGGAATACGGATTCCCTGTGAATTTCCTATTCTGATCAACGTCGTCATTGCCGCCTCCAATCGTGGGTCATGTAATTACAATATACCCACATATAGATCTAATGTCAAAGTCGGCTACAGATTGGCAAGACTTTTCAGACCCCATTCCGCAAGCATCTATGCTGCGCCTGGCGTTTCGCGAATGTCCGCTGCAGTGCCTTCGAGTGCCGCTGCAGCCAGGGCAGCGCTTCAATAGGCATGTTATTCGGTTTCCCGCTAATCCCCGGAGGTTTCCGAAAACATCTGTGCCGTCAGTCTTTTAATTTCTGCCGGTTCCAGTTCAGCAAACCTGGTCGAAATTCCCCATTCGTGACCGAAAGGGTCCCGCACCCGGGCGAATCGTTCCCCGTAAAACATGTCGGTCGGCTCCATGAGAATTTCGGCACCATTGGCAGCCATTTTCTCCACCATTGCGTCACAGTTCTCCACATAGAGATGTATCGCGACGCTCGTGGCACCCAATTTGGTCGGACTGGGTGTTCCGCCATGTTCCGGCAGTTCGGCACTCAGAAAAAACCTCCCACCATCGAAGCGGTATTCACAATGCATGACTCGACCATCCGGCATATCGAGCCGGAGGTATGGTTCAACTTCAAATACGCGAGCATAGAACGCAACAGCCTCGTCTGCATTCGCGATGCTGAGGTAAGGAACAAATTCATGGGACGGCATAGGAACTCCTCTGTTAACCGACTCGGCTATGTATGCCCAGCTATGGAGCGTTGCTTGCTGCGTCACTACTCTGCAGCTTGTCAGCAGCTTCAGCCTTTAGACGCTCGACCAGCCAGACTTTGATAATTGATTGGCGTGTCACACCGATGCGTGCGGCTTCACGATCAAGTGATTCGACCACCCAGGAAGGGAAGTCAACATTGATGCGCTTTTGCAACTGGTTAATGCGACGACCGCGTGAAAGGTCAAGGTCGTCAATGATATCCTCTTTGCCTTCATCAAATTTTTTATCGAAATCTTTAGCCTTCATAGAGCTCTACCTCTTTTTTGCGAGATTTCCTGACAGAGATCAGACGGACTCTCTCGTTTCGGTACGCAACAACCGCGGACCAGTGCCTTGTCGCGATGCGGCCAATGACGAGAAACCTGGGTTCTGAGTATATATTATACCTTTTTTACTCTTATTGCAAGGCTGAAAGTTGGGCGTGCTGTCTGTGTTTTCCGTAATTTGCACCCCATACTGTTTCAGACACTAGTGCACCGAACTTGGCCACACTGACATGAGAACAGCAGCTTCATGCGTATTCCCTGGGCGTGAACCTGGATTCGAATTGTAACGCCCTTTTGCACCCCGATTTGCTACAAAGTCAAGAAATGGAGATCAGTCGGATGCGTTCACGCTGCAGATGCTTCGACATGACGGGTGAAATTGTCGAGTATGGCCTGCCAGCCCTCGCGCTGCTGTTCGATGGAATGCGTGTCTTCGGTCTCGAACGCGACGCTCACCCTGATGCCCTCCGGACTCTCGGCAAACTGAACCTTCGCGGTGCGGTCTCCGAATGAGTATTCGATTAATTCGTGCTGCACGATATTTGTGTAGGTCCCGGCGAAATCGAAGCCCACGCTGCCGTCTTTCGCTTCCATGCGCGAGGAGAACGTACCGCCCACGGTCAAGTCTACGGAGGCGGTGGTTGTATGCCAGTCATCCGATGCGGCATTCCACTTTATGATATGCTCGGGTGTTGTGTATGCGTGCCAGACCTCCTGGATCGAGGCCGCGACGGTGGTCTCAACGGTGATATACATTCCGGATCTCCTTTTGCTTTGATTTCATACGATCGTCGCCATGTCAGCCGAGTCGGGCGGACTCGATCGCGGCGATGTCGATTTTACCCATTTCCATCATCGCCTCGAAGGCGCGTTTGGCGGCGGCCGGATCGGGATCAGTGACCGCCTGCGTGAGGGCGACCGGTGTGATCTGCCACGACAGGCCCCATTTGTCCTTGCACCAGCCGCAGGCGCTTTCCTGCCCGCCATTTCCGACAATCGCGTCCCAATAACGATCCGTTTCCGCCTGATCGATGGTCGCAACCTGGAAAGAAAACGCCTCGCTGTGTTTGAATTCGGGTCCGCCATTGAGTCCGAGGCACGGAATTCCCATCACAGTGAATTCCACGGTCAGCACATCTCCTTCCTTGCCGGAGGGATAGTCGCCCGGCGCGCGATGCACCGCATCGACGGATGAGTCGGGGAAGGTCTCCGAATAAAACCGCGCCGCTTCTTCAGCGCCGGCATCATACCATATACAAATCGTGTTTTTCGCTGTCATCGTCACTTTCTCCTGCCTGAGCGCATTCCGTACCTACGACGCAACCGTCGCGGCTACAGACTGCTTCTTGCGGATATTAATGGATATTTGCGACATATTTTAACTTGTTTTCGCGAGAATGTCAAGCTTCAGCCGCTTCAATTCCTTTGTTTTGCTTTGAGCGCTAAAGTCTGAGGAAACCGGCCGCCGGAGCGCGAAGTGCGAAGTTTGGACTGTTTCTAATCATTTTCTATTTCGAGGGCTGACGCTCCACAAGGTGCGCTGCCTGCAGCATCGCGAATCAGTTCGTCTGCATGGCCTTGCTCGTCCGTTTTCATCTTCACGTCGACAAAGTGTGTGGCCCACAGGTCTTCGATGGGCGGAGAACCGCTCCTTGAGAACTGAAGCCGCCGTTTGCATCCTTTGCCCCAAGATATGTAGGCAGTCCGGCTCGGCTTCAGACTCCCGTCCAGGCAGTTGCTTCGAACCTTCTTCATCACAAAACTGATGCGCGCGAGGTTCATCTTCACGACTCGTTCCAAGTCTGGAACACGTCCAAACCGCCATGCTTCCACATCTTTCGGGTCGAGGACGCCGAGTGACACAAACACATCGGGAAAACTGATGTACCCATTCTGACGCAGAAGAGAGCTGGTCATGAAGCTCAGTTTTTTTTCGAGTTCATTCCTGTTCATCTAAACATGTTTTTTTTGTCGATGTTGGTCTATCCTTTCCTTTCGGATAGCACGCCGCATGTGTCTGGCGACAACTATATTTCAACATCAACTACAATGAAAAATTAACATCTGTCGACCGGAATGAGGCAAAACGCTGCCACCAGCAAAGTCAATTTCCTTGCTAGGCCATGGTTTCGGCGAAGGCCAGGTATTGTTCCGCCAGCAGGCCGAGCAAGTGGT
>JBATDG010000007.1:0-11879 GCA_049663345.1 Bacteroidota bacterium
CCGTGACAGGAGCCCGGAACGCCAGCTCCGGGACAGTAGCCCGGAGCGCCAGCTCCGTGACAGGACCCCGGAGCGCGAGCCCCGGGCCAGCACATGAGAAGAGACGACCACGTATACATCCACACATCCCCATCACTACAGGAGCACTCTATGAAAACAACCACCCTACTCGCATTCGCACTCATCCTCTTCGTAAGTGCCTGCGGCAGCGATAAGCAGGAACAGAAGCAGGATCCCGCACAGCAGGAAATGAAGCAGGACGTCCAGCAGGCATCGTTTTACTGTCCGATGAAATGCGAAGGCGAGAAAACCTATGCTGAAGCCGGCAGCTGCCCGACCTGCGGTATGGATCTCGTGAAAACCGAGGCCAACTCCGATACGGAGATGGAATCTCACGAAGGCCACAACCACTGATCGGGTGCGTGCCTGGCGACTTTGTCCATCGACCGCTTGAAGCGCAGCAGTCCTGACTGATAATTGTGCAGTCAGTTTCGTTATTCGAGAAAAAAAACAGGGCGTCCCAAACTGTGGGACGCCCTGCATATATTCAAGTGCAGCTATCGGGAATTATTGCAGCGTTACTGTCCCTATGGCCTGATCCTGACCGGCGACCACAGTGATTTCTAACGCTGTGAAAAGGAGTCCCATGCTATCCTCAAAACGGACGTTATAGACGCCGGGCAGAAGATAGGAAAGGCGGAAGCTGCCATTCGTCCTGTCCACAGGGGTGGAAGTGATTTCAACGCCGCCTTGCAGCACAATTGCGAGGGGAGTGTGTTCGAAATTCGAAACCGTACCGGAAATTGAACCCGTTACCGCTTTATCCACTGCGCGGATCGTCGGTTTGAGCTTATAGCCAGTGGGATTTGAAGGATTGCCGGTCGTAACAATCGATTGATTGGCGTCGAAGTCGAGTACGAGTTCGTAGGTTGAACCTGCGACAAGATCAAAATTGGTTACAATCTTGAGCCCGGTCTGTTCGGCGCTCGGTATGGTAATTTGGTACGTCTGTCCATCTTTGACCAGTTCTGCGTGGGTTACCATGAGACGGATCTGCGTGACTTTGCCGGGATCGAAATCCTGCCGGCCGAGCTCAATTGATTTCCCGTTATTCCATTCCAGCAGATTCACGGTCATCGGATTTCCGTTGAGGACAACCCATCCGCCATTCATGCTGATGGCAATCTCTGAGAAAGTGATATTCACTTCGTCATAATCCGCAGGAGCGTCGGTAAGGCTGACGGACAGCGTTGCTTTAGTAGCCGGAGTTGTTCCATCGTCGTCGCTGCAGGCAGAAAATACTGCGGAGATGAGAAGCAGCGGAAGGAGAAGCGCAGAGAATTTCTTCATTGTACACCTTGTTGAGATAGTAATTCTATTACCAATACTACAGATAAAACACAAACCGAAACGTATTAGGAGAAACGTCGTAAGTGCCATAATATCAACAGAAAAGACTGAATTAGTTCAAGTGCGTTTGCGTGTAATCTGCTTTGTTCTTCCAATAAAAAAAAGCTTCCGTCTACGTCTGAAAAATGAAAATGGATCCAAGTTTCATGCCACACCGGAATAGGAAAAACCGAAGGCGTAATGCAATCTTGATTCAATGTGTATTCTGCAGCTACTGACAAATGCAATATACGCATCTTACCCATGGGTTTAGGGTGAAACGCCCCCCCTGCATTAGGCGCTCTGCTGCGGTAATTTCCGGATCGAAAAGTGCACAAAATATGTTGACCTCTATGACATGAATTGCCGGTTCTGCTACTGAAATCGACAAAATTGTCGAACTCGAACCGCCTTGCCCCGATCGTGCTTTTAGAATATGCTTTGAGCTTACTGCTGGCAGCGTCCGGACTCCTTGCGCAGCGATGACATTCTCACGAACATCCGGCACAATATTTGTTCTTTAGGAGGCGATATGATGTACAGACAGATATCTCGCTTCACCACTATTCTCATCCTGCTGGCTTTCTGCCTGCAGCCACGTTCCGAAGTGCAGGCACAAACAGCGCTCGCATGGCAGCACCCTGCGCCGCAAGGCAATATGCTCATGTCTGCGCATGCGATGAGCGATGGCACAGTCGTCGCTGCCGGTAATTACGGTACGCTGCTTCGGAGCGTCGATGGGGGAGAGACATGGACGAGCACCATGTTCGGGCTCACCGATAACGTTCTGGGAGTGGCTGAATCGGGTCCGGGAATTGTCTGGGCAGTGGCGGATAACGGGGTGCTGCTCCGCAGCAGCAATGGCGGCGGGGAATGGGTGGATCAGCAGTCCGTCACCACGCAGGGACTCAACGCCATTGCCTTTATGACCCCTGAAATCGGCGTTGCCTGCGGCGATGCTGGTACAATCATCCGCACTACCGATGGCGGACAAAGCTGGAACATTCTCACCAGCGGACTCATTCTGTCGCTCAACAGTATTTCAGCAATCAATTCTAATCAGGCGGTGATTGTCGGGGAAAGCGGAACCGTGCTCCGCAGCGGGGATGCGGGTGCGAGTTGGGCCGAGACAAAGCTGTCGCCTCCCGAAGATCTTTTTGCTGTATCCTTTGCCGACGCTGGAAACGGCTGGATTTGCGGCACGAGAGGCAGCGTCTTCCACACGGTAAACGGCGGGTTTCGGTGGGACAAACAAAATTCCGGTGTCAACCGGCATCTGAACGGAATTCTGCTTCGCTCGGCTTCGGACGCGTGGATTGTCGGCGACGGCGGAACAATGCTGCATAGCACAAACAGTGGCTCGGATTGGATAGCTTTGCCTGTTCTTCTGCCGAATTCCGTTTTGGAAGGAATCGCGGAAACGTCCGCAGGTATGATTGCTGTCGGGGAATTCGGCCACATTCTCCGATCGACGGATGAGGGCGCGAACTGGTATGTCAGCAACCCTGCCACCCGAAAATCGGCGAACTGGCTGACCTTCGCAGACGAACGCAACGGCTGGTGTTTCGGAGAAGACGGTGTCATACTCCACACCAGCAACGGCGGCGCTGTCTGGCGTGAAGAAACCGCCGTACTCGGCAACAGCCTCTACGGCGGGAAAGCGGTCTCCGCCCTGCAAGCATGGACGGTGGGAGAATTCGGGATCATCCTGTCCACCTCCGACGGCGGTGATGCCTGGCAGCAGCAGCAGAACGACTACAGCAATATTTTGCTGGCAATCGATTTCATCGATGAGAATACCGGGTGGGCGGTTGGAGAGCTCGGCATTGTGCTGAAAACCACAAACGGTGGACTCAGCTGGATTCGACAGAACAGCGGCACGCAGGATTTCCTGTTCGGCATCGATGCTATCTCGTCGTCGCATCTTGTCATCGCAGGTGACGGGGGATTGGTCCTCAGCAGCTTTGACGGGGGAGCATCCTGGCACAAGCAGCAGAGCGGGACATCGGCCACACTCTACTGGCCGTCATTTCTCAATGATGCGGAAGGCTGGATCGTGGGCGAAGA
This sequence comes from Bacteroidota bacterium, assembly GCA_049663345.1. Taxonomy (GTDB): domain Bacteria; phylum Bacteroidota; class Ignavibacteria; order SZUA-365; family SZUA-365; genus SZUA-365. Next base: position 3,457 of record JBATDG010000007.1, read on the forward strand.
AGGTACCATTCTTCATACGACGGATGCGGGAGGCAGCTGGCTGCGGCAGGAGAGCGGTACTCAGGGTCCACTGTACGTAATCGACGTGCCTACGCGAAATTCGATCTGGGCCGTTGGCGACAGCGGAACCGTCCTCCGCAGCAGAGATGCAGGCGCGAGTTGGGAAAAACTGTACGCACGTACACGCAGCGATCTCTTCGGTCTGGACATGGTCACAGCTGATCGGGGCTGGATTTCCGGCGATTACGCTACCATTCTAACCTGGCAAACCGAACCGCTATACGCTGCTTCGGCGCCCGTTGCATCCACGGCTGTACTTTCCATACCCTATCCCAATCCATTCCATGATGTCGTCTCCATCGGATTCTCATCAAAATCAGCCGAGGACATCGTCAAACTTGCAGTGTATGATGCTCTCGGCAGGGAACTGCAGGATATGACGTCCGCAGCACGAACAGCTCTCGTGAATGCATCAGGTCTTCAGCAGATACTGCAGCTTCCTATTCTTCCCTACTCACCACCGGGCATGTACCGGCTCATCCTCATAACACGCGATCACATTGAAACGCGTGCATTGGTCCGTTATTGAGAGGCCTTCTATGAACCGATTTCCGATATTGTATGCTTTGCTCCTTTTCTTGTTTTTAGCCCCGCTGCTTGACGCGCAATGGCAGTGGAGCAATCCGGTTCCGCAGGGAAATGATCTGTGGAATGTTTCCTTTGCCCCGGGCAGCGGCACCGGTTGGGCAGTGGGCGGTATAGGTATGATTCTGAAAACGAATGACGGCGGGGCGAGCTGGCAGATTCAGGAAAGCGGCCGGGAGGATTTTCTTCGCGGTGTCGAGGCCATTGATGCGCAGACAGCCTGGGTCGTCGGCGACAACGGCACGGTGCTAAAAACTACCGATGGCGGAACGAGCTGGCCTCCGCAGATCAGCGGTACGACTGCGGGTATTAACGTGATTCACGCGCTTTCCGCTAGCATCGCTGCCTTCGTCGGCGATGCCGGAATGCTGCATACAACGACCAACGGCGGCGCGACGTGGATTCCCCGCAGCACTGGAACGACGAATAATCTCAATTCCGTCTTTTTTACAAGTGCTACGGACGGTGCTGCGGTCGGCAGCGCCAAAACGATGCTGCGAACAACGAACGGAGGGGCGAACTGGACGCCGGTAACTCTCGCCGGAATGACCTATGATCTGATCGGACTCTTCTTCATAGACGCACAGAATGGCTGGGCATCCGGGAGCGGCGGACGAATTCTCCGCACTACAAACGGCGGACAAAACTGGCAGACTGCAGCCACAGGGAGTACCGCCGATCTCAACCGCGTGATCTTTGCTGATACACAGGAAGGCTGGGCCGTGGGAGAAGGCGGGGCATTGCTGCATAGCAGCAGCGGAGGCGTGAACTGGTCTGCACTCAATTCAGGCACCATCAACGGCATCGAGGGACTCGGGTTGTCCGGCAGCACAGTCGTTGCCGTCGGCATCTTCGGGGACATTCTCCGATCGACAAACGGCAGCACCTTCGACATGATTACCGGCGGTGTCCGTAAGTCGCTCAACGCAGTCAGCGCCGCACCGCCATCCTCTGCCTGGGCCGTGGGAAGCGACGGCGTGGTCATCACCACTAACAGCGGCGGACAGTATTGGCAGCCTCAATCCAGCGGAACCACCGAAGCGCTCTTCGCTGTGGATAATATCGGTGGTACCGTTGTTGTCGCATGCGGCAACGGAGGGGTTATCATCCGCAGCAGCGACGCGGGCCAAAGCTGGTCATCGGTCAACAGCGGGGCCAGCGTCGCGCTCAACGGCATTGACCTCCTCGATAACGGCACAGGCTTTATCGTCGGCAGCAGCGGACGAATTCTGAAAACCACCAATTCGGGCTCCAGCTGGTTTTCCATCGCAAGTGGGACTCTGCAGTCACTCAACGCCGTGCATTTCACTGATGCGAATCACGGAACCGCGGTTGGTGCTTCAGGGACGATCATCAGCACAACCAACGGCGGGAATTCTTGGTCCTCCCAGCAGGGCTGGACACAGAACGCTCTGTTCAGCGTCATTCGCGATGGAGATTACGGCATGATCTGCGGTGATGCTGGAGAGGTGATTTTTACCGATGACGGGGGCGCGTCATGGACCAGCCGCGTCCTGCCGACTACGGTCGCCCTGTTCAGCCTCACGCATCCCGCTCCCGCGGAATATGCGGCAGTCGGCGAGGAAGGCGTGATCATGCGTACCAGCGATAATGGATTGACCTGGGTGCGCGAAATTTCTCATGCCATGTACACCTGCTATGGCGCCGACGCTCATGGCGGAACTGTCTACACCGTTGGTGATTTCGGATTGGCGCTCCGCAATACTACGTATCCGTATCCTATCGAATTGCGGAGCTTCTCTGCAGCTCGTGACGGTGAGTGCATTCTTCTCAGATGGGAAACCGAACGCGAGGAATCGCACCTCGGCACCATTCTCCAGCACTCTTCCTTGGGGAAATGGCAGGACGGCAATTTCTTCCCGTCGCAGGGGAGCGATGGCGGGAGGTACTCGTGGCGGGACTGCAGCGCGGGTTTTGAGAATGTTCGCTATCGCTTGAAATCCATCGGTCTGGCAGGAGATGTTTCCTACAGTCCTGAAGTCGAGGTTCCCGCAGTTGATGCCATTGCAGGACTGCCTTCGGGAATGTCGATCGAAGCCTGGCCGCAGCCTTCTTATGGTGACGTCCAGCTGCGCCTGCAGGCAGATGCCCCCGGCGCTGCATTCGCCGTCGCGGACGCGCTTGGCAGAATTATATACCGGATTCAGTTATCTGAAAATACACTGCCTGAAATGGCCGTCATTCCTGCAGGTATTTTTCCTTCCTCCGGCATGTATTCGCTGCTGCTTCATGGAAGTCGTAGCAGTATGATCCGGCAGATAATGGTACTGAAATGAGTTTCCTCCGAACGATACTGCTTCTGCTTTTTCTGCTGCCGGGAATTCTCAGCGCGCAGCAGCGAGTGCTCGTGCTCTTCGAGGGACGCAATGTGGAGGCGAATTATGGCCGGGGCGACGCCTATCAGCTCGCACAGCTGATGGGACATTTCAAGACTGAGACGAAAGTGCAATCGGTGGAAGATTATCGCAGCGGGGAGATGGAATCCTACGATGCGGTGTTTATTATCGGATCCACCCTGCAGTACAATCCGCCCGTGCGGTGTATGAACGACATCCTGAAACGGCAGCGCACGACGGTTTGGCTGCATACCGGAATGCAGGCCTTCGGAGCGGCGCATGACCTCGCGGCACGCTATGGATTCCAGCCCGTGACGATAGATACCGCCGCGGGATGGAAGCAGGTACGCCGCGGGGATGATGTGTTCACCAAGACAGAACCGAACATCACGCTCTGCCGAATCACCGATCCCAGGCGATGCACGGAAATCGCGACTGCGGTGTCCTCGAGAAAAGGGACGACGCCTTACATACTCCGGAGCGGAGCGTTCTGGTATGTGGCCGATTCGCCGTTTGCGCTGGCCGACGAACGCGATCGCTACATGCTCTTCGCCGATATCCTCCACGATATTCTCGGCGAGAATCACGCGAGATCGCATCGCGCAATCATTCGCATCGAAGATATTCACCCTCTCGAAGACCCTGAGCGCCTGCGCCGCGTCGCCGATGTGCTCTATGCGGAGGGGGTTCCTTTCCTGGTCGGACTCGTTCCCTATTACGTCAACCCGGAAGAGGGCGTGCGTGTGAGTCTGACGGATAAACCGGATCTGGTCGATGCGATTCAATACATGGTCAGGAAAGGCGGCGCTGTCATCCTCCACGGCGCAACACATCAGTACAAGGGGATCACTGGCATCGACTACGAATTCTGGGACATCGCAAACGGTGGTCCGATCGAACATGAGAGCCCGGACTATGTGCGCGGAAAGGTGAGCGATGCGGTGGAGGAATGCATACGCAACGGCATCTACCCGATAATTTGGGAAACTCCGCATTACACGGCATCCATGCTTACCTATGACGCCGTTTCCACCATTTTCTCTTCCGCGATGGAGCAGCGCTGTTCCATCAACGATGTAGATCAGACGCAGATATTTCCGTACACGATTTTTCGGGACATACACAATCAGAAGCTCTATGCCGAGAATCTTGGCTACGTTCCTTTCGATCCGCATGACGCATCCGTTGCCAGTAATCAGGTCGAACGCATGATCGAAAACGCGCGTGTGGCCCTGAGAATTCGCGACGGATTCGCTTCCTGCTTCTTTCATTCTTTCGTTCCCCTCGAGCATCTTCGCCGCCTCGTGCGGGGATTCAGGGATCTCGGCTACACCTTCACTGATCTTCAGCGGCAGCGCAACGTCGTGCACCTGCACGACAAGGCCATTGTCACCGGAGGCGGAGAATTCTCCATCGAACTGCGCGATCAGTATTTGAGAGAATACTGGTTTGACCGCAGCGGCGAGGTTATACGCACTACGGTGTCCGGTCACCGCGAGACCGGCGTGCTAAAAAGATCCATCACACTTGCGAACGGGGAGCTGTATCTCGCCACACCAACGGAGGTGAAGCAGCTGGAGGAAGGCATCTTCGACCGCATGTCACGGAAGCTTCGTTCCTGGTATGAAGGACTTTTCGAGGAAGAGGACACACATGCAGAAATGCGGGTTGCTGTGCTCTGGGATTCCCTCGCGACAGGAGGAGGCATGCTCGACCAGAGGAGCTTTATATCCGCTTTTATGTCCCTGGGTATCACTCCTGATACAGTTTTCGTTGGAATGAAATCGGACCTTTCGCATACCAATCTTCTTGTTGTACCCTATGCGGCGGTGGACCGCCTGCGGAATCCGCAATTCAGCAAGCTGGTGGAATGGGTGCGCCGCGGCGGGAATGTGATCGTTGACGGGAAGACCGATTTTTCGCTCGAACTGGGTTTCAAATACACAGGCAAAACGGTGTCGCTGACAGGACTCAGCGAGCGCCTGTTTCCTGAAGAACGGGTTTCATGGCAGTATCGCACGCCATTCCAGAAAATCGAAATTGAGCCGAACGATGTCGTCCTCGCTTCCGATCCGGAGACCGATGCTCCAGTAGTGATCAACCGAAGTTTCGGCAGTGGGAAGGTGCTCTACCTCGGAACGCGGTTCGACCCGCATAGTGACGCCGGATACAGCCGCTACCCGTATCTCATGCAGTACATAGCTCAGCAGTTTGATCTGCATCCTGTGTTCCGCCGCGATGCACTGGAACTCTATTTTGATCCGGGATTCCGCAGCGCCATTCCAATTGAAACTCTTGTTCGCCGCTGGGCCAGCAATGGCGTGCGCGCAATATACGTCGGAAGCTGGCACGACTACCGCGCCTACACCTATGATTATAAGCGCCTGATCCGGCTTTGTCATGAAAACGGTATTCTGATCTACGCCTGGCTCGAACCGCCGCAGATCAGTGAGAAATTCTGGCAGGCGCATCCGGAATGGCGGGAGAAAAATGTGCACGGAGCAGACAACCGGGCCTCCTGGAGATATCCGCTTGCGATGACCGATTCCTCCTGCGTCGCCGCAATGCTTCGCTCATACCGCCAGTTTCTCACATCGAATGATTTTGACGGCGTGAATATCGCGGAAGTCTATTTCGAGTCGGATGTGCGGGGTCCGTCCGAACCCGGGAGTTTCGCACCGATGCATCCCAGCGCCCGCGAAGGTTTCCGGCGCAGGAATGGTTTTGATCCCAAAGAAATATTCGACTCCGCTTCACCGAGGTTTTGGAAAACCAATCCGGCGGCGTGGCAGCTTTTCGAAGACTACCGCGTCGATGAAGTCCTGCGCATGCATCGCCGACTTTTGACAATGGCGGAGGAAATCAGGCATCGGCGTCCGGGCTTCAGCGTTATGGTTACCATGCTCGACCAGATCGGCACTCCTGATCTGCGGCGATCGCAGGCAGTGGACATGCGGCGCATTATCGCCCTGAAGAAGGAATTCGATTTCGAACTTGTGGTTGAAGATCCTATGTCCCGCTGGTCGGAGGATCCGAGGCGCTACAATGAAATTGTCAGCACCTACCGGGAGATTCTGGGCAGCGATTTCAGTCTGGACGTAAACATCCTTTCTTTCCGCAGTGAAGACATACCGACACCGTTCCCCACGTTGGGGCAATCCGGCATCGAAGCTTTTCAGCTGTATCATGTCAGCAGCAGCATCGTCGACCGCACACTCGTGTATGCCGAGTCCAGCATCAATCCCCAGGATATTCCTTTCCTCGCTTTCGCATCGACTGGCAGGGCTAAAATCAGACGCACGGCGGACGGCTACATCGTCACTGCTCCGCATTCCCTTTCTCTCCAATTGAGCAAGCGTCAGCGCTTTGTTCTGGTCGACGGCGTGGTACGCACCGCGGCGGGGGATGGCCGTTTTCTGCTTCCTGCCGGACGCCATGTCGTCACGCTCAGGAATCAGGGCGAGGGTCTCTTCGACCCGAACACGCTGCATGCCACGCTGATTTCCTGCACAGGAAATATACTCTCCATCGATGAAGGCGAACGCAGCATTTCATTCAGCTACGACAGCGGCGAGCGCTGCTACGCGACGACGAATAAAAAGCCGATCGAAGTTTATATCGATGGAAAGAGGGTGACCGTGCCCATCCGCGAGGGTGTGGAGCGCTATTCGGTGCAGCTGCCTCCGGGGCGGCATCACGCACGCATCGTCACTGTCGGTACGGTGTCCTACAGCATCAACATCACAAGTTTGTGGTCGTCGACCTTCATCGTGCTTTTCGGAGTAGTCTCGCTCATCCTGCTGCTCTTTCTCTACACGATTGTCCGCTTACGCAGGCGAAAGTTCCGCAGTGTGCAGCCGGTACAAGAAACGGGGGGACTCCAATGACCGACGCTCTTCAGCAATTCGCCAGCGCTGTCTTCGTACTCGCTGTCATTCTGATCTGGTTCATGATCGGGTGGCAGCTATTGCTGACGATTGCAGGATACTTTCACGAGAGCGCGTCCATCCGTGAGCGTCGCAGCGTGGATGCGATGACCTTCGACTATCCTCCAGTATCGATACTCATTCCCGCACATAACGAGGAAATCGTCATCGAACGTACGCTGGAAGCGATGTGCGCACTCGATTATCCGTCCGACCGCCTGGAGATCATCGTTATCAACGACGGCAGTTCGGACAAAACAGGCGAAATCGTGCGCGCCTTCGCCGCTCGCGATGCACGCGTGGTCTGTTATGACGTCCCTGAAGGACAGGGCGGAAAGGGAAAATCACGCGCCCTGAATCTCGGACTCGTGCAGGCCTCTCACCCATACATCGCCATTTATGATGCCGATAACACTCCCGAACACGGCGCCCTGCGGTATCTCGTGGCACAGCTCCTGCTGCATCCGGAACTTGGCGGCGTGTTGGGGAAATTCCGCACCGTGAATAAAACCAGGACACTGCTCACACGATTCATCAATATCGAGACGCTGAGTTTTCAGTCCATTCTTCAGGCGGGACGCTGGAAGCTGCTGCGCATAGCCACGCTGCCTGGGACGAATTTCATCATGCGCAGGGAAGTGATCGAAGAAATGAACGGCTGGGACGAAGGAGCAATTACCGAAGATTCAGAGCTGAGCATCCGAATGTACATCGCGGGGTGGAAGATCAAGTTCATTCCCTACGCGGTAACGTGGGAGCAGGAGCCGGAGACCTGGAGCGTCTGGCTGCGGCAGCGCACGCGCTGGGTTCGCGGCAATAACTACGTTTCGAAGAAATTCCTCCATGAACGCAAGAGCATTCCGAACTTCCGTCTCCGCTTCGAGCTGCTGTACTCCGTTGCGCTGTACTATATTTTCTTCGTCGCAATTCTCATCTCCGATATCCTCTTTGTGCTTTCCATCACCGGCGTCATAGCCATTCCGCTTCCTGGTCCCTACACGCTCGTGTGGGTTATGGCGGTTGTGCTGTTCTTTGCCGAAATTATGCTTGCGCTATCCTATGACCGCGAAGACACGCCGCTGGCCTTTCTGCTGATCGGCGTGATGTACCTGACGTACTGCCAGCTCTGGCTGGTCGTGGTGGGAATCGCGTTTTACAAGGACGTGATAAAAAAGGAGCAGATGTCGTGGGCAAAAACGAAGCGTTTCAAGCTGGAAGAGAAAAAGGGATGAGATTCACCTATTATCTTCTGCTTCTTCTGCTGCTCTCCCCATTGGCGAAGGCGCAGAACGTTTCCATCTTCACTTCCAGCATGTACGATGACAACAGCTTTTCCTTTTACGAGAAGCGTGCTGATGTATATCACTCAATTTTCGCCGCGCTCACTGCGGATACGCAAGGCGACAATACCTACGTGCAGGGATATTACTACGGCGCGGTAGTGCTCTTCCGAACCTTCCATGAGCGGACGTATCATGTTCACACGGTGGGGGCG
>JBATDG010000008.1:0-2064 GCA_049663345.1 Bacteroidota bacterium
AGGTCGTAGAGTTCGAGACGCGCGCTGCCGGGCTGGGTGAGATCGATGATGGTGTTCATCGCGCTTCCGCTGGCGGCGGGCTGCGGCCAGGTGGATACGATGCGCGGCGAGGACGGCAACACCGGCGACGCTTTCGTCCAGTTCACTCCGCCGTTGGTGGTGCGAAGAATCGCGCGATTGGTCGTCACCCAACCGTTGTCTGCGTCGAGGAACTGGATTTCCCAGGTATTGTGTCCGTACAACTCATCCTGCACTTCCGCAGTCTGCCAGAAATCGTGCGTGCGGAGAAATGCACTGGCATTGGAACCGATGGCGGGCCCGCTCCCTTCTGCGTCGATGCGACCGATGGTATAGGCTCCCGGCGCCATGGTGAGGGAGTCCCACGTCTGCCCGCCATCGAGACTCCGGAGCAGCTTTCTGACATACGGTCCCGCAGGACGGAATTCGAGATACACGTGATCCGCATCCGGTACAAGCAGCCTCGAAGCATTCTGATATGTTAGAATCGTTGTCCAGCTCGCACCTGCATCGGAAGATTTCAGAAACTGATCCGCAGTCGCGAGATAGCACACCGGATACTGTGAGATATCGAGCTGCCCTCCCTGACTGTGTGGAATGAGGCCGGCGGCCTTCATATTCCAGGTCACTCCTGCGTCAGTGGTCTCGTAAATTCCCTGCTCGCTCACGAACCAGTAGATGCGATCGCCACGGTGAAACACTCCAGTCCAACCGGCCATCAGTTTATCCGGAATCATTCGGGCAAGTACGGGCGTCCATGACGCTCCCCCATCCGTACTGCGTCTGATGGCGGTGCTGTCATTGGAAGTTGGCGTGCGAAACGCATACCAGAGAGACGGAGTCACGAATGCGATCTTGTAGATATCCGTGCCTGTAATATCCGCGCATTCCTCCCATGTACCCCCGCCATCATCAGTCCGGTAGTAGGGAGAACGATCCTCTTCTGGTGCATAGAGGCGCACAAAGGCGGTGTCCCGCGAGATGGCTCGCAGTCCTCCCGACATGGTATAGCGCTGGGATTCACGTTCCTCCCGCCAACTGACGCCCCCATCTTCGGTCCACTGTACCTGACCGATACGATCCGCTACGCCGAGGATATCCGGTTGCGGATGAAAGAGAATTGACTCGTAGTACTTCCGCGGATCCCCCTCGGCAAATGCGGGCCTCAGCTGGATATAAGAGATCCCGAAATCATCCGTGCGAAAAAGACTGCCATCCTTTGCGATCACGAATCCGTTTCCATCCGATGTAATCGATATATCGACAACGGCAGGAATGCTCTCATTCCGGGAGAGCAGTTCCCAATTTTCACCGCCGTCAACCGAGATTTGGAGAAAATTATTCTGATCGAACAGAATAACCGTATCCCGCGACAACCAGCGAACGACCGGCATGCTGATGAAGGGACTCCCGGATTGCTGGGCAAGCTTCATCCTGAATGTAGGATTGCTCGACCAGTGCACACCTCCGTCATTGGTTGTATAGACGGAGTAAAGTGTCTTCGAACTTTGTGGAGCGGCGAGAATCACCCCACGATCCCTGTTGAAAAAGTATGGGAAAATAGCGTGCCCGGCATAGAGCGAGCCGGGAAGCGAAATGCTCTCCCAGGAATTACCCGCGTCGGTGCTGCGAATGAGTGCGGCTTCGGAAAACGCCTGCGTGATGAACAACGCATCGTTAGTTGCGCCTGCCTGAAGTTCTCTCTGATAGGAAGCGCCAACGGAAACGAACCATGGTACACGCAGCAACCGTGGTTGCGTTTCTCCATTTTCAAAAAGCATCACCGTCGTGTGGCTGCTGTCCTCCCATTCCACCGGCGCCCAGCGCATCGGCGCAAGCAGGCCGAGCGCAAATTGCGCGGATGCGGATACAGAGAGAATGTTACACTGCGGTACGGCGGGAGTGCGATCCACCCAAGACAACCCCTCATCCGTCGAGGTTTCTATGAGGTTGTGGAGCCCTGTTCTGTACCAGGTATCACCAAGAGCGAACATCGAGGAATACGTCGGCGGCCAATATCCCGGGTAGGCTGGTTGGTAGACCTGG
>JBATDG010000009.1:0-27692 GCA_049663345.1 Bacteroidota bacterium
CATTCCCTTCATTCCCCTCATTCCCTTCATTCCCCTCATTCCCTTCATTCCCCTCATTCCCTTCATTCCCTTCATTTCCTTCATTTCCTTCATTCCCACCCAGAAACTCCTCCGCATCCATCACCGACTCCGTAATCACCGCATCCCCATCAAACGCTTCCCCAAACACCCTCGAGGCATAGCCGCGAAGGAGATCCGAATTCTGTTCCGCTCCAAGCGTGGCCGAGGTACCGACGCAGCAGAGATGCTTCGGCGGAGTGCTCAACCGCGCTTTCAGGCGGCGGAGGAGGCAGGCGAGGTCCGTCCCTTGCGCCCCGTCGAAGGTGTGGAGTTCATCGACGATGAGGAAGCGCAGGGTTTCCGGACCATTATTCTTCCACAGCTCGGCGTCGCGCGGACGAATCAGCAGATAGTCGAGCATCTTGTAATTCGTGAGAAGAATATCCGGCGGATCCTGCCGCAGCACATCCCGGTCGGTGATCACCGAATCCGGCGTCATTACAGGGACGGTCTGTTCATCCTTCTGTCCGACATACAATCCGGCCGACACATGCGCCTGCAGCAATGCGTTTTCCGCAATTATGCGCGCGATGCGGCGGGCCTGATCGGTTGCAAGGGCATTCATCGGATAAATCAGAATCGCCTTGATGCCGCCCACCCCCTGCTTGCGCATCTGCAGACAATAATTCAGCAGCGGAAAAAGGAAAGCCTCGGTTTTTCCCGAACCCGTACCCGTCGCCAGCAGCGTCGAGCGCGGGTGGAAGCCGTCCAACCGCCGAAACGCCTGCTCCTGATGCCGGAACGGCGTATAGCCCATCGGCACATCCGGAAAATACTCTACCGCTTCTGCGCTCTTGAGAAAGGGCAGACGGAGGGAGAGGAAAGGTCCTTTGAAGATGGCATTGTCGCGGGCGAGGAGATCCGGCACCGTCTGCTGGAACAGCGGAGAGGTTACCGGGAAAGTGGTTGTCAGGAAGTCGGACAACCCCTGCCGGAGGGAGGAGGATAAGAGGGACGGGAACACTATCAGAGTCTCTTGTCTGTTTCAGATAATAGGGAGAAAACAGGGTTCAGCGCAAGAGGAGAGGAGGTGAATTCGAGATTCGAGCATTGGAGCATTCGAGCATTTAGTGCGGAAAGTCGAAGAATATCCCGAAATACTGACCTTGACAAACCGTATCCTTCTGGCTACATTTATATATGTTGGAAATTCGGAAAACGGATACGTTCGCAGAATGGCTGGATAACCTTCGGGACCTCAGGGCTCGCGCCCGCGTTCTGGTTCGAATTGAACGGCTTACAAGCGGCAACTACGGCGACGTTGCACCTGTCGGTGAAGGGGTCTCTGAGATGCGTATCGATTATGGACCGGGCTATCGGGTCTACTTCACTATGATTGGTACTGCCGTTGTGATACTGCTCGCGGGCGGCGACAAGAGCACGCAGAGATCGGATATTCGGAAGGCAATCAATCTGGCAAGGCAGTTATAGGATGACAATATGAAAAAGACACGCACAACACGATACGATATCGCGGAACACCTCCGTACGCGAGAGGAAATGGCTGCGTATCTCGAGGCATGTATCGAGGAGGCGAATGGCGATGCGTCGTTTATCGCCAAGGCGCTCGGAGACATTGCCCGGGCACAGGGGATGACGCATGTTGCGCGTGAGGCAGGTTTGTCGAGGGAGAGCCTGTACAAGGCGTTGTCCGGAGATCGTAGTCCAAGCTTCGATACGATTCTGAAAGTTGTTGCAGCGCTCGGCTTGCGACTGCACGCGGAAGCATCCGAAGGCTGATGTCGGTTAGCTGGCGATTCCGGCAATCAGGCAAGCATCTGCTTATTTCAGGTATTTCATGAACGGAAGCCGCTGGCGGATCGCCGGGGCTTTCAGGGCATAAAGGATGAAAAGGCCGATCACGGCCAGCGCCAGCAGAACGGAGGTGTACGGGTCGAGGTTGCGGTGCAGGAATGAATCCATGCCGAAGCCGGTGATCGAACCGTAGACGAGAATGGAGTGCAGGAAATAAATCCCGAGGGTTTCCTGCGCCGAAGCGTGAATGGCTTTCGGCAGCGTGACGAATCGTGTCAGCAGTCCGATGAGTCCCACGGCCATCAGTACCTCGCCGAGTCGATAATAGGTGAAGACGCCGTAGTCCAGCCATGCCGCGTGGTCGCTCCACCAGATCGCGTAGGTGTCGTTGAGGATGTGCCAGGAATTATCCCTGATCACATAGCCCAGGACGGACAGAATAACGAACACCCAGGTGCGTCGGTGCAGCTGCCACGCGACGACGAGAAAGCCCATCGCGGCTCCGGCGAGCGCGAAGCCGGTCCAGACGAGTACGGGAAAAGACGACTGGGAAAGCAGTACGTAAGAGGAAAAGATACGCAGCACGCCGGGCAGTTCGTTCTGTACCGCGACGATGGGACCCACGGTGAAGCAGACGTGCATCAGCACGAGCGCGGCGACGGGAAACAGCCAGCGGACGGATCGCGCCAGGGAGGCGAGCGCCGTGACGGCGAATATACCCACCCCGATGGCATGCAGCACATGCGTGTGCAAGAGCCAGTCCCAGAAGGCGCCGTCGCCGGTGAAAAGGAATACCGGCGTCTCCGGGCTCAGCTGCAGGATGTAGCCGAGCAGCAGCAGCTGCGTCCCGCGCCAGAGATACTTCTTCAGGCGTGCCCTGTCGATCGTCCCGCGATCCTTGAACAACAGATACGCAACAACCAGTCCGGACGCGAACAGGAATGCCGACGCAATCGCGCCGCCTGTGTGCCTCCACAGGGCATAGAGGATGCTGTCGGAATCCCGCCAGCGGTCTGCAAGCGTCAGTCCGATCACATGCACCTGCAGCATCATGAGTATGGCCCAGGCCCGCACGCCATCAATGAACTCGAGTCGGCCTCCGGCGCCGGAGGTTGTTTTTTCCATAGGCGGAAGAATAGCACAGCGCAGCACAAAAAGCTAACGACGGTTCCGTAGCGCGGTGGGGAGACAGGTGAGAGCTGAGACCTCCCGAAGTTTTCGGGCGATGTCGACTTCCGAAGCGAAAGCCGCGATTTCGGGAGGAGAATTCGAGCAGCTGGGGACGGCGCGCCCCAGCGCGCCCCTTTTGATAATTCGAGATTGGAACATTCGAGCATTCGAGCATTGGAGCATTGGAACATTTGAACATTCGAACATTGGAGCATTGGAGCAGGATGAAATCACTTGACTTATGTTCGCATATATGCTAACGTTGGACATGGCATATTCCAAAATCGTCATTCTGCATGCGATCGAAAAGAAGACGCAGAAGACACCAATACGGGATCTGAACATTGCACGAAGAAGGAAAAAGGTGGTACGAGATGCATGACTCCGAGTACAAACCTGTGGCGCATGTCCACGAGGAATTCCTGAATAAAGCGCTTAAGCGGAAGGGATTTCGTACGGCTTACAACGAGCATGATGAGGAATACGCGCTGCTTCGTGAACTGCTCATGGCCCGATTTATGGCGGGAATGACGCAGGAGCAGGTTGCCGAGGCAATGGGCACGACAAAGAGCGCGGTCTCGCGGATGGAATCCATCTCCGGGCACTCCCCTTCCGTAGCCACGCTGCGGAAATACGCCCATGCGGTCGGAGGGAAAGTCGAAATCCGGATCGTCTCCTCTGGTACGGGAAAATCCTATACAATTAAGACCGAAGAGAAAAAGCGCCCGGACACCACAAAGGTGGAATAATTTAATTGCATTTATTTCCCCTGCTCCTGCTGAAGGTCCTCGAGTTCCTTGAAGGCCTCTTTGACTTCGATTTCAACCTTGCGGAGAGTTTCGCTCATCTCCTTGATGAGTCGGACTCCCTCCTTCACGTCTTTGCCGAGTTCGTCGATGGGGGTTTCGGAGTTGTCGAGACGGGTGAGAATGCCGTCGAGGCGCTCGGCTTTCTCCTCGTAGCTGCGTGGTTCTTCATTCATTTGCTGTCTCCTTGGAGGATGAGCCTTCAGGTTCGTCCATACTAGGTGGAGGATGAGCCTTCAGGTTGCGAACTCGCTGTGGCGAGCTCGTCCAGACTTGATATTGTGGCCTCGGCACGGCCATCGTGAAATTCTATGCGGACATTCCGACCTGCCGCGACGGCATTGATCGATTTGAGAATTTCTCCTTCCGGAGAAGTGGTGATGGTATAGCCGCGTTCGAGCACCTTCCGCGGATCGTTGGCGCTGATATGCCGCAGGCGGTCGTTGAGCTGGGACTGCTCCCGATCAAGCATCTGCTGGACGCGTGCAGGAGTAAGGCGTTTACCCAGCTCACGGGTCGAGATTTCCTTTTGACGCAGAAGCTGCACCGCCTGACGCTGCATCGAACGAGCTGTCTCACTCAGGTAGATTGAATTCCTGCTTGCCCACTTCGTCACAACCGCCCGGATTCTCTCACGGCTGCGGGCGATAGCGCGGTGTTCAATGCTGCTGCGCTCCCCGACTGCGCGGCGCAGGTGTTCCATCGCGCCGGAAAGTCTGCTGAGGGAAATATCAGCGAGCTTTCGGCTGCCCTGAACCACGCCGATAATATCCTTTTCAATCCGCTGCCGCTGAAGCACTATCGCGTGCTGCCATTCACGCTCGATGCGGCGTTTGGCTTCGGTGAGTTCCTGCTGAGCTTTCTCAAAGCGGTCGACGATTGCTTCAGCCAGGGCCGTGGGAGTTTTAAACGAGGTGTGTGCGACAATATCGAGCACTCCGGAATCCGTCTCATGACCAACTGCCACCCAGACCGGCTTACCGAATGCGGCGATGGCCAGGGCGAGTTCCTCGTTGTCGAGGGTGGCAAGATCCGTTTTATTTCCGCCGCCGCGCACTATCACGACGAGATCGACATTGAGGGTTTCGAACAGCTTCAACCCGCGCTGAATCGATGCCGCGGCCTGATCGCCCTGCATCGTCGCATCGGCAAAGGAGACGCGGTACGCGAAGCCGCCCTGTTCCAGCGTCCGATACACATCGTAGTAGGCGGCCGTCTCCCGACTGGTAATCAGTCCGATGCGGAGCGGGAGCCGCGGCACCGCAAGCTGCTTGTTCTTTTTGTCCGCCCCTGCCTTCAGAATGCGTTCGATAATGGCGCGCTTGCGCATTTCGAGTTCGCCGAGAATGAAGCGCGGATCGGCATTCGTTACGACAAGACTCAGTCCGTAGACGGCGTGGAACTCAAGCCGGCATTCAACGATCACATTCATGCCGACTTTCAGTTCGAAAGAAAGTTCCGCCTTTTTGAATGCTGCAGCGATGCGTTCCTTGTCCTTCTTCCACACACGGAACGCCAGCTTCGCGACCTGGGCGCCGTCCTTCGTCTCGACGAGCGAGCCGTAATAATGGCCTCCTTTGTCCGAGACATCGCCAATCTCAGCCTGGACCCAATAGGTGATCGCCGAGACTTCCCGGAGTTTTCGGGCGATGCCTCGCGTCACCTGGGACAGGGAAAAGACAGTTGGGTTGTTCTCAGCGGACAATTGAGTCTCCACGATCATTGTCGGTATGCTTCGTAACCGAACGCGGAACGAGTGCGACTTCAACATCGCAACCGAGCGCGAGGGAGATTCTCACTAGCGTATGCAGTGTCACATTAGTCGAATCATTAAACAGCTTCGTAATGTAGGCCTTACTGCACGACAACCGCGTGGCGAGTTCAGACCGCGTCACTCCCTGCTCCTCCATGATGCGGAGAATATCCTCGAACAACTTCAGTCGAAGCAGGCCCGCACTGAACTCGGGATCATCCTCAAACTGTTCGAACTGCTGTGCGAACCAATTTTTCTTCGTCATTTCATTTTCGATCCGTTTTGGTCGATGGATGGAGATGCTCATAGCATTTACAGGTCGAAGGGAACATCGAGATCATGACTTTCATAGGCCGCTTCGAGTTCATCGATATCGAGTGTCAGAAGTGATGCGGCCTTCCGTGCCGAGATATTGCCGGCATCGATGGCGAGAGCAAGCTGTTCAAAAAAGAACTTTGAGAATATCGGAGGCGCTGCGTGGTTCACGGGATCGGATTCGCGTTCGGCATAAATGATTTCCAGGAGGTCTCTGCATATTTTCTCATCGATCAACTTGAGTGAGACAAGACGCCAGGCGAATGCCAGAGAGGAAACCTGGAAATGCTCCGCACCCTCGCGGATGACGTTCGGGATAGGATTCAGCTGGTCATTGCTGGATGCTGCCTTGCGCCAGAATTTCCGTACCGATGATTCGGGCATGAGCAATGTGCTGGCGAAAACGTTCGCGAGCTGTTCTCTGCGTATCGAGGTCTTATCCTGCGGCTGATCTGAGTCCAGGCGGACGGGCGGCATATCCTCCCACGTGAGCGCATGAAAGAATTCGTGCGCAAGATCGAAATTCCGCCGACCTGCTGCGTCCTTCCTGTTGATCAGAATCGCGTTCATCGGTCCACTGTGGTATGTCGCTCCCGAGATTCCTTTCGGAATGTCGACGTACAATACCGGAATCAGAAGTTCCGATTCGAGCCGCGGTCCGAGCCGCAGCGCTGGTACTGGACCAAGATCGAACCAGGACACGATGCGCTCTGCAATCACGCCTACATCTTCGAACGTGCTCTTCGTGCCTATCCCGAGATCAGGTCGGGATGTTTGGCGAAGCCCGTTGATTTCACACAACCAGCGCCAAAGCATTACCCAACTGCCGGCTGTCTTCTCGAAACCGGTCGCCTCGGAACTCGCCAGGCTTTCAGCACGAAAAGAGAATGCGCCCTCGCCCACCCAGAGAAACGGGTCGGTGAAATACTCAAGGGATCGACCGCTCAGGTCGATCAATTTCATCAGTTCTTCGACACTGATTTTTCGCTCTCCCGTTTCAATCGCCTGCAGCGTCTGCCGATGGCGAAAGCCGAGCTTCTCCGCCAAATCCGCCTGGTTCATGGCCATCTCATCGCGAAGCAAGGCGATGCGTCTACCGATGAAGGGATTAGTCATCGAATTGAATCCTTAGCTTGAATATCTTGCATTTACTTGTTGCAAGATATTATATGGCCTCAAGAATTGCAAGAGCGAGCAACGCCTTGGTTAAGTAATTTTCTCCGGACCGAAAGCTTCAGAAAACCAGTTCTTCTCATCCAATCTCAACCTCTGAAATGGCTCAATGCTTCATGCAGTGACATCGCATCGGCAGCACTACATTGGAATACCTTTTCCACAAATCCATGTCCGCGATTATTCTCCACAACTTCCTGTGCAGCCAGATTGAATACCTGCGTACCCAAACGATCTGTGCAGGTCGTGATGAAATGAAGACCTGACGGTGTCTGACCGCCGAAAAGTCCGTCAACCCATCGCGGCGCGTTTTTCGCTAAGACGATGGCTTGGGGATAGATGATCGCGTCCAGTGTAAGCCGTGCTTCGTGAACCGAATCAAACACCCTGTTCAATTGCCGGTAAACGGTCACAGGAGAAATGCCTCGCGCGAGCGCGAGCCGCCGGATTGAATCTGCCTGCGCGTGCACGTCCTTCAGCGCGCCGATGTGCATGAAGTCCGCCGCTTGCTCTCTCGGAAACAGCACTTCCGCAGCGAACGTGTCTGCGAAATGCTCTTCTGCTTCGTCAGCATCATGCGGTCGGCGACGAATCATATGAGCAACTTCATGCAACAACCAGAAACGGACATCGACAACAGAGGCATCGAGACTCACATAGAGCCAATGGATGTCGGAATCCGGCAGCCGGACATACATCGCGTTCAGCGGATGTTCCTTCGCTCCCCACAATACCGGGACAAGGACAACCCCGCGCTCAGACAACCATAAAAACAGCCGATGACCAACGATGAGATCATCATTGCGATCCAGGCCAAGTTCTTTCCTGAAGCGTGCGGCTGCAGCGAGGGCATGCTCGGCCGTTGCCCCCCCCCGGTGTTCCGGCAGACTCTCCATCCAACCGGATGCAGACATCCGTTTTTCCAGTGCCTCAAGCCAGACCATATCGCGCTTGATCCAGGCGGACTTTTCATCCTTCACCTTCCGATTGCCCTTAACGCGAAATGCTACGACCGGTTCGCGGACAGCAGCTGCACCAGCCAAAGCCGAAACGCTCACGCCGAGCAGCGCGGCAAGCATGGTGCGATGACGCGGGCGCGGCACGGAGTCGCTGGACATCCAGTTCGACACTGCTTCGCGGGAAACCTCCAGCGCGCGTGCAACGTCGGCTTGAGAAAGCTGGGCAGTCGACAGAAGACTGTCAACTATTTCGGGATCAAATGCTGCTTGCATGAGTGTATGGTGGCATATCTGTCAATTATTGTCAAGTATTAGATCCACCAATTTATACACCGTGGTCTTTCCTGTCTCCCTTGGCCAGTCCATTGTTGGCGGATTGTCGCGTAATCGCGCCCGTGCTACCGCTTGCCGCATACTATCGCGCGGGAAATCCTGTGCCCGTACATGCTTGTCATAATCGGGCAGATATCTCCGCAAACGGCTGGTGCATTCGCGGGAAGTACCGATCCCTGCGCCCTCCTCGAAATGAAGGAGCAGCCAATATTCGAACTTGGGATTACTCACTGCAAGACCCCGTTTTGGATCTTGTTGCGCCCAGGCGTGTAAATATTGGATCTGTTCCGGTTCCCAATCATCCGTGTCGATCACAAGCCAGGCCTTGTCATTCTGCCTGAGTCGACGGCCTTTCAGGTACGTATCCATCCTCTGCAGAACATCGCGCGGTGAGCTTCGCGACCTTGATTTCAGGCAGTGGATGTGCACTACAGTATCACTGCCGTTGAACAGCCCGAAGTACTGCGGTTCGGTTATCTGACCTTCGGTCGCAATCACAAACAACCGTTTGTATGGCCTCCGACCCAAAGGTCTGCTGAATGATCTCCTTTTTCTTGCCATCACTATCCCTGTTATGTAGCAACGAATCTTTTATCGAAGACCGGCACCCAGCAAGATTTTTGGAATCCCGCCAAGTCGTCCTTGAAGATAGCTTTTGCGAATGTCCTTGTCGTAGCGGACATCCTTATACTCACTGAACGAGTACATTTTCGACGAGCCAGTCGAGTCGCGCTCGGTCACCCACATTTCGTCCCGACGCAACAGCGTCTGATCCATGAGCAGCACATCGTGAGTGGTAAATAGGAGCTGCGCGCGGCTTCCCGCACTGCAGGCATTGAGGAAATACTCGAGTAAACGCCGAGTGAGCAGTGCATGAAGGCTGCGATCGAGTTCATCAATAACGAAGAGTTGCTTCGATTTCGGATTAGTGAGGGCGATAAATGCCGGGAGAAGATCGATCAGCCGACGTGATCCGTCAGATTCCTTCTGCATCTCAAACGGGATCGACTTGCCATCGACATTTTCGTGGTAGGTGATCAGCTTTTTTGCCCGCAGTTTTCCATGCTCACGTCGCACCGTATACCGATCCTTTCCCTCGCCGGGAACCAATGTCCCGCTCTCTCCTTCAGAAAGATCCCGTCCGATTTCCTCGCGGATAAATTCCGGCACCGGGATAGAATCAAATGGAATATTTTCCTCACCGAATTTGCTGATCCCTGTATCGAGGAGCTTCAGAAGCTCACTCATCTTCTGACCCAGCCCCTTCCCGGAATCGAGGTAGTGCTCCAGAGAGAGGAACCGTGCACTCGGGGCAATCAGAACGAGGCGATCACGAAACCAGTCATACAAGGGCTTGAACGTCAGGATATTCTGCGAAACCGAATTAGTCAGAAATAGTTGGTTGGGCCGTGTCCCACGAAAAGCGAAGTGGAGCTGATCGTCATCTGCAAGTGAGCGATGAAAATTTGGCGCCCCAGCTTTTCGATGGTAGAGTGTGCGCTCGCTTGCCGAGGAGACAATCGTGAGTTTCTCTTCAATGATCTGCTTCTGCGTCAGCGAGATGCTGAACTCGTACATATCATTATCGATGAGAATTTCCATGCGGAACGACGTCGCAGCTTTTTCTGCAAGCGGATCCAGCTTGAATGGTTCGACCGGAATAAGCGCATCAGGCAGATTGCCGTCAACGACAAGGTTTTTGAGAAACCCGAGGGCACTGAAGAAATTTGTCTTTCCCGAAGCGTTGCCACCGTACAGTGCAGCCACAGGCAGGATATGTGTCGAGTACTTTTCCACCAGCGGTACTCGCTCACGATACTGCCGTTCACGAGTCGCCAGCATGGAAAGCGAGACGCGATCGCGGAACGACATCCAGTTTTCAAGGTCGAAGCGTGCGAGCATGATGTTGTCCTTCCATCAGTATTTTCGTATTAGGGAAGTACAATATGTGAAATAATCGAAGCAATTGCCAGCTTTACGAGATTTTTTCTCGTTATTCGCGTCTTCCCCCGGATACTATTTCCCGGGAACTGCTTTCTGCGATATCGCAGAGAGACGCATCTACTGATCTCCGCTCACTCATACAGATCGTAATACTGCTGCAATGCGGAACGCCAGCCTGCGAGGCGGGTGAGATATGCGCTGTAATCCTCGGCTGTCGCAACATGGGCATCGGCGACCTTGTAGCCGCCTGCGGCATCGGTTTCGAGGGTGATGAGGATTTTTGTCGGTTCTTTGATCGGACCGATAAGATATTCACCGCCGAGTAACACTTTTCGCCAGATGTATGGATCCGAGACGTCTGTGTAGTCATCCTGCCCGAAGCGGAAGCTGATAGGGACACTAATCTCAGCGCGTTCAAGAAGATCGATATATGCGAGATACGCATGTTTGTCTTTGACAGGATCGTTGAATCGGCTATCCTCAATCTGAATACGGTAAGGGACTGCGGGTGAACTGAACCAGTGATCTTTGCAATGAAGATTGTAAAACGTTTCGGATCTGTCCGCCTTCAGTCGATTCACATGCGGAGTGAGTGCTTTTGAGGGAAGTCCGCTTGCGAGCAGCTGCAGCGGCAGTCGGATTTCATCGAGAATGTCAATTCCCGAGGATTGCCAGACTGCATCCCCTTGCCATATTGTTTGGCCTTCACGGCTCCTGATCGCGAGTGCGACGGCATAATCATATTGCGTCTCGGGAGTAGCGGATTGCACAACGGTACTCGCGTTCGACGAACTGGCAGCGACGCCGATGAGGGCGGCGATGGCCACGCCAAGACTACGACCCTTTGAAGATGCGTTCGCTGCTGCCATGCCCAGATAGAATGAGGATGCGGAGCTCCGGTTCTCCATAACCGTTGTGGAATTCATCAGCGTTTGTGAACCTGCGCGATAATTCATCGTGATATCATACTCTGCGTCGGCATCGACCTTCGAAAAACCTCGCCTGGAGAGCGCGTCCTCGACTGAGCGGCTCAGTTGCGCATTAAGGAATTGCTCGTCGCCGACAGTGGAATGATCCTCGCCTTCGATTTTCAGTGTGTATGTATCCGGCTTTATCGATTCGGTCTCGCCGATACTCCGGGTCCACGGCCTCCAGACCGGATACAACCGGATAGGAGTGCAGGCGGATACCGCAAACGCAATAAGGAAAATTCCTATCAACGCGGGATGCATCCGTTTCGTCATGTGCTTCATTTCTCTCTCCTACGAAATAATAGAATTCGATACTCAGTTTATTCAACCGAAATTTTAACGACAATGCATCAGGGGATAAGCACTTTCTGTTCGACCAGCCAGCTTCGCACGGAAGGGAGCAAAGTCTCCAGACGCTTCGACCAATCGACCGGGGGAGGAGCATCAACTATCTGTTTCCTCGCTGGCCGCATCACAATGCCGGGATGCGGCAGGCAGAAAGCAGTGATTGCGGGATCCATATCTTTCAGTGCATGCGGCTTTCCGTCGAAGAATTTCTGTCCCGGGCCCTTCCCGTCGACGAGCAGTTTTGTCACCTCTTCTCCAAGAAGGATGACAGCTTTAGGATTGGCGAGAAGTATCTCCTCCGTTAGAAGCGGAATCGAGGCTTTCGCGAATTCCTCAAACCTGGATCGGCTCTCAAGGGCTGGACTTACCAGGCGCTTATACTTCTCAACATGCCCCTCCTTGAACAGGAACACCTTGACAAGGTTGGTGAGCCAGAGGTCCGCTTCAGCAAGCCCGAGCTGAGTGAGATACTTTTCCGCCAGTTCCTGCCCCGCCTTGACGGTGCGCACACTCGCACCGTCAAAGTAAGTTTGGTTTGAGAATGGCGCGTCGATGTCACCGACCGGGACATCGCGTTCTCTGCCAATGGTCGCGAACTTCGCGGTTGGATATGCGCCGATGATCATGACGCTTCCTGTTTTAGTCTGCACTGGAACGACAGGCAGGACCGGGTTGCCATGAAGGTACGTGGCAGAACAGCCGATGGTGTCGAGGTATTCTGCTGCAAGCTTGCGCTGGTAGCTGATTGTTGGGTCCATGAGAATTCCTGTAGTTAGTCCTCTTGTTCACCGGGGAAGTATTGGCGTTCCGGGGCTGCACCTGTCAAGGTTTTCATATCCCGGAAGACGGCGAGAATATGCTGCGCCGTCAATGGAATACTCGGCTTCTTATCGATTCCATACTGGACGTATGGACCGAGATCTCCGATCTCCGCAGATTTGGCGTTGGGTCTCATGTGGATTGTTCGGGTCTCGTCGACTCTCGGGTGGAAAGCCGTGATCAGCTTATCCCGCGCATCGCTCATGGTGGCGCCGGTTCTTCTGCCGGACATCCGGGCCTTGAGAGCCCCTTCTTCGCACTGGAGATAGACGGTCGGGAGGTTCTCTTTCCATGAACCTATCCACAGTGCGTGGAATCCCCCATCGGCATTATTGATCCAGCCCCAGCCTATGTAGGCATGCTCTGCGTCCTGTATAGTTGGTTTCAAGTACTGATAGAGCTCAGAAAACCACCCGGACCAGAATGCCCACCCTCGCCTATCTTTCATGAGCATTTCAGAAACAGTAAAATTACGCCAATCATGAATGCGGGCATCAAGATCCACCAGATAGTCATGGTACATCTGGATTATCGGATTACTTTCAACATGATCCGCGAGGAAGTCCCGCATTTGTGCGCGCGATAGTGTGCAGAAATGATATTTCTTCTCGACCTCGTCATAATCGGTTTCTTCTAGTACCTTGTAGTACACACCAATTATTATCCCTTTCCCCGACCTCCCCTTATTGTCGAGATCAATTCGGAGATTCTTTCGGTACGTCGTGGGCTGTTCATGATGGATGCTCGTACCGAGCTTGTTTTCGAATATGATATAGATGCCATAGTCCCCGTTTATCTTCCCGAGAACATCAATGCGGAGGTGCTGGCGCACTGCGATTGACGATGAGATCTTGAATTTCGGATCAATGATTTCATGGCCGTGGTCGTTCTTATTCTTGGCATCGAGCCTGCTAACAAGTGAGTTATTCTTTTCAACAATGAGCCTGATGAACGATTGTCCAACGGTGCGTAAGCCATCATCCTCGGTTGCAGGATCCGCACAACGCAGCAGCCAATCGATGAAGGCGTCCTGACTAAATTCCTTTGACTGCGAGGTGAAGATATTCGGGTAGTTCGGCATGATAATCTCCTGCAATGACATTCAGTCTTCCGTCATCACCGAGTGCGATGCGAAATCAGGATATGTAAACTATTCCCGCAGTTCGTCATTTGTTGACAAACTGACAGGCTATAGGAAGAATGGGAATGACATGGGTGCTCAGGCGATGAACACCCATGTCAACAGGGGCAATTATTTCAAAACAACATCTCTTTTTCCGGGAGTGGAGACGGTGATACTCTCTATCTCCGCCACGTTATCGGCTGTACGAGCATTGTTGATTCGGCGAACGAGTGTCCTGCCGTATCCGCGCACCCAACTGGCCGGGTTCCCGGCATACAGCTTGATTTCCCAGTGGTAGTAGGGATTGCCACGGCCTCCGATCCGGATGGATTCGACCGCACTGCAGCGATAGAAGGTGTTGAGTGTCATGCGCAGATACTGTTCCCAGGCACCTGCGTCCCGCACAGTGTCTGGAGTTCTGAAGTCAGGAAGTTCGCCGGGCGCGGTCTGCAGGTCTGTCGTGTGCGTCGTGAAGTTGAGCTCATTCGTGGCCTTCCATTGATTGCAGCGGGCACAGAGTGTTTGCAGGTTTTCGAGGCTATTACTTCCACCGTAATAGGCAGGGGCGATGTGATCAATCTGCAAGAGACGCTTGGTGTCCTCACCGCAACAGAGACAGCGATAGCCATCCCGGCGCTTCACCTGTTCCTTGATCTCCTCGGAGGGTTCTCGTGTGGCTGCGGTATCGCCACCTCGAATCACTTTACCCAGTTTCGTTTCGACGCCCCCGTGATGTTTCTGCATGAGCAAACGATTGACACATGCATCATACTGCGTCTTGAACATCTCATAATTGTAGTAAAACACATTCCAAAAACGGCTTTTCCTTGTGTACTCAGCACGTAGTGAGGAATCCAGTGCAAACACATCGAGCTTCTTCTTGAAGCTGAAGTCCTCAGCCAACGCATCCAGGTCGTGTTGTTTACGTTCCTCGAAACCGAAGAAGTCCGGCGCCTGTCCATGCTGACCAATGTGGCGGAGTATATGGAACAAGCCAGGCACAACGGTGCCACCGATCCGGTCCTCTGTCGAACCGAAAAAGCGTTTTTCAAAGGACAGCAGTCGATCCTCGACACTATCGAAAGACAGATGTTCGGCAGCGTCGCTCTCCTTCTTCTTCTTCAGCATATCAGCAACACATGTGATGTAATGCTGCTCGTCTCCTTCCATGATCATCACCAACTGCCGTGACTCAGTCATCTCGTCATCACCGTTGACGGAGGTCAGATACTCGCAGCGATACCAGCCGACAGGCATCATGCTGCTAAAGGAGGCGGGAGAAACACTGATCCCTTCATCAAGCATGCGTGCGAGCTGCCGAACGAGCTCAATCGAAATAAGCTGCATGGGTGGGCGAGGTGGAGAGCCAGTTCCACCCCCTCCTTCCATTCCGCCACCGATCTGATCATACCCTGCCCAGTTTATTGCCTGCTTCCAGTTATCGATGAAGGATACGATATAGGCGCGTTCTGTACCGCCGAATTTTGGTCCTCGCAATGCGCGGCCGATCATCTGCGTGAGTAAAATGCTGCTTGTTGTCTGACGTGTAAGAAATACGGATTGAACGCTCGGAACATCCGTTCCTTCCGTCAGCATACGAACATTGATCAGCACATCCAGTTTGTTGTTCTTGAAATCATGGAGAACCTTCATGTTCTCATTTTTGTCACGTGCATTGCGCTTTTCGACGCTCCCTGGATCAGTATCGATATGCGAATACACGACATCAGCGCGGACCCCGCGTTTGCGAAGCATTTCGCGAAGCTGATCGCACTGAAACCACCTATCCGCAAACATCAGTGTTTTTCCGTACTGACTCTTCTTGCGCATGTAGGCATCTACGATCTGCGCATTCCTCTCCCGGTTGCGCGCAAGTTTGTCGATGACATCCTCAGGAAGATCGCGATAGGTGTTGACCCAGAGTTCGAATTCTCGCGGATCGAACTCCGGAACGACGTTGGTGTTTGCCTGTTCGAAAATTGGCCTGGACAATACGCCAGCAGCAATCAGATCGGAAGCGACCGCCTGATGAATGATGCTCTGCGGAAAGACTTTCTTCAACCATCCGATCTTGCGTTCATCGGAGTATGTTGGAGTTGCGGTTAAGCCAAGAAATGCAGCTTTGGGAAAGGCGCCCTGCAGCCCCAGCATCAGACGGCGATACGATGGTGCCGGAGCGTGGTGCGCCTCATCGAATACAATCACGAGCTTCCCCTCGGACGATTTAAGAAAGTCATGCAGTCCCTTCTGTTTTTTATCCTCGAATGCTCGCACGATCGTCTGGAGGGTGCCGATAACGATATCGTCGGATTTCGTGATCTGATGCACCTTGTAGTAGCCAACGGAGTTTGACACCACACGGATTTTCAGGTTCCGCCTTGGCTCGCGTATCAGGCCAATTTCAAATCCATCTGTTCCTTCGTCTAGTTCAGCTGCAGGAGCGAAACTAAAGTATGCCTGATCGAGCAGATGGTGAGTGTGCGCCAACCACAGCACTTTGCAGCCGTCGGAAAGCGGGCCAGTACTCAGAAAACGTACTGCGGTAAAGGTCTTTCCCGCACCCGTCGGCAAGGCGAGAATGCCGCCTTTTGGCGCGGCAGATGATTTATACCATTTGGCGAGCGCCCGCAAAGCACCCTGCTGGTGAGGGGCAGGGCTCCGTGTCGAAGCATGCTTGCGAGCCTCGACAAGATCGTAATCGCGGCAAAAATCGTCCTTTGTGAATTCTTTAGGATTGCTCATGGTGAAAGAAGCCCAGTGCACTTGTTTGAGAAATCGTGTCTTTTGTTTGGATCAAGGACGGCAACGACCATTGTAGGCTCATTGCGCGGACATCGTCAGCTCTGCCTCAACTGTGTCCTCATCCGCTTCAACATCCTCACCTTCTTCAGAATACGTACCTGAATACGGAACCTTGCCGGTCGCATGCTCGATCAGGGCAAGAAGTTTTTTCTGACGGTCGTCCATGAAATCCTGGAACCTGTCAGTTCGAATAACTGAAGGATCGATCAAATGAGACGCGAAATAGGCATCCAGTCGCTCAGGGGCGATGGCTGGACTCGTATCCGTTCCCTTTTCAAGCTTTTCAAGATATTCCGACGGAGCCGATCCACCGATAATCCGATTTGTTCGATATGACAAGGGGGTCTTGTTGATTATTGAATCGTACACACTCGCGGGAATGTCCTGCTTTTTACACCAGTCCTGTGGAAATATGTGATGGATATCCACATTCTCTCCAAAAAACACAGTGTGATCGAATTTCTGTCCGGAACGAAAATCCTGTGCGCCCTCCCGCATAAGCAGGGCGTTCACTCCCTTGTATGCTGCCGACAAGCGCATTCGCATTGTCTTCAATCTGTCCGCGCGGAACATCGTCTCGCTGACGGTTGACGGTTCAGGGCCACCCTTCAGCCACGTGGGTACTTCCATGAAATCCCTGGCGATCCGTGTGTCAACGGCGGAACCATAGAGCTCACCAAACACCCCATTCCAGTACCATTTGACTATCTTCTCACGGTTGACATCATGCTCCCAGGCATCACCAATGTCTGCAAGAATCGCCGCCAGCGGGATAATTTGCGATTGATATGGAAGATCGAAAATCCTGTAGATGTGAAGCATGTGAAGGAACTTTGCTGCTCGAACAAACCCTTCTTCAACCTTGGTTTCATAATTTATATATGCTCCCAACGGTAGATTCAAGAGTGCCTGACGATTCCCTGTTACTGCCGGCAATTCCTTGCCCTTTTTTCCTGCCGCCTCGGCTGCAAGTCGAAGTTCACGAGTGTGGAACAGCGAAATTGCCTGGAGAAAATCAGTATTGGAGACGTTTGCGATGATTCCCGTTTCCATGCCAGCTGGTCGCAGCGTTTCAGCAAGGCGCCGATGCCTTCCTTTAACACCATCATCACCATACCAGTCTTTCCTTAATTCATGTCCTTCGGCGGCATACATAGCAGTAACGAGTTCGAACGCGTCCAGTGCTTTGCCGCCTGTATTCACCTTTTCAAAAACTACACAAACAGCCTCCTTCGAAGTGGAGTGATCCAATGCGATCACCGGTAGCCGATAAAATTTGAAGTTTTCAAGAATCGTTCGCTTGAAAGCTCGAAACTCTTCACGAATCTTTTCGTTTTCATCTCCGCGCCAATGCGCGTCGAATCCGTCCTGCCAACGGTCCCAGTCGAAAACATCAGACACCGGATACATGAGAGACGAATACTCCTTATCAGGTGTGGAGAGATCGATCACTACTTCGCGACCGAAGTCGGTTTTGATGATGCGGTCCTCAGGAACCCCGACAATGGCTTCTTCACGATCACCTGAAGGGTCAAGTGATTTCCGTATATCGATATAAAACCATCGCTTGACTTTTTTCTTCTTCGGTGTGATAGTTTCCACAACTTTCTTCCTCATCGTCGCCTGATAGAGTGAGGTCATTCGCTGCTGTCCATCAAGCAGCAGAGAGTGCGGCGCAGCATTCTTTGCATCCTCGGGTGCTCCCTCGATCGGTCTTGGCTTGAAATTGACGTTACCCCCACTGTGCAAGGTCATCAAAGCGCCAACAGGAAAGGACCGAGAGATCGAAGCAATGAGGCTCTTTATACGATCCTCATCCCAGACCCAGCTGCGTTGAAAATCCGGCAATTGAAGATCGCCGGTGTGGCATTCATCCAAAAGTTTAAACAAATCGATCGGGTTGGTTTGAAATGTAGATCCAGCCATAAAGTATGCGTCTCCGATGTGTCAATTATGTTGAATATCTTGGAACTCAGGTCAGGTAGTTGGGTTCTGAAACTCATTTGCTTTAGTCACGGATCAACAACCTCCAGTGGTCCTACACACGGCAGAGGCCCCGCCGGGATGTTTTCACGTGTTATATCCTTCTCGAAGTACCAGACATCAATCTCTGGTGTGTCGTTGCAGTCGATCAGTATTAGTTTGTCATCATCCCATACGAAGACACTGAAGCCGCTTGCTGCTCTGTTGACCCACTGATTTAGCTCTATCGTGTAAGGGGAGAGAAGGTCGTAATAAAGCGTGGATTTCCTTTGCAGCTCGTTCATGTAGGACGATGCATTTACCGGGGTAGAGGGTGTTTTGATGAGAAGGTTTTCGAGATAGCCGTTCCCCTGTTGCACGGCGCGTGCTAGCG
Organism: Bacteroidota bacterium; assembly: GCA_049663345.1. Classification (GTDB taxonomy): domain Bacteria; phylum Bacteroidota; class Ignavibacteria; order SZUA-365; family SZUA-365; genus SZUA-365. Next base: position 18,688 of record JBATDG010000009.1, read on the forward strand.
GATAATACTTGTCGTGAAGTAGTTCCGTGCTGGAACAGGATGCGAGGAGAAGCAGAAGACTGATCAGAAGTGCATGTCGTTTCATTTTCTCAGCTCCAGTATGTCAGTGAACCAGTAGCCTGATCGATGCCAGTATCGAGATTCCAGTTATATGCGATTGGATCGGTGTGTTCAGCATGGAAAAGTCGTTTTTCGATCAGCAGCCATGCTGCAACATCCTTCTCAACAGCTTTGTCAAAGCCATGTTGGCGGAAAGGACCAGAGTTCCCATCCGGAAGCGCAATGTTCTCGTAGCAGGTCTGCCGGAGATCAGGACCAATGTTGGCCGACTCCTGATAGAAGTAGGTGGAACCGACATGCCGCATGATCTTCCCTATCACTCCCCCGCCTTCGGCAGAATCGAGCAATCTGCGATAAGAGGCAAGCCAAAGGTCTGGATCCGGCTTGCCGAGGAACGGGGCGTTCATATTCGCGAGTTCTGACCAGTATGATAGGACCGCCGTGGACTCAGGCTGCGCGATGCAATCAAGTAGATCGTTCGTATATTCAGCGTGAATAACCTCGACGTTCAGGACATCCTTCATGATCAGGACATCCTGTACCATTTCGCAGTACATGTGCGCATCGTTCGTTGAGTGATCGGCCACAGGACCGACGGCAGCTTCGACAATAGGATGGATAGTCGCATCAGCAATCACGTGGGAGAGAAAACCACAAAGCCAGGCAAGGCGCGCATTCCAGTTTTCGTCATGTTCGCCCCTCATGGCTTTGAGAGTGTGAACACCGTTCTCGACAAGACCACCTGTGTTATGGTAGTGGAAGATGTTCGCCCAAGTATCATCCTCCGTGCTGAGTTGAGTCATATATGGAGTATCCGAGCTGACGCTTCCCAGTGTCAGGAAACTCGGCTGATCATGAAGAACGATAGCGAGCGGAGAAGTCCTTACGAGGCTTCGCTTCGCCAGTTCAGAGATACACAGGGCACCTCTAATAACCCGACTTCTGAGTTGTTTCGATGTCGCAACTGACTCGGATTCACTGATTCTGGCTTGCGATGGCAAGGTCATTGGAGGCGCCCACATGTAGACAAAGATTATCTCAATGCAAGAATCGGAATGTTATAACACTATTTTTTATCAACGAAAATAGATTTTATAACAGGTAATTTTCTGAAAGCTAGGCCAACTAGCTCGAGAAATGATTTTTCCGACAACTTTTCATCCTGCCTCAGCTGAAATGCTACTACTACAGTAAAGGCAACAATCGCAAAACAAGCTATCAGAACAGCAGATATAGGTGATAATATATTTGCCATGATGCCAATCGACAGCAGAAGCACCACAAATGCCAGTACGTAAAACGAACCGTTCACCCATGCGGTCCGCTCGCCACGATTTGATTTATCTGAATTTTCCATTGTTACGCTCTCCACGTCGCCGTTATGTATCATAATGTTGCCATCTAAAATATTTACTACAATTTGGGCTTCTCTATTATTTGTATTCTTTTTCATACCAGCATTAGCATGAACAATAATATCATCAATCAACGAGTAGACAGTGATCATTTCGTAACTGTTGCGGCATTGAATTTCTAATTGCCGATCTAAAACAAATTTCTGCAACTCCCTCATTTTATAGTATCTGCCGTTAGGGGCGTCCTGCTTACACTTCGCACAATTGCAAGGTATCATTTTCGAATACTGCAGCTTCCTATACCCACTTAAAACTTTTTCAAGTTCATATTGAACAACAGCTAAAAAATCTCGCGCCTGAGGTCCAACTGCCCGAATTCTTATTACTCTTTCATAGAAGTACTCGATAACTTCTACCTTCACTCCGTTATTTTCTAGAACCACGCCATTTCGCCAAACACAATCTGATTTATATATTGAATGATGCATAGCCACAATAAACTGTGTTAAAATGCCCTTTGGAACAAATTCAAAAGTATAGTGAAGATGCAGATTGTCGTTTATATCCCAATCATACGGCGTCTGATTTGAACACAGCAATTGCGGAGCGATGTACTCGCCGGTGCATCCGGGAATTTCATATGCAAGCTTAAACTTTATCATCATTTGGAGCAGTTGATCATGCATACCTTGATAAATATCATCACTCCATATTTTATGCAGCTCGACCTTCGTAAAGCAACCCTTGTTCTTTATTAAGCTCTCGCTGTCTAATGCCTTATATACAGCATCGGTACTCCATTTCGGCTTTAGAATTAAATAGCTCTTTAATAATGGCTCATCCATAAAATGCAAGCAAACACCCAAATCATGCAAGTACTCGCTAAGTTGGCGCTTATCCGCCTCATCACCAAAACCATGAGTCTTACACAATTCAAGATAGTCATCGTATTTAATATAGTTATTAGGGTTCTGTTCGAGCGCCCGTCGGACTTCAATCCAGGTCTTAGGCAATTGACTTCCAACAATTGGCAGTCCCAGCATATGTTCCTTAATATCATTTACGATCGACTCAAGCCCTCTATTGGTCGCCAAATTCACCACAGCTGTTTTAACTAAGTTTTCAAACCTTTGATGCAACTGGTATTCGTTTATCTCTCGTATACGCTCTTGCTTTTCGTTCTTCACAATTATGATAGGGCTGCCATCGCTGAGTAACTCGACAATATTTAGCCAATAATAGAAATCAGTGTCTTCCTTCCTTGTATCTACAACCAGTATGTAAAGTGAACGCTTTGTTAAAAAAAACTGATGCGTTGCATGATAAATTTCCTGTCCGCCAAAGTCCCAAATATTGACTTTAAAATCCCGATTGCTATCTGCACGAAACGTCCATCTTACAATTTCTATACCCCTTGTCGAGTCCTCTTCTTTAAGTTGATACTTTGAGTCAAGAATCTTGTTTACTAGTGTGGTTTTACCTGCTCCGCCCTCACCAATGATTAACAGTTTCGCCTCGTTAAGATAATCATAACCAGTAAACACAATCTGCTTGAAATATTCTTTTATTGAGATCATTCCCTTGGCTACAACTTCCAGCGGTGGAGTTTGTAATGGATTATCACCTAACCGTATTTCAGATAGATACGCACAATCTACCACACTTCCTGGTATCTCAGTAATTGAGTTTCTTCGTGTGGTCATTTCAGGAATATTCTCCAAACTTATTATTTCCACTTTCGGTAGGCTAAAAAGCACTTTCGGGATATAGCTAAACTCATTGTTCTCCAAGTAGATTTTTTTTAGTTGAGTTAACTGAGATAATGATTCAGGAAGGCTGTTCAAGCTATTTCCACTAAGATCTAACTCCACTAGGCCTACCAATTGCTTGATATCATCAAGCAGCTGATCAATCTGCCAGTAGTCTACATGTGATCTCCACAATTGCATTCTCTCAGATACTCTACAGCCAATACTTAAAATTTGCAATTCCTTCAATAAATATATCGCTTCAGGGACTTCAGTAAATAGGTTGACTCCACAGGTCAAATATTTAAGTCGTGACAGCTTCCCGACTTCCATCGGTAATTCCTTCAAATGATTGCCACCTAGATACAACTTCCGCAATGCTTTTAGCTCACTGATTTCTACTTGCAAACCTAATATATTGTTGTAACTAAGATCCAATTCAACGAGGTTACGCAAATTGTACAAAGACTTTGGAATTGTTGTGATATTATTGCCACCAAGATATAACCTTTTCAGGTTGACAAGACATTCAAGCTCCTTTGGAATTTCGCGTAGTCCAATACCGTTTAATCTTAAAACTTCCAGATGCGTTAGCTCATATATTTCTGGCGGTAGGGTTTCAAGATACTCCTTTCTTTGATGCGTGCTACTTAGGTCAAGACTTCTTGTCCGTTTAAGCTTTGCATCTTGTATTTTTGCTATGGCCTGCTTTCGAGTCAGACTCGCATTGTCGGCGACAATGTGTTCATGTGCCATTTTCATTTAGCCTCATTTTCTTTGTATAATCGACCATTATATCCATATTTATATTATCGCTCAACGCGGATTTTATATGTTAAATTACACTCTGATCTAAAGCTGCACATTGCACCTTCTTCCGTGAAACTTTCCTTTTGGCATGCACCTGTCAATCCACTTAGTGGTTGGAGCTCTAATTTCGGATTCTCAACTTTAAACCGCCTGATTACCTTTTGCTGCGTTCAGGTATCAATCGCCTATCTCCAACTCTTCCCACACCTCCCGGTAATCGACCTCCCGATCACATCTGGTGAAGGGGGCGATGTAGGTGACTGTGCGGGTGCGGGGACCCCCGGGAAGGGTGTCGTCTTCGAAGGTCTTCTCGACGGTGCCGGTTTGTAAGGACTTGACTTCTTCCCAGGTCTTGCGGTCGAGGCCGACGCCGGGGAGGCCCTTGCTGACGGTGAAGATGATGCGGCCGTTCTGATCGTACCAGGTGTCTTGTTCGTTTTGGCGAAGGACGGGGAATTGCGTTCTATAGATAGCAATCAATTCATGGAGGTCAATGCCAAACGCTTTAGACCAAAGGACATCTAATTCTATGATGGCGTGTCGTCTGTGAAGATCTGACTGAAATGAATAACCTTGCCTCCAAACATTCGTGAAATCAAAACACTGTCCGCTGTTAAGCCGATAATCATCGCACATCCAAGTCGGTCCATTAGCTCCATATTTCCATAATTCGGCCCATAATTTGGAGTACTCCTCACTTATGCAAATAAGTTGCAATGTCCTCGCTGTGATGCGGTCACGAAGTTCTTGGTTGAGCGATGGAATTGGAATATTGGCCATCTGCCCTGTTGTAAAGTCCCCTCGGCCCATTGCCCTAACGTAATAATCAAATACCAGGCTCATACCTAAACTAACCACAATAATCAACGTGCTACTTGAGCGAAATGTTGTGCTGATAACTGTATGAATATGAGCGCTACCTGGGGGAATAACTGTACAAATAAATGTTCTTTCGCCACTCTGACTGAGCATTCGTCGGTGGATCATTCTATAGAAATCGGTTATCTTTAAGTCTTTATCCCAGGCGACAGAGCTGATACGGTAACGATACTCATCAGCATGGAGAGCTCGAATGTAGTTTGTTCGCGGTAGATACGACTCAGGGATACTGCCCAAATCGATTGAACTGTATTCATGATGCTTATGACACACTTGATTTGGTGTCTTGGAGAAGACGTTGCCAACAAAGAAATGGGGGCCCGATATAATGAAGTCCTCGATATTTTTTGGAAATTGCGTGCTACGTTTTATCGTTTCGTCTCTTTGCGCATAAGTCTCATGCCACATTTCCGTTGAGTAGTACTCTTCACGACTCGCACCTAGTCGTGTTCCATTATCACCAAGCTTTTTCAAGGTTCTTGATAGTTCAACAGAGTAGATAGCGGGTAATTTCGCCTCGATCCAAGGAGTACCTTCTTGATCAAAAATCTCGACGAAGATTTTCAGTTCCGCTTCAGCTATATTTATAATTCTACTTTTATGACCTCGAGTATTCCACTCGCCATCTTCATTTTTCATTCCGCCAACGATGCCCATTCCATCATTATCAAAACTATCATCAATCGTCTTTGGCACGTAAAGATGTGCCATTGAATCGAAATTCAGCGCCTGATTATTTTCTCCATATATATTAACTGAATAGGTGACCCAATGAAGTACTTCATGAAATAACTTCTTGACATTGACAAATTGAAAGTGCTTTCGTAGCCGTGGATACAACTCTGCCCTTAGCTTCCCGCCCTTGGGATCGTCATACACGCCTTCCGGATGAAGGAAGCCGGCGACGCCTTGCTGCTGCAGTATCATCCAGGATTGCGGGAGGAAGCATTTATACAGATTGGTCTGCATGCCCTTGAGGATTGGGTAGTTTTGCAGGGCATTCAGGAAATTCTGTGTAGCTTCGGAAGCGGAGAATTCTGAGAGATAGCGGCTGGTGAGGTTGTATTTCTTCAACGTCGCTTCGCGCTGCTTGGCGAGGTCGGAGGCGCTGATGCTGCGGAGGAGGAAGCGGGGGTCGGCGTCGCCAAGGACGGCCCCTTCGTTCCATTCGATCTTGATCCACGGGGGATTGCCGAGCACGAGGTCGAAGCCGCCGCGGTCGGCGAAGACTTCTGCGAACTCCAGCTCCCAATGCAGGAAATGCTGGGCTTCGGAGATTTCATTTACTATGGACAGGCGCGGATGCACGCTGCGTAGTTCTCCGACGTCGACGATGCCGTAGCGCTCGAAGAGCTCGAGCTTGGCCTGCTCGGGCACGCTGGGCGGAAACATGTCGGTCTGCGGATCTCCGGACACGGCGCTCTGTTTCTTCCCTTCAAGTATGAGCGCGCAATCGGCAAGGAATTCCCCTCGCGTGGGAAGCAGCGCGGCACGGTCAATGGGCCAGTACCAGAGCGCACACCAGTAATCCATCACAAGCTTGAGCCGCTGGTAGGGACCCGCATTCCGCAATCCTTCGCTGAATAGTTCTTTCCGGAGCAGTGCGTCTTTTTCCTGCGTGCTGTAGCGCTGACGCTTTCCGCCGGGAGCGGGATAGCCGTAAATGTCTACCGTGTCTTCGGTCAGTTCCTCGATGTGCCGCCGCTGCGCGGTGTGGCGCTCCCAGAGTCCGTCGATCGCGGCGGAGAGCCGCAGCAGCACTTCGGTCTCCCCTGCTCCGGGCGATGCGGTGAAGGAGGTCTGCCATTTCTTGATGGACTTGAGTTCCTCGGGCACCATGGCTTTGACCACTTTGTCCGCATACGCGGCCATGCCGCGGTCGGGAAGGAGGAAATGATACACGCCGTCCGCAGGACGCTCGCTTCCCGGCTGCACGCGCTCGGGAACGGCATCGAGCCAGAGAGGCGCATCCTTGGCTTTCCTCAATTGCGCGCTGCGGAAGATCTGCCGGCGGGCGCCGACGAGGGAGTTGCCGCAGACGAGCTGGTTGCCGAACCAGGGCACGATGCTCTCGCGATGCATGGTGTTGAGCCAGAGCGAGACTTCGGCCAGCTCCACCGCCACGGGATTGAGGTCCACCCCGTAGGCGCAGTTGTCGGCCAGCCAGGCCTTCACTTTCTGCTTTTCCTCGACATAACGGTCGTGCGGAATGACGGTGCCGGTTTCCTTCTGCTTCCGGCTCAGATAGGCCTCGGCCGCCTGGTTGACGTATTCGTTGAGAAAGGCCGCGCTGCCCATGGCGGGCTCGCAGACTTTCAGCGCGAGAATGTCGTCGGCGCTTTTGTCCGCCAGCAGTTCCTTCAGCGCATACTTGACCAGGCAGGAGGTCAGCACTTCTGGAGTGTAGTAGGAAGCCGAGGTTTCGCGGCTGCGTCCGGTCAACCGGTAGATGAAGCTGCCCCGCTCGTAGCGCCGCACGCGGTCGTCGTCGCCCAGCACCTTTTCGTCTTCGTCGTAATCATTGAGTTCGCCGAGCGTGACAAAGAACGCGCGCTCGAGCGTGGTGGGCGCCGTGCCTTTTTTCTTCACTTCATACACATCTTCCTCGGCGAAGAAGCCGGTGTAGGAAAGGAGTCCTTCATACACCGCACCGAGCTGGTTGATGCCGAGCTGGGCGTAGCTGATGCGTCCGGGACGCTTCCCCTTCTTCGGCCGCGACAGCGACATGAGCCGCACGATCTGCTGCAGCACATTGTTGCGGAAGCGCACGCGGCGCAGGATGGGCGTGCGGGCGGGATCGAAGAGATGGCTCTTGAGCGGCGGCATGGAGAAGGTGTCGTGCTGCACTTCGGTGTGCAGCTGCTCCGCGCCGTGGTTGAAGCCCTCGTAAACGAGAGTGAACAGCCGGTCGATGGAATGATGCAGGAAATATCCGCTGCGGGCGTCGTCGGACTCCAGCGGAGCCAGTTCCAGATCGCGCAGGGCTTCGAGACTGTAGCCCGTGCGGTATTCCTCCGAATTCATCGGCGCATAGCCGAGTTCCGGACGCGATTCGATGAAAAACAGAAACAGCATGCGGTAGATGTAGCGCAGGCATTCGGCCGAAAGCTGTTCGGCAGGCACCGCGCCGTCATAGACTTTCTCCCGCCGCACTTCCCGCAGATACCACACGGCCTCGTTGCCCAGCAGCTCCACCGCTTCGCGCATGGAGAATTTCAGATCCTCCGACACCGCATAGGCGTGCTTGTGCGACTGTTCGTCGAGTGTGTCGAGCAAAGCGTTTGAACCGGAGGCTTCGGGCGCTATACAATCCCGATGCAGCAGCACGGCCATGGCGCGGAGGGTGCCGGCATCGCGGCGGTCGAGAATTTCGCGCAGGTCGAAGCCCAGCAGACGCTTTTCATTCCATTTCGAGCGGTCCACCAGCACGATCATGTCTCCGCTCACCAGCAGCAGCCAGCGCGGGGGTTCATCCATGCGGAACACCGCTTCGCCGATCACCTCCTCCAGCACGCGGCCCGTCAGCCGCTGCGCCTCCTCCACCTGCTCGGGATACTGCGAGGCGTCGAGTTCGAGGTCCAGCGGATTGCTGCCGCCCTCGCCGTTCACTCCCGCCGCCTCGATCACCCACAGCAGCGGCGCACCGGAGGACCGCTGCAATGCTGCGATCGTCGGTACGGCAAAATCCCCGGCGTATTGAATTCCCGAATGCACTTCATAGCCAAGCGCGCGCAGGAGATTGCCGGTGAAGGCGGACTGCAGTTCCAGCACCTCGGCGGCGGAGCGGACATTCTCCAGCTTCCCCTGCAGATCGAAAAACTCCTTCCGCAAACCGCCCAGCGCATCAAACGGCGCCCTGAAATTCGCTTCCTCCTTCGCGAGGCGGGTCCACTCCTGCAGCTGCTCCTTCACGTCGTTTTCAAACACGTCGCTCAGGTAGTGCGAAGAGTAGAAGTCGTTCTGATTATGGAGGCCAGGGAAGTTCATATCATTTCCCTCCCGCACGACCTCACTTCGCCACGGCGAACCTTCGGCCCTGCCCCTCTCCTGGGAGGAGAGGGGTAGCGCACCCTTTCAGGGCGCGGGGGATGGCTCGGGTCGGCGTCGTTTTCCCGGGGCTCACGCCCCGGGCTGTAATGTTTCGTCATTTCAG
>JBATDG010000010.1:0-28053 GCA_049663345.1 Bacteroidota bacterium
GCCAAACGACTCGAAGCCGCCGGGTCGAAGGTCGGTAATGCTGCAGGAGGAATGTTATGCATCTTGAGGTAATGGAGTACAACGACAATCAGAATCCAAGTCACAAAGAAGTATGTGACCTACTCGCTCGCGAAATCGACGAGAACCTGCCTGAAGCCGAAAACAAGATATGGCATGCACATCCTGTCTGGTTTTTGGATGGCAATCCAACCGTTGGATACAGCAAGGAGAAGCCCGGTATACGTTTAATGTTTTGGAGCGGAGCGGATTTCGAAGAGCCAGGTTTGGACATAGTAGGCAAGAAGTTCAAGGATGCGTCAGCGTTTTTTAATGATGTCTCGGAGATATCGAAGTCAGATCTGAAGCGATGGATTAAGAAGTCGCGAGAGATTCAATGGGACTATAAGAATATTTCAAAACGGAAAGGACGGCTGGAGAGGCTTAAGTAGCGAAGGTTCAGAACCTGGCTTTAACATGGCGTATAGCTGCATAACAACTCGCTGCAGCCGACGCGTTAGAGCGCGCGGCTGAACTCAGTCGTCAGGCATAAGAAAGGAACAAAGCATGACTCCAAATTCCGTGGCCAGTCCAAAGTGAGCATTCAAGGGCCGAACATCTGTTTTCAGCAAGACGTCGCTACGCGCCGCCGCTGAACCGGAACGTAGCGGTCCTTGAAACCGGCCGTTCAGTAAACTGGAGTACAGCCACCGAAAAAGGTGCACAGATAACATGAGGAAGTATGAACAAATCAAATGAGCCAAACGCAACCCCGTTTTCTCAGACATTCTTTCATGGAACGAGGGCTGACCTTAAGCTTGGGGATTTGATAGAAGTTGGATTTAACTCAAACTTTGGGCAGAATAAAAAAGCAAAATATATCTTCCTGGCAGCAACACTGGATGCTGCCATTTGGGGCGCCGAGCTTGCGCTTGGAGAAGGTCGCGAAAGAATTTACTTGGTGGAGCCAACAGGTCCGATTGAGGACGATCCAGATTTAACCGACAGAAAATTCCCAGGGAATCCCACAATGTCTTATCGCTCCATACACCCCTTTAAGGTTGTCGGTGAAGTGTCCATTTGGCAAGGACATTCAGCAGAACAAGACAAGGCGATGAAAGACGGATTGGTCAAGCTTAATGAACAAGGAATTGAGTCACTAAATGAGCGCTGACAAATGCTTCCACAGGGCACTTCACCCGCAGTTCCCGCGTGCAAAGCGCCCGTGAAGCGCGACGTTATACCGCGCTCGGAAGTAATCATTTGTCCAAGTTCCAACTGAGATGACGATGTCCAGACAAACCTTCATTGCGGCGTTCATCCTGCTCACTTTCAGCACTTCTCTACACGCACAGAACGTCACGGACGACGTGCAGGTCGTCGAGGTGAACAAGCGCGTCAGGGATTTCCCCGACCGCTACGACCTGAGCTCTCCACTCCGTTCGTTCGTCACCTTCAAGCATCTGATGGCGAAGGGGAGTCAGAGTCAATCAGGACGGCCCCCTCGTCATCATCACCTACATGAGTCACGAGGACGGGAAGTGGTTGAGTGCCGGTGAGGATCTGGGGAACGACCTCCGGTACGACCTCTTTTCGGATGAATACGTCGAAGAGCTTAAGCGGCGGGCGGCGTTGGCCGGAACGACCGTCGAAGCGTGGTTTGGTGTTGAGGTAGTCGACCGTGAAGCTATCGTGTCGCACTTCAAACAGAGGACGAAGGGAAAGTTGCGGTGGCCGCGGTTGTGAGCCACGACCGCGCGCGGGGATCTATTTCTTTATTCTCCTCAATTGGTGCAACGCGCGGTATAACAATGCGCTGTAGCAAACGCAGGTCTCAGGCGCTTCACCCTGCTCGTCGTGCTGGGGCGAAACGAATCGCTGTGAATTCATCGGTGGTGCCAGTCCGCCTGCGCTGCTGAGCTTGGTCCGTTGGGCGGTTACCGGCAATTCACGTCGGGACAAGTTCGAGACGACGCTGAGAAGATTTGGAATCCACTGAAGAGAAATATACTATCTCGCAAGGAGCAACTGCCAATGAAAACAGTAGCATTGGCAACCCATTTCGATGGTGAGCAGATTCGGTTGGATGAACCATTCAAAATAGAACCACACTCCCAGCTTCTCGTGATTGTACTTCCTGAGAAACGGGCTGACGAAGAGCAGAATGTCTGGTTTGATTTGTGCAGGCGGGGATTAGCAAACGCGTATAGTGATGATGTGCATGATTACCGCTTGGGACTGATCAGAGAGGCGAACCTGGAATTTGAAGGAAGGTGACGAAGAAGTTGAATAATTGAAATAGTATCCGGAGCTTGCGCCCTTAACGGTAGCATTCTGTCAGTTTGCCGGACTACATGGCCTGATTCAGAAAATTGCAAAGTCAGTAGATTTATAATGATGACTTCAAACGAACTCAAGTCTCAAATCGCCCTGGGCGAAGACAGCAAGCGCCAGTTAAAGGAGGACATGCACAATGCCGAGTCGCTGGCTGCTGAAATGGCGGCCTTTGCCAATTCGGATGGGGGGAGGATTTTCATTGGTGTTGCAGATGACGGCTCGACACCTGGGCTAAGTCCGAAGGATGTTTCCCGTATCAATCAGCTCATCAGCAACGCCGCCAGTCAACTGGTACGGAGTCCGTTGACGGTACGGACGGAGAATGTGTCGCTCGGGAATGATCGCGTGGTGATCGCGCTCACCGTGCTCAAAGGGATAGACAAGCCGTATTTCGACAAGAACGGAGTGATCTGGCTGAAGACCGGATCTGATAAACGACGAGTAAACTCCAAGGAGGAATTGCGCCGTCTGTTTCAGTTTCTGACCAGTTCCATGCTGATGAGCTGCCGACCAAGGCTGGCATCGACAAGCTCGACAAACTCCGATTCCGTGATTTTCTCCGCGATGTTTACCATCGCGATTTTCCTGAGTCGGAGGACGAACGGCTTCAACTCCTTCAGAACATGAACCTGGCCACCGACGATGGTTTTTTGAACCTGGCGGGCGCTCTCATGTTTGCCGAGCGTCCGGAATGGATCAAGCCGCAGTTTGTCGTGAAGGCGATCCGCTATCCGGGAAATGAGATCCACGTCAGCAACTACCTCGACACAGAAGATTTTGAGGGACCGCTGAAAAAGGTCTTTGACGATGCGCTTGGCTTTCTCATGCGCAACCTGCACAAGCTGCAGGCCGGGCGCGGGGTAAATGCTCCCGGCCAACCCGAGATTCCTGAGAATGTCTTTGAGGAACTGTTGGTGAACGCGCTTGTCCACCGCGATTACCTGGTGAACGCGCCGATCCGACTCTTCATTTTCGACAACCGCATTGAAATCATCAGTCCAGGCCACTTGCCCAACAACCTGACCGTGGAAAAAATTCGGACGGGGAATTCCAATATTCGCAACCCGATCCTGGTCTCATACGTGGCTAAAGGGCTGTTGCCCTACCACGGGCTCGGATCAGGCATCAAGCGTACATTGGAGCAATGGCCGCAGATCGAATTTGTCGACGACCACGACGGCTGCCTCTTTACCGTCACCGTGACCCGCCGACCGGTGGAAGAACTGAATTTATTGGATGCAGGTGCATTGAAAAACAGGGATGCACCTGAAAACGCACCTATAAACGCACTTCAGCGGCAAATCACCGAATTTATTCGTTCAAATCCGACGACGTCCTACGATGATTTGGCCCGATTGACCGAAAAAGACCGAACAACCATCATGCGCAATATCGCCAAAATGAAAGCATTGGGTCTGCTCAAGCGAATAGGACCTAAAAAAGGCGGATACTGGGAGATCATCGAATGAGCAACAAAAGAACCCAGGCTTGGTATATCCACGCCGACGCACTCGGGCGCTTTGAGGAAACAATGAAAGAAACGAGATGAATGCATGCTCATTGGACGGTCCTGCTGCTGATCGTGCTGCTCAGCTCTTGCTCAAGTAAGGGTTCTCGGGACGGAGACAGGAGCGAAATACTGCCTGACAGTGCGATCGGTGAGAACACGGGGGCGGGCGATGCGAATCTGCAGATCAGGTATACTACCGGAATCAGATCCATTTTCGAGGACAGCAAGGGGCTCTTCTGGTTTAGAAGCCATGAGGAAGGCGTGTGCGTGTTCGATGGTCGCGAGTTCACGTACTACACGATGAGCGATGGGTTGAGCGACAATCATGTCCGGACAATTATGGACAGTCCATCTCCAACTTTTCCGAACAGCACGGACTCAGTATCAGGGAGAAGGGGCCTACCGGCTCTCTCAGCCGCATCTTCTCGATTGCGGAAGACGCCGCCGGCAACATCTGGTTCGGCACACGCGACAACGGTGCGTGGCGCTTCGATGGCAAGTCGCTGACGAACTTCACCATGAAGGACGGGCTGACCAGCCCCAAGGTGTGGACCATCTATCGGGACAAGCGTGACGCCCTGTGGTTCGGCATGGCCGACGGCAGCGTATGCCGCTTCAACGGCGAGTCGTTCGACAGGATCTATTGATAGTTCAGCGCGAGCCTGCCCACGGAACAAACAAAACGGGAGAAAATCTCTTGACAAAAACGAAAAGAATCCGGATATTGCGACCTTAATTCCAAGATTGTTCCCTCGTCGCCTGGGGCATTCGTGTTCGCCATTCCTGTTTCGCGCATGCAGTTTGAGGATGAAGCATTTCATCCGGCTCTGTCGCGGCCTGCCGTACATCCCAGCATACCTTCGCGACGCATCTGCGGGGGGAGCGGTTACGACATACGAACCGTCCAGGAACTCCCGGGTCATAAAGATGTCAGGACGACGATGATCTAAACGCATGTTCTCAACCGAGGACTGGCAGGCGTACGCAGCTCGGTCGAAGCACAGTGAGCTGTGGCTATCCTGATCCGTATAACACGAAACACGAAAAAAAATCGCGACTAAGAGAATGAAAATAAACGGCTTGACATATAAGAATGCTGGAATATGCATTCGTGATATACGGACTGTATCGCACGTGCCATCGTGATACGCGGATACGTCTACTTATTGTTATGACAAAGGGGATATACTGTATGACCGACATAGGCGCAAGCCATTTTCAGTTTCCCGCTCAATACCACAAGTTCCATAAGGATCAGGTCTTCAATTTTCAGCTCAACAGATGGTATTCCCTTGGCTATGCCAGATTTGAAGACATGGAGGAAGCTGGTCATAACGTGACGTCATTCGATAGCTGGAAAACGGAGATGATCAGGCTTGGGGAAAAGGCAGTTTCTGACAAACGTTTAATAAATGCCGCTTTTTATTTCAGGGCGGCTGAGTTCTATATTTTGACAGACAGCACCGAAAAAGATGCACTGTACGATAAATTCAGAGATTGTTTCGACGATGCCTTTGGAAAGGACGGAATCGAACGATTCGCTGTCCCGTACGGCGACAAATATCTTCCGGCAATGCGTGTACCTGCAAAAAACGAATCGAAAAAAGGCACAATAGTACTCCATGGTGGATTTGATTCCTTTATTGAGGAATTTTATTCAATGATGGCGGTTTTTTCGGAACACGGTTATGACGTCGTCGGCTTCGAAGGCCCAGGTCAAGGAGCGGCCCGCAGAAAGTGCGGGATCGCTTTTGAATATGAATGGGAAAAATCCGCTAAAGTTATATTGGATTATTTCAATATCAACGCAGTGACGTGGCTCGGAATATCGATGGGAGGATACCTTTGTTTTAGAGCTGCGGCATTTGAACCGCGCATAGCCCGCGTAATCGCATCAAGCGTCGCCTTCGACTATGCCAAGTTCCATAATATCGTTGCTGAAAAAGTGGGAAAATTTTTCTTTACACGCCTGAGAAGAATATCCAATTACAAGATGAAAAAGATGATTAATCGTGGTGGAATGCCTGCATGGATGATCGGCAATTTAATGTATATCGCCAATGCAAAGGAGCCGATAGGAGCAACCGATTTGATGCTAAAGCTCAATGCCACGAACCTTCATTCTGATTTGGTGAAACAGGATATACTGATTCTCACTGGCAAAGACGATCATTTCGTCCCGTTCAAGATGCATAACATGCAGGTGCAGGCACTGACAAACGCCAAATCAGTAACCGCCAGGGTTTTCACAGAAGAAGATCAGGCTCAAAATCATTGTCAGATCGGCAACATAGGTCTTGCCCTTAATGTCATGTTAAACTGGATTGATGAGGTTTCATCGAACGAAAAAAGGATGGCATAACAACGCAAATTCAGCCGACGCCAAAAAGCGGCGCCGCTGATTTACAACGTGTTATACCGCCCACGGAAATAATCACCTGCCAAGTTCCAACTAAGATGACGATGTCCAGACAAACCTTCATTGCGGCGTTCATCCTGATCACTTTCAGCACGTCTCTATTCGCACAAAACGTTGCGGACGACGTGCAGGTCGTCGAGGTGAACAAGCGCGTCAGGGATTTCCCCGACCGCTACGACCTGAGCTCTCCACTCCGTTCGTTCGTCACCTTCAAGCATCTGATGGCGAAAGGGAGTCAGAGTCTACTTCGTTCGGTGAATACGTACCGGAACAGAGCGTATTTCCCGGAAGACGATGCACCTGACGTCCAGGTCGAACCCGAAAAGAGGACGTCTATTCTCGGCACCCATATCAGGGAAGTCGTCCTCTGCAGGGATTCTGTCGCCGCAGTGCTGACGGACTATCAGGACGGCCCCCTCGTCATCATCACCTACATGAGTCACGAGGACGGGAAGTGGTTGAGTGCCGGTGAGGATCTGGGGAACGACCTTGAGGATGCCCGGAAAAGGTTCAGAGCAAAAGCCCCGTTGTTCGCGAGCCGTATCGACAGAATACGTGAACTGAAGGCGGTGCCATCCGACTCAGCCGCGTTCGTCTCCTACCTCGAGACGCACGGGCAGCCGCCCGAATCGTACCTGCTCGATGCACTCGGACGACATCGGCTCGTCATTTACGGTGAAGTCCATCGGCGCAAGGCGTCGTGGGATCTGATGAAGCGGGTCGTTGTGGACCCGGCGTTCGCACGGCGCGTGGGCACCATATTCATGGAGCTGTCGTCGGACAAGCAGGACGCGCTGGACCGCTTCTACGCCGGGGCGAACGCGGACCGCGAATTGTTGCTCGACGTATTCCGAGACGTGCAGATCAACGGCTGGTGGGACCGAGGCATGTTCGAGTTCCTCATAGAGGTGTGGAAGCTGAACGAGACGCTGACGGCATCACGGAAGATCAAGGTGGTCGCTGTGGACATCCCCCGCCCCTTTCGATCGTTCTCTTCCGGGGAGGAGATGAAGCAATTTTTCGAGCGCGCCCCGGACCGAAACGAAGAAATGGCTGACATCGTCTACGATACGATGTCGCGTCAGGACGGCAACCGAAACTACCTGTTCATCGTCGGGATCGCTCACGCGACGACGGCTCCCGTTCCCGCGATCGCCAGTGGCAGACCTCGGTCCGAGTCCCTGCCTCCAGCAGCAGCGCAGCTCGCGGAGCGGCTGCCGGGGCAGGTGTTCTCCATTTTCCAGCACGGTCCCATCATCAGCAACGATGGAACTGTCCACGGATATGTTCGGCATGGCCTCTTTGATCGCGCCTTCAAACGAGCGGGGTACACATCGGTAGCGTTCGATCTGGCGGAGAGTCCGTTCGGCCGGGAGCCATTCGATGGGATCTACGAGATCAGCTACGACAATGATGTCGGCCCGTACCTCGACAATTACGACGGCTACATTTACCTCGGGCCGCTCGCCACCGAAGAATCGGAATACATCCTGTACGACCTCTTTTCGGATGAATACGTCGAAGAGCTTAAGCGGCGGGCGGCGTTGGCCGGAACGACGGTCGAAGCGTGGTTTGGTGTTGAGGTAGCCGACCGTGAAGCTATCGTGTCGCACTTCAAACAGAGGACGAAGGGAAAGTTGCGGTGGCTGCGGTTGTGAGCCACGACGAGCACACGGGGATCTTTTTTTTGTCCCGGGCACCGAGGTCATCTGGAAGACGGTCCCCAACCCGGATTTTAATTCCGGTGAATCCGCCATAATGAGAAGTCTGTTCGGTCTGACCAGCGACAAGCTCACCCGCGCTCTTCGGTCAGACCGCCCGCGCATGGCGCGAAGCCAATCCGGACAAGGACGGCAACATGCCCAACCACGCCACGCTGGAACAACTGCTCGCCCCCGCAAACCTTGAGAACATGAACGCCGATATCATCCACACGAAACTCCCGCAGAGCGACCGTTCCAAACACCTCAACGCCCTCGCTATCCGTCAAATGCAGACACTCCCCGCGCAGACAGCCACGCAGTTGGATGGAGGGGCAGAGTGAGAATTTGAAACGGTGGCGGGCCTGCCCACAGAACAGGCAAAACGGGAGAAAAAACTCTTGACAATGGCGAAAAGAATCCGGATATTGCGGCCTTAAATCGAAGTCTGTTCAATCGGCCCGGGGGTCGTTCGTGATTGGCATCCATGTCTCGCACATGCAGATCGAGGATCAAGCATTTCATCCGGCTCTGTCGCGGCCTGTCGTACATCCCGGAATTCTTTCGCGACGCATCTGCGCGGGGAGTGGTTGCGATATCAGGACCGTCCCGGAACTCCTGGGTCATAAAGACGTCAGGACGACGATGATCTACACGCATATTCTGAACCAGTGTCCAGCGGGTTTTCGCAGATCAATGGATGGGCTGTGAGAGTGTGGATGTCCTGATCGGTATAACATGTCACTTGAAGCAATAAACAATCGACCAAGAGGATGAAGATACACAGCTTGATGTATTCAGATGATGGAACATACAGTCGTGATATACGGACACTAACTTACGTGTCAGTGTACAGTGTGGCTACGTTTGCTCATTGTTGGGCTGGAGACAAATAGATGCCGAGCTTCAAGAATCCTGTGCTGTTCTCAACGGAATTCGGCGTTAATAAGGCGACACTTCGCCAAATGGGTGTTCTGAACCCCCAGCTTAGGGTCGATACAAAGCTTTTCATCGATCCGATATTGCTCTGTGAAAGTAGCCATGCGGAGATGAAGCGCGCGGCCGAAACTTTCATCGGATTCTTCGACCGCCTAATGCGCCTGCTTCTCAATTCGGATTGCAATTCCGACATTGCGTGGCGGACAGCGAGGCGCCTATTCCAAGGGCATGAAATCCGGGGCACTTGCCTTGGATACGGTTCTCTTTCGACTTCTGGGACAGGCATCAGTAGTGCCACTGCAGCGGGTTTGCTCAGATCGGCCAAACAGATCGTTGATCTAGGAACTCGTGAACCCGATCTCTTCTACGTTCTTTTCCTGCTCGAGCCCGGGGTCGGCCCAGATGCCATAAGCGACCTGACAACCAACATCATTCTTTCAGACCTGTCGGCCTTTTCGCAGAGGGTCTGTGCAACGCTCGGCATCGAGACACAGCCGTTTTCATTCCGCAACTATCCGGGCGGGACCTTTTACTTCCCGAGAAATCCATGCGCCCCTCGCTTACAGCCCGTGATACTTGTACCTACCGATGTCTTACGCGATCTTCCCATCGCATCAGACTGGGATGATGTTTGTGACGCCGCTGCCTATAATGACGACGTTCGCAATCGCGTCAACGTCCATGTTGGAGACATCTGGCACGAGACCCGAGGTAAGGTACTCGCAAAGGTGAAGAAGGATATCCAAGCGTATCAGTGCATCCGAGACGCCCTCGGGCTAGTGCCACGCACTTCCTACGATTGCATCGGTGATCCTGCGGGTGTCATCAGTTGGGGAGATGTTCTCGACAGCATTTCCAGCGATTATCCATTATCTCTACCATCCCGAAGAAAGGACGACCTGCCCATCACGTACCTTGCTGGCACCGTGAAGCGAATCATCACTCAGTTCACTTTTCTCGTGGAGGAGCGAGGACTCTGGCAGACGTTCTGGTACCGAGGTACTCCAAAGGGCGAAAAGGCTGCACAGTTATTATTCTTCGCCATTGCACACAGCTACTGCAAAGCGAACAACCTGGATGTCACGCCGGAAGCTGATACGGGCAACGGTCCTGTGGATTTCAAGTTCTCTTCTGGCTTCTCCGGCCGGTTCCTTGTTGAACTCAAGCTCTCTAAAGGGCGGGTGGTGCACGGATACGAGAAGCAACTTGAGTTCTACAAGCAGGCCGAAGAGACTGAGGATGCCGCCTTTGTTGTCATCGATGTCGGAAGCATGGGAAAAAAGGATATGGACATCATTGAGCTCAAGAACAAAAGAACTCGCGATGGCAAGAAGGCTTCGGAGATTTACTTTATCGATGCGCTGCCAAAGGAATCCGCAAGCAAACGAAACTGATAGGCCAACAATCGCATCGAGCACTACGCCGGTTACGCTGGTGCTCCACCGGCAAGGCTCATGCATGACATTAGGCACCAAAAGCGCACACCGATAGAGGAGATGAACAAATGACTGATGCCGATTACCGAGCGGCGGTTGACACGATCCTCACAGGCCAGCGTGTAACAACGGCCAGCACAGACAAGTTTGCTGCACATTACACGAAGGCCGACATGCCCCGTATATGGCTGGAGAGCCGTGCCGCGAACTGCATGCGGCAGTACGATGGGGACTACATGAATGACCCCGACGAGGGCCGATATGTTGTGGAGGTCATGATCCGAGCAGCACAGAAATCTTCTCATCAGCAGAAGGGGGCATTCGTTGAGCGGCTCACCGAACTGCGCAGTTCCCGGTTGCTCTACTCTGGATACCGGAAGTGCACATTCCTGTCATGCTGGACGACAACAAAGGTCAAAGCAGGAGAAGAGAAAGCTAGCGACTCCCTGAACCACTGGCGGTTCTACGGTGGAGATGGAGAGGGAGCTTGTGTGATGGTCCCACTTGCCAATCTCCTCCCGGTTTTCCCGGACCAGTTGTATCGGGTTTGCTATGGCATTGAGGCGAGGGGTGGTGGGTTGGCGGCAAGCAACCGGCCAGTGCGCCAGTTCGAGGAAGTCTTCAAAGACCGACTCAACGACCTTCGCAAGTCTTACCCCAACGCCATGGCGGACTTGGACGAGATGCTTGAGGCGACTCATCCTCTTGTCTTCCTCTTCAAGTCAACCGAATATGCTGCAGAAGGCGAGGTCCGCTCCGTTGTTCACAAGGACGACTACGCCAATGTGTCGGGGGTGAAATTCGATGACAGAGACCCAAAACGTGCTTATGTCCAGAGCAACGCGGGCGTGATTTCAGATGGCTCGATTATCTACTTCGGGCCGAAAGCCAACCCAAATTATGCTATCGAGGCAATGGGGCTTGCGGCAGATCTCGGAGTGTCCGTCAGGTCTTTGTGAGTTCGATGCCGTACAGGTAACGGAGAGGAAGGACCCAACCAAGCCATGCGTACAGACGGGAACTCCATTGCGCTCCATTCTCACCGTTGATGACCGCGTTGGGCACTCGAGCAACAATTTGCAACAGATGCAATAATCCAAGGAGACGAGATCATGAGCAATCACGCAAAGGCCGGCAATGGCAACCCCCACAAATACACCATCCTTGTCGACAACACTCCATCTGCGCCCCAGTACGCTCCGGATAAACACTACATAGGGATTGACGCGGTAGTTTGGTTCGTAAATGATCAAAGTAACTTCTTCACAGATCGCATGGTTGCGGGCACCATTGAAATAACGCTCAACGGTCAAAACTTCCCAGTCGTTCTGGGCCAATATGAGCTTAAGGGTGGGCAGCAAGTAGCACCTATCTTTGATCGGGCTCTTATTACGTCCGTTCCGTACCGGTCCGGAAATATCGTTCTGAAAGCTGTGATCCAAGGAAACCGCCAGAACACGATGGTGGGCACGCTCCTAAAGCAAATGGCGGTCGCAACCATCACCGCAGTCGCGGGCGCAGTAAGTCTTGAGACTGGTGGAGTCGGTGGTGCTGCGCTCGCTGCTGCGGGCGGGACTCTCGTCAAGGGTGCACAACAAGTGCTCAGCGATAATGACGACAAGAAGGTCAACATCTTCAATCCGTTCGAAATCACCATCCATCCAGTCGAAGATCTCCGCGGGACTCAGAGCTATATCCTTCTTCATAAGGGAACAGACGATCTCGTCGCAGCCGAGTTCGCAATCGCCTCAGACGCAGCGGGCATGGACGTGCAATACGACGGGAGGCCCTTCCGAGACGGGGCCTGGCTGCTTCTACGGCTGCGGCGGAACGATACGTACCTTGGAGACCCACGACCTTGGCTGTCAGACGTCGACGGGGTGATGAACGCTCTCGACGAGCTCATCGACTCCTGGAATAGCAGTCTGATCAGCGTTGAAGAGGTGAAGAGGAACCTTGTGAAGAGCGCGAGCGAAACACCGTCCGTTGCAGACCAAGTTGGCATCGCCACGAGACGAATCCGTAGCGATGAGGCTCTTATACTCTCAGATCGCCGCAAATACGCGGCGGTTCTGCGTGCCTATCTTCAGGCAGCGATAAACTCTGCTGGCGCGGATGACCCGCGGTTGTACTACGATGCGGTTGCTGCGATCGAGGGTGCCGTTAGGAAAAATGCGCCACAACCTCTTGTCCTCACTGATGCAATAGTTACAGAGTTCAACGTCGATTGCAATTCGGGGTCAGAGTTTAGTGCGGCTGACGCACAGAAGGTTTCATTCCGCGAGAGGTTTCTTCAATAATCATATCGATTTGTGACTGATTTGCGCACATCTCTGGCAGTAACCGTCACTGCGTAGCACATTCTCTAGTCACGCAGCTTGGTCTTGGTGTACAATGCATATCACTACGTTAGCAATTTTGGCATTTATCATTATCACAACAAAAGGAGATTGCAATGAAGGTATATCAAGACATCAATGGAGATTCTGGAGTCGCTGCATATGACTACGGAGACGATTGGATCAGAGTTCGGTTCAAGCATGGAGGGACCTACGAATACCGGGTATCCAGCATCGGATCCGCCCATATTTCGACGATGAAACGCCTAGCCGATTCCGGTGATGGATTAAATGCGTACATAAATGCGAACCCAGATGTCCGCAACGGTTATTCATCCAAAGTCTAAGGATCAATCCTGCTCCCGATAGCACGAACTCAATTTAAGCACCGTTCACAATCGATTGCAAGTGTGGCTGGTAGTCCTTCTCAGCCATTCAATCAGCGGCAAACATGCCTGATTGACTTTGCTATTCTGTTTTCTGTCAATGTCATGTTAAGTTCTCTAAAATAGTAATGATGCTCAGCCCTGTATTCAACTGAAACCAGGCGAAACGCGGAGCAGGCTGGTGAATTCAATCGTTGCGTTCAAAAGCTAAACATCTGCAATGTGATTTATCACGTGAAATTTTAAGTTCAACCTTAGATGGATACTCTCGTGGCATGGAACCGTCAAAGCAATTCAGAGACATGCTTCTGGCCGAGAGACGGATACTAGAAAGGTGAGAGTGTAATGTCTACCATCTTCTGTGAGTCGCTGCGGCACGGCAATCACTTGATTCTATTTGCGTGGCGGGTTCGTTTTTAACATCGCCGTCACTTCGTTGGGTAGTGCCGATAATATTTGGATACATTCCTGGCAATACATGCTCCACGATTGAATCCACGCGAGTTGCCTGCACGCGGATACTTCCCAGCAGCCGGCAATGCATCTCGTATGAACTGCACTTCGCGATTGAGCTTCACTATGAGCATCAAAGACGCAATCGCTTCAGCTGGTCGCAATCTACATACAATCATCATCACTGCGCGCGAAGATGATGGCAGCGTAGAAACAAGAGAAGCAGAACCATATAGCTATCGCTTCAAAGGCGGATATGAAAAGTTCTTCTGCTATGACATCCTGAAAGGTGGCATTCGTAACTTCCATGTTTCAAGCATCATTTCAGTTGAGGAAACACAAAACTCACTTACGCCACGCTGGCCCGTTGAGGTGTAGCAATGGCGGTTTCTTGTTCTGCCACAATGAGCAAAGTCAGAGCATCGAGCTTGGCCGCAGCTGTCGCAATGCTCTGGTAGGAATTCCTCCATATCTCCAACACTCCGTTGGATGGGAGACTTCGCCACAAAGCAGTTCGACGCTCCTCAACTCCAAGCTCGGCAGAAGCGAAGCTGTTCTTGACCAGAATGCATGTTATACCATGAGGCCAATATGAATCTCAGCATCGCGTACTGCAACAACATCGACACCGGCGCAATCGCCATCGAGGAAGGCCGGTTGAACGTCAAGTATGCGATGAATGGTACAGGGAAAAGCACTGTTGCCAGAGCGATCGAATTGCAGCTGCGTGGCGACGACAGACTCAAAGAGCTGACACCATTTAAATTGCTCGATTCCTCTGACGGGGCACACGCGCCTCAAGTGGACGGGCTCGGAGGGGTGTTGTCTTGTGCGGTCTTCAACGACGCATACATCAATCAGTTCGCATTCAAGCCCGACGAGGTTTTGGCAGACAGCTTTGAGGTGTTCGTCAGGAGTCCTGACTACGATCGCCACCTTGTCGAAATCGAAGCATTGACCGCAGACATACGTACGACCTTTAAGGACTCCCAGGAGATCGACCAAGTTATTGGCGAACTGGGCACACTGAGCGACAGCTTTGGAAAATCGAAATCCGGCTTTTCCGCCGCCGGAGTGCTCAACAAGGGCATTGGCATGGGCAACAAGATCGCGAACATCCCAAAGGGTCTTGAAAGCTACACGGCATATCTAAGAAGTTCGGTGAACTCAAAGTGGCTGCGATGGCAGATGGATGGGAACGAGTACGTGGAACTCTCCGATAACTGTCCCTATTGCACCTCCCCGACCGCTGAGAAGAAAGAGACGATCGCGCAGGTAAGCGAGGAGTATGACGCCAAGGCTGTGGAACACCTGAATAAAATCGTTACAGTTCTCGAGAGTCTCGGACGATACTTCTCTGACGACGCGCGTGCCAAGCTTAAGGCAATCGCCTGCAACGTCGACGGCCTCTCCGCGGAGGAGCGAAGCTACCTGCTGCGTATAAAGGAACAGGTCGATGTTTTAAGGAGAAAGATGCTGGATCTTTGGGGAATGACGTATTTCTCATTGAAAGATAGCACTAAGGTGTCCGATGCACTCGCAGCTCTGCGGATTGATCTCGACTACCTACCTGAATTGGAATCACCGAGCACGAGGGAGCTGGTTGAGAAGATCAATACCGCGCTCGACAGCGTACTTGGCAAGGTGGGCAAGTTGCAGGGCGAAGTCGCCCAGCAAACCGCCGTGATAAATAAAACTATCCGAGGAAATAAGGATGGAATCAATGAATTTCTCAAGTGTGCTGGCTACAAGTACCATGTTGATGTTGAATATGTGGACCAGACATACAAGATGCGCCTACGGCATGTGGACTCGCCTGAGGTGGTGAAAAGCGGCTCGCAACATTTGAGCTATGGAGAGAAGAATGCCTTTGCACTGGTTCTATTTATGTACGAGTGCTTGTTTAAGGGGCCTGACATAGTCGTCCTCGATGATCCGATATCTTCCTTCGACCGCAACAAGAAGTACGCTGTCATTGATATGCTATTTCGCGGTAAACGAAGCTTGCGAGGAAAAACCGTGTTGATGATGACTCACGATCTTGAGCCGATCATCGACATTCTCTATAATCTCCCACACAAGTTCGAGCCTATCCCTGCGGCATCGTTTATGTGGTTACGGCAGGGTGTCTTGCAGGAAAAGGGAATCGAACGGACTGACCTCTGTTCCTTTGGCAGAATCTGCGATGAGAACATTGAGGGGGCTACCGAGGACGTAGTCAAAGTGGCATACCTGCGTCGGTACTACGAGATCCGGGACAACAAGGGGATGGCCTATCAGCTGTTGTCAAACCTACTGCATAAGCGCGCTGTTCCGTTCAAGAAAGAATCGGGGGTGCAGATCCCCTTAACCGAAGAGGAAATGCTGCAGGCGACCGAGGATATTCGGGTGAAGATGCCCACATTCGATTACCAAGGGCTGCTGTCGAGGGTCACCGATGCTGCTTTGTTGCGGGATGCATTCCTCCAGTCGCCTCACAGCTACGATAAACTTCAACTGTTCCGTCTCTTGCAGGATCAAGTAGCGACAAACGATGTTGTCCAGAAGTTTATAAACGAGACTTACCACATTGAGAACGAGTACGTTATGCAAATCAATCCGTGCACGTACGAAATCGTGCCAGAGTTCATCCTGGAGGAATGCGAGAGGTTGGTGCAATTGATCTGAAGTGCAGAAGCCGCTATTCGTCGCGATGATGGTACTTGTCGACGCGGGGTTCGAGCGATGTTGAAAGTAACAACGGATATCCGAACAAGATGAATCCAGGATATTGTCACTGGCGTGACAAATACTCATTCACGACATTAGGCAGAGAGGTGACTGAATGGCGGACAAAGAAATCGAAAGCTTCGGGGATTTCCACCGCGCGGTAGAAGCATACTCCGGCAAGACTGTAATTTTCCGTGGCGTACGCTCCACGGACCACAAGTTGGTTCCGAAGATCGGGCGCTACAAGAAGTTCAAGAAGTCGGGCGACACCCTTAGCGAAGAACGCTACATGCTTCGTCTGTTCAAAGAGCAGTCTGTGCGATATATGACCACCATACCGGATAACAAATGGGAATGGCTCGCCATCATGCAACACCATGGCATGCCAACGCGGTTGCTTGACTGGACCCGTAACCCTCTCGTCGCAGCGTACTTCGCAGTGCGTAGTGAGCATAACGGCGACAGTTGTGTCTACGCCTTCAAGAGCAACCAGTATATCAACATTGAAAAGTACTCCGATCCGTTTGAACGAGGCCAACTCGGCAAATTCATCCCTCGACACATTACGCCCCGAATCACCGCACAGACAGGTCTCTTCACAATCCATCCTGATACAACAACCCCATTTGAATCCACACGTGTTGACCGGATCCTGATACCCGCAAAATTCCGCAAGGAATTGAAGCGAACTCTCTACAAGTACGGAATGCACGATGCGACTTTGTTTCCAGATATCGATGGACTGTGTCGGCATATTGAATGGCTGAGAACTGACATATACTGACTCCGAACAGCGCGTTGAACAGTACATCGTACCGCCAACCGTTAGCGTATTAGTTCGGTAACAAGGAGAGGCAAAATGACGACTAGATTAACGCCGGTACCGGCACTATCTGCACTGGCTGACGCGGGAACAACGGCAGCACTTTCACCTGTGCCAACCAAGTCTGTCGTATTTCCCACGCCTGGTGAGGTCATCACCAGCACTCGGACGAACAACACGTATACGATGGGCGACAGGATCGGCGGCGGGAATTTCAGCGACGTCTTTGCATGCCATGACGTCTGGAGAAACGATTTGGCGGCGAAGGTTCTGAAACCACTTGGCACTTACGAGCATGTCCGTGACAAGGCCATAGCGGAGGTCGAGAAGTTGACTCAGTTGCGGAATCCGTATGTCACCTTCGTGTTCGACGCGTTCGAGTACCGTGACACCTTTTACATAATCACCGAGCGGTGTTACTGCCCCATCTCCGAGTTGTTCAAGTTGCCAGGTTTTGATGGTAAACTATGGATTCCCGCGATTTCGCGGTGTCTGCTCCAAGCTGTACACTACCTTCACATCAACAACTTCGTCCATCAGGACATACACATAGGGAACGTGTTTGCAGCGATAGTTCGGGATGAGATGCAACCCACGGATTCAATGAAGACCGCGACCCAGTTCAAACTGGCAGACTTCGGAATTGCCAAGCTCAGCCACGAAGTCAGTGCAAAAGACACAAGAGCGTTGTGGATGCTGCCCCCGGAGGTTCTTGATGAGGCGCAGTTCGGACCGATCGACTCCCGAGTTGACATCTATCATACTGGCCTCCTGTTTCTGCAACTGGCCCTCTCCAATGAAGTGACGTTTACAAAGGACGAGATTCTCGAAGGGAAACCAAGAGAAACCGCCTGCAGTCTCCCGGCTCCGCTGAACTTCGCACTGGAGAAGGCATTGCGTAGGCGTGTGCAATACCGAACGGCGACGGCCTTGGAATTATGGCGTGACCTGAATTCAATTCCAAAATTGGCGCCTTGAGACGGACGGCCGACGAGCCGCCTGCATTTTACATTGCACCACGCCCAAAAATGAGGCGGGGCGTTATACTCAGACAGAACAATCCTCCTGTGGTCTATGACCATAAGGCAGGTTGCCTACACCGAATTCCGCGATCCTCGATCACTGAAAGTATAACTAGCAACGGCGGGAATCGACATCCTCCATCCGAAACTCCCTCAACCCCATCATCAGTTCTGGAAATCCAGCGAACGATGCGCTACATTGAAGTATTGACTTCAAAGCACTGACACTTGAGCCTCGCTCTCCGGATGGAATTCGATAGATGAGCCTGATTAAATCAAAAAAACGTGTCGCTGATCATGGGGAGGTGTTTACTCCGGCATGGATGGTGGAGGCGATGCTCGACCTGGTGAAGGGGGAGACGGAAAGGATTGACTCCCGCTTCCTGGAACCAGCTTGCGGAAGCGGGAATTTCCTCGTCCGCATCCTGCAGCGTAAGCTTGCTGCTGTCGAACTCTCGTACGGGAAGTCGGATTTTGAAAAGCGGCATTTCTCCCTTCTGGCGTTGATGTGCGCTTATGGCATAGAGCTTCTCGTGGACAATATCACCGAATGCCGCGCGAACATGCTGGAGATTCTCTCTGATTATCTGAATCTGGAGGAGTCGGACGACCTCTATCGTGCCGCCGCGTTTGTGCTGTCGCAGAACCTCATCCACGGCGACGCCCTGACGATGCGAACCGATGATGGTCAACCGATCACCTTCGCTGAATGGGGATATCTGGGCAAGGGGAAATTCCAGCGGCGTGATTTTCGCCTTGATGTCCTCGCTCAGATGTCGGCCTTCGGCGAGGAGGGAACGCTCTTCGCGCACCTCGGCAAGCACGAAATCTTTTCGCCAGCCAAGACCTACCCGCCGATGACGGTGAGCGAGCTGGCGGATGCGGCTGTGCGGCAACTGGAGGAAAAAAGACCATGAGTCTCCTAGCCAGCTTTGCACTCCGCGGTCGGAATCCGGATGTGCTGACCTGCATCGCGAATCTCTCGAATGATGAGGTGTTCACACCGCCGGAGTTCGCGAACCGTATGCTGGATGCTCTCGCCGATGCGTGGGCAGAACGGAATAACGGCGCGGATATATGGATGGACAGCTCGGTACGCTTTCTTGATCCATGTACGAAGTCGGGCGTCTTCCTTCGCGAAATCACGCGCCGCCTTACCAAAGGACTCGAATCAGAGATTCCTGAGCTGGAAAAACGCGTCGATCACATTCTGACAAAACAGGTGTTCGGCATCGGCATCACGCATCTCACCAGCATGCTCGCGCGCCGAAGCGTCTATTGCTCGAAACGGGCGAACGGTGAACACTCGATCGCCAGCTCCTTCGGAAATGAGCAGGGGAATATCTGGTTCGAGCGTACCGAACACACGTGGGATAATGGCAAATGCCAATACTGCGGGGCGAGTATGAAGTCGCTCGACCGTGGTGATGCGCTCGAAACACATGCCTACGCTTTCATTCATACCGACGATATCAAGACTCGCATGGCCGAGTTGTTTGGAGGAACTATGCAATTCGACGTTATCATCGGAAATCCGCCGTATCAGCTGGACGATGGTGGGTATGGGACGAGCGCGGCGCCGATTTATCATTTGTTCGTGGAGCAAGCAAAGGCGTTGGAACCTCGCTTTCTGTCTATGATCATTCCCGCCCGCTGGTTCGCCGGCGGCAAGGGACTGGATGAATTCAGAGAATCTATGCTCTCCGACAATCACTTGCGTTCAATAGACGATTATCTCAGCGCGGCGGACGTATTTCCAGGCGTTGGCCTGAAGGGTGGAGTTTGTTACTTCCTCTGGGATCGGGATAATCCCGGGCAGTGCGGCGTCAGCACACATTTCAAGGACTGGCCCGTATCGACGACCAGTCGCCCGCTTCTTGAAGAGGGTGCGGACGTGTTCATCCGCTTCAATGAAGGTCTGTCTATACTCAAGAAAGTTGTTGCCGTGGAGAGCGGAAAAACTCGCTCGTTGTTGCTACCCGAATCGAAGCGATTCGACCGATTGGTGAGTTCTAGCAAGCCCTTTGGTCTTCGCACTTTCTTTAAGGGTAAGCCTGACATGTCGCCAGGTGATGTGCTCGTCTATCAGAATGGAGGCACTGGGTGCATCGAGAGAACTTCAATTTCTACAGGTGTTCACCTCATTGACAAGTGGAAGGTTTATGTTGGTGCGGCTGCTCCGGGGACCGGTAACAGAGATACCTACCCGCATAAGATCATCAGCACACCTTTTGTCGGGGAGCCAGACAGCATCTCCTCAGAAACCTATCTATGCATCGGACCATTAGAGTCGAGACTTCAAGCTGAGAGTGTCTTGTCCTACCTCTCTTGTCGGCTCACAAGACTCCTGATTCTGTTGCACAAGCCTTCTCAACATACCACCCGCAAGGTGTACACCTTCGTGCCAACACAGAAGTGGACGAGGAAGTGGACGGACGATGACCTCTATGAAAAATATGGGATCACCGAGAGTGAGATCGCGTTCATTGAGAAAGTTGTTCGTCCGATGGAGGCGACGGATGAGTAAAGCGAAGCGGGAAATTTCTGCAGAGCATCCAGATGTGCTGTTTGGACGCATCGTTTCGATCCTTGAGGAAGCGCGGGGCAACGTTGTCCGAGCTGTCAATACGAACATGGTGCTGGCATACTGGTTGATCGGGCGCGAGATTGTTCAAGGACTGCAGGGCGGCGAGGATCGGGCTGGGTACGGTGCAAAGGTAATCGAAGCGCTTTCGGAACGATTGACAGAACGCTTTGGGAAGGGATTTTCTGTCACAAATCTCTGGTATTTCAAGCAATTCTACCTTGCCTTTCAGGATCGGCAGATAATTCCCCACCCAGTGGGTGGAGAATCTTCGGAGACTGCAATTCCCCACCCAGTGGGTGGAGAATTTGATGCTGCGATAATTCCGTACCCCTTGGGTAAGGAATTGCCGCAAGCCTTCTCGCCAGAACTTACCTGGTCGCATTACCGCGCCCTGATGCGGGTAGACTCTGTTGAGGCCCGAAATTTCTATGAGCAGGAAGCCATTGAGGGCGCATGGAATAAGCGCACGCTGGAACGGCAGATCCACACGCAATACTATGAGCGTTGTCTCCACAGCCAGCAACCCGGCAAAATCATCGCAGATGGACGAAATCTACAAAAAGCCCAGCCAGACGCGACCGAACTGCTTAAAAATCCTTATGTGTTGGAATTCCTCGGGTATCCGAATTTTGCCGAACTTCATGAGTCGGATTTGGAGCGGGCCATACTTACCCACCTGCAACGCTTCCTGCTGGAACTGGGCAACGGTTTCGCCTTTGTTGCACGGCAGAAGCATATCCGCATAGAGGAGCAGGACCGCTATGTTGATCTGGTTTTCTATCACTGCCGCCTGAAGTTCTACCTACTGATCGACCTCAAGGTCGGCGACTTGACCCATGCGGATGTCGGCCAGATGGATGGCTATGTGCGGATGTACGACGGTCTCGTCACGTCTCCGGACGATAACCCGACGATTGGCCTCATTCTATGCACGGAAAAGAACGAGACCGTAGCACGCTACTCGGTTCTGCACGATCGCAAACAGATATTTGCCTCGAAATACATGCTTTATCTGCCAACGGAAGAACAGCTCCAGCTTGAGATAGAGAAGGAACGGCGCCTGATTGATGCCACCTTGCAGGAGCGCGACAGTGAATAAACCCTCCATCGGCGATATCCTTGCGCCGAAGCCGGAAGCGCGGCCGCGCATCTACGCCTATTCGATTGGCGACAAGGCGCATGAGGGACTGCTCAAGGTCGGGCAGACGACGCGCGATGTGAAGAAACGCGTTGCCGAACAGCTCAAGACCGCCGCGATCAAGAATTACAAAATTGTGCTTGATGAGTCCGCCGAGCGTGAGGACGGCGGCATTTTCACTGATCATCATGTACGCGCGAGGCTCGTCGAGAAGGGCTTCGAGAAAATCGAGCTCGAATGGATGCGCTGCTCGGTGGATGATGTGCGGACCGTTATCACGGAGCTTCGTACCGGACAGCAGTTCGCCGGCACGCATCACCTGACATTCGCCATGCGCGCGGAACAGGCGGCGGCGGTGAATAAAACCCATGCCTACTTTCATTCGATATGGACGGAGGATATGCACGCGGTGCCGCGCTTCCTGTGGAATGCGAAGATGCGCTTCGGCAAGACCTTCACCGCGTATCAGCTGGCCCGGAAGCTCGGCGCCAGGCGGGTGCTCGTCGTGACCTTCAAACCCGCAGTGGAGGATGCGTGGCAAAGCGATCTCGAGTCGCATGCGGACTTCAACGACTGGCTGTATCTTTCCCGCCACTCCGATCAGGATCCCACACGGATCAGCCGCAGAAAGCCGGTCGTGTATTTCGGTTCCTTCCAGGACCTCCTCGGCCGCGATGCTGCAGGGAACATCAAGCCCAAAAACGAATGGCTTCACATGGTGGAGTGGGATCTGGTGGTCTTTGACGAATATCATTTCGGCGCATGGCGGGATACCGCAAAGGAGCTGTTCGAAGGGGAGGACGATGCGGTCGCCAAAAAGGAAACCCGCTTCGAATACACCGGGGACCTGGAGAAAGTGAACGAAGACCTCGGCGTGCTTTCGGAGAAGGAAACGGAGTTTCTTCCCATCACGACCAAGGCGTATCTGTATCTCTCCGGCACGCCGTTCCGGGCGCTGGCCACGGGTGAGTTCATCGAGGAACAGATCTTCAACTGGACGTACACCGACGAACAACGCGCGAGGGAGGAATTCGCCGCGAGCAATCCGGGAACATGGAACCCGTACGGCGCGCTTCCGCAGATGCGCCTGCTCACCTATCAAATGCCGGAAGAACTTCTGGCAATCGCGAGCGCGGGCGAGTTCGATGAATTCGACCTCAATGAATTTTTCTCCGCGAGCGGGAGGGACAAGCGCGCGCGCTTCGCACATAAAAACGATGTGCAGAAATGGCTGGACATCATCCGGGGCTCGTACGCCCCGCAAACGATCGAAAGCCTGAAGACCGGAACACGCCCGCCGTTTCCGTACTCCGACATCCGTCTGCTGCCCTACCTGCAGCATGCGTTCTGGTTCCTGCCAGATGTCGCCGCCTGTCATGCGATGGCGAACTTGCTCGCCGAGAAACACAATACGTTCTGGCGCGACTATACCGTCGTCATCGCGGCCGGTACATCTGCAGGCATCGGGCTTGCGGCCTTGCCGCCCGTACGTGCGGCCATCCGGAGCGGCTTCGAGACGAAGACGATCACGCTTTCCTGCGGAAAACTCACGACAGGTGTGACCGTGCCGCAGTGGTCGTCGATTCTCATGCTGCGCAATCTCACCTCGCCCGAGACCTACTTTCAGGCTGCGTTCCGCGTGCAGTCGCCCTGGTCGATCAAGAACCCCAACGGCGACAATCCGAACGAAGAGGAGATCCTCAAGCCCGTCTGCTTCGTGTTCGATTTCGCGCCAACGCGGGCGCTCAGGCAATTATCGGAGTACGGGATCGGACTCTCCCCGAGCGAGCCGAATCCGGAGAACGCGGTAAAGGACCTGGTGTCCTTCCTGCCCGTGCTGGCGTATGACGGCGCCAACATGACGCAGATCGACGCGGGCGGCATTCTCGACATCGCGATGGCGGGTACCTCGGCCACCCTCCTGGCGCGCAAATGGGAATCCGCCTTGCTTGTGAATGTGGATAACGACACCCTGCGCCGCATCCTTGACAATCCCGAGGCGATGGCCGCCGTGGGTCGCATCGAGGGTTGGCGCGCACTGGGCGACAGCATCATCGAGACGATCATCAACAAGAGCGAAAAGGTCAAGGAGCTGAAGAACAAGGGCAAGGACCGCGATTTGACCCCGAAGCAGAAGAAGCAGCTCACCGAGGAGGAGAAGGAATACAAGTCCAAGCGCAAGCTCGTGCAGGAGAAGCTGATAAAGTTCGCGACGCGCATTCCGGCGTTCATGTACCTGACGGACTTCCGCGAGAACACGCTGCAGGATGTGATCACGCAGCTGGAACCGGAGCTGTTTCTGGCGGTCACGGGTCTGACTGTGCAGGATTTCCACCTCCTCGTTCGCCTCCGGGTATTCAACACCGAGCAGATGAACCAGGCCGTCTTCGCCTTCCGCCGATATGAAGATGCTTCACTCCGCTATACGGGAATCGAAAGCCACCAGGGATTGTCCCGCTACGGGCTCTACGACACCGTTGTGGCGCGGGATTGAAGCTCCCGCTCCACCCTGTTCACCGCATAAAGGAATAGCCATGAGCCAACCCCGCAAAGCGACTGTAAGCGTTAAGGGCTCCGAGATTCTAATCTACCAGGCCCTCGATGGCAGCATCAAAATCGATGTCCGGCTGGAAGACGAGACAGTCTGGCTGACTCAAGAGCACATGGCCGGGCTCTTCGGCAAAGCCAAGTCAACCATCAATGAGCACATCAAGAACATCTTTGCCGAAGGCGAACTGGTTGAAGCCGAGGTGATGAAGAAATTCGGAATTTCCGAATTTCAACATAAAGCCCCCAATTACTACAACCTGGACGTGATCATCTCCGTCGGTTACCGGGTCAAGTCCCACCGGGGTACCCAGTTCCGCATCTGGGCCACGCAGCGACTCAAGGAATACATCGTTAAGGGCTTTTCCCTGAACGATGAGCGTTTCAAAACAGGCAACTCGATGGCGTATTTCGCCGAGCTGCAGGAACGCATTCGCGAAATCCGCATATCCGAGCGTTTTTTCTATCAGAAAATCAAGGATATCTATACCACCAGCATCGACTACGACCCCAGAGACGAAAAGACCATCGAGCTTTTCAAGGTGGTTCAGAACAAGCTCCTCTGGGCCATCAGCAGTCAAACGGCGGCAGAACTGGTGTATCGCCGGGCGGACGCCGCGCTTCCCCTGATGGGGATGCAGTCATTCGACAAGAAAGGGGACTTGGCGGTACGGAAAAGCGATGCGGGCATCGCCAAGAACTATCTTGCCGAAGACGAGATTAAGCTGCTTGGCCTGCTGGTGGAACAATACCTGGCCTTCGCTGAAACCATGGCCCAGCAGAGAATTCCTATGCACATGGCAGACTGGATTCAACGGCTGGATGCCATTATTCAGCTTAATGGCCGGGAACTGCTCACCCATGCGGGCAGGATCAGTCACCAGATGGCCCAGGAAAAAGCCGCCCTGGAGTATGACAAGTTCCGGGAAGCACAGCAGCGCATTCAGCATGAAGAGAGCCTGCAGGAGCTGGAGGAGGACATCAATAAAATTAAACCACCTCGGAAAATTGGCAGCGAGACATGAGCGGTGTCACCGACCCTACACCGGTGAACACGTTTGACCTGAGTCACCCGGAGGTTCCGGAATGAAAATCCAGACCATCGAAATCACCAACTACTAAACCTTCTTCGGCACGCACAAGATCGAAGTCGGCGGAAGAAGTGTCTTTATCTACGGCGAGTACGGCAGCGGCCAGAGTTCGCTGTATTACGCCCTGAAGGATTTCTTTCAGTCCTCATGTGGACAACGACACCCTGCGCCGTATTCCGGCATTCATGTACCTGACGGACTTTCGCGAGAACACGCTGCAGGATGTGATCACGCAGCTCGAGCCCGAGCTGTTTCTGGCGGTCACCGGTCTGACTGTGCAGGATTTCCACCTCCTCGTTCGCCTCCGCGTATTCAACACCGAGCAGATGAATCAGGCCGTCTTCGCCTTCCGCCGATATGAAGATGCTTCACTCCGCTATACGGGAATCGAAAGCCACGAGGGACTCTCCCGTTACGGACTCTACGACACCGTCGTGGCGAGAGATTGAGCGGTCGGCAAATCGCGACATGTCCGATTTGACATTATGCCATATATGACATACATTAGATGATGGATGATCCACAAAAAGCCAAACGACTCGAAGCCGCAGGGTGGAAGGTCGGTGATGCATCGGATTTTCTGGTGTTGTCTCCTGAAGAGGCCGAACTTGTCGCGTTCAAGTTGGCGCTTGCCAACAGAGTCAGGGAGTTGCGCATCGGCAAGAGTTGGACTCAGCTCCAGTTGGCAAAGGCCATCGGGTCGAGCCAATCACGAATTGCGAAACTGGAGGCGGCGGATCCTTCCGTGAGCACGGATTTCATGCTCAAAGCATTCTTCATGCTTGGTAGCAGGAGCGGGGACATAAAGACCGTGATAGCTCCTGCGAAAGCGCGCCGAAAAAAGCTGTATCGAAAGTCATTGGAACGGGCCCGCTGATGCTGTCCTAAACCTGAAAATCGAAGCACCGCCACGGAAGCCCGTGGCAACACTCTTGACATGGTGAGACACATATGAGATACGCGATCGTCATTGAAAAGTCAGAAAGTATTTACAGCGCATATGTACCCGATTTACCCGGGTGTATTTCGACTGCCAAGACAATTCCAGAGCTGGAAGTGGAAATACGGGAAGCTATTAAATTTCACATCGAAGGACTTCGTGAGGACGGGTTGGAAGTTCCGACTCCATCGAGCAGTGTGGAATATGTTGATGTTGTGGCCTGACAAACGCCTCCTGAAGGCCGTGGAAGGAGATTGAACACATGCAGTACCGTGGGTATGCAGCAGAAATCGTTTTGGACGAAGAGGCCGGAATTCTTCACGGCAGGGTGACGGGTATCGGAGATGTCGTCACGTTCGAATCCTCAACCGCCGCAAAGCTCAAAAAGGAGTTTCACGCTTCGGTGGATGAGTATCTACGATTCTGCGAGGAACTCGGCAGGGAACCCGATAAGCCGTTTTCGGGAAGGTTCCTGCTTCGTTTGTCGAAAGAGGTGCACAAGTCCGCAACGTTGGCGGCGGAGAGGGAAGGTGTCAGTCTGAATGCCTTCATCAACACAGCGGTACTCGAAAAAACCCAGTCCGAGATCGGTGAATTCATCACACGGGTCAACGAGCCGGGACACAAGGCGAAGCGCTGAGATTCAGAGCCGGGACCCCATCCCGCCCTTCAACGTTGCAAGTTGACGATTAAGCGATAGTGACAATCACAAGGAGAGATGCGCGTGGAAGCTGAGAAGCAGGTATTGCAATTCAGGATTGTGCTTGCGGATATTGATCCGCCTATCTGGCGGCGGATACAGGTGCCGTCGTGGTACAGTCTTTGGGACCTGCACGTGGCGATACAGGATGCGATGGGGTGGCTCGATTATCACCTGCACGCCTTCCGTTTCCCGGCGGAAGCGTGGCGGGAATTCGAATTCGGTATCCCCATCGATGATGTGTCGTACGATGAGGACGTCGTGCGAACCGAAGCCGGCTGGCTCCAGGCCGCTGATACCTTTTTTTGCGCTCCCGGTGATCGTGCTGAATACGCCTACGATTTCGGTGACGACTGGTGTCATGATATCGTGCTGGAAGCGATTCTTCCCCCCGAAAATGGCGTGCAGTATCCGCGTTGTTTGGACGGCGCGCGGGCGAAAGCGGGT
The DNA here is from genome assembly GCA_049663345.1 of Bacteroidota bacterium. GTDB lineage: Bacteria > Bacteroidota > Ignavibacteria > SZUA-365 > SZUA-365 > SZUA-365. The sequence goes on from JBATDG010000010.1 coordinate 27,521, forward strand.
GCGCGCGAGGTCGAGGATATCCTTGGCAGACTGGAGCACGGAGTCTTCTCGTGATGATTACTGCCTGGCTCATCGTTCAGCCGCGGCATATTCAGACGGCATTCGACGGACAAGGCGCCAGCCAGTATCCCGGTCGATGGAATGAACGCGGGATTCCGATCGTATACACCGCCGAATCGCTCTCATTGGCGGCGCTGGAAATGCTCGTCCACCTTCCGGGTCCGAGCATCCTGCAGCGTTACCAGGCCATCCCGGTCAGCTTCGATGAGGCGTTGTGCCGACAACTGTCGCCAGCGGATCTGTCGCCCGATTGGGCAGACGATCCCGCTCCTCTTTCCACCCGCGTTCTGGGAAGTCAATGGATTGCCGATGCATCATCCGTCGTGCTGGCCGTCCCCAGCGCAGTCGTTCCCATCGAGCGGATTTTCCTTATCAATCCCCGGCATCCCGATTTTCCCGAACTCACAATCGGAGATCTCCAACATTTTTAATTCGATCCCCGTCTGCGAAAAACGGACTGAGAGGTATGGAGT
>JBATDG010000011.1:0-3446 GCA_049663345.1 Bacteroidota bacterium
GCCAAACCTCAATGCCTGTGGGGAGCACGCGGTCGATCAGGTGCTGCCCGGCACGTTTCGGCATTACCGGTGATTCAGGATGAGAGAGTCTGCTGTAGAGAACCGGATACAAGTCGATGAATGGCAGGAGCAGACTGTCATTCAGGGAACGAAGCGAGTCGAGAGCAAGCAGGCCATCCTCATATCCGCCACGCCAGGCACGGGGATACAGCAGCGCCTTGCGTACCAGCGCCCGCTTTTGCAGTGTCGCTGAACCAGCGAAGCTGTACGCATTCAGTATCCCGATCGCATCGGTATAGAGACTGTCCTCGGCGGCGATATCCGCCGCGAGCAGTTTCGACTCCACGTCGGAACGGGTCAGACAGAGCATCAGCAGGGAATCGATCCCTCCCCTTCCATGAGCATTCCTGAGTGCGCGATGCAGGAAGCGGAGCAGCTTCAAATCCGCTGTCGTGGTTGCCCCGGATTGGAGAAACTGACCAAACAGATGCCTGGCCGCACCATGATTCTGCTGTGCCAGAGCGGCACGGACTTGACCACGCAAATCCGGAGGTGGAGACGAACCTGATTCATGGCCATGAGGCCGAACGTCGTGGCACGGATGCTGTTATTACCACCATCCGAGGGAAACGCATTGTCCGCGTCACCACGAACGGTGGCATCCTCGACACGCAGGCCGCGCCAGAAGGAAGCGAATGCACACTCGTCGATCAGGGTCTCCTGAGCATTAAACCCGACGTCGATCGCCGTGGACACAGAATACATGGCGCTGCCGGTGGATTCGTCACGGATCAGCTGAATAGGTCCATTCCCATAAGACAGCAGGTGCCCTGAAACATCTGAGGACTTGGTGGAATTGCTGTAGATGGCTCCTCCCATATTCGTCAGTGCGATGGCTGTGCCCTGTATCGAGCAGCCCTCATCCAACGTATCGATTGCATTGGAACCCACAATAACACCAGCTCCGTTGACGGTAACCCCCTCGAGATAGGCGCTGGCATGATCACGTGAGATAATCCCTTCCCATATTCCCTCGGTGTCACAGGGCCGAAACGTCGTTCCTATCGCACGGAGGGCTCCGTCGCAGTAGAGGCCATTCCCCGGGGCGAAAGCAACGACGTCGCTGCTTTTCAGACGCAACATCGCCGCAGGTTCTACATAGATGCTGCGGTCAGCGCAGGCATCACCGTCCTTGAAGCTGAAATTCGTAGTCTCATCCTTGATTGTTTCAAGGCGGTACAGTTTGGCCTGCCCGGCAGCCAGGTAATCGGTAAAGCCATTTGCGTAATCTGATGGGTCAGGCGTATCTGAAGGACGAACGATCCAAATATCACCATCTGAATCAGGGCCTCGTACCTCTGTTACCTTCCATTCGTAATCACTTCCGGGAGGGGGAGCCAGTTTCACGGTTACGTGCCGCTGTCCTTCCGGATGTGTGCGTGAATTCAAAACAAGCAGATAATCGGTTCCGGCCTTGTCCTCGAATTCACTGATCTGAACCCAGGTGTACTGCACACTGTCGCGCGGTTGTGCAAGATCCTGACGTTCGGAGAAGACCATGCGAACCTTTGCGTTCGAGCCAGCGATTGATTCACTGGATCCATCGAGATGCCACAATTTATGTGTCTGCCACCGAAGATCATTCTCCACCATGAAATCGCCGATTGGTTTGAGGAATGTGGAGATATAGTTTCTTGTGGAATCCCATTTGTCTTCCCCATTCCAGTCACACCGGCGTGGATGATTCTGATCCCCGAGAAAACCGAGCAAACCCATGTTGCGATCGAGCGGTCGCGGACTCCCGCCTGTTGTGTCGGCACGCCAGGTGGTTGTATCGGGTGGCCAGAACGGATCGCTTGTCCTCCAAGGAATGGATGCAAAGGTATAGAACATGACGCCGCGTGCACCAAAGGCCAATACGGTGTTGCACTGCTGGCGGAGTTCCGCGGCGGAGGGTTCCCGGTGAGACATGTGGTCCCAATAAACCGGCGGCAGCGAGTCGTTGAGCTGACTGTGATTCTGAATCCAGGGAATCCATGGCAACGTGGGCTGGTACAGATTCCTCTTTGTGACGAACGTACGAAGCCGCATCGCCATATCGACAAATCCCATTTTACCTGGCTGCGTTAATGAGTCATAGTATTCTGCCACAGGAGTAATATTGGCATTCAGTGTCGGTCGCAAGTGAGACGCCGAAATCGGATAATAATAGACCCCTGAGGCAAAATCCGCATGAATTGTACCAGCGCTGTTCAGATCCGTCTCGGAAGGGGTTGTCATATAGGGCATCACGGATCCATGGCTGACGTCGTTGAGCATCTGGTGGCCCAAACGCGAAGTAATCCAACATGCAGATCTGGGGATCTGTTCAGGAAATAAAAGCAGCCTGAGATTCGAAAAGGGCTCAGCAGTCGTCGAAGTGTCGCGGACGATTGCATTGATGCGATTGATCAGATTCCCGCGATGACTCTGATGAGCCGGGAGAACTCCTGCCAGATCCGGATGGATCAACCCGAGCGTTCCCGGATTTGTGAGGCAGACGGCATCGAGAAGGAATTTCGCACCGGAGTTCCCAGCAGAAATGCGAATATTGAAGTTCTGCAGCAATGGCGTGATTATCGTGGAGTCTCCAAACTCTTCGATTAGTTTATATCCGAAGTAGCTTGTCGTATCGTTCCATATGGAATATGTTGGAATTCCTTGAACTGAGGTGAAGTATAGTATTGGATGTAGCTTATAGTAACGAAGCTCAATATTTCCAACGACGTACTCGAATACTGAATCCCGGATTGCCGCTGTGCTAGATGTATCCCAGTAAAATGCACTACCTGGCAAGGCAAAAGTAAATGTCGTATCCTTTCCCCACGCTTCTTTCGTGTCAAGGTACAGATAGAGTACCGTTGTCGAATCGTTTGGTGGCTTTGTCAAGGGATCCCCGGAATTCTTGACAATGACAGAAACGTGAAATAAGCCCGAGGTAGGGTGTGCCGAATTGTATTTAACGACAGAGAGTTCCTGAATTGTATCGAAACTCGGGGTCGAGATCTCGCCTCGTCCCGGTTCGATCAGAACACAGTTGTCACCGTCCTTCACAAGCAACGGGCGGCTGGTTTCGAGCCCCATGTCTGGAAAATTGTCGAAAAGATCTTCACTAGCCGTTTGATATAAACCACGATTGTAGAAATCGAGCCCGCTTTCGGGATGCAGCATGATCCGCTCCCCGAGCAGCGTGGTCTCGAGCTGTGGATCCTCGACGCATACATCGAGTGTCTCGGCTTGTGCCATGGCACAGACCTCCGCGACGGCATTGACGCCAGGCAAATTGTCTGTTCGGAGAATGAACCGCTTATCAAATCGGACGTTGATGAGATTCAGGCCGAGATCATTGGCCTGCAGCAAGCGCTGACGGGGGAGCAGGAAGCGAACGGAGGAGTCCGGGGGGGGGG
>JBATDG010000012.1:0-26469 GCA_049663345.1 Bacteroidota bacterium
GTCGTGTGGAGATGGGGGGAATCGAACCCCCGTCCGAAAAACAGAACCTGCAACTTGCTACGTTCATAGTCTGTCTTTGATGGTTCGCTCCCTCGCTGTCCGACAGACAGGGCGTGCGCGGGAACTAGTTCGAAGAAATGTTTCGGCCTCCGCCTCGAACGCTAAGAGTGCCTATCCTGCTAATTGCGACGTCCCATCCTTCAGCCAACAGGCGGGCCTCAGGGGGACGTGACCGTCAATTAAGCGGCCAGTGCGTAATCGTAGTTGGCAATTATACCATTTGACACAAGATTAACGTGCTTACGCCAGGCACGGAACGCGTTTGCATGACCCCGACTTCCCGTCGAAACCATTGCATCCCCAAAGGGAAGACGTAATCTACTGATATCAGGGGGTGGAAACAATGCAAACCGACATGCTGAAGAGAATTAGGAATTACGAATTACGAATTACGAATGCTTGCATTTTTGTCTTTTTGTGTGCAGAATGGGTGGGTTACCTGATCAACGTATGAACCATCGGAGACTGGCATGAGCGAAAACACTCTCAAAGGCGAGGTGTTCCTTCCATCGTTCGAATTCCTTGGAGAACCTCATATACTGGACCGTGAATCTCTTAACGAGGAAGCGGAGGAAAATTATCAGGATTTCTGGTCCCGGCATGCGGAACAGCTGCACTGGTTCGCTCCGTGGAATCGGGTACTTGACGACGACAACCCTCCTTTCTATAAATGGTTCACCGGCGGAAAAACCAACATCGTCTACAATTGCATCGATCGACATGTGCTGACCGAACGACGCAATAAGCTGGCGCTGATCTGGGAAGGTGAGGACGGTGAGTTCCGCTCGCTCTCGTATTTCGCTCTTAAGCGTGAGGTGTGCAAGTTCGCCAATATTCTCCGAAGTCTCGGCGTGCAGAAAGGGGATAGGGTGACAATCTATATGGGCCGCATCCCGGAACTCATGCTCGCGATGCTGGCCTGCGCGCGCATCGGCGCAATCCATTCGGTGGTGTACGGCGGCTTCTCGGTCGAGGCGCTGCACGAACGGCTGGAGGATAGTCAGTCCAAAGTGCTCATCGTTGCGGATGGCGCCTATCAACGAGGCAAGATCGTGGCGCTGAAGGAAATCGCCGATGAGGCGCTGCAGCGTGCAGCCACGGTGCAGAGCGTACTGGTTGTACGGCGGACCGGCCAGGATGTGAATATGGAGCAGGGACGCGACCTCTGGTATCACGACCTGATGCGCATGCCGATCGCCTCGAGCAGCTGCAGTATGGAAATTATGGATGCGGAGGATCCGCTGTTCATGCTCTATACCTCGGGCACGACAGGAAAACCCAAAGCCATTCTGCATACACATGGCGGCTACATGGTGGGCGTCTATACCACGCTCAAATATGTGTTCGATATTCAGGAACAGGACCGCTACTGGTGCGCGGCCGATCCGGGCTGGATCACAGGCCACAGCTACATCGTCTATGGTCCGCTGCTCAACGGGGCCACGAGCTTCATGTATGAGGGCGCGCCAACCTATCCCTACCCGAATCGGTGGTGGCAGATGATCGAACGCTACGGCATCAATATTCTCTACACTGCGCCCACGGCGATTCGCGGACTCATGCGCTTCGGCGATGCCTGGGCCGAACGCCATGACCTCTCTACACTCCGGCTTCTCGGGTCGGTAGGGGAACCGATCAATCCGGAAGCGTGGAAATGGTATCACCGCGTCATCGGACACGATCGCTGTCCTATCATGGACACCTGGTGGCAGACTGAAACCGGTATGTTCATGATTACGCCGCTGCCCAGTGACCCGCTCAAACCGGGGTCCGGCGGGAAGCCGTTCCCGGGACTGCAGGTGGACATCCTCAATGAAGAAGGCCTTCCCGTTGCTGATGATGAAGAAGGCTATCTCGTGATCAAGAATCCCTGGCCCGCGATGCTGCGGACGATTTACAAGGATCCCGACCGGTACGTGAGTCAGTACTGGACGCGTTTCCCCGGCATGTACATGACAGGCGACTCCGCACGCCGCGACTCTGACGGCTACTTCTGGGTGATCGGGCGTGTGGATGACGTGCTCAAAGTCAGCGGCTATCGGCTCGGCACTGCGGAAATCGAAAGCGCGCTGGTCTCGCATCCCGCCGTCTCGGAAGCTGCGGCGATCGGACTCCCGCACGAGGTGAAAGGAAATTCCATCCATGCCTTCGTGATTCTCAAAACCGGCGTCGCATGGCATGAAGGACTTGAAGACGAACTCAAGCGCCATGTTGGCCACGAAATGGGCCCCATAGCCAAACCCGAGAAAATCGAGTTCGTCGATTCACTCCCGAAAACCCGAAGTGGGAAAATCATGCGGCGCGTTCTCCGCGCCAAAGCGCTCGGCGAAGATCCCGGCAATCTCACAACTATGGAAGAGAATTAGGAATTACGAATTACGAATGATCCATCGCTCGAATGCTCCACATGACGAGGATCCCTGTATCAGCCATCAGCCATTAGCCATTAGCCATCAGCCATTAGCCATTAGCCATCAGCCATTAGTTATTAGCAATTTTCATATCTTGGGATTATTCCGTGGGTATGATCAACAGGCGATTACCAGATGAAGCTATCCAATAATCCGATTTCGCACAGCCCCGCCTTCAAGCGGCGACGCATCATGAATTGGCTGCCGCTCGGGCTGACCTACGCCTTCCTATACATGGCGAGGTACAACCTAACAGTATCGAAAAATGCTCTCGGTCCTCTGATGACGAAGGAGGCCTTCGGCATTATCTTTGCCGCGGGTACAATCACCTATGCGTTTTCCTTTCTGATCAACGGTCCGCTCACCGACCGCATCGGCGGCAAGCGCGCGATACTGATCGGGGCTGCGGGTTCCGCAGTGATGAACGTTGTGATGGGTATTCTGCTGCTGGGAATTCTTGAGTGGGGGTGGACGCTCAACCTCACCTTGTATTTCTCCATCACCTACGCGATGAACATGTACTTCCAAAGCTACGGCGCCGTGGCCATCGTCAAGGTGAATTCATCCTGGTTTCACGTTCGCGAACGCGGCATTTTCGGCGGGATATTCGGCATACTCATTTCGCTGGGACTCTATTTCGCCTTCGACTGGAGTCAGGCGATCGTCAACTGGACCGAGGCGGTGAATCCCGCACATCCGCAATACTGGCTGGTGTTTTTCGTGCCGGCCGCGATCCTCGTTTTCTGGTTCATCATTGACATCTTCATGATCCGGGATACCCCCAGTCAGGCGGGCTTCGAGGATTTCAACACGGGCGACGCATCCTCGGGCGAGGCTGATACGCCGTTCGTGCTTAAGGACATCCTCCGCCGCATTTTCACGAATCCCGTCATCCTTACTGTGGGACTGATCGAACTCTGTACCGGCGTTCTCCGCAATGGCGTCATGCACTGGTTCCCGATCTATGCGAAAGAGCAGATCGCGGCGGCGGCGCAGGCCGCTTCGTGGGAATTCTGGCTCAACAATTGGGGACTCATGCTCATGCTGGCGGGAGCCACAGGCGGCATGCTCGCCGGCTGGATGTCGGATCACCTCTTCGGCTCGCGCCGCGCCCCGGTCGCCGGCATTCTATACAGCGCATTGCTCCTCGCCGTTATCGGCATGGTTTTCGCCCTTGAAGGAACTCCGTATTTGCTCGGCGGACTTGTAGTCATTGTCTCAATCGCAGTGATCGGCACGCATGGAATGCTCAGCGGCACCGCGACTATGGATTTCGGAGGACGAAAAGCAGCAGCGACGGCGGTCGGCCTGATCGACGGATTGGTATACCTGGGAACCGGAATTCAATCCCTTTCTCTCGGATATATCACCAGCACCGACTGGAGCTACTGGCCGATATTCCTCATTCCATTCGCAGTGATCGGCATTCTGCTCACGCTCCGGATCTGGAATGCGATTCCGAAAGGGAAGGGCGCGCATTAGCAAGCCGCCCCTGACACGCAACACATTTTCGATTGATAGAAAGAGAAGCTTATGAAACCGACTCTCCCAGTCATTATCCTGATCGGGCGTCCCGCTTCAGGGAAGTCCGAAGTCATCGATTATCTTAAAAAAACAGCCGTCGAAGAGCGGCTACAGCGTTTCGGCATTGGCGCCTTCGAAGAAATCGACGATTTCCCGATGCTCTGGACCTGGTTCGAAGAAGACGCCATACTTGAGAAAGTCATGCTTCAGCCCCGCATTCACACCGATAAGGACGGCTATTTCCTCCACCAGTATCAGTGGGATCTGCTCATCGAACGCATCAGTCTCGAATACGGAAAGCGTCTGCGGGACGACGATTACCATGACCGCTTCAGTGCTGTGATCGAATTCTCCCGAGGCACCGAGCACGGCGGTTACGCCTCCGCCTTCCAGCATTTGAGTGATGCGATCCTGGAGAAAGCGGTGATTGTGTATATCAATGTCTCGTATGAAGAATCCCTGAGAAAGAATCGCAAGCGCTACAACCCTGCGCGTCCCGACAGCATACTCGAGCATGGTCTGCCCGATGAGAAACTCGAGCGCATGTACAAAGTTGTAGACTGGGAAGAAGTTTCGAGCGCATCCCCGACGCACATTACTATTAAAGGACATCCTGTGCCGTTTGTCGTATTCGACAATGTACCCAGCAAAACAGACGATCCAGCCCTCCTCGGTCCCGCTCTCGACGATGTCTTTACCCGAGCGCAGGAACTGCATACAGAACGTTAGCCCACGCTCGGCCCTGAATAGATAAAGAAACCCCCTCTCTTTCAAGAGAGGGGGCAGGGGTCGCAGACTCGCCGGGGCTGAAAGCTCGCCGTGGTGAACGAGGTGAGCTCGCCAAAGTCCTGGTACAGCGCGTTTATTCAAGTTTGGTCAGTCGCATGGTCCATCAATATTGGACTGTAAACATGTTGCTGTAAAACAAATTAGCCGATCTAAGTTAAAGTTTTACACAAGCTGATTTTATGGTGTTGGTTATTGCTTCGAAACTAATCCGCGATTGCGTAGCCGACGACGATGCCAAGGCGGTTACCGTCGGGGTTGGTCACCCACACCAGGTTGATCGGGATGCTGACACCGCTATAATTGAAGGTTTTTCCGATCGTTGCCATGAGCGCGGTGCTGGCACCCTGTCCGGCAAAGAGCAGGTTGGGTCCGAGACCGAATTCTATGCCTGAAGGCAGGCGGATGCCGAGACCGAGCGTGGTGCTGAGGAGGAACTTGCCGTATTCGACTCCGGCGACAAGCGGAACGAACTGGACGACGAACTGCGGTCCGCCGCCTTCCGGAACCACCTGCCATTCAAAATGCCATCCGAACTGTGAAACGATGTTGCGGATCCCTTCTTTCTCCAGTTCTTTGCTGAGTTTGCCTCCACCGGGAATGAACGTGAGTCCCAGGCGCGGACCACCGAGATTGCGCTCTGCGAAACTGACTTTGCGAAATTCTTCGGCTTCCTGTGCCTTCGCGTTGGGGACGCTGAGGAGCAGCAATGCAGCTGCGAGCGAGCAGATGTACAATGACTTTTTCATGACGGCCTCCAGATTTGGGGTATGACGGGTTGTTTTCTGGATGCAATGTGAAGAAATCGCTGAAGCCTGTTGTCTTGAAATTGTCATAATGCGGTCAAGAATTGCATAAGACCGCGGGTCGAGGAATCTGCTTCAATAGCAGGGAAAAATAATATGGCCGACGCTGCGTAGCCGGCCACACGGATGGTCGATGAGAATTGTTGTCAGATTACATCAAGTCGAGCGCGGATTCCGAGATACAGCTCGCGTCCTTTTACCGGACCCCAGGCAAAACCAGCTTCGAAATAGGGATCGAAGGGGTTCGCTGCGTTGATGATAGGATTATCCTGCCGGAAATCGAGCAGGTTTTCCACCCCGCCGTATAGATCAAATGCATCCCAGCTGCGCTGCAGATTCAGGTGGAGAAGCAGGTAGGGCTCGCCTTTTGCAGGCAGACGGAATTCTTCCGGGTACGTCGCCGTCGAGGGCAGAGTCTGCGCCCCGCGCCACTCCGCCGTCAGGTTCGCCTGCCATGCATCGTTCGCACTCGCAACGTTGAGCACTCCGAGAATTCTGTCGCGCGTGGTAAAGGGGAGAGTGTAATGCACTCCATCCCGGGTTTCGTAGACATCGGAAAATGTATATGAAACACGGAACGTGAAAGGGGCGAGGTCGGCGGTGATCTCCGCCATCACGTTGTCGGCGGCCGAGGTTCCGTCAATGTTCTTGAATAGAATCGTCTGCGGGTTTTCATCGTACTCGGCTATGACCTGCTCAGAAAATTCTGTCCGGTAGACATCGAGATTGATGGTCCCGGAAATCGGCCCCAGTTCGTAGAATCGCGTCAGATTTACCCCGTAATTGAGCGCCCGCTCTGCACCGAGATCCGGAGCGATGCGGATGTCGCGCCAACTAGCCATCGCCGAAGGATGCTGAACAAACATGCGCGCTACCCGGAAAGCGGTTCCGACGGATGCCCGCAGGGTTGTGAGTTCATCAACAGAGTAGCGTGCGAAAAAACGTGGAGTGAAAACATTTCCTTCATCGCTGCGGAAATCCACGCGCATGCCGCCGATCACAGTCAGTGCATCATCCAGAAAATTGGATTTGTTTTCAACGAAGATTCCGGGTGCAGCAAAATTCGAATTGTACGATCCTGCATAGGTTTTTGCTCGGGGATTGCTCCCAAGATCGATCTGTTGGTCGAGCCGGTTGGAGAGGAAACTCACGCCTGCGGTAATGGTATGCTCCTCTTCCCACGGACTCACCCATGAAGCATCACCATAAAGGACCTGTTCATCCGCCTGGTAGCGGGTGGCTCCGTACCATGCATCCTGCGAATGGATGCTGCCTGCCAGATGCAGATTCAGTGCCTGCCTTTCCGCCACCTCGAATTCGGTTTTATTGAACACTTCGAAGCGATCGTTGCGCATGCGCTGGCCGTATACCGTGGCTTCACCGGCGTGCGTGTCGGGGTTGTACTGCTCCTGTCCGCCGATACGGTCTTCCCAGGTGTATTTGACACCCGTCCGCACAATAACGCCTTCTTCCGTCCCGTCATATTTCCATTTGCCAAGCACGGAAAAGCGATCCGTCAGCGGCGCATCAAGAAAGCCATCCTCATTGCGGTCATGTCTTGTTCCGCGGAGTACGCCATGAAAGGCGAGCATGCCGCTCAACTTTCCAAAGCTTCGCATCAGGTAGGCGTTGTACTGCTGTTCGAGAAAACTGTTGGTGAACGCATTGAAAAACAGCGGTTCCTCCCCGTCGCTCTCTCTGAGCAGGACGTTGATCAATCCGCTGAACGATTCACTGCCCTGCAGCACGGAACTGGTGCCTTTACTTACAAAGATGCGGTCTATGAAGGGGCCGGGAATAAAGCTGACACCGAAATGGGTGTTGAGTCCACCGGTCAATGCTGGCACGTTATCTATAAGTATCTGCGTATACACCCCTTCCAGACCGAGCATTTTAAGCTGTTTCGTATTTGTGATGATGTCCACCGCAGCCGCCTGGACGGAGGAAGTCGTTCCAAAGCAGCCAGACAGATCGCAGCAAGCCGCGTTTTCGAGTTCCTCGGCCGTGATTATCTCGGTTTTCTGGTCGATCGGAGCAATGAAAGTTTCCGGAGCTTTGGCAGTCACTTCCACTTCCTCGGCGCTGCGTGTGCGGGAGAGGAGAATCTCGATGCGGCTCTGATCCGCGACATCGAGTGTTTCGGCCTCGAAAGCGACGTGACTGACAACGATCCGCCGATCATCGACGTCCTCGCCATGCAGGTGAAAATGGCCGTTGCTGTCCGTGACAGTCCCTTGCCGGGTTCCGTACCAGTAGATATGCGTTCCGATGAGGGCCTCTTCGCCCTTCGGACCCATCCCTCGCACTTTCCCTTCCAGATCCTGTGCAAAGCAAACAAATGTATTTAACGAGATGAGAATAAGAGCAATGGACGCGATACAGATCGTGCGCATGAGACACTCCTGAGCATGGAATGGAAAAAATGTTTTTGAACGGAAGAAAGCTCAGGCGCGCGGTGGGAGGAACGGGGGAGGATTCAATCCAGGAAGTAGTGGTTTTACGGGAAGGGTGCAGAGAGAAAGTACCGGTGGGAGACCCGGAAAATCAATGAATGTGAGAAGTGATTGAACGGGAGGATGTGTACAGCAATTAGTGCAATCAGCTTCACAGTCGCCAGATTCACCACAATCAGCATCTCCCACATCACCCGCATCTTTGCCGGAACAACATGGTGCGGGCTGGCACGCGGTGTCGGTTTGGCTGCAGGCTGTCGTTTCAACAGCCCCGGTATGCACAGCGGAATTCCTGGATTCAGCCAGGCAGTGCGAATTAGAATGTTGGGACGAGAGAATGATGTCGGTTTGCCGCGGTAAAATGAGCTGCAGCAAGAGGACGCAAACGATCACAGTAAAGGAGCGCTGGATGGACGACCGGCAGCGATATTTGATAGGGTTTTGCATGAAATCATACCAAAGTAGGGAAGTCGACAGGGAACTGCAAGGAAGAATCTGGTGCCCTCTAAAAAAAAGTTATCTAAATCGTTAAAATAATCACCTTTGAATATTGCATATTTCAACAAGAAAAGCTATAATAGGACCATAACATGTGATATCCTCAATAGTTGATGAACGCAGTTACACACAAAATTTTTCCAATCCACTTTGACACCTTTGATTTCACGCATAGAGGTGAATTTTTTAAAATGAACCCAATCAAGGTTCTCATCACTTACCCATCATCAATGCAGGAGAGGTTATGAACCCATTCAAAATGCTGCGCGCTGTTCCCAGCATGCTTATGGTTATCTGCCTTGCCTTTTATTTCACTGCTTGCGAAGGTCCGGCCGGACCTGACGGCGCCACCGGCGCTGCAGGCACAACAGGCGCAGCTGGCGTAGCCGGTGCGAAGGGCGACAAGGGCGATCCCGGCGATCCGGGTGCAGCTGGCACCGCTGGATGTATCACCTGTCACGACATGTCGACTGATCTCGTTTCTCGCGTAGACCAGTGGACGAGTTCTGTGCACAATACGGGCGGCACCTTCGAGCGTAACGACGCTGGTTGTGCCCCTTGCCACTCACACGAAGGTTTCCGTGAGTTCCAGGCAACCGGTACTGTTGCAGCAAAGATCCAGAATCCGACCGCAATTGGCTGCCGCACTTGCCACAACATCCACACCACGTACGAGAAAGCAGATTTCTCGCTTGCGGTTACCGGTCCGGTTGCTTTCCGCGCAAACTTCATGGCCGGAAAGACCTACGACAAGGGCAAATCGAATCTTTGCGTGAGCTGCCATCAGCCGCGCGATGCTACGCTTCCGGTTGTCGGCGGCCCCGATTTCACGATTGCTAACAGTCGTTTCGGTCCGCATCACGGCCCGCAGGGTTCACTTCTCGCCGGTTACGGCGGTTATGAAGTACCGGGTTCCGCAACTTATGCCAACACTGCTCACACCACGATGATCTCTGACGGTTGCGTTACCTGCCACATGCAGGAAGCGTTCGGTCGTCAGTCCGGTGGACATACCATGAAGATGGCTTATGACTACCACGAAGTTCTCACCCTCAACGTTGCTGGATGCCAGTCTTGCCACTCCGGTACGAAGGACTTCGACGTCAACGGTGCAGTGACCGAAATCGAAGCTCTTGGTGCACAGCTTGAAGCGTTGCTCGTCGCTGATGGTCTGCTCGACGAAGCCAGTGGCGCCTCCAAAGCCGGAACCTGGTCCGCGAACAAAACCGGTGCCTTATGGAACTACCGCATGCTCTTCGTCGAAGATCGCAGCGGCGGCGTGCATAATCCCAAGTATGCCAAAGCACTGCTTACCAACTCGATTGAGAATTACAGCAACTAATCACACGGTTGGTTGATAGAAAAACCCCGCCTCGGCGGGGTTTTTCGTTTCAGGTAGATCCGGAAATTCAGGGGCTTGGGACTTTTCCCGATTCTACATTTTAAGCTGGGACTTGATCTGCTCAAGCTCGCTGATCGCTCCGCCGAAACTGTCGATAAGGCGGTCGATCATGGCCTGCAGTCTGACGATGTCCACAGGAACGTAATTGGTATTGATCATGCCCTCGATGCCTGAAGACATCGGTGTGGATTTCGGGGCGGCTGGCTGCGCTGCTCGCGAGGAAGCAGGACTCGCAGCTTTGGGAGCAGCGGATTTGATCCGGGTTGTCACAGGCTTTCCATGCGAGGTTGCGGCCTTGCCTTCGGCGGGTTTGCGTCCGCGTCTCGGCGTCTCGGCGCTTCCGCTATCGACACGTTTTCTCAGAGCCGCGATTTTGTCGGATACCTTGTCGGTAACCCGGCTCGCCTTCCCGTTCTTGATATTTCCGACGGTGATCTGATTCACTTCACTCTGTGCTGCGATCGCGGCTGCTGTCCAGCCCTGCGCCATCATCGCCTGAATATTCCGGACCGTAAGTGTGAGATTATCTTCGCTCATGCAGATATTCCTCTGTATTCGTTGCGTGTTCGTTGAGGCGGCATGTGCAGCGGCTCCGAGTATCGGGCCCCGCTCATTCCATGCATACTGCAATAACGTCTTTCGCATTTATTGAAGCAACCGGCAATCGCCGTATGAATAAAAAAACCCCGGAGAGGAGTCCGGGGTCGGCTGCAATGGGAATCCTGAATGAAGAGAAACCCGAGGCCTAGCCATTTATGTAACTGGCGATCATTGCCACGGCGCCACGGTCTGTCACCTTGTGGATGGTTGTCGTAAGGCAGGGAGAATGGACCAACGGCCCGGAGCGTCCGACATGATTGCACAGTTGCTTCATTGTATCGTCGCTTCAATAATACGCATCATCAATTACGAAGTCTGTGACAATAGTCACAATAGCTCGCTCATTCTGAGGAGTTTTCCTCGATCCAGAATACGGATTTCGCCTCTGCCAAGAGCGACCAGTCCTTCACGCTCGAATTCCTTCAGATTGCGGCTGATGACTTCCCGGGCGCTGCCGATTTCGTTGGCGATGTCCTGATGGGTCGCCTGCACCGATGTCTGGCCAGCCGGGCAGTGTTCGAGCAGCGCATCGACAAGCCGAAGCTCAACACTGCGGAAAAGCATATTCTCCAGTAGTCCGACGATACGGTTGAGTGTTGTGGACAGATGACCGATGACATAGTTTCGCCAGAAGGCTTCATCGGAGCTCCATGCCTTGAAAGTCGCAGCGGGAATCAGATAGAGCGTACATTCTTTCTCCACGCGGGCATTCGCGGGAAATGGCGCTGACCGCATGAGGCAAGAGAGGGTGAGGATGCAGCTTTCGCCTTCGCGAATCCGGTACAGCGTCACCTCCTGGCCGTCTCTGCCTAGCTTGAATACACGGATGCTCCCGGTTTCCACGATCGGGAAATAGCTGCAGCTGTCGCCTTCCATGCTGATTTCTGTACCGGAGGGTATGGTTTGCCTTACAGCATGGGCCTTGAATAAATCGATGATACGATCCGGTGCATCTTGAAGTAGTGCGAGAGAATGGGGCATGGGATTCAGGGATCTGTGAAACTGGAGTACTGGAAGATAATACGCTTTCGCGGGCATGAAGACAAGGCCGTCTCCGGGAAGACTTTTTCTCATATTTCATTTTGCCTATTTTGCTCCGTCACGCAATTTTTGCACTGCATCCCGAAGAATCACGGAGTATTTTGATGGGAATTGGAGTTTATCTGCAGTGACTGGATGAAAGGCTGACTATGCGATACATTATTATAACACTGGCTGTGCTGCTTTTCTCGGCCGTACCTGGTTGCGGACAGCAAAATGAGAAAGTACAGACAGCGGAAAAAGTTTCTGAAAAGGAGAAAACAGCGATGCAGCAACAGACTGACAAACCCCTTCCGGCAATCACGGATACTGCCGTTCTCGGAGGAGGCTGCTTTTGGTGCTTTGAGGCGGTATTCGACCGCATAGATGGCGTGGTATCCGTCGAAGCAGGTTATGCGGGCGGCACGGTCGAACATCCTACCTACGAGCAGGTGTGCAGCGGAAGCACCGGACATGCCGAAGTCGCCCGAATCGTATTCGATCCTTCGAAAACTTCTTTCGAAGAATTGCTCGAAGTATTCTGGCAGGCGCATGATCCGACGACGCTGAACCGGCAGGGAGCGGATGCCGGGACCCAATACCGCTCTGTGATCTTCACCATGTCTGATGAACAGTCCGAAATTGCAGAGGAATCGAAACGAAAGGCACAGGCAAAGCTTGAGGATCCTATTGTGACTGAGATCACATCGCTCCAGCAGTTTTATCCGGCTGAGAACTATCATCAGGACTACTACAACCGCAATCGCAACGCTCCCTACTGCCAGGTCGTTATCCAGCCCAAGCTGAAAAAACTGAAGCTCGAATAATTCGCTGCTCCGTTCAGCATCGCGGGGTCTGTTTCAAACCCGGGATCACCTCTGCGCGATAGTTCTTTCATTGGTTCCGCGGCAATAAATACAAAGCGCGGCCGCCCAAACTGCGGGCAGCCGCGCTCTGTCTTGTTAGGGAGAAACTATTTCAAGAGAGTCATGCGCAGCGTCTGAATGCTGGAAGCGGCCTCCATGCGATACAGGTAGATGCCCGAAGGAAGCTGCGAGGCATTCCAGGTCAGGTTATGCGCACCCGCATTCACAACCTTGTCCACCAAAACGCTGACTTCGCTTCCGAGCAGATCATACACCCGGATGCTGACATGCATTCGTTCCGGTATCAAGTAGGCGATTGTAGTCGCCGGATTGAACGGGTTCGGATAGTTCTGCAGCAGCACAGGGGAAGCGGGTAGTGCTGCTTCTTCGTTCACAGATGTGACGCCTGTCCGCTGCGCGGAAATGGTCGCGCTCCCGTGCGCATCCTCGATCTCCGTTGTGGTGGCGCCGCTTTCGAAGCCGACTTCCGAGACCATGACATCGAGACTGCCGTTCGCAGCATTGGGGATGCTGAAGCTTCCGGACTTTCCACTGACAGTGAAGAAAATGCTGCCGGCGGCATCCATTCCATATACCCACGCGTTGCCGATCCCGGTACCGTTTCCGGCGTCGGTGACCTGTCCGCTGCATGCGGCCATGCCTTGATCTGAAACGGGATCGAGTATAAACGTCATACCTGTCTGCATGCCTTCCCAGCGGCTTTCCTTCCAGTCGCGCGTGTTGCCTGCATAAAGTCCGACATACCCGAGTGAGCGTGCGCGCAGCACGGCATTGTCCCAGGCCTGAAATTCAAATCCGCCCTGCGGATCCGTTGACGTCGCGATCACCATGCCATTGGCCGGATTGATGGCCTCCACGACGGTCAGGAGTCCGCCTGCTCCGGTACGGGCCACCACGCTGCCGCGATACAGGCGCGGAGCCACAGGAGCCGGCGTGAGAGCGAAATCTATGCCGGTGACAGGCGTGGTGCCGGTCACGCTAACAGTGCCCGCAAGGGCTGCCGTCGTCGAATTGTTATAGTACTCACCGAGGAAGCGGTATGCGGAAGCGAACACCGTGTAATCGTCGAAGGGAAGTCCATCAACTACATAATTGCCGTTCGCATCGGTGCGTGCACCGCGCTCGAGATGGTTCTGAAGCGAACGCACGATAACAGTGGCGTATGCGAGTGGGGCGTTGGTGTCTTCGTTCCTGACCATGCCCGAAATACTGCCGCCGACCGTAAGTTCGAAATCAATTCCCGTCACGGGCTGATTCGCGACCGTCACAGCAGCAGCAAGCGTGATATCCGTGGCATCATCATAGTATTCAGCGATGAAGCCCGTCGCCTGTGCACGCACCACAAAGTCGCCCGGAGGCAAGCCTGCGATGAGATAGCTTCCGTTCGCCGCAGAAACCGCCTTTCCGTAGGCGGCGTTCGCAGCACTGGTACTCGGACGCCCGTTGATCCATGCTGTTACGACGGCATCCGCGATCGGATTTCCGTTGCCGTCAGTAATTGTGCCGGCAATCGATCCGCCGTACGGTTCGAGAGAAAAATCGACACCGCTCTGCGTCGGAGCATTGGTGTTCACAGTCACCGATGCTGCGAGTGTGCGGTCAGGCGTATTGTTGTAATACTCAGTAGAGAAGCCGTAGGCGTTGCTCCATACTGTGAACGTGCCGGAAATCACATCGAGGGAATAGCTTCCATCGTTGGCCGAGCGCGTCAAAAACGGTCGGAGGTTCGGGCTGTTTCCCATTTCGGCCTGCACGAGAGCGTTGGCGATTGGATTCCCGTTGTTGTCCCGGACCGTACCACTAATCGTATAGACCGGTGTCGGAGGGATGACGTCCAGGATGAAATTAATGTTGTTTACAACAGGATTCGCCGGGTCGGTAACGAATGTGGTCGCAAGGGCGGAAGTCGTCACGTTGTCATAATATTCGGCGATGTAGCCAGCGGCCTGGGCATGTATTTTGCACGTCCCGGCCGGAACTGCGATGCTGAAATCACCGTTGTTGTCAGTTTTTGTGCTGGTTGTGAGGGAGGTGTTGTTGCCGCCCATGACGGAAACCTGTGCTCCGATAATCGGACCTGCAGACGAACTCACATTTCCTGAGAAAGTAAATTTGTTCTGCGGCTGATTTTGCATTACGAGCGCGACGCTTGCGCGCAGAGTCATATTTCCGACCACCGCATCCGCAATAATAACGCCGCGGGGACTGGCTGCATTTGCAGCGGAAGCTGTAAATACCCCCTGCGCGGTGATCGCTCCGAACGATGCGGGGTCCACCGTCCAGACGATGCTGGTAATCGGAACAACAACCGAAGTCCCGGCAGCAGTCATCTGATATGCTTTCGCGGTGAACTGGATTACCTGTCCGGGAGTGACAGCCAGGAAGGATGAACCGGTGGCCGATGGGTCAATCTTAAGAACGTATTGATTGTTCTGCGCGACTGCGAGGGTCCCTACACAAAACCACAACGCAAAAAGCAATCGGAATACACTTTTCATGAGCACCTTCCTTGGCGTATGGGAGAGTCTGAAGAAATGAATTTTAATCGATTACGAGATAATGAAGATACGACAACACAGGGTACTGCAAAGTTACATCTTCTGACAGATGAATCGTTCGAATCCTACAAATTTGTCATACGGGATTAAGCTGTTGTTAATATTGCGGCTCTAAATTTGTCTTTGAGATTCCATTCAGGCGCTCCCTCCACAGGGAGCGTAAACCAGCCCACCGGGCTGATTTCAAACGAGAAACACCGGACCGATCCATGATGCGGTATTCATACAAAGAATTTACTTCGTTTTCACTTGTCCTGCTTTTGCTGGTCTGGGCGTTTTATCTCCTGGATTCTGTGCACGGCAAGTGGGCGGAAAGCCGTGTCAGGACAACAGTCGACGAGCAGCTTCTGCAGCAGAGCGTCATACTCGGAAACGCACTCAACAGCAAAATTTCGCTCCTTTATGGACTCAGAAGCTACATCGAAACAAATCCTTCGGATGGCGTTCGCAATGCTGAATTTCAGAACATCGCTTCTACGCTGCGCGGAAGTTCTGCATCGATCCGTGCTTTACAGCTGGTTGAGGACGGAATAATCACACATGTGTACCCGCTTCAGGGTAACGAGGCCGCTTTAGGACTCGACGTGCTGAACGATCCGCGTCCTGCCGTCGCTACCTCTGTGCGTCGGGCGTATCAAACTAATATTGTAACAATCAACGGTCCACTGGAATTGAAGCAGGGCGGCAAGGCCATTGTCGCTCGTCTCCCGATATTTAGAAATGGAAAGATCTGGGGGCTCGCTGCAATTATTATAGATCTGCCCGACCTGTTTCTCGAAGCTGGTCTTGCTGAAAACGTGGGAGATTTGCTCATAGCAGTGCGTGACCAGAATCGCGGTGTCTTTTTTGGATCCGATAATATTTTCGCCAATTCACCTGAGCAACAGCGCGTCCCGCTTGTTGACGGGTATTGGGATATTGCAGCTGCTCCCGAAGCTGGCTGGATGAGTCTCGTCAGAGAAGAAATACTCACTTTCCGTATTGCAGGTGCGGTTATCATGCTGCTGCTCGTGTCGCTGTTTTTCGTTTCGTCCCGGGGAAAGTATGTCCTCCAAAAACTCGTAGATCGACGCACGCAGGAACTCGAATCGCTGAACTCCGAATTGCGTCGCGAGGTCGAAACGCGCCGGCGGACAGAAGCAGATCTGATCACCGCACGGGACAAGGCCGAGCACTCTGACCGCTTGAAGGATGCGTTCATCGCAACGATGTCGCATGAAATCCGCACTCCACTGCATGTTATTCTTGGATATGTAGATCTTTTATGCACACCCCTGAACTCCAAGGTCAGCAACGAGAATGCACTCTATATGAGCAGCATGAAAGGCGCTAGTCGTCGTTTGATGCGCTCTGTGGAAGAATTGCTTCACATCTCAAGTCTGCGGGCCGGAACTTTCAAACTGGATCCCGAAGACTTTGATATAGTCGAATCCACCAGGAACGTCGTTCGTGAATTTCATCATGCGGCGAAAGAGCGCGGAATTACGCTCGCTTTCAAGTCCACACTTGCATCAGCGAAAATATATGCCGACCGCTATTCACTTGAACAGGCCGTGACCAATCTGGTGGATAACGCCATCAAGTATACCGAGAAAGGTGAAGTCGAGATTTTCGTCAAAGGCGAGGGCAATGACTGCACTCTCAGCGTGCGCGATACAGGCATCGGGATATCCGAGGACTATATCCGCCATGTGTTCGATGTATTTTCACAGGAGAAAACCGGCTACAGCAGGCCTTACGATGGGCTGGGGCTGGGGTTGTCGCTCACGCGCCAATTCATTGAAATCAACAGCGGGAAGATCGACGTAAGAAGCGAGAAGGGGCATGGGTCAGAGTTTACTATTGCCTTCCCGACAGTTGCTCCGGTGGAACACGGGATCGTTGAGGAAGAACGGGTCGACGCCGTCCAGTCTGTCAAAGGTCCGTCGTTGACCCTGATTCAGAACCTCGCCCGGGTCGCCTGACCAAAACACCACAGTACTTACAATCGCGGCTGGCAGCTATCGCTGGCCGCGTTCACATTTTTTTGCGATAAACCTGCTGGCAACTTTCGCAGTGCTTGCCAATATCCTATCTTAGCATCACTGATTCCTTCCTGCGAAAACTGTATAATTGCTTTCGGATTATCCAATGGCTCACTTGTGAAGATTTATGTGATCGCTGCCGACACATCCCTGTTGGAAATCATGTCCGCTGTCCTCCCGAACAGCAGTGAGTTTCAACTGCTCGGAATCAAGGACACAATGGACTTGATGTCCCAGCCGCATCATGCGCCAGACATTATCATGATAGATGCTGTTAATGTTGAATCAATGATTGCAGAGACTAGACATCTGGTTGTACGCTTCCCGGACGTGCCCCTGCTGGTAATCACGGACCATGACCTCGAACAGATAGCTGAAATCGCTGATTCGATTGGTATACTCGGATGTGTTTCCAGAACCTGTGATCGATGGAATCTGAGGGCGGCAATTCGCGCTGCTAGCACCGTGCGAAAATTGAATCAGCGCATTGCTAGATTGCAGGAGTTGTCAGCAGGAGAAACGCTGCTCAATCAGATCATCGCACGCTCCGGCCCAATGCTGACTGTGCTGCATCTTGTCGAGAAGGCATGCAGGAACGAAATCAACGTACTGCTGGAAGGTGAGGAAGGAACAGGGAAGGACCTTATAGCCCGGGCAATCCACTTTAACGGCACAAGGGCTGCCGGACCCTATCTGATGTTAAACTGCGTCGCAATCCCGAATCATCTTATCGAGCACGAGTTGTTTGGTTACGAGGGCAGCGGGTTCGGAGCGGAAGGCGAATCCAAACCTGGAATCTTCGAGCTTGCAGAGGGAGGGACGGTATTCATCGATGAGATCGGAGAACTGCCCACAACAGTTCAGGCTCGCCTCTACCGCGCTATGCAAACGAGGCAGATTCGCCGATTGGGGAGCGAAGAGGATATTTCCGTGAATGTCAGAATTGTGAGCTCGACAACCCGGGATCTTCGGTCCATGTGCACCCAGGGAGAATTTCGCGAAGACCTTTATTTTCGGTTGGCCAGCTTCCCGATTAAAATTCCGCCTCTACGGGAGCGCGTGGTCGATATTCCCGCTCTCGCAGAATTCTTCCTCAGAAAACACGCTGAAAATGAGGGCCGCCCGGGCCTGGGCATCAGCCGGGAAGTCTTTCATATATTCAGAAAGTACTCGTGGCCAGGAAATGTCCGCGAGCTGGGGTATTGCATACAGCGAGCGGTTCTTGTTGCAGAAAGCATGGAAATTCTCACCTCAGACCTGCCGCAAACGATACTGATCGCCGTGGGTGCCGCAGAGCGAACGGGCGATCCATCGGGACTCACAACCGGACAAAGCAGCCCGGTTCCCACTATGGAGCAGCTTAAGGCCAGAGGAATTCGAATCGCACTTGAAGCCAGCGGCGGCAATATCAAGGAAGCTTCCCGTCTGCTCGACATCGGAAGAACCACGATATACAAATTGATTGAGAAATATAATATACAGATCTGAAAAACCGGCTTTCTTCAGGTTTTTGAGAAACTAATCTCTTTCGATGTAACTTTTCAGCCCTCCGCGGGTTATTCCTGATTGTATACCGATCTGCAACGACGCACCTGCAACATCCCAATTTACCGCCCATGCGCGTTCCGCACCGGGCTCAATCGCTGAGGACCGATATGAAGCAGTCTTTACCTCGATTTCTCGTTCTGATACTTGCTGTGTTTTCAGTCTTGTCCTGTTCCGATAACAGCACAAACGCACCGGAAACGTATAGCATATCCGGAACGGTGCACCAGGCTGGTACAGGGAGCGTGGTCTCTAACGCTGACATTATCGCCCAGCGCCACGAGGATGGTGCCGAGCTCGGACGAACCGTCACCGACGGCGATGGTGCGTTTCTTCTTAAAGGTCTCCCCGCTGAAATTATTGACATTGTTGTGGCAGCCGAGGGCTTTTCCCCGATCGTCTACGCATCAATGGATCCGAAAGCCGAGGCATCGACGCTCAGCAATATGAGTGTGCAGATGACTATGGCGGACAGTTGCTGCAGCGGCGTGCTGACTCTCACATTGAAGAATGCCAATGGCGAACTTCTGGTAAACAAGGCTGTTGTCATCAAAAAAGCAGGTCAGATCATCGCTGATCCGCGAACAAACGAACAGGGTAAAATAACTGAAGACAATCTTTGCGCTGGTGAGTATTCGATTCGGATCGCGGTAGATGGTTACAAAGTGTACGAAGCTGTATTCGCGATCAATGGCGAATGCGACCCGGTGGAATTGACGGCGGTTTTGCAGAATGCGACCTCAGGCTGCTGCGATGGTGTGCTGACTGTGAATGTCAAGGACGAAAACGGCAACGGCGTCGGTGGCGCCGAAGTGCGTCTCTGGAAGAATGGCGCAATACTGCATAAGACGTTTACGGATACCGCTGGTGTCGCGGTCTTCACAGATCTTTGCCGCGGTGAATACGGCGCCGATGTTTCGAAGACCGGGGTCACTAACCGCGAATTTTCTTTCGCCATAAATGAAAATTGCGAACCGGTTACGAAAAACGTTGTCGTTGAAAGCCTCGGCTGCTGCAGCGGCATCTTTACACTCGTGGTGCGCGATGCCAATGGTAACCCGGTACAGGGAGCCAGAGTCCTCGTGCGCATTGGCAGCAAGATCGTGAGGGATCCTGTCACGGACGCCAATGGCAGAATTGTAACCGACGGTCTCTGCAAGGGCGAGTACAACTATCGCATATCGAAAGATGGCTACGCTGTCGTTGAAGGCATGTTCGCCATCAACGTCAATTGTGATCCGGTTACGCGCGAGGCCACGCTTGCCGGCAACGGCGTATGCTGCAGCGGAGTGTTCACTCTCATTATCCGTGATGCCAATGGCAATCCCATTCAGGGTGTTGTAGTGGCTGTCAAAAAGGCCGGTGCGCTTATCGAGAGTGCGACTACAAACGCGAACGGACAGATCGTAGTTGATGGACTGTGCCAGGCCGAATACACTTACCGTGCTTCAAAGGACGGTTTTGCTGTGATCGAAGGCTCCTTTGCAATCAACAGCAGCTGTGAGCCGGTGACTCGCGAAGCGACGATGCAGAGCAACAACGTGTGCTGCAGCGGCGTCTTCACGATTGTCGTGCGCGACGCGAACGGCAACCCAGTGCAGGGTGCGAAAGTCGTTATCAAGAAGTCCGGCACAGCGGTCGCCGACCCTGTCACCAACAGCAACGGCGCTGTCGTCGTCGACGGCTTGTGCAAGGGCGAGTACAGCTACCGGATTTCAAAGGATGGATTCAGTGTGGTCGAAGGCTCCTTCGCCATCAATGAACTCTGTGAACCTGTCACCCGCGAAGCGACACTGACCGCCATCACAATTTGCTGCAGCGGCGTGCTCACAGTGAATGTCGTCGATTCGACAAACACTCCTGTGGAAGGTGCGACTGTCAAGCTCTGGCAGAACGGCGCGGTGAAAGAAACAGTACTGACCAGCAGTCTGGGCGTTGCGGTGTTCGATGGACTCTGCAAAGGCGAGTACGGCGTGAACGTTACGAAAACAGGGTACAACTCGAGGGAATTCACATTCGCAATCAATGTGAATTGTGAACCATTCACGAAACTGATAGAGCTCATTCCCTGATCAATCGGCAAATGCCGCCAAATCTTAAACAGGTCTCATCCACGGGGCCTGTTTTTTTTTATCCTTTTCCAGCACTCCGGGAAAGCTGGGAATGTGTCAATAGGGTGGATAGGGGGCGAATTCTGACGACACAAGTCGAATCCGGGCACTGAGCGCTGCAGAGCCAATCGAGAAATTTTTCGTTATTATTTGGATAAATTTTTCACGAACTGTAGATTTGTATGATGGAATCTCTTTATCTGAGATCGTGCTCAAAACTAAGTGAGTTACCAGAGAGGTATTTGGATGTCAGAAAATTTGGAAACGGTCGTCAAGACTATCTGTGAAGGGTTCGGCAACGACAGCGCTCGCATGATGGATATCGTGCGGGAACTGCAGGAATCCTTTGGCTGCGTTTCTGATGATGCGATGGATCTGATCGCCAGACAGGTCGGGACCCATCGGGTGGAAGTGGAAAGCGTGGTGTCCTTCTACGCTTTTCTTTCAAAACAAAAAAAGGGCAAGGTCGTCATTCGTCTTTGTGATGATATAATCGACCGCATGTTCGGCTTTGAACGAAACAAACAGGCCTTCTCTGACGCCCTCGGGATCGAGGTCGGCGGGACAACTCCCGACGGGCTCATTACGCTTGAAACCACGCCCTGCATTGGCATGTGTGATCAGGCTCCGGCCGTCATGGTCAACGATGAAATCATTACCGAACTTTCACGCGACGGAGCGATTGAAATCGTCGAACAGCTGAAATCCGGTATTGCACCCGAACGCCTTCGCCGCCGGCTCGGCGACGGGAACAATTCCTGTCCGCTTGTCAGCGCCGGTGTTTCGAACAATCTCCGCAAGCGCGGGCAAGTAATATTCGCTCCTCTTGAAATGGGGCGCGCGCTGAAAAAAGCGATTGCCATGAGTCCGAACGAAGTGATCCGCGACATAAAAACTGCGCGTTTGCGGGGACGCGGCGGCGCAGGATTCCCCACCGGTATGAAATGGGATTTTACCCGCGCAGCCGGTGGTGAACGAAAATTTGTCGTCTGCAACGCAGACGAAGGCGAGCCGGGTACATTCAAGGATCGTGTGATCCTGACTGAGAGTCCTGAATTGCTGATCGAAGGAATGACCATTGCAGGATACGCCATCGGTGCGCAGGAAGGCATCATGTATTTGCGCGGCGAATATGCGTATCTGCGTCCGTTCCTGGAGGACACTCTGCAGAAGGCCCGTAACATGCACATGCTTGGCAAGGATGTGATGGGGAAACCCGGCTTCGATTTCGACATCCGTATCCAGATGGGTGCCGGAGCGTATGTCTGCGGCGAAGAAACCGCGCTTATCAGCTCCTGTGAAGGACTCCGAGGCGATCCGAAAAACCGTCCGCCGTTTCCTGCGCAGAAAGGCTATCTCGGCTGTCCGACTTCGGTGAACAATGTTGAGACCTTCTGCTGCGTCGCACGCATCCTCGATCAAGGTGCGGGGTGGTTTTCGCAGATCGGTTCAAAGGGGAGCACCGGGACGAAACTCCTCAGCATCAGCGGCGACCTCAGACGCCCGGGCGTGTACGAAGTACCATTCGGCATTACGATGAAGGAATTGCTCGAAATGGCTGGCGGAGAAAACGCAGCTGCAGTACAGGTCGGCGGTCCCAGCGGACAGCTCATCGGCCCCGACATGTTCGACCGCATTATCTGCTATGATGATCTGGCGACAGGCGGCGCCCTGATGGTGTTCGGTCCGGAACGCGATCTCCTGAAGGTGGTCGAATATTTCATGGAGTTCTTCGTCGAAGAAAGCTGCGGCTATTGCACACCCTGCCGAGTCGGAAACGTGCTTCTCAAGGAGCGCCTCCAAAACATTATGGACGGAAAAGGCGAGCCCTCCGATATCACCTACCTCGAAGAGCTCGGAAAATCTGTGAAGTCAACCAGCCGCTGCGGTCTCGGACAGACATCACCGAATCCCATTCTCAGTTCTCTGAAGAATTTCCGTCCGCTCTATGAAGCCCTGGTCAAGGAAGGCCAGCCGTTCCAGCCGACGTTCGATATACAAAAGGCTCTCGGTGTGGCGAAAGGAATCGCCGGGCGGCCATCCATGCATTTCTCCGAATACCCATCAATGAACGAAAACGGAAAAAGATCATGAGTGACAATACAATCACGTTCGAAATTGACGGTGTCGAAGTGCAGGGTGTCGCGGGACAAACCATCATGGCGGCCGCGGATGCGGTGGGGATGTACATCCCCCGACTCTGCGCCTTTGAAGGACTCCCCGCATTCGGCAGCTGCCGCATCTGCACCGTGAAAGTGAACGGTCGTTTCCAGTCCGCTTGCACCCAGCCGATAGCGGAGGGAATTCTTGTTGAAAACGAAACCGAGGAACTCCTGGAATTTCGCCGCAATCTAGTAGACATGCTGTTTGTGGAAGGGAATCACTTCTGCATGGTGTGTGAGAAAAGCGGTAATTGTGAATTGCAGGCCCTGGCATATCGCTTTGGCATCGCAGCCCCGAAGTATCCGTACATGTTTCCGGCCGACCGCAACATCGATGCATCGCACAAGGATATTTTCATCGATCACAACCGCTGCATTCTCTGTGCCCGCTGCGTGCGTGCCTCACGCGATCTCGATGGTAAAAACGTATTTCAGTTCGTCGGCCGCGGGCCCCAGAAACGCATCGCTGTCGATTCGACCACGAAGCTGGTCGGCACCGATATCGACGTCACGGATAAAGCTGTCGAAGTCTGCCCTGTGGGTGCGATTCTGAAGAAACGTGTCGGGTATTCGATCCCGATTGGTCAGCGCAAGTATGACCATGAGCCTATCGGATCGGACATCGAAGCAAACAAACATTGACCAAGGAGCAGGATAGAATCATGGCAAAGCCAAAAGTTGCAACCACGTCCCTGGCCGGATGCTTTGGATGTCACATGTCGATTCTCGACATCGACGATCGCATCCTCCAGCTCGTGGAGTTAATTGAATTCGATAAATCTCCGATCAACGATATCAAGGAATTCACCGGACAGTGCCTTGTGGGTATCGTTGAAGGCGGTTGCGCGAATGAGGAGAACGTCCGGGTACTGCAGGATTTCCGCAAACACTGTCAAATTCTGATTTCACTCGGTGATTGCGCGATCAACGGAGGTCTGCCTGCGATGCGCAATACCATTCCGCTGCAGGAATGTCTTGATGAGGCGTATATCAATGGTCCGAGCGTCTACAACCCGAGCGGCAAGATTCCGAATGACCCGGAAATCCCGCTGCTTCTCGACAAGGTGTATCCTTGTCACGAGGTTGTGAAAGTGGACTATCACCTTCCAGGTTGTCCTCCCTCTGCGGACACGATCTGGCAGACGCTTGTGGCACTTCTGACGGATAAGCCGCTGGAAATGCCGTATGAACTCATCAAATACGACTAATTCCACTCGGAAAATTCAACAGTCAGGAACAGGAGAAAAATCGTGCAAGATACAAATGATCTGAGGAGAATTGTCATAGAACCCGTGACCCGAGTCGAGGGTCATGGAAAAGTGACGATTCTGCTTGACGAACAAAATAAGGTCCAGCAGGCACGGCTGCATATCGTGGAGTTCCGCGGGTTCGAGCGCTTCATTCAGGGCCGTCCTTATTGGGAAGCCCCGGTCCTCGTGCAGCGACTTTGCGGAATCTGTCCGGTAAGCCATCACCTCGCTGCAGCGAAAGCGATGGATCTTATTGTGGGAGTAGATAAGCTCACACCGACGGCGGAGAAAATTCGCCGCCTGATGCATTACGGTCAGATGTTCCAGTCCCACTCACTGCATTTTTTCCATCTCGCCTCACCGGATCTTTTATTCGGCTTTGACGCAGACGTGGCCATCCGCAACGTGATCGGCGTCGCAGCCAAGTTCCCCGATCTCGCGGTACAGGGCGTGATGATGCGGAAGTACGGACAGGAAATCATCAAGGCCACGGCGGGGAAAAAGATTCACGGCACCGGCGCAATTCCGGGCGGCGTGAATAAGAATCTCTCCATCGCTGAACGCGACGTGTTTCTCAAGGACATCGATCAGATGACCGAATGGGCTCGCGGCGCTCTCATGATCGCCAGGGACTACACGATCGAAAATCTCGAGATGGTGGCTCCGTTTGCTTCTTTCGATTCAAACCACGTGTCTCTCGTACGTGAAGATGGCGCTATGGATCTGTACCATGGCAACCTTCGCGCGATCGACTCGCAGGGAAACAAGATCTTCGATCAGGTCGACTATCAGAATTACCTCGAGTACATCAGCGAGGAAGTACGCGATTGGTCGTATATGAAATTCCCGTTCATCAAATCCATCGGACCGGAAGACGGCTGGTATCGTGTTGGTCCGCTCTCACGCGTCAACGCCTGTGATTTCATTGACACGCCGGAAGCAGAAGCTGCCCGCAAGGAATTCATGGCAGTGACCGACGGTAAGCCGAACAATCTCACGATGGCGTACCACTGGACCCGCATGATTGAGACGCTGCATTCAATCGAAAAAATCCGCGAGCTGCTCGAGGATCCCGATCTGCAGGGTACGGATCTCGTGCTCAAGGGTGACCGCCGACCCGAAGGTGTTGGACTTATCGAAGCACCGCGCGGGACGCTGTTCCATCACTACAAGGTCGACGAAAACGACCAGGTGACCATGGCGAACCTCATTGTCTCGACGACCAGCAACAACGAGCCGATGAACCGTGCCGTGTCAAAAGTGGCGATGGATCACATTTCCGGCAAGCCGGAAATTACCGAAGGTCTGCTGAATCACATTGAAGTAGCCATCCGCGCCTATGATCCTTGTTTGTCCTGCGCGACGCATGCTCTCGGCAAGATGCCGCTCATCGTCCGCCTGCTGGACCACGAAGGCAACGAGGTCGCAACGAAGAGCACATGATGGACAGCGCACTCCGCATATTGTTGATTGGCTACGGAAATCCCGGCAGACTTGACGACGGGCTCGGTCCCGCACTCGCGGCTGCTGTGGAGAACTGGAATGTAGAAGGTCTCACCGTCGACGCTGATTATCAGCTCTCAGTTGAAGATGCCAATGACGTCGCAAAGCACGATGTCGTCATTTTCGCTGACGCTTCGGTCAACGGCCGGGAGCCCTATTACGTCGAGAAAGTCGAACCGAAGGAAGCACTCAGTTTCAGCAGTCACAGCGTGGAGCCCAGCGTCCTTCTGCATCTGGCCCAGACGCTTTTCCAGTCTACCTCCCGGGCCTATATTCTCGGCATCCGCGGTTATGAATTCAACGAATTCGGAGAACGGTTGTCTCCGCGTGCGACGGAAAACCTCGAAAAGGCGATCGCATATATGCGTCTTGTGCTGGAAGACCCCCGTCTGCTCGACATGCCGATGGAAGCGAACTGAACAGCGCGGCGCGCGTGATTGGATTACACGAGAAATCTATACATGGAGAACACAATGAACGACGGTAAACACGTGATCCTGTACATCGATGACGATCAGGACATGCTTGACGCTGTGCGTATGATTCTCACTGCCCACGGGTATGAGATGGTCGAAGCGCACAGCGCCGAAGAGGGCCTCCGTAAGTACAGAGAGAGCACGCCTGATTTTATACTGGTTGATTTGATGATGGAAGAAGTTGACTCGGGAATCAACTTTGCAAAGGAGATGAAAGTCCTCGGCAATACGATTCCGCTGTTCCTGCTCAGCTCCGTTGGAGACAGCCTGGACGATAACACCGATTACAAGACGCTTGGTCTTGACGGTGTTTTCCAGAAGCCGATCCATCCGAAAACCTTGATGGCCATCATCAAGAAGAAACTTGGCTAAAGTACCTTAATACCGAAGCAC
>JBATDG010000013.1:0-20427 GCA_049663345.1 Bacteroidota bacterium
GTTGCCGTGTCCGGGTCGTTGCCGTGTCCGGGTCGTTGGCTCGTGCGGTTGCGTGTATCGGGTCCGAGCCGTTGGCTCGGCCCTACGTCAATGTTCGCAATGTCATTCCGCGGGTTGAGCGTACGAGCCGCTGGCTCGCACGCTGGGCTGGGTGCGCCCTGACGTCCTAACGCCCTGACGTCCTAACGCCCTCACGCCCTCACGCCCTGCGCTGCACGCGCAGAATCGCTTCGGCTACGGGCAAATCTTCGGGAGTCGTGATTTTAATGTTGGTCGCCAGTCCTTCCACAACATGGACGGGAATATCCATTGCTTCGAGCAGCGACATATCATCTGTTGCCTCAAGGCCTTTCCGCTGTGCGTCGGCGAATGCAATACGGAACAACCCGGCACGCGCTGCCTGTGGAGTCTGGGCATGCCAGATTGTGGAACGATCAAGCGTCTCGCGCACAAGACCGGCGTGCACGGCTTTCATCGTGTCGCGTGCGGGGAAGGCAAGAAGCGCAGCTCCGTGCGCGCGTGCAGCGTTCGCTACGGCGCGCACTTGTTCGGCTGTGACGCAGGGACGCGCGGCATCATGCACAAGCACAATCGTATCATCATCGCCGCAGACCGCGAGTGCATTCGCAACCGAATCCTGCCGACGCACGCCGCCGGCAACGATGCGGACCGGCACCCGCGGCGCACAGGAGTCGACCAGCCGCTGTGCCGCGGTTATGTCATCGACCGCAAGAACAATGCCGACACACTCGGGCATGGCATCGAAAACACCTATCGTATGTGTGAGCACAGGGCGTCCGTGCAGATGGAGATACTGCTTAGGCGTGTCGCTGTGCATGCGCCGGCCGATGCCGGCGGCAGGAATGCAAACGATGAACTGGTTCATGATCCTCCCGGAAATAGCACAGGCGAAGCCGAAACTTCGCCTGCGGAAATGTATGGATACAGAGTGATGTGTTCCGCGAACGGAAGCATCAGAGAATCAGCATCGCATCGCCATAACTGAACAGACGGTAGTGTTCCTTGATGGCTTTCTTGTAAGCCTTCATCATCATGTCGTAATCAGAAAACGCCGCCACCATCATAAGCAGTGTGGACTTCGGCATGTGGAAATTTGTGATCAGCTTGTTGGTAATCTTGAAATCGTACGGAGGATAGATGAATTTGTCTGTCCAACCACGTGCCGGAGTCAACTGGCGCATGGTCGTGACACTCGATTCGAGTGCGCGCACAGTGCTGGTGCCGCAGACGAAGATGTTTTTCTTTGCGTCTTTAGCCTTGTTGACCACAGAGCATGCGTCCGGTGGAATTTCGTAGTATTCCGAATCCATCTTGTGCTTGGTGAGATCTTCGACTTCAACCGGACGGAAGGTTCCATGACCGATGTGCAGAAGCACGGAGGTCACACCCACGCCTTTTTTCTTAAGGCGGCCGACGAGTTTTTTGGAGAAATGCAGTCCGGCTGTCGGTGCAGCCACGGCGCCGACCTGACGCGCGTACACGGTCTGATAGTTCTCTTTGTCGGATTCCTCAGCATCGCGCTTGATGTACGGAGGCAATGGCGTCTGTCCCACCTGGTCGATGAGTTTGAAGAAATCGCCCTGGTAGTTGAAGCGCACGGTGCGTCCGCGCGAGGTCGTGTTATCGATCACCTCGCACATGAGCTTATCGGAGAAATAGATTTTGTTGCCGATGCGTACCTTCCGTGCAGGATCGACGATCACGTCCCAAAGACGCTCGTCCTTGCTCAGCTCGCGCAGCAGAAACACTTCAATCTTGGCGTTGGTCTTTTCCTTGCGGCCGATAAGCCGGGCCGGAAATACCTTGGTATCATTGAGGACGAGTGCATCGCCCTTCTTGAAATACTCGTGTATGTCGGAGAACAATCTATGCTCAACGTCTCCGGTCGAGCGATGGATCACCATAAGGCGGGCCTGATCGCGTTCCTCAACGGGATACTTTGCAATCAGGTTTTTGGGAAAAGCGTAGTCGAAATCAGAAAGTTTCATAGTCCGGACCTGTTGATGCGGTGAACGGATGGTGCGGAGAAAAGCCAGTCCAATGAAGGAGCGTAAAAAATGTGCTCTTTTTCGCCGGATTAACAAAAATACGAAAATTGCGAGGCGTAGTCAATTTTCGCTTTGAGTTTATTGAAATAATGGCATATATTTCATGGTTTAGCGCAATTCCGCACTTCGATTTCCCCAGCACAATGCAAATTCCTATCCCCAGGGAAGGCCTTTCTCCCTCCCGCGCCGTATTATCCCCAATCTGAAATTCGCATTTTGGCGGTCCAATCTCGCACCTGCGCAGTTTCTGCGCCAAGACGCCGGGCAGGCGCTCGGCGCTCCTGTCTCGCTCCAATCTCACCCAGCGCGCGCTCATTCATTCATGTTTGCATTTTTTTTTGACGGGGAGATTCGGCAATTTTTAGGATTGCGTTGTCGTAATTACGACGGCGGCCTGATTATTTAAGGGACCCCATTCCCGAAACTATTCGAACTGATGGAGAATCGTCATGATTACCCCCCAGCTTTTAAATCCGAAAAGCATCGTCGTCGTTGGTGCGTCGAATGATATTCACAAGCCAGGCGGCAAAGTTTTAAAGAACATTATAGACGGCGGCTTCGAGGGAGAGCTGTATGTCATCAATCCGAAGGAAGAAGAGGTCCAGGGCATTCGCAGCTTTTCTGACCCGGCGCTGCTGCCGCAAGTAGATCTTGCGATCATCGCCATCGCGGCGAAGTATACGCTGCCGGTTATTGAAACGCTGACCGCGCAGAAGGACACCCGCGGCTTCATCATCCTCAGCGCAGGATTCAGCGAGGAAAACGAGGCGGGGCGCGAACTCGAACACAGCATCGTCGACGTGATTAACGGCGTGGGCGGCTCGCTGATCGGTCCCAATTGCGTGGGCATCTGCACCCCGGATCATCACAGCATTTTTACCGAACCCATTCCAAAACTCGAGGCGAAGGGCGTGGATTTCATTTCCGGCTCCGGCGCCACAGCTTGCTTCATACTCGAGGCCGGCATTCCCAAAGGACTCACCTTCGCCAGCGTGTTTTCTGTCGGAAACAGCGCCCAGCTGGGCGTCGAAGAGGTGCTGGAGCATCTCGATGAATCCTTCGATCCCGAGACAAGTTCGCGTGTGAAGCTGCTATACATCGAAACGATTGCGAAACCCGCGAAGCTGCTTCAGCACGCTCGCTCGCTTATCCGCAAAGGCTGCCGCATCGCCGCGATTAAGGCGGGATCATCCGAGGCCGGCAGCCGCGCCGCTTCGTCGCATACCGGCGCACTTGCCAGCCCGGATGTCGCTGTTGATGCGCTTTTCCGCAAAGCGGGAATCGTACGCTGTTATGGACGCGAGGACCTGATAACCGTTGCTTCCATCTTCACCCAGCCGGAACTTCAGGGAAAAAACATCGCCATCATCACTCATGCGGGCGGTCCCGCAGTCATGCTCACCGATGCGCTTTCAAACGGGGGATTGAATGTCCCGCATATCTCGGGTCCGGCGGCGGACGAGCTTCTCACGAAGCTATTTCCGGGTTCTTCGGTTGCCAATCCCATCGATTTCCTGGCCACCGGTACTCCCGAACAGCTTGGCATCATCATCGATGCGGTGGACCAGCAATTCGATGAAATCGATGCGATGGTCGTGATCTTCGGCACGCCGGGACTCGTGAAAATTTTCGATGCGTACGATGTGCTGCATGCGAAAATGCAGACGGCGAGAAAGCCGATTTATACCGTGCTGCCATCGACACTGACCGCTCGCGAGGAGGTTGAAGATTTTCTTGAGAAAGGCCACATTAATTTTCCTGATGAGGTCACGCTGGGAAGCGCCCTGGCGCGCGTGTATTATGCGCCGCATCCCGCCGAGGAAGGCGCCGCTCCGGAGGTCGATCATTCGGCGATCCGCGCGATCATTGATGCTGAACCCGACGGCTACATTAATCCCGTGGCGATTCAGCAGCTGCTCGACGCCTGCGGAATTCCCCGCGCAGGCGAAGCTGTCGTGACTTCCGCGGATGACGCAGCCTGGGAAGCCAAACGTCTCGGACTGCCGGTCGTCATGAAGGTTGTCGGACCAGTGCACAAATCCGATGTCGGCGGCGTCGTGCTGAATGTTCGAGACGAAGAAACCGTGAGAAATGAATTCAACCGAATGATAAAGATTCCCGAGACTACTGCTGTTCTTCTGCAGCCCATGCTCAGCGGAATGGAATTATTCGCCGGCACGAAGAAAGAAGAGGCGTTCGGACACATGGTGTTGTGCGGACTCGGCGGTATATTCATCGAAGTTCTCAAGGATGTCAGCGCAGGCCTCGCGCCGCTCACGCATGTCGAATCGCTTGAGATGATACGCGAACTCAAGGGCTACAAAATCCTGCAGGGTGTGCGCGGACAGAAAGGCGTCAGCGAGGACGCACTGGCCGATGTCGTAGTGCGGCTCTCCGCCCTCATGCAGGCCGCTCCGGAAATCGTCGAGATGGATCTTAATCCCCTCCTCGGCACCCCGGACGGCATCACCGCCGTCGATGCCCGCATTCGTATTCAAAAGTAAACCGGAAGAAGAAAAAACCGCGGAAGAAAAAACCACGAAGGCACGAAAACACTAAGGAAGACACGAAAGCTTTTTTGATTCGCGTTCAAGTCTCTTCACCGCTGAACATATCAGTCTTTCCTTTGTGCCTCTGTGCCTTTGTGCCTTTGTGCCTCTTAAACTATGCATCGTATCAAAGAACTCACCACCGAACTTGCCTCACGCTTCCCGCTGCGTCAGATTGAGCTGACTGTGGGCGAGCGCATTTACCGGCTCACCACAGCTGAGGATATTGAGCAGCTGATTGAGCAGATAACCGAAGATGAATTTCGGAAGGACGAGCGGCTGCCGTACTGGGCGGAGCTCTGGCACAGCGCTGTGGCTCTGGCGGGCTATATCGTGGAGGCGCCCGATCGCTTCGCTGGGATGCGGGTGCTTGAAATTGGCTGCGGCATGGCTTTGCCGGGAGTGGTCGCGGCTTCTATCGGTGCGCATGTGACCTGCGGGGACTTCGAGCCGCTGGCTCTGAATGTTGCCGAAGTGAATATGCTGCAGAATGTCCCTGACAATCCCGTAGACGTTCGGCTGATGGATTTCCGCGAGCATCCCGCTGAGCGATGGCCGCTGATTCTTGCTGCGGATGTGATTTACGAAAAACGGTTTGTCGAGCCGCTCGCCGACTTTCTTGATCACGCCATCGAAGCTGACGGAAGCATCATCCTGGCAGAACCGAATCGCTTGATCGCTGTCCCTTTCTTCGAAGCTCTCACCGCCCGCGGCTTTAGATACACCCGCATCAGCCGTTCCGCCGACCTCCACGACCGGGTTGTAGAAATTTCCATCTACGAAATCGGGAAGAAAAAACCACAAAGTCACGAAGACACAAAGAAGAACACGAAAGTTTTATAAAAGCGCGACTATTCTCGTCTACGGTAGCTGAGAATAGATCGGGCATTTACAAAGCCTTCGTGCCTCTTCTTCGTGTCTTCGTGACTTTGTGGTTTTTTTTAGTTGTTGTCGCTGAGCCAATCACGCATGCGGATGCGGCGGATAGGATCGATGCGCCAGCCATTCGGGCATTTGAATGCGGCGCGGAAAGCTTCTGCCGCTTCCTTGTCGCGACCGG
Organism: Bacteroidota bacterium; assembly: GCA_049663345.1. Lineage (GTDB taxonomy): Bacteria > Bacteroidota > Ignavibacteria > SZUA-365 > SZUA-365 > SZUA-365. Next base: position 5,679 of record JBATDG010000013.1, read on the forward strand.
CGGCTGCGTAGGTGAGACCAAGTTCGTAACGATGCCGCAGCACGGTTGGACCTACTTGAATTGCTTTCTTCAAATGGGAGACTGATTCTTCAATACTCCCATCCGGCATGCTGCCCAGAAACATGTTCGCAAGCTGCCGTTCGATCCAGCTAACGTCCGCTACCTCGCGATGCCAGGTCCCGTAAATTGTGTGCGCGACCTGGTTGTCCGGATCGAGCTTCAGCGCGACATCGAGTTCATCGCGAATCCGGTTTGCCAGCTTCACTTTTTCCTCGCCTCCCGCGAACATTGCATAACTGCCGTAGGACGCAGCGAGATATGCATGCGCAAATCCACTATTGTTATCTGCCTTCACAGCTCGTTCCGCGTAGGCCACCGCTTTCTTGAAATACCTCTTTTGCCGATCCGGATCCGTGGCCGCATCCCCGTCGTTGATGGCATGGTTGCTCAGTCGCCAGAGCACCTCTACATCATTCGGATCTTGTTTAAGCAGGCCTTCCAGTTTCCGGCGTGCAGCATCATACGCCTGTCTATCGAAAAGCTGATCGCAGCTCTCAAGCGCTGCAGTGCGTTCTGTTTCGGAAGGATCTTCGAAAACAGGAAAAAACGACCTAAGAGCTTCAGGCTTGGCTATATCTGCGGCACGCCGCTGCGTGGTTTCAAGTGCCCCGGCGGTTGTTGAATATGTAGAGAGCACAAGAAACAGCAGTGCATTCGTGATCAGAGCTCGGGAAGATCCTTTCATGTCGATTTCCTGGTAAGTAAAACAGACTCCCTGAGGCAGGATTTCTGTATTGACACAGACGGCGGACGGACTGACAGAATCACAACGTCCTCTGTGCAGGAAACAGTTCCAGCCAGTCTTTACAGTGTCCTCATTTTATGTGTGGAATTCAATGCAAAAATATGTGTATTTAATGAGCATTGAGTCTTATTCACGGCAACATTCATCGCGCCGCATCGTACATCCCGTTCCGCACCAGTGTTTCACCATTGCCAGAATCCACATGCAGCATTCCGCATTCCTGTATCGGACAATCCTCCTCATTCTCGCTTTCCTTATCTGCTCTCAGGAATTATCTGCGCAGCAAATGGTGACCGGAACGGTCCGCGACGAAAAAACCGGCGAGGCGCTTCAATTCGCCAATGTCTGGGTGCGCGGCAGCCGCAAGGGAACGACTACCGATCGCGACGGCAGATTCATGCTTTCGCTGGATGCGGGCGAACATACTGTCGTCGCGAGCTATATCGGCTACGTCAGCCAGTCCCGCGCAGTGCGCATTCCCGGCGATGCTGACCTGCGGTTTTCCCTGCGCCCGAGCACCTTCGAAATGCCGTCTGTCACCGTAACTCCCGGCGACAATCCCGCTCTCCGCATTATCCGCAAGGCCATCGAGAAAAAGGAAGAGCGGAAGGCGAAATTGAAGAATTACAGTCTGACCTCACATTCGAAGCTGCTCGTGCGGCTGACCGGCGCAATGGAAGGAATGGTGGAAGGTTCGGGCGACGGAAATTCGATCTCCGTCACCGTGGGCGCGGACAGCAAAGCCGCTTCCGCAGACAGCACCGCCCTCGCGGACAGCAGCAATGCTCAGGCCGACAGCAGCGGACATACCCTCCCCATAATTCTCGAAACCCAGACGGATGCATGGTGGGCCGCCCCTGACCGCTACAAGGAAATCATCAAGGCACGCAAACAGAGTGCGATGATTCCTTCGGAGGGAAACATCATGATCAGTCAGTTTTTCATCGTCGATTTTTCTTCTGATGATTTCAATTTCAGTGACCGCGCTCCGATTCCCGGCCCCATTTCAAACCGCGGGCTTTCCAGCTACTATTACCGTCTCATCGGCACGACCACGCTCGACAGCACGAAGATTTATCAAATAGAAATTTCTGCGCTGTCGGAGAATGATCCTATGTTCGAGGGAATGATCTACATTGCGGACAGCACCTACGCGCTGTCGATGGTGGACGTAACTCTTAACGAACCGGCGCTCCCCCCGTTATTTTCGTCGCTCGCATTCAAGCAGCATTTCCGGCTGTTCGACGGCGAATTCTGGCAGCCGGTGGATGTTGTGGTCGATGCAGGAATCAAGATCCCCATCATCAACATCGGCATCGGGATTGAGGGATTCTCCGTGCTGCAGGACTGGCGAATCAATCAGCAGATCAACGAGGATTTCTTCGACCGAACGCGCATCAAGGTGCTGAAGGAAGCCGATGAACGCGACTCAACATACTGGGTGGAGAACGCAAAAATTCCCACCACCGACGAGGAGCAGCGCGCATACATCCGCGCCGATTCCGTAAAAGCCCAGCTCGATTCGACAAAGTATCAGCTTGGATACATGGACATTCTCAACGGCGGGACCACCGGTTCCGACGCCGCAAGATTCTCCTTTCCCGGACTGCTTGACCTCTACCATTTCAATCGTGTGGAAGGACATGCGCTTAACGGTACGCTATCGTTCAACATGCCCGAGTTTCCGCTGCGATGGGCGAGGATGTCCGCAGGCTACGGCTTCAATGATGAGAGGATGAAATGGGCGATCGACGGCGGAGTCTCGCTTTCCGGCAGTCCCTCACTGCAGTTGTACGCCAGCCGTTTTTCCCGTCTGGATTTCATCGACAGCCACAATGATCAGCTTGGAGAAAGCGGCACAACGCTGGCATCCATGCTGTGGAAATACGATCCTCGTGATTATTTCTACCGCGACGGATGGAGCGCTGCGCTCACCTACGACGCCTTCCTTCTCTTCCCGACATCGGTGTCCGTTCGGCGCGATCATTATCTCAACGCCTTGAACAACAGTAATGAAAGCATTTTTCGTCGGGACCGGTCCTACCGCGCGAATCCGCCAGTCAGCGAGGGAAGCATTTTTTCCGTGTACGGAGAACTCAGCCTGGATGCGCGCGACCTCATTGATAATGCGGGAGAAATCCGCCGATTCGGATCGCGCAATCATGTCCCCGTTATCGGACTGGGCTGGGACGCTGCAGATCTTGACGGCAGCCAGTGGAATTTCCTGAGCTGGACGGCCCGTCTCAACGGCAGCTTTGTATTCGGAGCTCCCGGTATTTTTACCTATCGCCTCGAAGGAAATGGTGCTGACGGCGCGCTGCCCGCACAGCTGCTGTACAATCTGCAGGGAAGCGTGAATTATCTCAGTGACCCGCGCCGCTTCCGGACGCTGGAGTTCCGCGAATTCGGCGGCGACCGGCGCATCACTGCCATGTTCACCTACAGCTTCCGCGACTGGCTTTTCCGCGAGCTCAGCCTCCCCCTGCTCAAGAGCAGCGGCATCGGCCTCGAGCTCTTCGCCTCCGGCGGCTACGCCACGATGTCCCCAGCCACACAGGCGCTTCAGCCCGTTCCCGTCGCCCCCGCCAAACTCCCTTTCTGGGAAGCAGGCTTCGGTCTCGACAACATCTTCACCTTATTCCGTTTTGACTTCGGGTGGCGATTGAATCATTTCCGGGAGGGAAGGAATTTCTTCTTCGGTATCAACGCAGGCGTCCTGCTGTAATAAACCAGAAGAGTAACCACAGATTACACGGATTTCACAGATTAGTTTTTTCTAGCGCATCTCGAAAGTTGGTACCGGTCATTCCTGAATCGGTTAGCACTGGATATTCGAGGCGCGCTCTAACAAATCAATCTGTGTAATCCGTGTAATCTGTGGTTACTCTTACTTCCTCAGTCCCTTATACTTTCCTGACCAGAAATTCCCCCTGACCCGCAGCAGCCCCTTGATATCATCGAGGGCGGTTTTGAAGATCTTGACGCGGGTGTCGAGATCTTCGATCCATTTGACGGGCACGTCGAAAATGCGGTAGCCGCATTTTTCTCCGATGATGAGCAGCTCGGAATCGAAGAACCAGACGTTGTCGTCTATCTGCGGAATGAGGACATCCACAACCTGGCGGGTGACAGCCTTGAAGCCGCATTGCGCATCCGAGAAGCGGGTGAAGAACAGCGATTTCACCATCAGGTTATAGGTGCGGGAAATCAGTTCGCGCTTGAAGCTGCGCTCCGTGTTGGCGCCTTTCATCAGCCGCGATCCCGTGCCGATATCGTATCCTTCATTCGCGAGCGCATGGACCATGGGCGGAAAGGATTCGAGGTTTGTGGAAAGGTCGACATCCATATAGCTGACGATGTCCGCATCGGACTCGGTCCAGGATTTCCGCAGGGCGCGGCCGCGGCCCTTCTGCTCCAGACGCAGATAGCGCACGCGCGACCATTCCTCCGTCAGCTTTCGGGATACTTCCGGCGTGCGGTCGATCGACGCATTATCCGCGATTTCTATCGCCCAATCGAACTCCGCCAGGTGTTCGCTGAGAAATCCATGCAGCGCAGGAATGCTGACAGGGAGTGCTTTTTCTTCGTTGTAGACAGGGATGGTGACGAGCAGTTTCATGGGACTGTATGCCGTTGCGACAGATTGGTCATCAAAAGTAGGCAGGGAGGGAAGGAATTACAAGTTTGACTACATCATACCGCAAGCTGTACATTCCAACCATGTCCTTCTGAAAAAGTATTGGAGCTCTCATGCGCCTGATAATTATCGGACTCTTCTGTCTGACATCCGCCGCACTCGCACAGGTGAAGGATACTTCGCAGGTGGACTGGAATCACTTTCCAATTCTCATGTACGACACCGATGTAGGTTTCGGCGGTGGATACAAGACAGTGCTGCGCAATGCATTCGGAGTGCGCGAGTCCTTCGATCTCACGCTATTCGCCTCGACGAAGGGCGAACGCTGGGTGCGTCTCGGGGCATCCTGGCCCGACGCGGAACTTCGGCAGGGAAGCGAATATCCTTTCGCGCTGGATGTGGAGCTCGATTACGACAAGATGATTTCCAACAGTTTCTTCGGCGTGGGCGATCACAGCCGCTTTGATGACCGTGAATTCTACACTCTCGAACCGCTGGAGCTCAGTGCCGCTGTCAGCCGGGGCTTCTCGCCGACGCTTGTCGGAACCATCTCGCTGCGAGCGAAGCGCATCTGGTCCTACGGATACGAAGACATGAGTTCGATGCCCGCGAATCCGCTCAACGCCGCGACCTGTGATCTGTGGTCCGTCGCCCTTCAGTTCCGTCACGACTCGCGCACGAGCGTGCTGCAGCCTAATGATGGACTCGTACTGCAGGCGGACGTCGAACGCGCGCTGCCCGTGACGGCCTTCTCGAAAGAATGGACCCGCCTCGCCGGATGGGCGCAATATTACACCGCGCTCTGGTCCACGGTATTCGCCGCGCGCTTCGGCATGCAGGGACTCATCGGCAGCGACATTCCCATCCAGCATCTCCTCCCGATCGGCGGCAACAACACCGTACGCGGCATTCCGAAAGACCGATTCCTTGACCGCATCAGCGCCGTCGGCAATCTCGAATGCCGTTTCCCGGTCTACCACCGTCTCGGCGCTGTAGTCGGCATAGACGCCGGCGCTGTCGCCCACGACTTCAGCGACATCACCACCTCACGCTGGATCGTCGCGCCCCTCGCCGGACTGCGATATTACCTGCCGACCTTCGTGGTGCGGGCGGATGTCGGGTGGAGTCAGGAGGCGGTGGGGGTTTATTTCAACTTCGGGCAGGTATTCTAAAGAAGCAGAAAAGAAGAGTAACCACAGATTACGCGGATTACACAGATTGGTTTGTTAGAGCGCTACTTGAAAGATCAGGAGCGATGCTGGCTGGAAGAGTAACCACAGATTTCACGGATTACTCAGATTGGTTTGTTAGAGCGCTACTTCAAAGATCAGGAGCGATGCTGCATTGGTCAGCACCGCACATTCGAGAGGCGCTTAAACAAACCAATCTGTGCTATCTGTGTAATCTGTGGTTACTCTTGATTACTCTTGCATTTTCTCCACTACACTCTGAATCTTGTCTTCCATCGTCTGCATTCGATCGGTGCGGGTGCCGAATTTCATGAAGGAGGAGACTCGCGGCGCACCCATTTCGTGAATGACTTCGTGGCAGCGTTTCACTGCTGCGAAAACAGCATCCCATTCACCTTCGATGTTCGTGCCGTACGCGTGCAGGTTGGTTTTCAGGCCGGCTTCCAGCAGTATTTTTTCGCAGGCGGCGACGTAGGGGGAAACGGAGATGCCTGTTCCGAGGGGAACCACGGTGAGATCAGCGATGATATGCATAAGGTACCTTGGGGTGATTCAGTGTGGAAGAGAAGAGTAACCATGGATTACACAGGAAGAGTAACCACAGATTTCACGGATTACACAGATTGGTTTGTTGGAGCGCTCCTTAGAGGGACTGGTGCTTTGTTTACGGGGGAGGTAACCACAGATTTCACGGATTGGATGTTAATAGGGAAAGATTGATCATGGATCGGAATTTGGCTTTTACGCTGCAGCTGTAGCTCGTACCATTGAGAATACATCGATTGGGAGAAATGATGGATATCAATACTATCAGCTATGATGTCATTGGATGTGCGTACCGTGTGCACAGTGGGCTGGGGCCCGGTTTGCTCGAATCTGCTTACAGGGTTTGTCTCTCTCACGAACTCGCCGCAATGGGGTACGAGGTTGATCAGGAACGCATCCTTCCTGTAAACTACAAGGGAATCCAACTCAACGCCGGGTATCGTATCGATATCGTCGTGGCAAATCTGGTACTTGTCGAAATCAAAGCAGTACATTCCATCCATCCAAACCACATCGCCCAGACCCTCACCTACCTGCGTCTCAGCGGCATGGAGCTAGGCCTGCTTCTCAACTTCAACGAACGCAATCTCCAAAATGGTATTCGACGATTGCGTCTTTAAATCCAATCTGTGTAATCCGTGTAATCTGTGGTTACTCCTCCCCCACCACGGACTGAAGCGCTTCGAAGTACTTCCGTATCAGCCCCTCGTAATCCCTCGCATACCCTTCGTTCACTGCCTTTTGGAGATCGGAACGCAAGCCGTCGCGGGGGTCGAGGAGATTCGGATCGATCTGTCCGGGACCCCGGCGGGCAACGTTGTCGCCGCTGCGGGAAGTGCGCCGCTTCTCCCAGTCGCGCTCGCGCATGGATCGCGAGGCATCGAGCATGCGGGAGAGGATGCGCTCCTGCTTCTGCATGGTGTTGGGATTCACGTTGTTCTGCTGCATGTCGCGGACCACTTCCTGCATGTCCTCAGCAATACGGTCGAGATCGCCCAGCAGCTTCTTGCCTTCTTCGCTGCGCTTTGCTTCTTCGTTGAGCTGCTGCAGGGTCTTCTGCACAGCCTGCTGCTGCTGCATGAGCCGCTGCATCTGCTGCTGTTCGCCGGGCTTGGATCCGCCCGACTGGGGAGATGGCATGCCCTGGTTGATGTCCATCTGCTGCTGCGCCATCTGGCGGAGCTGCTGCATCATTGAACCGCCCTGGGAACTTCCGGACTTCGCGGACTTCTCCATTCCCTTCGAAATCTGCTTCGCGGCTTCATTCAATTCTGCCATCGCACCGCCCTGCTGTTGGCCGCCAGAGCGCTGGTCGCGGTTCTTCATGCTTTCCATCGCCTGCTGCATCTGCTTCATGGCCTTGCCGAGATGCTTGGCCATTTCCTGATCCACCGCGAAAGTTTTTTTCGACAGCTCCATCAGCTCGTTGCTGGTCTGATTGAGCTGCTCCATCAGCTGCTGCTGCTCGCGCATCGCCTCGCGATACTGCGGGGAATTCTGCGGCAGCTGCTGCACGCTGTTCTTCAAATCTTCCTGACGCTTCGAGGTCTCCAGCACTTCCTTGAGCGCTTTCTGGAAGGCCCGCTGCACCATCTGCTGCATGTTTTCGTTGAGCTTCTTCTTCACCTTCTCCATCTTCTTCTGCATCTTCCGCATCTGCTCGGCAGTCTTTTTCTGCTTCTTCGACGCGCCCTTGCAGTCGCCGCCCTGACATTGTCCGGCGGATTGATTCATCTCCTCCTGCATCTGTGCGAGATTCATTTCCGCCATGGCTTCGCGCATCTCATCGAGCGGCATTTCCTTGGGGAATTCTTCCATCTTCTGCTGCAGTTCCTTCATCTCGCTCTGCATCGCTTCTGCCTGCTTCTGCATTTCGCGCTGCTCTTTTGCGAGACGGTCGAGCTCTTCCTGATTTTTCGGATCAGCATTCTCGGTGCGGTCGGCGAGATCTTCCTGCTTCTTGGCCATGTCCTCGGCGCGCTTGGTCAGCTCGTCCACCTTCTGCTCGATCTGGAGACGCTTGAGCAGATCGATGCTCCGCTCGAGACTCTGACGGAAATTCTCCTCGCTGAATTTGAACTCCTCCATGGACTTCTTCATCTGCTCGGGACTCATCTGCTGCATCATCTCATTCATTTTCTTCTGCATTGCCTGCAGTTCGGGCGAGTCCACTTCCTTCATCAGCTGCTGCAGCTCGTCGTACTTTTTCATCGTCTCTTCGGACAACATATTCTGCTTTTCCATGTCCTTCTTCAGATCCGCAAGCTGCTCGTTGACCTTCTGGACGTCCTTGACCATCTGCTCCTGGCGCTTCATAAGCTCCTCGAGCTTTTTCTGCTGCTGCCAGTCGAGCTTCTCCGAATTCTGCTGCTTCATCTCCTGCTGCAGCTTGTTCATTTCCTTCTGAACGTCCTCGGCCGCCTTGAGCGTCTTCTCGAGATCGTCGACGGCCTTCTCCTGATCGGCGTCGGCGCGGGCGAACACTTCATCCAGCGAAGGCAGTCGCAGGGTAAATGTCTGGCTGCGTCCCATCTTGGGGCCATTGACATTGTCGTTGTCGTAGACCTCGACGTAGTAATCGATCTGGTCCTCAGGCACGATGTTCAGCGGCGTGAGATTCCAGATGTACGCCACTTCCATCTGCGGCGTGCGCACGCTCGGCAGCGGAATCACGATGGAGGAATACTGCTCCTGCGGCTTCTCATAGCGCGAGGCGCTCAGGCGATATTTCAGCACAAGTTTGGAGAAACCGAAATCGTCGCCGATGCCCATCACCAATGCGAGGCGCATGCTTTCATCGAGATTCGTGTTCTGTCCCGGTTCGAGCACATCCACCGTCGGCGACATATCCGGCACGACTTTCAGGGCGTACTCGATCGGATTCACATTCGTGATGCCGCTCGCATCCCGCAGCGCGATGTGCCAGGAGCCGTCGCGCCGCAGGGTGAAGCCCGTTTTCGCGCGGGTGCCTTCGGGAGTGATGGACACTTCCTGACTATCGGCGAACACCACCGCGGCTTTCGCCACTTCCTTGTTCAATGTCAGTTCGAGAGAAACCCTGGTCCCGGGCAGCGCGGTCACGTCGCCCACGTTGTCGTCAAGATAGCGCGGCGGCAGTTTGGTGTAGGAAGGGAAGGTGAGCTGCACGCGCATGGAGCGGATGAACGGCCGGTCTACCACATCGATGCGGAAATGCCGGCTGCGGAAGCCCTTGGCTTCGGCATAGTAGTCGAAGGAATTGCGAAGTCCCTCCACCACGGATGCGTACTGTCCGCTGCTGTCGCGCACGGTGCGCACGGCCTCGAAATTCTCCTGACCTTCTCCCCTCATGTAGAACGTCACCTCCGGCTGCACGCGCGCGCTGGTGGTGGCGGACAGCGTGAGCGTCTCGCCTTTCACCGCTTCGGCGTCGCCCGGCGTGACCATGAATTCGAACGGTGCGGGGGGAGCGAAATCGCTGCGGAAATTCAGCAGCCGCCAGAAGCCGCCGCCCATGGTCGAAGGCAGTACTGCGAAAGCGAGTGCAACAAAACCGAGAGCGAACATCGCACTGCGCAGCGCCTTGCGCGCGGGCACGGCGTCGACGACGGGTTTGAGATCCAGACGCGCAAAGGCCTCGGACACATCGCTGAAGCCGGCGTCCACAAGTTCGGGCGACCAGGCGACATGCGTTTCCATGCGCATTTCGCGGAAGACCTGCAGGGCGTTCAGCAGCCGATCGCGGAGTTCCGGAAAGTGCGCTCCCACTTCGCGGGCCACGGTATCGTCGCTCTTGCGGCGCGCAGCCGAGAAACGCGGTGCGAGTGCGGGAATGAGAAAGATTCCTTTTGCGATGAGAATGCCGAGCACAGATGCAGCGACGAGCGCGGTGCGGGCATCAATGCCCAAGTAGAAAATCCCTTCTATCGCTGTAGCGACGAGCACGATCACGGCGGCCACGGTGACCGTGTGCAGCACAGCGCGGCGCAGCATGAGCGATTCCTCACGCCGACGCACCCCGTGCAGGGCGTCCATGATTTTATTGTAATTGGTCAGCTTGTCTACCTGCATGATCTGCCTTTCACTTTCACTGCATCCGGCCGCACCGGAAATCGTTTCGGCCCGTCGATGGCTCAGTCAATACCGGACATTCTTCATTTTCCATTTCTGCCTGCGAACACAAAGGGCGGTCGCTACTTCGTCAGCGCCCAGACGATGACGTTCATTCCCATCTGGAGGGCTTTCTGGCGAACCGCTTCCGGGTCCTTATGGATATCGGGATCGGCCCAGCCGTCGGCCAGGTTGCTCTCGTAGGTATAGAAGAGCACGAGGCGTCCTTCGTGAAAAATTCCGAAACCCTGCGGCGCCTTCTTGTCGTGCTCGTGTATTTTCGGGAGTCCGTTCGGGAACTGAAAATGCGCGTGATAGATCCCGTGATCAAACGGCAATTCCACCAGCTCGCGATCCGGAAACACTTTCTTGAGTTCGCGGCGGAAGGCCTTGTCGAAACCGTAGTCGTCGTCGACGTAGAGAAAGCCGCCGTTTTCGAGATAGTTGCGCAGGTTTTCCGCCTCGCGGTCGGAAAGGCGGATGTTGCCGTGTCCCGTCATAAACACAAACGGGTAGGAGAACAGCTTCTCGCTGCCCACCTCGACAAACACCTCGGTGCGGACATCCACATCGATGCTGCTGTGCTCCTTGAGAAAGCGCAGCATGTTCAGTTCCGACGAAGGGTCGTTGTACCAATCCCCTCCGCCGTCATACTTTGCGCGCGCAATGACAAATTTACTGCCCATCCGCTCCAGTGCCTGCGCATTCGTCTGCGATGGGACAAGGAGCAGCGGCAGAATGAACGCTCCCAGCAGCGGGAGCAGGACGTTATGCGACAGTCGGTATCTGAATTTCCATTTATGCATAGAAAGAAAGTTACCATGGCACCACGTACAGCGCAAGGCGGTTTTTGCGCCGTATCCCTCGCAGGTGTCTTGAGCAAACGACCCGATCCTCTCATGAGAATCGGGCCGTTTTTCGTGGAATGAAATTGATGTTACCGCAGCAACATCATCTTCCGTTGTATCACTCCGGCATCGGTGATGAGACGGTAGAAATACAATCCGTTCGGCAGATCCCCGCTGTGCAGCACAGCCGAATGCACTCCGCGCGAGTAATCCGCATCGGCGATAACCGTCACCTCGCGTCCCATAGCATCAAACACCGCGAGACGCACATGCGTCGTCTCACCGAGCTTGAAGGTGAAAGACGTGATGTCGACGAAGGGATTCGGGTAATTGGGCCAGACATCAATGCCGGAAGGGAGTGATCGATCAATGATCTTCTCTGTGTAAACCTTCGGGATCTGAACAGAAGGTTTGGATAATCTGCTGTACAGGAGCGGATAGAAATCGATCACTCGCAACAGTAGACTGTCCGGCAACAACCGGAGTGAATCGATCGCAAGAATTCCATCTGCATACCCACCGTCCCATGCGCGGGGGTAGAACATCGCTTTGCGAATAAGTGAACCTTTCAATAAATCAGCACTTCCAACAAAACTGTAGGAATTCAGGATTTGAATCGCATCGGCATAGAGACTGTCCTCAGCAACAATATCCGCGGCGAGAAGTTTCGATTCCATGTCGGTACGATTCAAACATAGATTAAGGAGTGAATCAACCATTCTTGTAGCATTAGCATCTCTCAAGGAGCGGTGCAGAAAACCGAGCATCCCGAAATCTGCCGTCGCTGCCGCTGATGAATTGAGGAACTGTCCAATCAGGTGCCTGAGCGCACCGTGATTATGTGCAGCTGCAGCTGCAATGATCTGACCACGGGCGTTTGGTGGAGACGCCGTTGACGAAGTTTTGCTGAGCGTATTTGAATTAGTGAAGGAACTTCCACCGGACCCGACGAACGGGATGGGATCGGCCGTCAGAAGTGGATCGAACTCCACATTCCCGGAATAAGACATCGGCGTGGCCGGTATACTAGACCAATTCGCTGGCTCCCACCAGCAATTGCGGGCCAGAATCCAACTCGACGCATCCGTTTCCGCCTGAACTCCGTTCGGATTAACAAGAATGATTTCGTTGCGTTCGCATTTATCCTGTAGTGTATCAGAGAGGGCGCCTAGAAGAATCCAACCACCTCCAACGGCCTCAAGGCCGCGTTCAATCGCTCGGAAACTGTTGTTCCCACCGTCGGCGGGCGCATTTCCGTCAGAGTCACCCAGTAGCGTCCCACCGAATGCGTATGCACCACGCCAGAATCCTTCAAATACCGATTCATCAACGCGGATACGTTGTGCGTTACTGTGTACCGAGACTCCCGTCGAACCATAGTTCGAAAGACCATATGCGTGGTCACGAAAAAGGGAGGAAATCGACGATCCGACATGGATGAGGTGGTTACTGACGAAGTAGGATTCCGTAGAATTGCTCGTGAGCGTACCTCCGAGATTCCACAATGCACAATTCGTGAAATGGATTTTACATGCTTCATCGAGATTGATACTGCCATCCGAGCCAGTGATCGCACTGCCATTGTATATTTCGACCTGTTCGAGCTCGACCGTCCCCCCATTACGGGCGACAATACCCACCCAATACTGTTCGAGATCGCAGGGATGAAATTCGCTGTTATTCGCATAGAGATACCCGTCACAGAAAATTCCATTCCCGGATGCGAATGCAAGTTTATCAGCATCCTTTAATCTCAACGTCGCGGCCGGTTCAATGAAGATGCTTCTGTCGTAGTTTTCACACCCGCCGCCATCCGAGAACGAGAAATCCGTCGTCTCACTGACCATTGGATCAAGTCGATAGAGGGCGGCTGCACCCGGTGCGAAATATTCCGTGAATCCATTTGCGTACGATGTTTCGTCCGGTGTATCGCTCGCCCGAACAATCCACACGTCCTTCGTGAACACGTTTGTCACGCGCCACTCATCTACCTTGCCTTCATCTGTTCCGAGTTTGACAGTAATATGCCGCTGACCGACCGGATCAGTTCCTGCATGCAGGGAACCATCGAAGGTATTGCCATTGACCACAAACAGGAAGCGGCTTGCGCTTGAACTCTCTGGCGGCGGATTTGTCGCCCGAGGATCGTATTCGCTGACCATGACGTAGGTCTGCGCCTGGGGATCGATACCGTTGGCTATATCCTGCCTGCGACTGACAATCATAGACACCAGCTTGCTCGATCCGGCGTCGGCCTCGCCGCGGCGGTACCATTGCAATGCTTGTTGCCATTGGAGGTGTTGCGAGATATAGGATCCAGCAGGCTTGAGAAAATCGTGGATGTACGCCTGCGTCGAATCCCACTTATTTTCTCCGTTCCAATCCAGTGTTCTCCGGACATCTTCCACACCTTCGCTTCCCAGGAAACCCATCGTTCCTACGTTCATATCGATGTCATCGAACCAATCGACACCATGTGCCGGATCAGGCAGCATGCGATCCGCGGCAATCACGGTTGGAGGGGTGGGAGGGTCTGGCGGTTCTACAGGTGTATACGGCACAGAGGAGAACGAATAGAAAAGGACACCGCCGGCACCGAGCGCCAGTGCCGTGTTGCATTGAAATCGTAACTCGGATGCGGAGGGTTCACGGTTTGGGATTTCATCCCACCATCCCGGCGGAGGATTTGTTTCAAGAAGGTTCGTGTGATTCTGGATATAGGGAATCCATGGCTGGTCCGGAGCGTAGAGTGACCTCGTTTGGATATTGAGCAGATAGAGGTCCCACATCCTTCGGAAACCATCGGGCGGGGTTCCCGCATCGTATAAGGGCTCAAGATAATTCTGCGGAGTGACGCCCTGCAGTGTTGGCCTCGGATGATCGGTGAGGAGAGGATAATTGTATGGTCCGGTATTCATCTCGGCCGCTAGTATCGGTGTCAGAGCAGTGTTCGTCTCTGAGCCGTATGTAGAGAACAACTGCACGTGATTGTCCGTCTCGGCCGCAACCAAACGGCTCAGAAGGAATGTGGTCCAGTAGGTTCCATTATTGAAGACCTGTTCACCTCCCATCACGAAACGTAATCCGGGGATACCTCCGACGCCGTCAAGCCCCGGATCGTTGTTGCGGCAGAGGAAATCCAGTCGTACGTCCATCGAATCACGGTATCCAAGATGAGCATCCAAAGTACCTGGATTCTCGGGATGCCAGAGTCCAAACGTCGCCGGATTTGTAAGACAAACCGCATCCAGCCAGAAATGGACGTCGTCATCTCCATATGAGATCTGAACATCAAAAGCGCCACGTATATTGGGCAGATTCAGATTATGATCTCGTAGACGACGCGGTCCGCGAACACCATTTATCCCCGTCATTGACCAGCCTGCATGATTGACTGGATCACTGTAATCGACGAAAAGGACATCACCGCCTGTACGCCCCGCCGTCTGCTGCATTTCGATTTCACCGATGACAATTTCCTGTACACCGGTGAGAGGCTGCCTCCCACTAGTGTCATGTCACGCTTGATATGTCGCAATAAAAGCAGTATTTTGTCTCCGAACAACCAGGAGACATTCCATGCCAACGATCAAGTACAGGATCCATCTTACAGCCGACGAGCGATCGATGCTTG
>JBATDG010000014.1:0-223706 GCA_049663345.1 Bacteroidota bacterium
GATGTTCGCAGAGTTCCGACGGATTGAAGAAAAATCGTTATCCAGAGGAAAATGCGAAGCTGGGTATCAGGATGGTACGCCCGACGAGTTACTTCGCCTGTGGCGAACTCCACCCCGCGTGAATGCAGAAACAGATGTTCGCAGAGTTCCGACGGATTGCAAGAAAAATCGTTATCCAGAGGAAAATGCTAAGCTGCGCATCGGGATGGTACGCCCGACGAGTTACTTCGCCTGTGGCGAACTCCACCCCGCGTGAATGCACAAACAGATGTTCGCAGAGTTCCGACAGATTGCAAGAAAAATCGGAGTTTATCTGCCGATCAAAATAAATGGCGCCCAGATGCGGGGATCGGGGTTCGATGCACGGAGTTCGGCGCGGGCTTCGCGGAGGGCCTCGGCCTTGGTCATGCCGGAAAGCCACTTGCTGTAAAAGGATGCCATCAGGTCGGCGGTGGGT
This sequence comes from Bacteroidota bacterium, assembly GCA_049663345.1. Classification (GTDB taxonomy): domain Bacteria; phylum Bacteroidota; class Ignavibacteria; order SZUA-365; family SZUA-365; genus SZUA-365. The sequence continues at coordinate 458 of JBATDG010000014.1, forward strand.
CCGTCGGGAACCTTCCACAAACTCATCAGAAGGGAAGAAGCACCCGCAGCGAGAAAGGATCGCTGCAGACCGAAGACGCCGTCGCCAGTGCGGATGTCGCCCAGCGCGGTTTCGCAGGCGCTGAGTGCTACAAGCTCGGTGCCCTGGAGGTCGAGGCGGCTGATTTCCAGCGCGGTGAGTATGCCGTCTTCTTTCGTTCCCGCGACAGGACCGCCGCTCCACGCGCTGTTCGCTCCCGCGAGAATCAGGCCGGAACGCAGAAGAGGATGGTCGTCGCTGCGGAAGTATTCGCGTCCGCGTGAACTCTGCTGCTCTCCCTCGCCAAACCCAGAGTCGCCTGCGCGGGGGAGAGGAAAGAAAAACCCGTGCGTGGCGAGATGAAGGACGCGAATGTCGGCGGAGGAAAGGCCTTTGACGAATTCTTCCGTAGCTTCTTTTCCCTCAATGGTGCGGACGGGTATGGACCGCGCGGCGCAGACTTCAGCAATGCGTTCGAGTTCGCGCTCCGTACCCGGGAGGGGATTCCACTGCGCACGCGGATCGGCTGTCCTGCCGTTGACTGTTCCGAAATCAGGGTTTCCGATGAGAAGAAATCGGGTGCTTGCTTCTCCACCCGAGAGCTGATAGTTGGGACTTCGATACAGCAGCTCCTGCAGACAGCTGTACTGCTGCGTCTTCATCACTTCATCGAGATACTTCCTTCCGCCATTCGCCGCATTTATCAGCAGCGCGGGAAACGCAATCCGGTGAAGGATACCGTCCGGAATGATGATCGCTTCCTTCGCTCCGTCGAGTGCCGCAGCTAGTGGAATCCAGAGAAGGGAGGCCAGACGCCGCATGCGGAAGGTGTCGGGAAGCAGTGAAAGCATCCGGTCGTTGAGACGCAGACGAAGCACCGTTTCGAGGCTGTCTTCGGTGCATAATCGCTGCACGCTGGGAACGCCGTTCGCCCGGAGCACGCTCGCGAGTATGACGCGTGAGGTGTCGCCCTCTGCCGGTGGCACGACGAGGTAATCGACAAGCGCTTCATCACGCTGAAGCAGACGCTGCACATCCCGCCAGTCCGCCTCCTGCGCCCGCCGCTGCTTTCCATAGCTTGCGCTGCTTTTGCGTAGCGCTGCATCAAGGGAATCTATATCGCGAGATAGCTGCTGCTTTAGTACGAGAATGCTCTCGTCGGGAGTTTTACTTGCGAGGGAAGCATAGCGCTCGCGTGCGGACTGCAGAGCGCCAAGCAACGCAGCCTCCTGCTGTCGTCCGCGAAGCGCTCTGTTGAATCGCACACCCTCGGAGAGAATTGCGCCCTGCAGTTGGGCGGCAGCATTCATAAGAATTCCTGCGGACTCCCGCCCGCTGCCTGGAGCGGAGGCCCAGCGTGCGATGATGCCGAGATTTTTGCCAACAACACGCTCATGCAGCTGCAGCTGCCGCGCCTCGCTCTCGAAATCAAAAGAGTCGCGCATGCGCTGCGTGGTCGCGTCCAGCAAGGCACGCATGATTTCCGGAGCATCCTGTGCGTCTGCGTGCCGCTCCATCCATCTCCCGAGGAGCTGCAGACAGCCCAGTACTTCGACATGCGACGGGTCATACCAGCGCAGCAGCGCGTCATAGGCATCTCGCAGCAGCGTGATGGCAGTAGAATCATTGCCTGCGGCGAGTTCGACTGAACCGAGATTCCGCAGAAGCTTTGCGGATAGCGGATGCGATGCTCCGTAACTGGCGGCAGTGATTTCCATAGCACGAAGAACGAACGTGCGCGCTTTCTCAAACTCCTTCATATCGCGATACACAAGGCCGAGATTGCTGAGCGGTGCGGTGAGTTCGGTGGAGGTGGGACCGAACATCCGCTCGTACATGGAAATCGACGAAAGCAGCAGAGTCTCCGCCTCTCCGAATCGATGCAGCTCGGAATATGCGGAAGCAAGATTGCTGCTTGCCCGGGCCTTGAAGCGTTCGATATCCTTCCACTCGGACACATCCATCAGACGAAGGGATTCCTCGATCAGAGCAGCCGCCTCCTGCTGCCGTTCGCGCTTCGCAAGAAAGGAAGCGGTGTTGTTCATCACCATCGCTTTGTACATCGCCCGGTTTTCTTCCGGAATGCGCTCCGCCGCTTCCGCCGTGCGTGCGAAGCAGGCCTCGGCCTGCGCATCCTCTCCAAGATCGGCGCAGACTTCCGCGGTCATGGAATGCACAAAGAAGGTGAGGACAGGATCATATTGCGCACCCGGCCGGTTGAGCGCGCGCATCACATCGTCAAGAATGCGGCGGGCGTCGCTGTAACGCGCGACGAATATGTAGAAGGTCGCAAGTTCCTGCAGCGCTCCGAGCGTTTCTTCCGCCTGTTCCCCGCGGCTCGCCCGCATCAGCGCATAGTATCGCAGATAGTTCTTCTCGGCACCGTCGAAGTCGTTGAGTCGGAAGAGCGCGTCAGCATACCATGAAAGTGCACTGGCGGCGCTCGCAGTATCACCTCCGCGGAGATCCCAGTCCGCCGAAGCAGAAAAGGCGTTCGCCGCTTTCTCGTTGTGAAGGGCGCGGCGCTCGGCGAGTCCGAGAAAAAGATATTGCGAAGCAGTGAGCGAAGGCGGGGGATCGGGCAGGGTGGTGAGAATATCAATGCTGCGCGAATAGAGGATAATCGCATCCTCAAGACGCTCAAGCTCATAATATTGATATGCGAGATTGCCGTACATGCGTCCCGCCCACGCGCTGCGGCAGGGGGGACGAAGTGCGTCGACAATCCCCACCGCTTTCTCGAGGAGGGTGGTCGACGCTGCATGGTCGACCAGCCAGCGGGCTTCCGCCGCATACGCGAGCGCTTCCGCGTAGAGTGGATGGAGCGTGTCGGTCACGGCTGCAGCGACGCGCCGCAGCTGCGCGTTGCAGGCATTGATATAGAGGTCGATGTGCTCCGGCGTCACTTCCGGAAGTATCGCTCCAGCCAGACTGTCGATGCGGTCGAATTCGTTAAGACAGTCGACTGAATCGGAGGGTGTGCGGAATTGTCCCGGTGTGGTGGGAAAACAGAACGTGCGCTGCTCCTGCGCATCAAGATCGGCACCTGCCGCAGCAAGAAGCAGCAAGGTCACGAGTAGGCGGAATTCCGAATGCCAGGAAAACGTGAACAATTTCTCATTAGCGATTGCGTCCATGACCGGAATTTCCGAATTTATCCGCATACATGAAACTGGCGGGGCGGGGCCCCAAAAAAATATCGGATGGATTAAAAAGCAGCGGAGGGGCGGATGTTCCGGTTCAAGCTTTCTGTTTTGTTTGTTCTTCTTTCTTTCACTACTTCGGCTCAGCAGGCTGCCTGGGAGTGGGTGCATCCGAAACCATCAGGGAATGCATTTTATACCTGCATCGCTGCAGATGCATCGACGGCAGTGCTGATCGGTACCAATGAGGAGATAATGCGGACAACGGATCAGGGTCTGAGCTGGACTCTCGTGCATCCCTACAATGGCAGGCGATCGGTGTTCAACGTCGCTTCGACGAGGACGGAAAACGGGTCGCTGCTTTCCCTTGGAATCCGTAACACCGACGTTAGCCCCGGACCTTCAGAGCTGCGCCGCAGCGTGGATGGCGGATTGACATGGCAGGAAATTACTGCGGGTTTCGATCTCCTCGACGCAAGGGACATCGATGCTGCAGGCGGACTCATCGCAGCCTGCGGAGCAACGCCGATGCTTCTCAGCAATGACAATGGAGAATCCTGGCGACATGTGGTTGCAGACGCGGATGAGAATTTGACGAACGTCGCAGTGCACCGCAATGGAATGTTGATCACCGGCGGAAGATCGGGAAAGCTGTGGCTGAGTGCCGACACGGGGCAGTCCTGGTCCATGGTCACTTCCTTTCCGGAAAACATCATTGTGAAACTGGCATGGTATGATAACACAATTCTCTGCTGGACATCGAACGACAGTTTATTCTCCGTGTCTCAGTCAGGAGAGATACTCGCAGCAAGCCGGCACAGGGCTGTGATGTCAGGGACATGGCTCGTGCGGGAACCGGTGATCATGGGGTACGAGGATTTTTCCGACGGACAGGGACCGCTGTGGAGCCGTTCAACTGACGGGGGACACACGTGGACGACGGTCCCTGCGAAACGGACAGTGCCCATCCCGCCGATCTGCGCGCTTTCGGACAGCGTTTTCATCGCTGGCAGCGGAGCACCAATGCGAAGTACTGATGCGGGCTTGACCTGGACCGGCGGTCCTGAATTTCCGGACTACACGTTTGCAAAAATCACTTTTCGCGATGAGAACTATGGCATACTCGTTACTGGTACAGGAGAAATTCTCCTCAGCAGTGACAGCGGGTACAACTGGGTTCTCGCGGATTCCGGAGCTTATGCGCCGAATGATGTTTTCTTCCTCGATGATTCAGCGGCATTGATTGCCACGGATGGCGGACGCATACTATTGAGCCGCGATGCGGGGAAGTCCTGGACGATTGCTTTGGAAGGTGGATTGCCCCTGCATATGGCCAGACTATCGAACACCGAGGCGATCGCTGCAGAAAAAAAGTTCCTGTGGAGGACATCAGACGCTGGAGCTACCTGGGTAAAACAGGCGATCGATTCAAGCGCCGGATCTTATTACATCGAAAATATTGCGTTCGCTGATAGTCACTTCGGAGTGCTGTTCGGTTCCCGTGGATTCTATACAACCACCGACGGCGGCTGGTCATGGACGCAGGCCGCGGGGAAAAATTATCCGGGTATGTACTCTTTCGCTTCACCATCTCCAGGGACCATCATCGCAGTCGGCGGCCTGGCTTCAACCGGCATGATTTACAAGAGCAGTGATGCCGGAGCGACCTGGAGCATGGTGTACAGCTCTGGTGGTTTGTTTGACGAGGACTGGTTTTCGAAGGTACGTTTCCGCGATGCAATGCACGGATTGTGCGTCGGAATTGACGGAGTGACATTATGGACCTCCGATGGAGGTGATCGCTGGTTTAAGGGCTCGGCCTCCCATACATTGAATGTTTTTTCAGAATGCGGATTTGCGGGCGATTCCGCTGCTTTCGCAATCGGAGGCGACGTCATCATGCGCACGCAGCTCACGGCCGATCCCGTGTCAGTGGGGCAGGTCATGCCAGCAGTTTCAAGCTGTGAGATCGTTTCCTGTTCGCCGCTGCCGGTTCGCGATAATGCGGAAATACTTGTGCGAATCACGGCTGCCGGACATGCAGAACTGCTTCTTACTGACATGTACGGACGTACCGTGAAGAGCATTCATTCCGCTGAACTGTCCGCAGGCGAGCACCACATTCCGGCTTCATTCGGAGGTGTTGCTCCCGGTGCTTACATGCTGCAGATGCTGACCACGCAAGGGACGCACGCGAAACCGATAGTAATCCTTCACTGACGTTCGCTGCGATACAACACAATGATTCGGGTCCCGGGCTGGGTTTACATCAATCCCCGGAACAAACCGCCGTCCACCTGAATCGTGGTGCCGGTCATGTAGGATGCGCGGGCGCTGGCAAGGAATACAGCGAGATGCGCTATTTCATCCGGCGTGCCTATGCGTCCCATAGGAATATTCGCGACAAGCTGCTCGCGAATTTCGTCCACGGTAATACCCGCTTTCGCAGCGCGATCGGTGAAGAGCTGCGCCTGTCTGCCGGTGGCGATGTAGCCCGGAGCAATGTTGTTTACCGTCACGCCATGTTTCGAGACTTCGTCGGACAGCGTCTTCGCCATGCCAGTCACTCCCGCACGGAAGGTGTTCGACAGCAGCAATCGCTGCACGGGCTGCTTGACTGAAATGCTGGTCACGTTGATCACACGGCCGAAGCCGCGTTCGATCATTCCGGGGAGGAAGCCGCGGATGAGGCGGATGCCGCTCATCAGCGTGCGGTTGTAGCCAGCCAGCCAATCTTCTTCGCTCATTGAGAGGAAATCGCCGGGGTTGGGTCCGCCGTTGTTGGTGACGAGCACATCGATTCCGCCGAATGTAGACAGTGTGGATATCACTACCCGCACGATTTCTTCAGGATTGTCGAGATCCGCTGCGATGAATTCCACGCGTTCCGCACCGCTGTTGCGGAGGGACTCGGCGAGTGCCGAAAGCTTTGCTTCCGTTCGTGAACAGAGCATGATGTGAGCGCCTTCGGCGGCGAGTCCTTCGGCGATTGCGCGTCCTATGCCGTCGCTCGATCCGGCCACGAAGGCCCGTTTGCCATTGAGTTCCAGTTTCATACCGGTTGTATCCGCAATTATTTCGTGATTATCTTTGTTGTCACGCAAAGTACGGGAATTCCCGTACTGCACACAAGACGTTCTGTTTCATCAGGTGGAAATCATGGCCATTCTTCCGATATATCCTTATGACGCGCAGGTGCTCCGCGAAGAGACGCGCGAGATCGCTGGTCCTTCAACGGAGTTGACTCAGCTGATCATCAATATGTTCGAAACCATGGACAAGGCGAACGGCGTCGGTCTTGCCGCCAATCAGGTGGGCGTGGGACAATCGCTGTTCGTGATTGATCTTCGTCCCGTCGAGGGCTTCGAGGAAAGTAAGCCGCTTGTGTTCATCAATCCGAAGATCACCGATCTGTGGGGCGAGGAAATCGGCTATGAAGAGGGCTGTCTCAGCGTGCCGAATGTGCGGGAAGAAATATTTCGTCTCGAAAAACTGCATATCCAGTTTCGGGATGCCAACTTCGAGCCGCAGGAAATGGAAGTCGATGACTTTCTCGCGCGCGTCATTCAGCATGAGGCGGATCACCTCGAAGGAATTTTCTTCACGGACTACCTGCGAGGCCTCCGCAAGCGCCTTCTGATCCCGGTGCTGAAAAGAATCCGCGCCGGCGAGGGCGATGCCGATTACGCCATGGCTTCAAATGCCGAGCTGACGCTTTAGGCTACGCCGCAGGAGGCTGCGCCGCAGGAGGCTGCGCCGCAGGAGGCAGGAAAATGCACTGAATTGCGATCGTGATCGAGCCAACGGCTTGATCACGCAACCACAGGCGCCTTTCGGCTGCTTTGACGTAGGGGCGAGCCAACGGCTCGGCCCCAGAAACGCAGTAGGCAGTAAGCAGCCCTGAAGGGGCGGAAGTTTAATAAGGAGATCCGCATGCGTATAGTTTTTATGGGAACACCCGATTTCGCAGTGCCGTCTCTTCGTACGCTTTTTGAGGCGGGGCATGACATCGCTTGCGTGGTAACTGCGCCGGATAAAAAGCGGGGCAGGGGACAGCATCTGAGTCCCACTCCCGTGAAGGCCGCAGCAGTGGACATGGGAATTCCTGTACTCGAAGCCGACGACCTGCGCGATCCCGCTTTCGCTGATGCTCTCCGCGCTTTCAATGCGCAGCTTTTTGTCATCGTCGCTTTCCGCATTCTCCCCGAAGAAGTTTTCACCATTCCCTCCGCCGGCAGCTTCAATCTGCATGCGTCGCTGCTGCCGCGCTACCGCGGAGCGGCGCCGATCAACTGGGCGCTAATGAACGGCGACAGTGAGAGCGGAGTGACGACATTCTTTCTGCAGAAAAAAGTCGACACCGGAAATATTCTCCTGCAGGAACGCGTGGCTATGCATGAGAATATGTCCGCCGGAGAATTGCACGATTTGCTCGCGGAGGCGGGAGCGCGTGTTGTGCGAAACACTGTCGATGTTATTGAGAAAGGCGTGGCCGTGCCGCAGGCGCAGAATGACGAACAGGCGACGCCCGCACCGAAAATATGGCGCGTAACCTGTGCCGTTCCATGGGAGAAAAGCGCGCGCGAGGTGCACAATCATATTCGTGGGCTGAGTCCCCACCCCGCGGCCTGGAGCACTCTTCGCGGAGCGGAGATGAAGATACTGGAAAGCGTAGTCTCGGAAGAAGCTTCCAACGGCATTGGTGGTAGCGTGGTCGGTTCAGACTCCGGATTGCAGGTGCAGTGCGGCAGCGGCAGCATAGTGATCCGCGCACTCAAGCCGGAAGGACGCAAGCTTATGTCTGCCGAAGAGTATTTGAGGGGACACCGGATCGAGGCGGGAGAACGCTTCGAATCAATTTCCGCGAATTAGATTTGCAAGGATTTCCGCAGTACGCTGGGAGGCCCCGGCGCTTCCCATCTGCTTTTTTACAAGACGCAGATTTTCGATTGTTGCGCTGCGCGTTTTTTCATCGGTGAAATACGGCATGATGTACTGCGCGATGTATGCGTCGCGGACATCCGCCTGCAGCAATTCCGGGACGATCCTGTGCCCGGCAAGTATATTCACCATCCCGATATTATCCACGTTGACCAGCCGCTTTCCAATCTGGTAGTTAAGCCAGGAGGCGCGGTATACAATGACCATCGGTGTTTCGTACCAGGCAGTCTCCACGGTCGCGGTACCCGAAGCAACCACCGCCGCATGGCTGTGCTGCATCAGTCCGTGCGTGGCGCCTCGGATGAGATAGACATCATGCGTGTTCTTGAGATACGGCTCATACATGCTGTCGGGCAGTCGCGCCGCTCCCACGGCAATCGTACAGTCGGTGCGCTTGCGTACATGCCGCGCTCCCTCAAGCATCGCCGGCAGCAGCCGATGAACTTCCTGTTCGCGGGACCCCGGAAACAACCCGAGTATCGGTTTATCAGTCGGCAGTCCGTGTGTGGAAAGGAATTTCGCCCGATCGACATTCTCAAGAATTTCTACCAGCGGATGTCCCACAAACGTTGTGGGAATGCCGATGTCGTTGAAAAGTTTTTCTTCGAAAGGGAATACGCAGGCCAGGTGGTCGATGAGTCCGACCATTTTCTGCGCCCGGTTTTTTCCCCAGGCCCAGACCTGCGGACTGATGTAATACAGCACGCGTCCGCCTGCTTCCTTCACCTTTTTCGCGAAGCGGAGATTGAAGCCGGGGTAATCGATCAGCACCACCGCATCGGGACCGCGCTCGGCATACTGCTTTTCGCAGTTGGCGAACATCTCCTTCAGAAACGGATAGTGTTTGGCGACTTCGACGAATCCCATTATCGCAGTCTGACTGATATGGTAGAGCAGCTCCGCGCCTTCCTCGCGCATGAGGTCGCCCCCGATGCCGAAAAACTCTGCTTCTGGATGCAGCAAACGGAAGGCACGCATCAGTCGCGCGCCGTACAAGTCGCCGGAAGCTTCCCCCGCAATGATCATGATCCGCGGAGTGTTCGGGTTCATGCCGTCTGAACCAGCCAGATAATGATGAGAATGAGTGTCGCTACAGCAAAGGCCTGCAGCGTGCGGGATTCCGAACTCCAACCGGCTTTCCAGTCAATGTCCACAGGATGCCACGAAGCATAGGGAGTGAAGCGGAAGAAGAACCGGGGCACCTTGGCGCAGTAGTCGGAGTATTCCTGTCCGAAATGTTCGCGGAGGAAGCTCTCTTCTTCCTTGATGATCAGGGTGTACTGGAAAACGAACCAGACCAGGGCAAACAGCTGCAGCCAGGGAAAAAGCGCCAGCGACATAATGCCGATGCCGAGGTAGATGAGAATGTTCCCGACATACAGCGGATTACGCGTGTAGGAGAAAGGTCCGGACGTCACCAGCTTGCTCGCTCCCACCGAACCGGTGACGCGAGTTTCGCTGCCGACATAAAAAACACCGGCGGCGCGCAAAAATTCTCCGAGAGCAGCCACGAAAAAGCCGACGATCAGACTGGTCAGCGTGGGTTGCGCGAATATCAGCATGACCGCCAGGAAAGGCAGCGGCGTATAGCTTCGGTTGCGGAACAGGAATTGGCTGAAGGTCAAGGGGATGTCCTCAATGCTTGCAAACTTATAAAGTTAGGCGAGTCGTCATGGAAAATCAACTGCGGGTATGGACAACCATCCTTGCAACTATGAAACAAGACGCGAAATCGGTATCTTGGGAGATACTGCCGGCACATATTCCGGCCTCCTTACCATTGAAAAAAATATGCTGACAAAGTACGGTCTCGACGTCGCTATCCCTATTCTGATTATCTCCATTGCCGTGGTGTTGATCGGTCTATTTACTTCGAATGTGCCGGTGCGCATCGTCCTTATCGTTTTAGGTGCAGCCGCATTCATTTTCACAATGAATTTTTTCCGCGATCCTGATCGTTCGACTCCCACGGTTGAAGGCGGTATTATCTCGCCTGCCGATGGAAAAATAGTGAACATCAGCGAAGTCGAGGAAATGGAATATCTCGGCGGCAAGGTGAAGCAGGTCTGCATTTTCATGTCCCCGCTGAATGTGCATGTCAATCGTTTCCCCGTCAACGGAAAAATCGAATTCTTCCGCTACGTCGAAGGACAGTTTTTCGCGGCGTTCGAGGACAAGGCCAGCGATCTGAACGAACGCACGCTCGTAGGCATCAACACCGGCGGTTTCAAAGTGCTGTTCAAGCAGATCGCAGGATTTGTTGCCCGACGTATCGTGTGTCCTCTCGAAGTAGGGGACAGCGCTGTGGCTGGAGAGCGGTTCGGCATGATCAAGTTTGGTTCACGCGTGGATGTTCTCATGCCCCTCGACGCAGAAGTACTTGTAAAAATGGATCAGCACGTAGTCGCCGGCGAAACAGTGCTCGCAGTCGTCAAGCAATAATTCAAACCAGATAGCGGTAGGTCCTTGCGCATTCACCTCAGCCGTTCGATCGTACCAAACCTGTTCACAGTCCTGAACATCTACTTCGGGTTTTTGAGCATTATTTCCGCATCGCACGGACAGTTTACTCCAGCAATGTGGTACGTCGTTCTTTCTGCTATCTGCGATTCTCTTGACGGACTCATGGCCCGGCTCACGAATTCCGCCAGTGAATTCGGCGTTGAGCTTGATTCCCTCGCCGACGTTGTGGGCTTTGGAGTGGCGCCTTCCTACCTGATTTACGCCCTTGCTCTCCACGAGTGGGGAGCTCTGGGCATCCTGGTTTCAGCGGCGCCGCTTATCATGGGAGCTCTTCGCCTGGCTCGCTTCAACGTTCAGCTGGTCGGATTTTCCAAAGATCATTTCAGCGGTATGCCCATTCCGTTATCGGCATTGACTCTCGTTTCCTTTGTCATGTATTTCGGCGCAGAGGCCATACAGACGCAGGTGATTCTTCAGCAATCGCTTCTGCTGCTGACCGCAGCCTGCGGCATTCTCATGATCAGCACCGTCAGCTATCCTGTTGTTCCCAAGCTTACCAAACGCGGTTTCAAGGAACATCCGGTGCTGATTATCCTGATTGTCGTCGGAGCCATCATTGCTGGTATTTCAAAAGGAAAGCTTGTCTTTCCGATGATTATGCTGCTCATCGTCAGCGGACCGGTGTTTGCTGCAGGCCGAAAAATACGCAAGCTTTATCAGCGCAGTCCTGACGATGATGAAGTCGACGAGTCTGAAGAGCCGGACGAACCGGAAGAGGATCTTGATGAAGAAGACACAGATACTGCAATCATCGATTCGAAATTATAAAGGTTTCTCATGTTCAAGGCTATTATCACCGTGAAACTCCGTTCGTCAATCCTTGATCCGGAAGGGAAGGCCATCGAGCATGCAATGCAGTCGCTCGAGTTCAAGGCGCTTTCAGGCGTGCGCATCGGCAAGCTTATTGAACTGCAGGTCGAAGAGACGGAGCGGGCCAAAGCGGAAGCGGCCGTGATCGAGGTCTGCGCCAAGCTTCTGGCGAATCCGGTCATGGAAGACTACACCTACGAACTTCACGAAGCGTAAGGGCTCATCATGGCAAAAGCGAAATTCGGCGTAGTCGTCTTTCCCGGTTCCAATTGCGACCATGACGCCTATCACGCAGTCAAACACGTGCTCGGTGCACAGGCTGAATTTCTGTGGCACAAGGAAGGAAATCTGCAGGACGTGGATGTGATCATCCTCCCGGGCGGATTTTCCTATGGCGACTACCTGCGCTGCGGAGCGATTTCCCAATTTTCTCCGATCATGAAGGAAGTTGTCCGGCATGCGGAACGCGGCGGATATGTCATCGGCATCTGCAACGGCTTCCAGATTCTCACCGAGGCGCAGCTGCTTCCGGGAGCGCTGCTGCGCAACGAGTCGCTCAAATTCGTCTGTCGCGAAGTGCAGCTCCGCGTGGAGAATCCCGGCACAGCGTTCACCAATCAATTCGAAGCAGGTCAGGTCATATCGATTCCCGTTGCCCATGGAGAGGGAAATTTCTATACTGACCAAGATACGCTCGAAGACATCGAGGCAAACGACCAGGTTGTGTTCCGCTACTCGGATCCGAACGGTCTGCTGACTGAATTCGCAAATCCCAACGGCTCGCTTCACAACATCGCCGGCATCATCAACAAGGAGGGCAATGTCCTTGGTATGATGCCGCATCCGGAACGCGTAGTCGAGCAGCTGCTCGGCAGTGATGACGGACTCGGTGTTTTTTCTTCCTTATTCAACGCAATTTCGGGCGATGTGCCCGTTCTTTCATAGGAGGTCTTTATGTTCGGCAATGTTGGTGGATGGGAAATTCTCATCATTATCTTTCTCATCGTGATTTTCTTCGGTGCGAAAAAGATTCCCGAACTGGCACAAGGGCTCGGCAAAGGGATCAAGGAATTCCGCAAGGCTGCCAAGGATATTCAGGAAGACATCAGTCTCGAAGAAAAAAGCAGCAGCGACAAAACCAAGTAAGACGCGAAGCGCTTCAGTGACAATGTTGTTTCTCATCAGCGGGTTTTCAGGGACATGACCTCAACTGAACGTCCGCTGCCGACCGTGCGCATCTTCTCGGATTTCGACGGAACCATCACCAGGGAGGATATCGGAGAGGAACTTCTGCGCCATTTCTGCACTGACTCGAACATCGAGAGGGTGCTTGAGGAATGGAATAAAGGAAATGTCGATGCCGTGGCGACCTACCAGCGGCTCTATGAAGGCATTCCCCGATTGACGGAAGAAATGCTCGATGCCTTCCTTTCTACATTTGAAATTGACCCCTCCTTTGCTCGTTTCGTGGATTGGTGCAGTGAACACGCGTATCCGCTGATAATTCTCAGCGATGGCTTTGATGCCTATATCACGCGATTACTGCATCGGGCGGGAGTGGAAGTAGAAATGCGTGCGAATCGCATGCGGCTGGGTGAAGGTCCCCCGGCGGTGGATTTCCCATATTCGGATCGTCGATGTCCGCAAGTCGCACATTGCAAGAGCAATCACGTGGCGCTGCTTTCGCAGGACGAAGATCTCATCGTCTACATCGGCGACGGTTCATCAGATTTCGAAGCAGCAGCGTATGCCGACATGGTTTTTGCTCGCGGTCCTCTCGAAGGGTGGTGCCAGGAACACAATATTACCTTTCGGCGGTTTTATTCCTTTACCACTGTGCGCGACATACTTTCCGCACTTCTCGATCAGAAGAAATTACGGCCGGGGAAGCAGGCCCGGGTGCTTCGCAGGCAGCTCTGGTCTACCGGCTGATCGTTTGACCAATTCATCTTGATCAACAAAGAATAGAATGGAACCTTCAATGGAGTATTCGACAGGCGTGCGTGAAGCGGAACTCGCGCCCCTTCAAATCGCGAAGCATCTCGCCCTGTTCATTCTCACATTCACCACCACAAACATCGCCGGAATGATGTGGCAGGGACAATACGACCTTGCCAATTTCTCCGTCGGATTTCCATACAGCTTTTCCGCACTGTTCATTCTCAGCTGTCATGAGTTCGGGCATTATTTTGCGGCGAGAAAGCACGGCGTGCGCGCAACTCTGCCGTACTACATCCCGCTTCCGCCTCTTCCGGGCTTTGTCAATTTCGGGACACTTGGTGCCGTCATCAAGACGAAGCAGGTGATTCCTCATCGATCGGCGCTGTTTGATATCGGAATTGCAGGACCCATCGCCGGCTTCATCGCGAGCATACTCGTGCTCATGCTCGGCTTCATGACTCTGCCGGGACATGATTTTCTGCTCGCTATTCACCCGGATTATAATTTTGCCGCGGGATCGTCTCCCGGTGCTTCTGCCGGATTCACACTGACATTCGGATCACCGCTGCTGTATTCCTTCCTGGAGCATTTTTTCAGCAAAAGCGGCGCCTATATTCCTCCCATGAGCGAGATGTATCATTATCCTCTCCTTATAACAGGATGGTTCGGCTTGCTGGTCACCGCTCTGAACATGCTTCCGGCTGGTCAGCTTGATGGCGGCCACGTCACGTATGCGATGTTCGGAGATAATCAGCATCTCGTAGGAAGAATTACCGTTACGTTACTACTGTTTTTCGGTGGAATGGGTATTTTTCCCGCTCTGCTGGATCTGGTTGGGTTTTCAGATCTCGCACTTAGAATCATGGAATCCATCCCGCATTTTGAGGCAATCTTCTGGCCGGGCTGGCTGTTCTGGGCGCTGCTTATCACGGTATTCATCAAGGTGAAGCATCCGGAAGTACCTGATTTTGCAGGACTTGGCTCCCGACGCCGCATGCTCGGCTGGGCATCCTATGCCATGTTCCTTGTCTGCCTTTCTCCCGCCCCGATTTACCTGCTCTGATGGGCAATAATCAATGCTGTCTCCGTTTTCCAATTGACTTTGGAAAGGCGGGAATGTATGTTGTGAAGGCCTCCTTGAAGTGTGATTGTAAGCCGGGGCAATGTCCTCTGACATGCCCCGGCTTCATCATACGTACAAAACCGTAGCATCAAAATATGACCCCAAAAAAAATCCTCCTGCTCGTCTTCGCCGCCTTCATCGCAATCGGGTGCAGCGATGACTCCACCACAGTAGATTCAAGTCCAATGTACAGTCATATCCTGTTGACTGACATGGAGTTATCTGCCTACGTTGTCGATACGGATACACTGAACGTGAAAGCGGGACAGGACAAATCAGCCGATGATCCTGTCACCATCCCGATTCGCATTTCTATCAAGGTTTCTGAACCGCTGGGACAGGGCGGCGCCGTCTCGACGCTTCGCTATGAGATTCGTCTCGACGGAAAATCCTCTGTACTGCAGAGCGGCGATCTGCACGCGTCCTCCACGCCGCTGACCTGGGAGGCTGATATCGCTTTCGATAGAAAGCGCGGCGACGTCGGCGATTATCGCGTCGATGTATTCGGCACCGACGAATGGGGTACTGCGCTGAATACCGGGCTCTCGAAGTTCCGCCTTATTTACGGCAGCATTGCGCCGGTGATCATTGCGGTTACCGCGCCCGACACCCTGGATTTGCAGATTCAGACCGTCGTGTTCTCGATGACGGCAGAAGTAACAGATCAGAGCGGTCTCGCGGATATCAAACAGGTTTATTTCAATTCCTTCCTGCCAAACGGCCGTCCATCTACCAGCAACCCGAATATCATGTATGATGACGGACTTGCTCTGCACGGTGATGTCACCGCCGGAGATGGAATTTACACCCTCAAACTGCAGATGCCTCCCACCACGTTGAAGGGAGAATATCGTTTTGAGTTTCGCGCGCTGGATTTTTCCAGCCTTTCCAGTAATGTCGTCATTCACAAATTGATTGTTCGCTGATGCAGCTCAGATTTTTAGCAAAGGGAAGCCTGATTTGCGCAATGCTGCTTGCAGCAGCGACCATGCAGGCGCAGGAAATACCGCAGACATTTTCGCTCACCAAAACGTTCGCCGGCAGTGCCGATCGTCCGCTTTCCAACAGCGCCGTCGACCTGTTTGTCCGAGGCGATACGCTGTGGATGGCAGGGGGCAAGGGCATCGATTTTACGCCGGATAAGGGCGCGACCTGGCAGCATCTCGGAGATGCCGCACCATTCGATCTTGAAGATATTGCGGCGCTCGAGGGACATGACGGTGTGATGTGGGCCTCGCTTGCCGGTTCTGAAGAAACGGACCAGGGTTCGCTGCCGAAAGGACTCGGACTCGCCGTCTCCACTGACTTCGGGCGTACCTGGAAGATCGTTCCTCAGCCGAAGGAAGCGGAGGATATGTCCACCTACGAAATCAAGTACGGCAACAACACGATCACCGCACTCGCTGTCACGACGGACATCAATAATATCACCTACGATCTGGCGGTTACCAGCCGGGCAGTATTCACTGCGAGTTTCGCCGGCGGATTGCGCACATCGACCGATGGGGGACAGACCTTTCTCCCGGTAGTGCTGCCGCCTGATCAAATCGATTCGATTTCTCCGAATGACAGTCTCGATTTTGACCTTTCGCCCGTCAATCGTCCTGATCTCGGACTTCAGGAAAGCCTGAACCATCGTGTATTTTCTGTCCACGCAATGAACGACGACACGATTTGGGTCGGAACGGCTGGCGGGATCAATCTCTCCACCGACGGCGGCGTTTCGTGGCGGAAATCTTCCTTCAATAATCAGACCGAGCCCATCTCCGGAAATTTTGTGGTCGGAATCGGACACAATGTGATCGGCGGCGTGACCCATGTCTGGGCGGCTACAGTCAACGCGCTGAATCCCGTCGAATATCGGGCTGTGAGCGTCACCACCGATATGGGCAGAACATGGCGTACGACGCTGCGCGGAGAATTCGCTCACAACTTCGGCTTCAAGGGCGAAATTGTGTACGTGCCTACTAACAGCGGCATTTACCGCTCGGACGATGCGGGACAGAGCTGGATCGGTACTTCGCGCTTTGTCGATAAGAATTCCCGCCGTGTCGCTTCCGACGAACGCTGCTACGCAGCTGCTGCCATCGGGGACGACATTTTCGTCGCCAACTCCGATGGTCTGATGCGGACGCATGACGGTACGGAAGAGTATTTTGGGAAATACTGGACGATATTCGGCGCCTCTCAAGCGGTTTCGTCTCCCGCCGAAGTGTATGCCTATCCGAATCCTTTCGCGCCTGACGATGAAGTACTCCGGATTCATTACAAGACGAATAACTCAGGCAGCGTTGCGATTCACATCTACGATTTCGCCATGATGCCGGTGCGAGTGCTGCTGAATAATACCAGCCGTCAGATCGATACCGAGCACGATGAAATATGGGATGGGCGTGACGACGGCGGCAAGCAGGTCGCAAACGGCGTCTACTACATCAAAGTCACCCTGGGCGACGAAGACCCCGTCTGGACCAAAGCCATAGCATTGCAGTAAATGAGAACACGCAGAATCATGAAGAAAAACACCATCTACGTTTTCGTCCTCCTGCTTTGCGCGCTGCCGCTGCAAGCCCAGAACGGCACAGCGGGCGCATTCACACGAATGGGCTTTGGTGCACGCGGCCAGGGCATGGGAAATGCCATGACGACCGTCAACAGCGGGACGATTTCCACATATTACAATCCAGCCCTGAGTGCTTTTCAGGAAGGCCACGTGCTTCACGGCAGCTACGGATTTCTCGCGCTTGATCGCAAATTCAATCAGATCAGCTACACGCAGATGATTCGCGTCTACGATAAGGACGCGACCATCTATGCCGACGAGCCTGGCGTCCAATCCATTTCCGGTGTGTCGGTTTCGTGGATCAATGCCGGGGATGCAAACATTCAGGGCTACGACAGCGACGGCTTCAAAACAGATCTGCTGAGCGTATTTGAGAACCAGTTCGCTGTCAATTTCGGTACGCGGTTTTCAGACAAACTGGCCTTCGGCTTCAACGCGAAATTCTACTACTCGGGGCTGTACAGCGGAGTGACTTCATCGGGGTTCGGCCTGGATGTCGGTATGCTCTACACCGTATCGCCTTCAGTGCGCGTAGGTCTGGTCGCTCAGGAATTGCTGACGAAGTACAAATGGGATACCTCCGAGCTCTACGGAGCCGAGAACGGCAATTCCACGGAAGATCCTTTCGCCCGTATTTACAGACTCGGCATCGGATATACGCTTCCGGGTGAGTCTGGTATCGCAGCGGTCGATGTTGAATCTGTGGCTGATGTCTTCCTTGCCCGTGTCGGTCTGGAAGTCCCCATCGCGAAAAACATCTGGCTGCGCGGCGGCGTCGAGCGCATCGATTTTTCCGATGCGGGCATCGATCCCCGTCCCAGCTTCGGATTTTCCGTCAGCCAGCCGATCGCCCAGCTGCAGCCGGTGATTCACTACGCTTTCATTCTCGAACCCGTCGCGCCTTCGCCGACGCATGTGCTTTCCTTCGCTTTGCAGTTCTAACAATAAGGGATTTTCCGCATGAGACGGACACGCATTCTTCTATACGCAGCAGTGCTTTTCGCCATGGTTTGTATTGCCGATCCGATAGTCCTTTTTGCGCAATCGGGAGGCAGCGGTCTCTCATTTCTTAAGGTCGGCGCCAGCGCGCGCTCGATGGGAATGGGTGATGCCGGCGTCGCGGACGCCGATATGGGAAGCGCGATGTATTACAATCCTGCGCTGATCGCGGATGACAGCGAAGCCTCTGTCACCATTCTGCACAACATGTGGATGTCGGACATTACGACGGAATTTGTGGGAGTGAGCGTGCCGTTCAGCAGCTGGAGTTTCGGACTCTACATGGGACTGACCACCGTCGGCGGTATCGAGATTCGGGACCAGCCCGGCGACCCTGACGCTATCAGCGATAATCGCGATTTTGCCGGCGGCGTGACCGCAGCTCTCGCGATTGCTGACGGAGTAGATGTAGGTGTCACCGCAAAGTATGTGTTTGAGAAAATCTATGTGGACGAAGCTGGCGGCTATGCCTTTGATTTCGGCCTTGCTGTGCGTCCTTTTTCCCAAGGGGATCTCGCAAATCTCAAGACTGGCATCACACTGGCAAATGTGGGAAGTATGACGGAACTGCGGACGGTAGCCACAAAGCTTCCGATGCTTATGCGCTACGGTGCTGCATACACGATTCCGATGGACGCTGTTGAGGGCGCGCTGAACTTTTCTGCCGAGGGTCTGACCCTCCTTGAGGAAAGCACAACCCATATTAATGTCGGTGCGGAATTCGATTATCTCGGAGTTGTCTTTCTGCGTCTCGGATATCAAAGTGGTTATGATAATCGGAGCGTCTCCTTCGGCGCCGGAGCTAATTACAGTACGCTTCGCTTCGATTATGCATTCACACCGTTTTCCGCCACCTTCGGAAACGCGCATACCGTCGCACTTTCCATCACATTGTAGTCCGCCATGTCGCAAAGGCTGCACATCTGCTTCACCTTTGTCGGGGATGTGACGCGCGACTCGCGTCTGCGGCGCTTTGCCTCGGCTTGTGCGGATGCTGCGGAGGTGACGGTTATTCAGCTGACGGAGTTGTGGGAGGGGAATGAAGGGAATGAAGGAAATACAGGGAATGAGGGGAAGTTCAATCTGATTTCGTTTCCGATGAAAGGCAGTCTGAGGCAGAAGCTGCCGAAGTTCTGGCGGCTTGCATCGAAATCGGCACGGCATCTCGGAGCAGATCTGCTGATTGCCTCGGATCTGTACTCGCTGCCGGCAGCAGCCCGGGCCGCGAAAGCGCTGCACCGGCCGCTTATGTACGACGCCAGGGAATTGTATACTTCCGTCGCTGCGCTGCAGGGACGTCCCCTCATGCAGCGTTTCTGGTCCTGGACGGAACGCCGGTATGCCAAACGCGCAGCGCTTGTTTTTACCGTGAACGAGTCCATCGCTGAAATTCTTCGGCAACGTTATCCTGATGTGCGGGTGATACGCAATCTCCCGGATTTCCCAATTCCCACAGCTTCCGACAAATTGCGCGAGGTCTGTGCGATTCCCGCAGATCGGCGCATTCTGCTCTCGCAGGGCGGCTTACAGCAAGGCCGCGGCGCATACATTCTTCTCGAAGCGCTTATGGAGCTCCCGGACTGTCATCTCGTATTTCTGGGCGATGGGGCATTGCGTGATGAAATCAAGGCCTCGGCACAGATCAATGGAATTGCGGATCGCGTGACCATATTACCGGCCGTTCCTTCAACAGAACTTCCGGTATATACCGCTTCCGCGGACCTGGGTATGTGTCTCATTGAAAACCTGGGACAAAGCTATTTCTTCAGTCTTCCCAACAAGCTTTTTGAATACATCGCCTCGGGCGTTCCCGTCATCGGAAGTGATTTTCCGGAAATCGGTGCAGTGCTTCGGGAGACCGGCGCAGGCATCGCGATAGATCCGACCAACCTGAAGCTTGTGTGCAAAGCGATTCGCACCCTGCTCGACGACAGCGACAGATATACGCGCACCCGGGCTGCCTGCCTTGCCGCCACGGAAGAATATCATTGGGAAAAAGAGCGCAGGGTGTTATTGCAGGCGGTTCACGAGAGTGAATCCGCGGGACGATAGACGATAGCCGACAGGCGGGATGCCTTATCGTTTTTCTCCAAGCTTCATTGCCGCGCGAGTGAGTGCATCGTATACCTCACGGAGCTGCGGATCCAGGACTTCGAGCGCAGCGAGATGTCGAAGAATGGCGTCATGATCGCCGCGGGCGGCGGGTCCCGTCAGCGCGGTTGCAGCGGGAGTGTCGGCAAGACGCTCGAGCACGGTACGCATCATGGGGAGGAAATGAGCAATATGTGCCTGTGATGGATCTGTGGCGGATTCCCTGAGCATCCCTTCGGCCAGCGCCGCCAGCACTATAGGAAAATTTCCCGCGAGCACGTTTGCCACGTGATACAGGGCTTTTTTCTCCCGGTCAATGCGCAGCGGCTGCCATTCGATGCGTTTCGCGAATTGCCTGCCTTCCAGCCAGAAATCGTCGTTCCCTTCAATTCCGCAGCCGATGCCACTCAGGGCTCCATCAGGAAGATCGTCGCCTGAAAAGCTCTGCATGGGATGAATGCAGCCGGTCATGCATCCCCGATCTGACAGCGGCATCAGTATGGACGAATCCAGTGTACCCGAGGAGTGAAAGAATATAATTCCTTCCGGTAATGAAGTCAGCTCACTCAACTCCCTCACAACTCCGGGCAGCTGACCGTCAGCAACGGCGATCATGCAGAGCTGCGCTTCTACCGGGAGAGAGTCCGGGAGTACCGCAGCGACGGCGGCAGCGGGATGCAGAGCACGAATGAGCGGATGTCGTGTGGAATCGCGTTCGATCACAGCAGCGACGGGAATCCCGAGGCGAGATAAGTGCCGGAGAACATTCATGCCGACACGCCCGGCGCCGATCAGTACGATGGAAGGGACTGCCGCGGCCACTGGTCAGGACTTTCTGCTTAACGTAAAAGCGGCGGAGATATACCCGACGACGCGCTGCATCTCTCCGGTCACGTCGCCGGAAGTGCATTGATGCAGCACTGTGCTTCGATCAGCTCCAACCGCCTGCGATGCGGTCATAACTGCGGCTATCGGTCCGCCGCCGCAGGCTTCGGCTCGCTTGCTGCTGAGATTTTCCAGAAGCTGCATAGGCTTGAATGCGGCGATATCCTCCGCGACAATTTTGTCCCGCAGCAGCGCTTCATCCTGGTTGTGGAAGTGCGAGAGATCGCTGCTGGCAATTAGAATGCAGTCCGGAGTAAGAATTTCCGCGAGTGCGCGGGAGAGAAGAAAGCAATGCTCGCTGCTCTGATCTCCCATGATGATAGGCAGGATTTTCGCTTCAGGATTGATGCGTTGAATAAACGGCAGCTGCACTTCAATCGCGTGCTCGTTGCGATGCCCCATTTCCGAGGAAGTGATGACGCCCTTGTATGCGAGCAGCTTTTCCCGCAGTTCCACATCGACGTTGATCAATCCCAGAGGAGTTCGATATGCATCGCCGTCATAGACGGAAACTCCGTTGAAGTATTCCCTGTGGCTGGGTGAAACGATGACGGCAGTGCGGAACGGCCGATGCCTGAGCAATGAATATGCAGCCGCAGCTGTCGGTCCCGAATATGCGTATCCTGCGTGCGGACTGACGATCGCGATGACCTTGCCTTCGGTATGGGCGGGTGGATGCTGATCGAGGAGTTGATCCACCGTAACTGACAACACCGTCGGATCGGCGGGATAGAAAAGACCGCTAACTGCCGGGGGACGTATCTTCATGGCTTTCATCATACATTCCTCAAATCAAAAAGTACGCTCCAAACCTCTGGAAGCACTGACTTCAGGATTCATGCGCATCATCTTCACGGATGACTACTCCTGCGAAGCGCGACAAAATTGCAGCGGGCTCTTCCCAGCTGCGATCAGGTACACGGGTTTTTTGACAGAGGCCAGTGAGAAATGCCGCCTTGTCCCATCCGCGTTCGATTGGCACTTGCGGAAGCAGCAATCCGCGGCGTCCCTGACAATCGAGAGTCAGTCCGTGCTGTCCGATTTCAAAATCATCAGCATCATCGATACGTTCGATCGGACCAAGCAGAGTGATCTCAAGGTGGCAATCATCCATCTCGTCTTCTCTCACAGCATAGAAACGAGGGTCGTTCGCAGCAGCACGTCGCGCCGCTTCGGCGATGGTATCAAGGAGTCCGTCACCGAGCTCGAGAAAACCGATGCAGCCGCGAAGGTTGCCTGAGACATGTACCGTGACGAATACACCGCTTGCTTCCGGAGTATAAGGGAGCTCAGGCGGTGGCAGTTCTTCGCCATCAAACTGAGCAAGAATCGCTTCGCGTGCGGTGCGCAAAAGCAGTTGTCGTACGTCTGAATTCAGGGAAGTGAGCATGATCAGTTTCCGATTTAGATTGTCTGGAAAAGCAGAACGGTTTATCTTTTAGATCAGGCAGAATACTTGTTTCGCCTGAAACTGATTGACTATCGATAGCTTTTCACAGAATATACGCAATTGTGGACACGGAGCCATCCTCTCTGCAATTTTCGTTTGCTCCGGAGGATTCAAAATGAAACGACGAATTATTTCCATCGCCACGCTGCTGATCGCCTCGCTTTCAGCAGCCGCAATACTTCAATTTAGTCCGCATGAGGACATAACTGTTTATTCTCAGACACAGATGAGAAAAATGCAGCTCAGGTCAGAGCGGCAGGATGATGTCAGGGACGGACGAAGCAGCAACCAGCCCAACCTCGACTGGTATATTATCCCGCGAATATTTAATTCGACAAAACGGATTTCCGAGGGACTCCGCGATGCAACCGAGCAGCTCGCATTCCAAAAGTCGCGTCTTGCGATGCGGAAGGAATCGTTCGCTAATGTTTGGTCCTTCGTTGGTCCCAATACAATTGCCGGGCGCATTCGCGTGGTCAAATATCACCCTACGAACGGCAATATCGTCTATGCCGGAGCAGCATCAGGGGGATTATTCAAATCCACCAATGGCGGCTTGTCCTGGACAGCTAAGACCGATCATCTTCCAACGCTGGCGATCGGACATATGGCCATCGATCCTGTGAACCCCGACGTGCTTTATATCGGAACAGGAGAAGGCAGCAGCAATTGGGACGCTGTATACGGGAACGGTATTTACAAAAGCGTGGACGCAGGGGAGACGTGGACGAATGTAATGGAGGGCGTGATCAACGAACAGGATCTCGCTGTGAACTTCATCGCGATCCATCCCGATGACCCGAACCTGATCTTCGCTGCTACAACCTACGGCAGCGGGACAGGAGCATTGATGCGCAGCACCGATGGTGGTGGAGAATGGAAGGCCGTGCTTAACGGTCCCGCGCGAACCATTTCTATTGACAAGGCGAAACCCGATCGCATTCTCGTCGGCTTTGGATACAATCAGGGACGCAGCAGCAACGGAATCTATTATTCGGATGAACGCGGCGATCGCTTCACCTTCAAGAAAATCGCGTCAAACCTGCCCGCATCGGACTCAATCGGAAACGTAGTGATGGATGCAAGTTTGTCCGTACCTGGTACCGTTATTTGTGCCATGCATCGGGCTCCGAAATACGCCCCGACCGAAAACCAGGATTTCCTCGGCATATTCCGCTCAACCGATTTTGGCGACAACTGGGTAAAGCTCCCTTCTTCATCACAATCGAATATGCGTGAGGCATTGCGTTCCCAGGGTGATTACAACCTTTTCATTCGCATTCACCCAACAGATGCGAACGTCCTTTTCTTCGGAGGCATCAATAGCTGGCGCAGTACGGATGCAGGAGTCTCCTTCCGCCAGGTGACCACACAGACTGGATTGGCCGGTGCCTGGGTTGACATGCATGATGCTGATTTCAGTCCTGCGAACCCCGACATCATGCTTCTGGCCAGTGACGGCGGCGTGTTCCGCACCACAGACTGCCGCAAATCTACAATCGTCATGGAAGAGGTGGGGGCCGGATTGGCAACGATGCAGTTCTATTCCATGAACTATGACCGTCAAACCCCAACGCGCGTGGCAGGTGGAACGCAGGACCGCCGCAATAATATCGGCGATGCCGGGACGCTTGAGTGGAGGCAGCTCATTAACTGGGGAGGAGATGGCGGCTACGTCGCATTCGATTACAGCAACCCCGATATTTTCTATGTGGCCTATCAGTATGGCCGTCTCGGGAAAACGACGAACGGCGGTGCCTCGTTCAGTGCGATCCAGGACGGACTCGAACTGCGTGATGCGAGCAACAATTATCTCTTCAGTTTCGTTACGCCGTTTATCATGCATCCCACGAATTCCAATACGCTGTTCGTCGGTGGAAATAAGATCTATCGTACGGAAACCGGCGGCAATACCTGGTACCCGATCTCGGATGACCTTACCGGCTCCGGAAGCTCCCTTTCGCAATTCCAGAATCTCGATCTGTGCAAAAGCAATCCCGATGTACTTTACGGCGTGACTGGATATTCTTCTCTTGCATATCGCTCAACAAACGCCCTGGCCAGCTCCTCGACTGTTACCTGGACCCGCATCGATGCGGGACTTCCAAATCTATATCTGGGCGATGTGGCTGTGCATCCGACGAACGGCGATATCGCATATATCGGCACGGCTGGATTCAGTTCCAGCAGCGGCGTGTACAAGACGGTTGATGGTGGAAGTTCATGGACCTTCATGAAAGGGGAAACCCCTGAAACAATGCTCCCTGATATTCCCGTTGGTGCGATCGCGATCTGGGACAAAAATCCTGAGATCGTGTTTGCAGGTACGGATGTTGGTGTCTACGTCAGCCGGGACGGGGGACTCAACTGGGCGCCGTTCACCGAAGGTTTACCAAACGTTGTCGTCGACGACTTGAAAATTACTGAAGGTGACGTCCTTTATGCTGCCACGCATGGACGCGGAATGTGGATGACTTCAGCGATTCTCACAACTGCAGAAGAAACCGGCAGAAACCATCCGCTGATGTTCAATCTAGGACAGAATTATCCGAATCCGGTCGGCAATAATTCCGGTGCACTTTCTTCAGTCGTACCATTCACACTTGAACATGCGGGCCAGGTGACCGTCAGAATCTTCGACGCAAAGGGCAAGCTGCTCAGTACAGTTCTCGATGAGCATCGTGAAAGCGGCAGCCATCAGGTACGCATCTCCGCCGAATCGCTCAGGCCCGGCGCCTATTTCTACGAACTCCGCTCAGGCTCGCAGCGCGAGGTGAAAAAAATGGTGGTTGTCAGGTAGGCATGCTGCGGTGCAGGATGCTGGCCGGTTCTGCTGCGATTGGTCTCGGCTGGTGTCGCTGAGGTGAACCTCCAGAAACATCGCAGCGGTCCGCAGCTGGAGCAGTTCGTTAAACAAGTTCCGATAAAAAGAAAAGGGCGTCACAATTGCTGTGGCGCCCTTACTGTTTTCAGTCCGAAATGTGTTCTCTACACGTCAGGATCAATGCTCTGACCTTGTTCCGATAAACTTCTGGTACGTCAGCAGACCGACAATACAGAGTACGCCGATACCGCTGAAGAGCAGCCAGAGTTCGCTCGTGAATGCATGCGCCGAGATGTCCAATTTCGTCAGGCCGATATCTTCGCCGATTTTCAGCGCGTCCTCGATGGACATTGAAGCAGGCATGCTGATATTCATTCCGCGTTCAGCAACGGTCTGCTTGACGAAGGCGATCATCGGATTGTCGATGAAGCGAACGTACAGGAAGGCTCCGAGGATGCCGCCAATCAGTGAGCCGAAGGCGCCGTAGAGAAAGCCGAAGCCCATATAGGTGGCTTTTTTGTCCTGAGGTGCAATCAACCCGAGATAGCTGATGAATTTCGGGTGAGCCGTCATTTCGCCGATCGAGAAAATGATGATGCCGATCATGAACACCCAGATGCTGGTGTCTATCGCGAGAATGGCCATACCGATAGTTCCCAGCGCGATGCCGGTCACCATCGTCGGCAGCGCCTTCGTTTTGCTGACAATTCGCGAAATAAACAGCTGCAGCAGAATAATCGTGCCGGCATTGATAACGGTCACATGTTCGACGTCGAAGTGCCAGTCGATGCCAAGCAGGCCATTCACAAAGTTATTGAGCGGGGTAGCGTCGACGAATGCTTTCACATACCAAAGCACACTGTCGAACATCTGGAAATAGAGAATCCAGAACCAGGAGTAGATGAAGATGAAAAGGATGAATCGCCAGTCAGTGAATACGAGATAGAGCTTCTGCAGAATACCCTTGACGGCAACGCTGAAGGATTCTTTCTCCGTACGCGCTTCGTTCGGCTCCTTGAAAAGAAAAATCGTTGGAATCAGCATTGCGGCTGTACAGAACGCGGAAGCCATGATCACATAATGCCATGAGATTGATTTCAGCATCGGCACGAGGATCAATGGGAAGAGAAACGCTCCGAGATTGATCGTCCAGTAGAAAATGCCGAAGCCCAAAGTGCTGGTGCGCGCGTCGGTGACTTTGGCGATGGTCCCTGAAACAACCGGTTTGAACGTACCTGCGCCGAATCCCATGATCACCAGCGCGAAAAACACTGCGCTGTATTCTGTCATCTGACTGGTGAGAAAGTAACCTCCGCCCAGGAGGGTGAAGGCCACCATCAGCGTGCGGCGGTATCCCATCCTGTCCGCGATGGCTCCCGAGAAAATCGGAAGGAAATACAGCAGCGGCTGGATGGTGCTTTTGATCAGGCCTACGCCTTCTTTCGAAAAACCTAGCTGCTCGGTCATGTACACTGAAAGAATGCTCATCATTCCGTAATAGGAGCCGCGTTCGAAAAATTCGAACATGATGACTACCCAGTACGTTTTCGGGAAATCTTTCAGTCGGGGTTTATCAATCTTCTCCGTCATACACTCTCATCGTTTATGTGGTGATTCGTGATGGCGATGCCAAATATCGCAAAAGATACGCATTCCCACGCAGCGATGCACAGGAATCCTCTCCGAATACCAATAAAAAAGTGTTCTTTCCTCAATGAACCGCCGGGGCGCCTTTGAAAAAAATGCTCAGAGTATTACCTTTTAGACTGAGGATTAATATTTCGCGCTAACCTCTCCAAACATTCCGCTTAGGCAGGAAGGTAATCATTGAACAAGACCATTCGAATCGCAAGTGGCCAGGGCTTCTGGGGCGACCTTATTGACGCTCCGTATCATCAGGTGACACGGGGACCCATCGACTATCTGATGATGGACTTTCTGGCAGAAGTCACCATGTCCATCATGCAGAAACAGAAACTGCGCAATCCCGAGCTCGGATATGCCCGCGATCTTCCTGGACAGATCGGACGCATGCTTCCGTATATCATGGACAGGAATATCAAGGTTATCACAAATGGCGGGGGCGTGAATCCGCTCGCGTGCCGCGACGCAATATTCCGCGAGGCGGAAAAGCAGGGGATTAAAGGACTTAAAGTCGGCGTTGTGATCGGCGATGACATACTTGACAACGTCGACGAGCTGCTCGCACAGGGCATTGAACTGCGAAACATGGAGAGCAACGAAGATTTCTCCACCGTCCGCGATCGTCTTGTCTCCGCGAATGTGTATTTCGGAGCACATCCGATTGTGGAAGCACTGCGGCAGGGTGCTCAGGTCATCATCACCGGAAGAACTACCGATACAGGACTGACGCTCGCTCCGATGATCCATGAATTCGGCTGGGCCGCTGATGATTGGGACAAGATGGCCGCCGGCACAGTTGCCGGACATATTCTCGAATGCGGCGGACAGAGCAGCGGCGGCAATTTCCTCGGAGATTGGAAGTCCGTTCCTGACCTCGCGCATATCGGTTTCCCGATTGCAGAGGCGCATGCCGATGGCAGCTTCTTCATCACGAAGCACGAGAATACCGGCGGACTCGTTTCCGTCGCCACTGTCAAGGAGCAGCTGCTTTACGAAATCGGCGATCCGCGCGAATACATCACTCCCGACTGTATCGCGGATTTCACCAGCATTCGACTGGAGCAGGACGGAGAGAATCGGGTCCGCGTCTTTGATATCAAGGGACGTCCCGACACTCCGTTCTTCAAAGTCTCGGCCTCCTATCAGGACGGCTATACTGCCACAGGAACGCTGACTTATGCCTGGCCCGATGCACTTGAAAAAGCACAGGCGGCGGATCAGATCCTTCGCACCCGAATGAGCGATCTCGGCCTTGAATTCGACGAAATCCGCAGCGAATTTGTCGGTCATAATTCCTGTTTCGGTCCTCTGGCCACCATGCCTGAAGAGATCAACGAATTGGTACTGCGTATCGGCGTTCGCGGCAAGGACAGGGAACATGTCGCCCGCTTCGGTCAGGAACTTGCTCCGCTCATTCTTACCGGTCCGCCTTCGGTCACTGGCTTTGCCGGTGGACGACCCAAACCGAGCGAAGTAATTGCTTACTGGCCGGCACTCATGCCAAAAACTGCCGTTACTCCGCAAGTCATCGTCGAGGAGAACTGACATGGCAATGAAGAAAATACGCCTCATCGAAATCGCTCATGCTCGTTCCGGTGACAAAGGGGATGCCGGGAACGTAGGAGTTATTGCTCGCGAAGAACGCTATTATCCCGTTATATCGCAACAACTTACTGCCGAAGCAGTGAAGCGCCACTTTGAGGGTATCTGTTTCGGTCCGGTCGATCGATATGAGCTTCCGAATCTTGGGGCTCTCAATTTCATCCTACACAACACGCTTGGAGGCGGGGGAACGGTTTCGTTGAAAAACGATGCACAGGGCAAGACCCTCAGTTCCGCCATCCTGCGAATGGAAATCGAAATCGACGAAGCCCTCCTCGTTTAATTAGCCCGTTTTGAGACGAATCGACTGTTACTGACGAGAATTCTCCCTTTTTATCCACAACGTTCATCTGACATACCCCTTATGGATTTGACACTCTCCGCTTTGCAGCGGTCCGCAAACGAAATGCGGATCGACATCATACGGATGCTGCATGCGGCCGGCTCGGGTCATCCGGGCGGCTCGCTTTCAGTTATCGACATTCTCACAGTGCTGTTCTTCCGCTATATCAAACGGACTCCGGAGAACGTGTCGGATCCTGATCGTCACCGATTGGTGCTTTCGAAGGGTCACGGCGTTCCGGCGCTCTATGCCGTGCTTTCGCGCTGCGGCATCATTCCGCATGAAGACCTCATCACGCTTCGTCAGGTGGACAGCTACCTTCAGGGCCATCCGCACAACGGGACCTTCCCTGCGGTGGAGGCGAGCACCGGCTCCCTCGGACAGGGACTCAGCATCGCACAGGGTATGGCGATGACTGCGAAGCTGGATAAAAAGCCCTACAAGGTTTATTGCGTGATGGGTGACGGTGAATCGCAGGAGGGGCAGGCCTGGGAAGCGCTGCTTTCGGCCCCGCATTTCAAGCTCGACAATCTGATCGTGGTAATGGACTACAACAAGGGTCAGATCGATGGACCCACAAACGAAATCCTCAATCTCGAACCACTCGGCGACAAGCTCCGCGCTTTCAATTGGGATGTGCAGGAAATCGATGGTCATGACATGCAGGCGATCGACACAGCCGTCGCGGCTGCTCAGGAAGAGAACGGCAAACCGCATTTCATCATTGCGAATACGATAAAAGGAAAGGGCGTTTCGTTCATGGAGCACCCGAATGAATGGCACGGCAAAGCGCCGAATGCAGCTGAGACTGAGGCTGCCATCAAGGAACTCGAAGCTTTACTCAAATAAGGACACAGCACAGCAATGGCAAAAGCAACACGCGTTTCATTTGGTGAGCAGCTTGTGGAACTCGGCGCGACGCATCCTGAGGTTGTCGTGTTCGATGCGGATCTCTCGAAATCCACCCAATCATTCCTTTTCGCTGCAAAGTATCCTGAGCGCTTCTTCGAAATGGGCATTCAGGAGCATAACATGATTGGCGCGGCCGCCGGCATGGCGCTCAGCGGAAAAAAACCGTTCATCTGTTCTTTCTCCACCTTCGTCGTCGGAAGATTCGAAGTCATCCGCATGTCCCTGGGCTACAGCGAAGCCAACGTCACCGTCGTCGGCACGCATTGCGGTGTGGCTATCGGTGAGGATGGCTACAGCCAGATGGCTCTTGAGGACATCGCACTCATGCGCACCCTTCCGAACATGACGATTATTCAGCCCGCCGACGATCGCGAGGCCAAAGCGGCGGTCAACTTCCTCGCCGATCACCAGAATCCTGCTTTCCTGCGCCTTACGAGGCAGGGTCTCGAAGAACTGCATGGCGAAGACTATGAATTCCGTTTCGGCAAGGCCGATGTGATCCGCGAAGGCACCGATGCCGTGATTTTTGCGACTGGCGGCGTTGTGTACAATTCCCTCAAAGCTGCTGAAGCACTTCAGGAAAAGGGGCTCAACATCCGGGTTGTCAACATTCACACCATCGCTCCGCTGGACGTCGAGTACGTCGTTCAGGCAGCCCGGGAAACCGGCCGCGTCATCACTGTCGAGGATCACAGCATCGTCGGCGGACTCGGCGGCGCCATCGCTGAGGCTCTTGGGGAGCATCAGCCTACGCTGATGAAACGTATCGGCATGACGACTTACGGACGCTCAGGCACGCCTGAAGATCTTTACGTTCACTTCGGACTCGATACAGAAGGCATCCGCAAACAGGTCGCGGAATTCCTGCTCTGATACTCGCCTCGAAATTGATTTCAACGTTCTGAAAATAAAAACGGACCCGCTCAGGCAGGTCCGTTTTTCGTTGTGCGCCAGGCAGCGCGCATTAAACAATGCGACATTGCTACCGCCTCAAATTCTGGTTGGAATTAAATTCCACACTTGAGTTGGTCAGCAGAAGTTACTCCTGCCGGAAGTTCCGCTTCCTCGACGAGCATTATGGGAATATCGTCCTCGATGCGGTATTTCGCGCCGCAGCTTGTGCAAACGAGAGCGGATCCCTCAAGGCGGAGTTCGGACTTACCGACGGGACAAACGAGAATATTGAGCAGTTCCTGATTCAGCATATTTTCCTCAATGTAGAAAAGAATCAAGGTAGAGCAGGCGGAAATAAAAAACAATCGCGCAAAACATCCTGAGACATTTCGCGCGATTGCATTACGGGTAAAAGAACTGTCAGGCCTGGTTATTTCTTATCGTCGTCGACGACTTCGTAGTCTGCGTCCTGTGCACCGGCTTCGGACTGCGGCCCGCCTTCGGCATGCGCATCAGATCCATCACCGGGAGCAGCGCCAGGCTGAGCCGAAGCTTTCTCATACATCTTTGTGGATGCTTCGTTCCAGGTTTTATTGAGCTGCTCCATCGTGGATTTGATGTCCGCAGCGACGCCGGCTTTCAGGGCTTCTTCCAACTGCTTCGAATCTGCTTCAAGGCGCTCCTTCATCGGAGCATCAAGCTGCTCCTTGAATTCATCCAGCTGCTTGCGCGTCTGGAAGAGAAGGTTATCAGCCTGGTTTCGCATATCGATTTCTTCCTTGCGCTTTTTATCATCAGCCGCATGCTCCTGTGCATCGCGCTTCATCTTCTGCACGTCGTCGTCGCTGAGTCCGCTGGAAGACGTGATCCGGATGCTCTGCTCCTTGCTCGTTGCCTTATCTTTTGCGGCTACGTGCAGAATGCCGTTGGCATCGATATCAAAGGTAACCTCGACCTGCGGAACGCCGCGCGGTGCGGGAGGAATGCCGTCGAGGTGGAAGCGGCCGAGTGTGCGGTTGTCTGTGGCCAGGGGACGCTCGCCCTGAAGGATGTGAATTTCGACAGAGGTCTGGCTGTCGGATGCGGTGGAAAACACCTCACTCTTTTTCGTGGGTATCGTCGTGTTGGCGGGGATAAGTGTTGTCATGACGCCGCCGAGAGTTTCGATGCCGAGCGAAAGGGGAGTGACATCGAGCAGCAGAACATCGTTCACGTCTCCGGAAAGCACGCCGCCCTGGATTGCCGCGCCGACGGCGACGACCTCATCAGGGTTCACGCCCTTGTGCGGTTCCTTGCCGAACAATTCCTGGACGATCTGCTGTACGCGCGGAATGCGTGTCGAGCCGCCGACAAGAATCACTTCGTCGATTTCACTGGGTGTGAGGCCTGCGTCCTTGAGAGCCGTTTTGCAAGGCTCGATTGTGCGTTTGACCAGATCATCAGTCAGCTGCTCAAACTTGGTGCGGGTAATCGTCGTGTTGAGATGCTTCGGTCCTTCCGCGGTTGCGGTGATGAACGGAAGATTGACATCTGTCTGAAGCTGCGTGGAAAGCTCCATCTTCGCCTTCTCGGCTGCTTCACGCAGACGCTGAAGCGCCATCGGATCCTTGCGCAGATCAACGCCTTCGGTTTTCTGGAACTCATCGGCAAGGAAATTGATCACGCGATGATCGAAATCATCACCGCCGAGATGGGTGTCGCCATTGGTGGATTTCACTTCAAACACACCATCGCCGAGCTCAAGGATGGAAATATCGAACGTGCCGCCGCCAAGATCATACACCGCGATTTTCTGCTGCAGATTCTTTTTGTCCAGACCATACGAAAGTGCCGCTGCGGTCGGTTCGTTAATGATGCGCCGAACGGTAAGTCCTGCGATTTCGCCGGCATCCTTCGTTGCCTGACGCTGTGCGTCATTGAAGTACGCAGGAACCGTGATCACAGCTTCGGTGACTTTTTCACCGAGATAATCCTCAGCGGATTTCTTCAAAGCCTGCAGCACCATAGCGCTGATCTCGGGCGGGGAGTAGATGCGGTCGTCGATCTCGACGCGCGCAGTATCGTTCTCACCGCGGATAACTTTGTAAGGGACTTCCTTAATCTCATTGGAGACCTCGTTGAAGAGGCGTCCCATAAAACGCTTGATTGAGTACACTGTATTCTGCGGATTCGTCACCGCCTGGCGCTTGGCTGCATTGCCGATTACGCGTTCGCCGTCTTTCTTGAATCCGATCATCGACGGCGTGGTCCGTCCTCCGTCTGAATTTGGTATGACGGTCGGCGTCGTGCCTTCCATCACCGCGACGACAGAATTGGTCGTCCCGAGATCAATGCCGATAATTTTACCCATTTGGGTTTTCTCCTTGGTTCACTTTCGATTATAGTTAATGCTGATTGTTCGGGTATCGAGAAAGCAAGCAACTGGCGCTTTACGCGGCGCTGCGGTCAGATTATCCGATATTGATTTTAATTTCACTCTCAGGCGACATCGCCTTTTTGCTCAAAGTAATTGTGAGCAGTCCTTCGATCATCGTAGCGGAGACGCTTCCAGGATCCACATCCTTCGGCAATTCGATTTCGCGCTTGAAATCTCCGAAAGATCGTTCGGATCGGAGCACGGAAACACCATCCTCATGTTGAGGTATGGGCTTGCTGCCGCTGATCGAAAGGATTCCCTCGGCGTAGGACAGAGAGACAGCGTCTTTCTGCATGCCCGGCAATTCTACCATCACGATCACTGCAGCAGAGTCAGTGTAGACGTCGATACGCGGCTCAAAGCCCTTGCCGAATTCAAAGCTGAAGGTTTCCGGAAATTCATCTGCTATCTTGCGCATCCGCTGAGAGAGATAGTCCAGTTCTTTCATCGGATCAAATTTAAAATGCGGCATGTCAGGCTCCTTTTCATGATTAGGGTTCAGAGTTAATCTTATTGCAATTACCGTACCAACAGTAGATTTGCCTGAAATAAGGGCCTTTGTGACAGAGAATGCTATATTAGTCAGGAATATATGACATAATGACATGCGCGGCTTCTGTCATTCCGTCATGCAATAAATAGTATCTTTTTTGCTTTGGGAACTCGTACTTCGTAAATTTCTTTTTGCATCAAAATGAATGTTTGAATTGAACCGCATCGTGGTGTGTACAACACGGGAGCTTTCGGACATCGAAAAGAGATTGAACCGTTATTCAGTATAGAATGTCGAGAACGGAAAACATAGAGCAACACCTGACACTGCCGCTGTTCAAAGAACTTGGCGCATTGGCGGTTTCCGGAGATCTCCAAGTTTATGTCGTTGGCGGGTATGTTCGGGATGTACTTATAGGACGCCGCACAAAGGACATTGATATCGCCGTGGCGGGAGATGGAATCGCGTTTGCCCGCAAGGTTCAGGCCGAGTTGGGTGCCTCCCAGGTTGTGGTATTTGAAAAATTCGGTACGGCGCGCCTTCAGCTGCGTGGTATGGAAATCGAGTTCGTCGGCATGCGCAGGGAAGTGTACAACGAACAATCGCGCAAGCCCGAGGTCACCGTAGGTACGATCGCCGATGATCTGGCCCGCCGCGATTTCACAGTGAACGCCATAGCAGCTTCACTGATGCCTGAGGATTTTGGACGCATCATCGATCCTTTTGACGGACGCGAGGATATTGTAAGAAAAAAACTCAGAACGCCGCTGGATCCTGTAGCCACCTTTTCCGACGATCCGCTGCGGATGATGCGCGCCTTCCGCTTCGCCGCACAGCTCGGTTTTTCAATCGATCCGTCTGCGATGGAAGCGATTTATTCCATGCAGGAGCGCATCCTCATTGTGTCGATGGAGCGCGTGCGCGACGAATTCATGAAAATTCTCATGACACCGCGGCCGTCGCTCGGCTTTGCGCCGATGCAGGAAGCGGGACTCATGCAGCACGTCTTTCCGGAATTCCACACGCTCGCAGGTGTGGACCAGCGTTCGATCGAGTATCCTGATGGAGTGAAAAACTTTCATCACAAGGATGTCTTTTATCACACGCTCAAGGTGCTGGACAATCTTTGTGAAGTAAGCGAAAACATCTGGCTGCGTTTTTCTGCGATTCTGCACGACATCGCTAAACCAAAGACAAAACAATTTGTCGAAGGTAGCGGGTGGACTTTTCACGGTCATCCCGAGCTGGGTGCAAGAATGGTTAAACGGATTTTTCAACGCATGAAGCTTCCACTTGAACCAATTCCCTTTGTGAAGAATATGGTGATTCTTCACCTGCGTCCCATAGCGCTGATCAACGAAGAAGTCACGGACGCCGCGATCCGCCGCCTGCTTTTTGATGCCGGAGAGGATATTGAGGATTTGCTCATGCTTTGCCGGTCCGATATCACGTCAAAGAATCCAAAGCTGGTCCAGCGATATTTGAGCAATTACGACATACTCGTTGATCGCATGCGAGCCGTTGAGGAACGCGACAGGCTGAGAAGTTGGCAGCCGCCGGTGGACGGTGAAACTATCATGAGGATGTGCAATATTGGTCCCGGGATAGCAGTCGGGATTCTCAAAACCAGAATCGAGGATGCCGTTCTCGACGGGCTTATACCGAATGATCACGACGCTGCAGTCGAATATCTTCTTTCCATAAAAGACGAAGTGCTGTCAGCTCCATTAGTAAAGAAGGCAACGTCTCGGAAAAGTCAGATGAGCGGACTTCCTGAAACCCTCAAGAATTGATCCATTCCGTCAATCAGTGAATATCAGACATTGAAACTTTCAAGTCCTAGATCCGTCTTAGAGAAGGCAAAATGATAAGTGCCAGCCGATTATCTCGCAACTCAATCAATAGCAATCGCATGAATCCATTAAGGACACTCCCGGTTCTGTTCATCGCACTTTTATGTGCGCTCCCTGCCAATTCACAGACTCCGTCAGGATATACGCTGCAGCAGTGTGTGGACACCGGACTGAAAAACAACATTGAAATCCTCCGTGCCCGCAACAACATTGATCGAACGTCGACGTTCAAAACGCAGGCCTTCGGTCAGTTCCTTCCGAGCCTCCGCGGCTCGGCGAGCTGGAGCCGATCCGATGCGGCGCAGGCAGCGTTTCGTGCGGACAATATTCTAAGCTCTCGCAATTCCTACAGCTACAGCGTGCAGGCAGGATTGACTCTGTTCGACGGTATGCGCAATTTCACGTCCGTCGATCAGAGCATTATCGATTTCAATGCCGCAGAGGAGAGTTTCCACAGGACAGAGCAGAGCATCGTATACACGATTCAACAGTACTATTATAATGTCCTCCGAATGAAGCAGTTGTCGCTAGTTGCCGAAAGCAATCTGGAACGGAGCAAAGGTCAGCTCGATCGCATTCGCGAAATGAACGCTGTCGGCTCTGTCCCCAAAGCCGATGTGTATCGTCAGCAGGTGATGGTCGGAAACGACGAACTCTCAGTGATCGAAGCCAAGAACAATTATCAAAACACTCTTGTGGATATGCAGTCAGTACTGGGCATTCAACCCGAGCCTGATTTCGCTTTGATTTCGGATGCCGTACCAGAAACGATCGATGCGACAGAGATTATCCACTTCCGCAGCAGTCTCGGAGAATTTGATGCGCTCCTTAAGGAAGCTGTCACGCGCCGGTCGGATTATAAACAGGCCGAGTTGACGCTTGCGAGCGCGCAGAAAGGCGTGACGATTTCGCAGTCCGGACATTATCCCGAACTTTCGGCGTACGCGCAATACAACTGGAACAATCTTGAGTTAAAGGATTTTACTGTCTACGATCGGTTCATTTACGGATTGAATCTCTCTGTACCCATCTTTTCAAATTTCCAGGTCTCGGGAGCGGTAGAGCGTTCCGAAATTCAGCGCATGGACAGCGAGAACTCAATAGAGCAGTTAAAGAGAACGATTGCCACTGAAGTCATGAAAGCTCTGAACTCGCTGGAGACCGCCGAAAAGACTATGGATATCTCGGTAAAGAAGCTGCAGTCCGCCCGCGAGGACCAACGGACCGCACAGGAGCGCTACAACCTGGGCTCCGGTACTCTTCTCGATCTTATTACCGCAAACTCCAATCTGACGATGGCGGAGTCGGACGTCGTTAACGCGACGTTCAATTACCTGACCGTACAGAAGCAGATGGATTATCAGCTTGGAAGAAACCTGAACTAACAGAGCAATAGAGGCGAAGACAATGGCCATTAACGAGAAGAACAAGAAAAAGAAGAAAATTATCATTTTCTCGGCACTCGGTGCACTGCTCATCATCATCATTGTCGCGGTGATTATTGGCAGCAAGAAGGACGAGGTGATCGTGGTGCAGACCGAAAAGGTCGAGAAGCGTACGATAACCCAGATCGTTGAAGCCACCGGAAAGATTCAGCCGCAGACCCAGGTGAAAATCAATGCCGAGGTTTCAGGCGAAATCATCCAGCTTCCGGTGGAAGAAGGCGACATCGTCAAGAAGGGCCAGCTGCTGGTGCGCATTAAACCTGATCAGTATCAGGCACAGCGGGATCAAGGCATCGCAAACGTTAACCGGATGAAGGCGATGCTCGTTCAGCGCGAGGCCGATTATCGCAAGGTGGAGAGCGATTACAAGCGGCAGCAGGAGCTTTTCAAAAAAGGATTGATCTCTGAAGCTGATCTCGAAGCCAGCAAGAGCTACTACGAAATTGCGAAGGCGAATGTCGATGCCTCGCGCTTCGACGTGCAGAATGCAGATGCCAGTCTTACCCGCTCACGCGAGGATCTGGCGAAGACAGCGATCTACTCTCCGATTGATGGAATTGTGACACAGCGCATTTCAAAGCTGGGTGAGCGCGTATCAGGTTCCAGTTTCACGCAGGGTACGGAAATCATGACGGTCAGTAATCTGTCTGTTCTTGAGTCGCGCGTCGAGGTGAATGAAAACGACGTAGTGCTCATCAACATTGGTGATACTGCACGCATAGATGTCGATGCATATCCGGATCATGTGTTCACAGCTACTGTATATCAGATTGCCAACACCGCTACCACGAAGGGACTCGGAACCCAGGAAGAGGTTACCAACTTTGAGGTGCGTCTGATTGTCAACGCCGAGGACAAGGAATTCCGTCCCGGCATGTCCTGTTCCGCCAAGATCGAAACCGAAACACGCAAGGACGTGGTCACAGTGCCGCTTCAAAGCGTCACGACCCGCGAAAAGAAGAAGAACGAAAGCGAAATGGGCGGTGATGAGGATATGGCGGATGTGCAGATAGAAGGCATCACCGATCAGGCCGGCGAGAAAAAAGAAAAACCGCAGGAAGTCGTGTTTGTGATCAGCAATGGCCTGGCAAGGAAAATTGCTGTAACAACTGGAATCAGCAGCGATACCTATATCGAGATCAAGGACGGACTTAAGACTGGCGAAGAAGTGGTGAAGGGCAGCTATCGCGCCATCAGCCGCGAACTCAATGATAGTACCAAAGTGCGTGTGGATAATAAGATTGTCCAGCGTCGCACATCCAACAACTAGCGGATAGTTCCCATGCCAATCATTCACATCAAAGACGTCATCAAGACCTACGATATGGGGGCGGAGCTCGTGCATGCACTCTCCGGCGTATCGCTCGATATCGAGGCCAACGAATACGTTGCCATCATGGGTCCGTCAGGTTCTGGAAAATCCACATTGATGAATGTCGTGGGCTGTCTCGACACACCGACATCCGGCCTGTATGATTTCGAAGGTCAGAATGTGGGCGAACTCAACGACAACGAACTGGCGGAAATCCGCAACAAGAAAATCGGCTTCGTCTTCCAGACTTTCAATCTGCTTCCTCGATCGACCGCATTGCACAATGTGGAGCTCCCGCTTATTTATGCCGGATATCCTTCGAACCTTAGACGAGAGAAGGCGGAAAAGGCACTAGTGGAAGTTGGCCTGGCCGATCGAATGACTCACAAACCGAACGAACTCTCCGGCGGACAGCGGCAGCGCGTAGCGATTGCCCGCGCACTCGTGAACGATCCGTCCATTATTCTTGCAGATGAACCAACCGGAAACCTCGATTCCAAAACTGGAATCGAAATCATGCAGTTGTTTTCAGATCTGCACAAAGAAGGGAACACGATCATTCTCGTAACGCACGAAGAAGATATTGCAGCGCACGCACATCGCATCATCCGTCTTTTTGACGGAAAAATCGCGAGCGATATAAAGGTCGATAATCCGCTCATTTACGAAACGAAGTAAAACGCAATGTTCAGGCTGTACGAATTCAAGGAAGGGATGCGCATCGCGCTGACTGCGATCGGCGCCAACAAGATGCGATCGGTGCTCACAACACTGGGTATCGTGATCGGAATCGTCGTCGTCACCCTTATGGCTACTGTTATCGAAGGACTGGGCGGCGCGCTCGACAAAAGCATCTCCTCGCTCGGAACAGATGTGTACTATCTGAGCAAATGGGACTGGTTCGGCGGCGAATGGTGGAAGGCGCGGAATCGCAAGGATGTCACCGTCGCACAGGCGCGCGAGCTTAAAGACAAGTTCCTCCTGGCTGAAGCAGTGGTTCCGGTCGTCACTACCTGGCAGGAGACCTTCAAATACCGGAATCGATCAGTGAAGGGCAATATCAACGGTACGGTACCTGAATACGAGATCACTTCCGGCGTTGTACCTGGTGAAGGCAGATTTTTCAATCTCTATGAGTCCAATGCTGGTCGTCCGGTTTGCGTAATCGGATTCGACGTGGCGAAGAATCTTTTTGAACGCGAGGATCCGATCGGGAAGACGATCAAAATCTCGGGATACAGCTACCGCGTCATCGGTGTGTTCGAGAAGGAAGGAGATTTTCTCGGTACCAGCATGTTCAGTAAGGATACGCAAGCCTTTCTCCCGATGGAAAGCTTCCTCAAGATTTTCGGCAGCAATCGGAGCATCGATATCCATGTGAAAATGTGGGAGGGGACGAACAAGGAGGAAGCGAAAGAAGAAATGATCGGAATGTTCCGCAAGATCCGCGGCGTACCTCCCGGCGAGGAGGACGATTTCGGAGTCAATACTCAGGACTTCCTCAAACAAGTGTTCGAAAGTGTCGTTAACACGATCGGAATTGTCGGATTTCTCATCACTTCGCTTTCATTACTTGTTGGCGGCGTCGGAATTATGAACATCATGTTCGTATCCGTAAAGGAACGCACGAAGGAAATCGGCACCCGAAAAGCTTTGGGTGCGAAGCGACGTTCGATTCTTCTGCAATTCCTGATTGAAGCGGCAACTATCTGCACAATCGGAGGGGTGATCGGTCTTGGGATCTCATTTCCTCTGAGTTTGATAATCAATGAAATACTGCCTTCAAGCATGCCGCTTTGGGTGGTCTTTCTTTCGCTCTCCATCTCAACTGGAGTCGGTCTGCTTTCCGGCATCATCCCGGCGTTTACCGCCGCTCGGATGGACCCGGTCGACGCATTGCGTTACGAGTAGCAATCATGCAGGTACTTGAAAGCATAGCGAACGCATTCAGCACGCTGCGAAGCAACAAGCTCCGCTCCTTTCTGACGCTTCTGAGCGTTGCAATCGGTGTGTTTTCCATCATCTCGGTAATGACTTCGCTGGGCGCTTTGCAGTCGAGCATTGAGGGCGGACTGAGCGAACTGGGCGTCAATACTTTCCAGATTCAGAAATACGAGAGCGAGCATGGCGGGGGACCAGGCTGGCAGTCGCACACGCGCAACCGTCAAGACATCACTTACGAGCAAGGACTCGTCGTTGCCGAACGTACACGCGGTGCACGCTATATCGGACTCGAAGTCTGGAAATTCGGTTTCGAAGCTCGCTGGGGCAAACGTAAGACCGATCCAAACGTGTCTGTCGCCGGAGAAACCCCTGACGGCCTCCCTACAAATCGTTGGGAGATTGAACGGGGACGCGGACTTATGCAGTCAGATCTTGACCTTACACGCAAGGTGGTCGTGCTTGGGAACGAGCTTGCGAAAGCTCTGCTCCCGCCTTCGATTGATCCGATAGGCGAAATGGTTTCGCTCGGTGGCGTCCGCTACAAGGTCGTCGGGACGCTAGCGCCGAAAGGCGGACTTTTCGGAAATCAGGATCGATATTTCATCATTCCCATCACAACGTTCTTCGAACGCTTCGGGAAGAATCGCAGCATCCATATCATGGTGCAGACTGAAACACGAGAGAATTTCGAGGCCGTGCAGGACGAAGTGATCGGAACCTTGCGGGCTCTGCGTGATGTCCCGGCAGGAGAGGATAACGATTTCGGACTGTTTTCAAATGAATCCGTTATCAGGCAATTCAATGAGACCACGTATTACGTGAAGATCGGCACAATGGCGATTGCTGCAGTGGCCCTCATCGCTGCGGGGATCGGCATCATGAACATCATGCTGGTTTCCGTCACAGAGCGTACGCGCGAGATCGGCATCCGCAAGGCCGTTGGAGCCACACGGCGTTCTATCGTTTCGCAGTTTCTTTCAGAATCGATAGTCATCTCGGTTATGGGAGGACTTGTCGGGATTCTGCTCGGTCTTGCTGCGGGAAACGCACTTGCGATTGCACTGGAAATAAGTCCTGTGATCGATCTGTTATGGATCGCGGCGGGAATCATCGCCTGCTGTGTCATCGGAATCACTTTCGGTACATACCCCGCCTGGAAAGCTTCGAATCTCGATCCCATCGACGCCCTCCGCTACGAGTAACCCCGCAAACAATTCCCTGAAATATTCACTTCTGATTCTCGCGATATCTTCTTATACTAATTCCATCAAAGTGGTTTTTGAGTAGTAAACCCATATGGATAAGAAAGATAAGCAGCCTCTTCATACGCAATATCCTGTTTCTCCCGGCGAAATTGATTTCTGCCTGAACTGCAATGACATGGATGATCTGGCCATCAGCGAGGAAGCCAAAGATTTGGAGCAGCTGCAGAGCAGATTCAGTGTTTGCAAGGAGTCAGGGAAATTCGATGGATATCTCTGCGCCCGACTGTTCGTAGCGGAAGACCGCATTGATAATCCCGGTATCTTTGCGGATGAGGAAGAGGTCTTATAAATTTGTTCATGAAAGTAATTGTTCTCTTTTTCTGCCTTGCCACAATTCCTGCGGCGCTATTTTCCCAGACTAGTGACTACAACGATCAGGGCCGATTATTATTTGCGCCGCTGATTGCCTATCACCTCGAACCGCGTGTCGGAATGTCCCGACTCGTCGAGGAACGACGGCTGCGTCTCGACATCGGAAACTCCATCGATCTGCTGCGCTATGATGGCGCGTACGATGGGGATCGCGCCACCGTCGGTGCGGATTTTTTCACATGGACATCACTGCGTCAGGACATCGACTTCCATTTCCCGGTGGATGCCGTGGATTACCTGTTTGGCATCAACGCTGCCTACAAGCATGGACTAAGCGACGCATCCTCGGTATCGGCGCGACTTCGTTTGAGCCATATCAGTGCGCATCTTGTCGATGGCAGCTACGATAAACCAGCAGGTGAGTGGAGGGAAGGAAATCTGCCGCATGTGTACAGCAGGGAATTCATCGATCTCATCTTCTCCTATGAATACACCAGCATGCTCCGGGTCTACGGCGGTGGGCAGTATATTTACCACATCGACCCTGCCGACCTGAACAAATATGCTTTGCAGGCGGGTGTGGAGGCTGTCTGGCTGGATGCGTTCAGCAGCGGGCTGCATTTGTATGCCGCGTATGATATGCGTGTTCTGGATAACGGTGCCATGCGAACGGCGCATGGTCTGCAGGTAGGAACTAAGTTAGGGTCCTGGCGTGGAAGCGGTTTAAACGTTTTTATCGCATATTACCATGGACCCAGTCAGCATGGCGAATACTTCGACCGCATGTGGTCATACTGGGGACCAGGACTGAACATCGATTTCTGAGTACTCGCGCCGGACAGTCGGCGATACTCTTGACCGCCTCAAAGGAACCGCCTCACGTTGATTCCATTTGACCCCATATTACAGAGATTGCGATATAGCTTTCAGTCCGGTCTCCCGCTCATCTATCCAGGTGCGCAGTGCAGGATTCGCGATGCTGGCGCCGTTGCTCTGACTTTTGATGACGGACCCTCAGACTCAACGGATCAGCTTCTTGATGTGCTCGACGCGAATGCTATCAAGGCGACTTTTTTTCTAAGCGGTCAAGCCGTCGAAGAAAATACAAACGGAGCAAGAGCCATTTATGAACGGGGACATACTCTCGGCTCGCACGGTTATTCGCACTCTGATCTTGCTCGATCGACGAGTGATATAGTGAATGCGGATCTGCAGCGAAGCCTTGCCGTTATTGAATCGGCAACTGGTGTGCGTCCAAAATTCTATCGACCGCCTTATGGACGTTTGAATCCCGTTCACCGGGATCTCCCTGCGTCTCAGGGCTGCAGCTTTGTCCTGTGGACCTCGCTGCCCGGGGATTTTGATTTGAAGGTCTCGCTGGATGAACTCCGCCGGAGAATTAGTAAAATACACGGC
The DNA here is from genome assembly GCA_049663345.1 of Bacteroidota bacterium. GTDB lineage: Bacteria > Bacteroidota > Ignavibacteria > SZUA-365 > SZUA-365 > SZUA-365. Next base: position 43,620 of record JBATDG010000014.1, read on the forward strand.
GGTGATATCGTCGTGCTCCACGATCATGCTCATGCAGTTGATCGCACGACTGCATGCGTAACCTTCTTTAGCGATATGCTGCGGCGAAAAGAACTTCGATCCCTAACACTTTCGTAGGCCAAGATTCTCAGTGATGACGACACTCCTTTTTATATTGCTCGGTCTGTACCTCATAAAGATTCTCATTTTCTACACAGGTGCGCGCCGTTCAGATACGCCTCCGACGGGGTTGAGTTTACCGAGCGTATCGGTTCTGGTAGCAGCAAGAGACGAGGAAGAAAATCTGGATCGCTGCCTCCAGAGCCTCGCCGCGCTGCACTATCGCGGGGAAATGGAGATCATCGTGATCGATGACAATTCCACTGACCGCAGTTCTGAGATCATAACCTCGTGGATGGATCGCATTCCCTGTCTGCGGCTCATGAAAACCGAAGGACAGGAGCATGGGCTGCGAGGCAAGGCCAATGCTATATCACAGGCGATCGAGCGCAGTAAAGGCGAAATCATAATAACAACTGATGCCGATTGCATCGTGCCGCCGGGCTGGGTGGAGGAAACTGTCGCATGCTACGACGAACACACCGGCTGCGTTTGCGGATACACCTTGATAAAAAATGATTCGCTGTTCTCCGGCATGCAGGCGCTTGATTGGGCGTACCTGCTCACGATCGCTTCAGCAGGAGTAGGTTGGGGATATGCGCTGAGCGCTGTCGGCAATAATATGTCGTTTCGACGATCAGCCTATAACGACGTCGGGGGGTATCAGGGTGTGGGATTTAGTGTGACCGAAGATTTCGCCCTGTTCAAGGCGATTGCGTATAAAACAGACTGGATAATCCGATATCCAATCAACCCTGCCGCGGTTGTTTGGAGCAAACCCTGTGCGGACCTCAAAGAGCTTTTTCGGCAGAAACGCCGCTGGGGTCGGGGGGGACTCGATATTCATCCCATCGGTTTTGCGATCATGAGCATCGGTTTCCTCATGAACACTGCAATTCTCTTGCTGCCGTGGCTCGGCGTGCCCCTTTGGGCGTGGGCTATCGGTTTGCTCGGGAAGAGCCTGGGGGACGTATTTCTACTCAGCCATCCCATCCGAAAATTCCGTCTCCAGCATCTTTACCGCTATTTCGTTATCTTCGAACTGTATTACCTCGTATATGTGACGATTCTCCCGTTTGCCGTGCTACTCGGAGGGCGCGTGGTTTGGAAAGGCCGCAAGCTCTGATACACGGTCGACGTCAGTTTCTATCCGCCTACATCAACGGAGAATTGAGATGAAAAGACTCATTTGTACAGTCCTTGGCTGTCTGTTTGCCGTTACACTGGCCCAGGCCCAAATGGATCAGCCGATGACGCTCACCTGCACTGGACCAAACGTCGTAAAAGCTGAAGTGCGCAGTATCGTCGATGGGAATCCGCCCTTGCTGACTGTGACTCCCGTGAACAAAACCGGCGAACACATAGCCGGACTCACGGAAGCGGATTTCCACATTACCAAGGGAAAGAAATCCGCGGAGATCATCAGTGTCCAGGAAATCACCGCCGTCGAAAATACGGTGATGCGTGTGGTGTTTATGGTGGACAATAGTCAATCGATGAGCCCGTACCTGGAATTGCTGAAAAAAACGCTGGAGAAAACCATCAAATCCTTTTCACCGGCGGTGCGCGTGTCGGTTATTTTCTTCCGTGAAGGGGATCTCGCTGTAGCACCCTTCGAATACAATAAAAAACCTCTCCCGATGATCCGGCTGCCCTACACCAATGACAAGAACCGGGCGGTTGATTATATGAGCAAACTGCTGGTCGAACGCGACCTCTCGCGCAGCACGTATCTCTATGACGGCGTGTATGCGACGTCGCAGCTGATCGCAGCAGATACAGGCAAGGTCGATAAAAGTTTTGCAATCATATTCAGCGATGGGGAGGATAACGCAAGCAGCGTCGCCGCGGAAACCGCGCTGCGTGAAGATAAATACGGCACCGTGTTTTTTACGATCGATTACCTGACGAAGGCGAATGATTTTCTGGTCGAACTCGCCAAGCGTAACGGAGGAGAGCATTTTCAGGCGAAAAACGCAGAAGATATTTCAGGGATTTTCGAAGCCATAGCAAATAAAATCGTGGCGAAGGGATACACGGTATCATACCGCTTCAAGAATCCTCCGACAGTCGCAATGACGGCCTCGACTGAGGAACTTCTGATGCAGGAAGAGATTATTCGCGAAACCTTCCCGATGCTCAATTATGTGTTTTTTGAACAGGCTTCCGCCGTCATCCCTGAGCGCTACAAGAGAATCGGACCGGATGCGATCGCAGGGTTCAAGGAAGGGGATATTGAAGGCGACGCACTCGATTTCTACTACAACGTGCTGAACATCATCGGCAGCCGGATGCGGGCCATGCCGGATGCAAGCATCACCGTCAGCGGATATCTGAACAACACCGGAAAGGAAAAACGCAACAAAACTCTCGCAACTAATCGCGCTGAGGCTGTCCGCGAGTACTTGCGTACCGTTTGGGGAGTAGCGGATTCAAGGATTGCGGTAGCGAGCGGTGATCTTCCGCCGCTGCCCTCATCTTCGCGCGACAGTCTTGGACAGGCGGAAAATCGACGCGTGGAAATCACGTCGGAGAGCATGGATTTGCTTGGACCGGTGACCTTCGTTCGCCGAATCGCCGGCGTGACCCCTCTGCAGGTTGAGTTCCGTCCCACCATTTCAGCTGATGAGGGAATTGACACCTGGGTGCTGAGCATGGAGCAGGACGGCAGGGAATTTGACAAGCGGGAAGGAAAACAACCGGAGAAAAGCATTACCTGGAACTGGAAAAACCGGTCCGGCGCATTGCCGGCAAGCAGCGGAAATCTTGTCTGCCGCTTCCTTGTAAGCGACCGCGCGGGGGACAGCCAGATCAGCGATCCGGTGATTGTGCGTGTGCGCGAAGTGCGCAATGAACGGCGTCAAAACGTTTCGGTTTCCGATGACGGAATCACAAAGGAAAAAATCAGCCTTATCCTGTTTCCGTTCGACATAGCCGAGCCGGGTGAACGCAACAATCGGATTATGGACGAATTTGTTTATCCCCGCATTACAGCGGGATCGCGCATCACCGTCAACGGCTACACCGACGCCATCGGCAGCGAAGAATACAATCTGAAGCTTTCGCAGCAGCGTGCCGACGCAGTGCGGCAAATTCTGCTTACGCGCATGGGTGAAGCGGCTGCGGAAAATGTAATCAGCATTGGGCTCGGCGAAACCTTCCCACTGTTCCCGAACGATATGCCCGAAGGCCGGTTTTACGATCGTACGGTCAGCCTCAGCATAGAACGCTATCCCAAGTAGCGCCGGAAAACAAATTCCCTCGCGTGAAAAGCATTCCGTGTGCTTTTCGCGCGAGGGAAGTTTTTTACAGGGGGATGGAAAATGTGTGCGGGGTGCGCTGCGAAAACTTTTACAGAAAGAGCAGGCGATGCTCTGCAGGGAAAGGTTGGCACGCCTCCTCGATTTGTCTGAGGATATCAAAGCCGTAGCGATTGAGATAGGAGAGAATGTTGATCTGCCGTTCCTGCGGTTTGCCTTCAGGGAACAGATACACATGCATTTTCTCTATCTGCCTTGTCAGCACGTCATCGTTCTGACGCCGATGCTGCATGAGCTTTTCCTCGAACGTAGCAAGGCTGCGCTGGATATTGTTCAGTGTTGCTTCCGCGGGACTGCTGAGATTGGCGTGTTCTGTCGCTGCAAGCGACGGAAGCTCATCAAGCATAGCGGACAGACGTGCCCGGAATTCATTGAAATCAAATGCAGTGCTCCGCTCTTCGCCGTTTTGCACCAGACGCCAGGCTTCCTCGTTGTCCAGGAACATGGCGGCGTAGGGAAGATTGAATTTGCGGAATACCTTGTCCACCTTGCTTTCGACGATGGTCAGGCTCGCGCGTGGAAAAATGACCGGCATGGGAACCTGAAAATGGTCGTACGCCGGCTGGAGCTGCGCGAAATAGGAGACCTCGGAGGGACCCGCGATATATGCGGCTGTGGGAAGAAGGAAATCCTGCATGATCGGGCGAAGCAGCACATTCGGACTGAACCGCTCCGGCTCAGTTCCGGCGAGCTCCAGCAATTCATCACGTGTATAGCGCTGTCGTGTGCCCTTCAGGAAAAAGCCGTATTCACTGGGTTCTATCGGGTAGCGGCCTTCTTTGTGAATGGAAAACATGTTCACCGCACGCGGCTTGATCTGCGCATGGTAGCGTTCTTCCAGTTCGGCGCTGCGTTTGATCACTTCCTCGCCTGTGGTGGGGAAGGTCTCGAGCTCCTGCAGAAACACCGGTGTCGCAAGCTGTTTGATGGTGGGATCAGACGGATCGATGAATACCACTCCGGCATCCGGATAGAGAGCGTTGAAGAGGCGGGCGAAGGCACGCTGCAGGCTTCCGCACGGAGCATAGGCGCTGCGAACAGCCCGAAATACTTCTTCGCTGAAATCGGTGCTGGGCAAATGTTCGCGAAGCTCGTCTATCGTCTCCGCGATGCGTTCCTCGATGCTTCGCAGGGCGATGGGTCTCACATCGCGCGGCGCATCTTCCTCCGGCTGTGCGTAGCGCACACGAAAAAAATCATTATCTGCCGAAATCCCGCAGGCATTATTGATTTCGAGGAAATCGTGATCCTCGCTTTCCAGCCAGAACATCGGAATGAAATGATAGGAAGGGAACTGATCCTGCAGCCACTTCGCCAGCTGTACCGCGGTCATAGCCTTGTAAAGCGTGTACAGCGGACCGGTAAAAAGACCTACTTGCTGACCTGTCACCACGGCGAAGGTCGTTTGGGATTTGAGAAGTTCAAGATTCTTGAAAGTATTGTCGCCCGCAAGGAAGCTCTTGTTCTGAGCGGCAAGGGCGGAATACAATGGTTCGCGCAAATAGCTGCGCCGTTCGAGAAGTTGAAGATGTGTTTCAAACGCCATGAGATCGGAGAAATGTCCCATATAGTAATTTCGGGCATCCGAAATATTATCGGCGTAATCAACGAAGAGCTTCGGTGTTCCCGGCAGAGCAGAGAAAGGTAGTGTTATCATAAATGCTGATTGTTGCGTGGAAAATCAAAATATACGAGGGTGACAGTGCAGAGGCAAACGGCATCAAGATCCGCGTTGCCAGAACAGGGGAAAGGTTGTACTTTTCTTGGTGTTTTGGAAATACTGTAGACGGAAACCACTGGAAATAAATGATTGTTGTAACAGAATAGGCGTTTTTATCCCGCTGCTGCGGAGCCGCTGCGACTGCACACAGAATAAATTTCATAAAGGATTATTTCATGGCCATCTTCATTACCGACGAATGCATCAACTGTGGCGCTTGCGAACCCGAATGCCCCAATACCGCCATTTACGAAGGCGGTGCGGATTGGGAACTGGGCGGGAAAACCCTTTCCGAGGGCGACACTCCTCCCTCCGGTGCGACGGGATTCTGGTCGGCCGACTATTTTTATATCGCGCCCGATAAATGCACTGAATGCGAGACATTTCACGATGAACCGCAGTGCGCGGCTGTTTGTCCGGTGGACTGCTGCCTCCCTGATCCGAAGCATGTCGAGACGAAAGAGGAATTGCAAGCCAAGGTAAAGCACCTCGATGAGATTGGACGCTGACGAATGCGCTTTGGAAACTGGCAAATTGATCTGATAGAAACCGGGCGACTCAAACTCGATGGCGGTGCTATGTTCGGTGTGGTACCGAAACCGCTGTGGACAAAGAGCAATCCGACTGATGAACTTAATCGCATCGAAATGACGATGAGGTCTCTTTGCCTTCGGAAAGATAACCGCGTGATACTGGTGGACACCGGCGTCGGGCATAAAGAGTCCGAGAAGTTTCACAGTATCTTCGCCATTGATTTCAGCAGCTTTACCCTGACGGATGGACTCGCACGCCTCGGCATCAAAGCTTCAGATGTGACCGATGTCATCTTGACGCATCTGCATTTCGATCATGCCGGCGGCAGTGTGCATGGACGCGGTGCGGATCTCGCGTTGACATTTCCTTCCGCTACGCATTACGTTCAGCGTATGCATTGGGACTGGGCGATGAATCCCTCAGACCGCGACAAGGCGAGCTTCCTTCCGGACAATTACATGCCGATCCGGGATGCCGGTCGGCTGCAGCTGCTGGACGGCCCGGAGGAAATTATCGAGGGCCTCTCGCTCAATGTCGTCAACGGACACACATTTGCTCAGCAGCTCGTTCGGGTGCATGGCGAAAACCGTTCCTTGCTCTATGCCGGCGACCTCGTTCCGATGAGTTCTCATGTGCCTGGACCTTGGATCATGGGCTATGACCTCCAGCCTCTGGTAACACTGAACGAAAAGAATTCAATTCTAGCGCAAGCTGCCATGAATAATGATATTCTCCTGTTCGAACATGACCCCGCTATTGAAGCGGCAACCGTGCAGAGTACCGAAAAAGGCTTCCGGCTTGGCGGCTTCGGGAGTCTGGAGAGTCTGCTCGAAATCGAAGAATGAGGCTCGATTTGGATGACGCGAAGGCGGAATTTGTCAAAGTGACAGAGCTGAAAATGCTGCGGGAAGGCAAGGGACGATCATTCCCTGTGGACGGCCGGGAACTCGCGCTCTTTCTTGTGGGTGGCGCCGTCTTTGCGATTGAGAATCTCTGTCCCCACCAGCACATACCCGTGCTCGCGGAGGGCGAGCTGGATGGGACGGTGATAACTTGTCCGATGCACGGATGGCAATTCGATCTCGCAACCGGACGCAGCGTGAATGCTTCAAGCAGACTGACGCAATACGACGTGATTATTCAGGGTGATGATGTGATGGTCGCTATACCTTCCGAAGATGCAGCGCCATGGTGGTAAATAATCATGCGAACTTGACTGACCGTATCCGGGAGAAAGCGCTAGCGCTGGGTTTTTCGCATGTCGGTTTTGCAGCCGCGAAAGCTCTTGACGCAGAAGCCGTGCATCTCAACGAATGGCTGGATGGCGGCAGACATGCAGGCATGCAATGGCTGGCCCGCGATCCGCAGCGTAGATGCGATCCCTCGCTTGTGCTTGAAGAATGCAGCACGGTGATCAGTGTCGCTATGAACTATTACACAAAGCAGCAGCATTCCACAGATCCCGAAGCTGCCAGGATATCGCGCTACGCCTGGGGTGATGATTACCACGACATTCTCAGCAGCAGACTGGCGGAACTCGAGAAATTCATGGTCGCTGAGGAACCGGAAGCACGAACACGCAGATATGTTGATACGGGTCCCGTCATGGATAAGGCCTGGGCGGTGCGTGCGGGCATCGGATGGCAAGGTAAGCACAGCAACGTGATCACGCGGGATCGTGGCTCCTGGGTCTTCCTGGGCGAAATTCTGACCACACTGGAACTGGTGAACGATGTACCGATGGAGGACTTCTGCGGCACATGCACGAGCTGCATCGAGGCCTGTCCGACGAATGCTATCATTCAGCCGTATGTGGTAGACTCTGCACGCTGTATTTCCTACCTCACCATCGAGCATCGTGGTGAATTTCCTGAGGAAGCGCCGAAGGAAGATTTTCAGAACTGGATCTATGGCTGTGATATTTGCCAGGACGTTTGTCCCTGGAATTCGTTCGCGCAGCAGACGACCGAAGCCGGCTATGAGCCGCGTCAATGGAACATTGCTCCGGCTATCGCGGAATTTGCTGAAATCACGGATGATGAATTTCGCAGACGCTTTCGCCGAAGTCCGATTAAGAGGACAAAAGTCGATGGGCTGCGTCGAAACGCACGAACCCTTTTGCTTCAAAATGAATCACATACAGATAGAAAAAACGAAACAACAGATCATCGGAAGGATTATGGAACATCGTAAAGTTATTATTATCGGATCAGGTCCCGCCGGACTCACCGCTGCACTTTACACGGGACGTGCGAATCTCAGCCCGCTGGTTTTCGAGGGCAATCAGCCGGGTGGACAGCTCACAATCACCACCGAGGTGGAGAATTATCCGGGCTTCCCTGAGGGCATTACGGGTCCGCAGCTGATGGATGAAATGCGCAAGCAGGCACAGCGTTTTGGCGCTGAAAGCAAGTTTGAGCACGTCACAGCAGTGGATTTCTCGCAGCGGCCGTTTAAGGTCAGCGTCGGCGAGAATCACTACACAGCCGATTCCGTCATCATCTCCACCGGCGCCAGCGCAAAGCTGCTCGGCCTGGACAGTGAGAAGGAATTCATGGGATACGGTGTGTCTGCCTGCGCAACCTGCGACGGTTTCTTTTTCCGCAATCAGGAAGTCGCTGTTGTCGGAGGCGGCGATACTGCGATCGAAGAAGCGACCTATCTCACGAAATTTGCGAGCAAGGTCACGATCATCCATCGCCGCGGAGAGCTGCGCGCATCCAAGATCATGCAGGAGCGTGCGCTTAAAAACAGCAAGATAGAATTCAAGTGGTTCTCGACCGTCGAGGATATCAAAGGCGTTGAGGAAAACGGGATCAAGAAACTGACGCACATCGTGCTGAAGAACACCGAAACCGGTGCGCTCGAAGATTTCAAGCTTGATGGCCTGTTCATGGGCATCGGACATCGCCCAAATACGGACCTCTTTGTCAACCTGCTCGACATGGATGAAAACGGCTACCTCATTCCAAAGGGCCGCAGCACATACACCAATATCGATGGTGTATTCGCTTGCGGGGATGTTCAGGATCATGTGTATCGTCAGGCGATCTCTGCCGCCGGAAGCGGCTGCATGGCAGCGATAGACGCGGAACGCTGGCTTGCCGACCAGGGAATCGAATAACACCCGAGTTCGCAGATAATGAAAAACGCCCGCGATGCTTCGTGGGCGTTTTTCATTATCAGCAAAAGCTCTAAGGCACTGGATGGGATGAGCGGAGGGAGGGGTCAGAATTCCGTTTTCAATTCTTCCATTTCCTCGATGCGGCGCTGTATCCTTTCTGAACCATCGGATGTGAATCCGGAAAGATCGATCCCGCGCTGCCGAAGAACCCATTCGCACTCCCGCTTCGCTGTTTTCTTGTCCCCGAGTTCGAAGCTCATCAAGGCAATTTTAGCCCTTGCCTGGATCTCAATGTAGCGCCGTTCAATCACTTCCTTGTCAATCGATGCAGTGATGCGCTGATAGGCGTCCCTGGCAAGCGCCCAATCTTCCTTACCTTCGGCTGCGGAAGCGAGTCCCCAAAGAAACAATCTGTTGGAAGGGAAGCGGCGAAGAATTGTTTGGGCAGAGTGGATGGCGTCGTTCCACCGCTCTTCCTCAATGAAAATCCAGATGAGAGAATTTGTGGCCTGCTGTGCACTGTATTGCGCCTTGAGCTCCGCTAGCTGCAGCATGTGGATTCCCGCGTAGCGCTCATCGTCCACCAGCGGCGTCCATGTAAGAAAGGACATGTTTCGACTTTTCCAGTACTTGTAGGTTCCCACGCCGGTCATTGCGTCGTAGGCTTTCGGATTACTCTCAAGACAATCGTCCAGATAGCCTGTCGCTTTCATCCCATGCGAAAGGCCGCTCAACCAGTTTTCTCCATCGCGAAAATTGTAATAGGCGATGTAGCTGCGGGCCATTCCCCGGTAATACAAACCCTCGGCTGAAGTTTCCGTGGATTCCGACATGCGCTGGCCCAGCTGTTCCACCTTATCGAGCAGCTCCAGGTATACAGGCATCTCCACCGGAATCTCAAAATCGAGAGACTTGACCATCAGCAGAATGGCCTTGTTCATATATCCGGCGGGATGGGTGGGGAAATCCTGGATCGCGCGATTAAATGTGCGCAAGGCGTCGGTATACTTCTGCTGGCCTGAGTATCGAATACCGTTCCGGATTAATTCGTGAAGAGAATTGTCGGGTATGCGCTGAGCGTGAAGCCCGGGCATATTGCCGGAGAACAGCAGGCAGGCACAGAATAGAATCGTGCGAATCATGAATCTCCGCTTTCTTTTTCATTGGTATCTTCAGCAGCATCGAACTTTCCGACTGCTGCGATGTCGGCATCATCACTCTCACTGTCCGGAGCGTGAAAGTGTGTATACACATTCCTGGCGGCGGACCAGCCCACGTGTGCGGCAAGAGATTCCAGATCCACATCCTGCACTCCCCGAACCGAACCAAAGGCCGTGAGCAGCGCCTGTGCGCGTTTTGGACCTACTCCATCGATCTCTTCGAGCTCGGTTTGCAGCGTGCTCTTGCTTCGCTTCTCGCGATGGTAGGTAACGGCGAAGCGATGCGCTTCATCGCGGATGCGCTGGAGCAGCTTCAATCCGGCAGAGGTTTTCGCAATGTTCATCGGAAGACTTTCCCCGGGGACAAACACTTCTTCGAGCCGCTTGGCAAGGCCGATGACTGCCTGAGTGTCCAGGCCCAATTCACGAAGCACTGCGACAGCGGAGGAGAGCTGCCCTTTGCCGCCGTCAATCACGATCAGGTCGGGCATTGCGTGGCCTTCTTCAAGGAGTCGTGAATAGCGGCGCTGCACGACCTCGCGCATGCTGGCGAAATCATCCACTCCCTCGACCGTGCGTATCGCGAATTTACGGTATTCACTTCGCCGCGGTTTGCCGTCGAGGAAGGACACCATTGAAGCCACGGTTTCGGCTCCCTGAAAATGGGAGATGTCAAAGCACTCGATGCGTCTGGGAATTTGCGGCAGGTGCAGATCCGCCTGCAGCATTTCCACCGACTTGGGCAGTGTATTCGCGGCCTTCAGTTTTTGCAGAAGGATTTCGTTGAGGAGAAATAATGCATTGGCGTGGCACATGTTCAGCAGCTTTAGCTTGTCGCCGATTTTCGGTACGGTGAACTGCACTTTCTGCTGAGATTTATCCTGCAGCCAGATCTCCAGGGCTTCGCGGGATTCGAGATCCTCGGGAATCACGATCTCGGTAGGAATGTCCATCGTCTTCGTATAGTAGCGATGGATGATATGCTCGATGATATCAGGGTCGCTTTCGATTTCCGCACCAGTGAAGGGGAGGTGCTGCTTGCCGACGATTTTTCCGTCGCGCACCCGAAACACCACGCCTACAGCATCGCCTTCCTTGCGTGCGAGTGCGATGATGTCTCTGTCCTTGAAATCGGACGATGCGACCTTTTGTTTGTCCTGATACGTGCTGAGCGCCAACAGGCGGTTTCGCAGCTCGGCGGCCTTCTCGAATTCCAAACGCTCGGCGCAGCTTTTCATGTCATCTTCAAGAAGCTGACGGAGAACCCGCGTTTTTCCCTTCAGCAGCTGTTCGACCTGTCCGATCATGATGCGGTAATGCTCCTGCGTGACATGCGCTTCGCAGGGACCCTCGCATTTCTTGATATGAAAGTCCAGGCACACCCGAATGCTGCCTTTTTCTATGCTCTCCGCACTCAGCTGGTAGTCGCAGCTCCGAATAGGGAAGATGCTTCGGATCGTGCGCAGCATCAGATGCATGGCCTTAACATCGGTATAGGGGCCGTAGTAGCGCGAACCATCCCTCCGAATCTGCCTGGTGGGAAATATCCGCGGGAAGGCTTCATTTGTAACGACGATATAAGGATAACTTTTATCGTCTTTCAGACGGATATTATAGCGAGGACTGTGCTCTTTGATCAGATTGTTTTCGAGCAGCAGCGCCTCGACTTCCGAATCCGTCACAAGAAGTTCAACGTCGCAGATTTTGGAAACGAGCATGTCGCGTTTGGGATCGTACGCGCCTTTGTCCTGAAAATAGGAACGCACGCGATTCCGGAGAATCTTCGCTTTCCCGACGTAGATGATTTTCCCTTCGCTGTTTTTAAACTGATACACTCCCGGCGATTTAGGGAGGTTATCGAGTTTGAAGAGGAGATCTTCCGGAAGCGCGCGGTCCGACATGAGCGATTTCGATCAGCCTGCGTGCTGGCAGAGCTCTACGAGCACGCCGCCAGCCGATTTTGGATGGATGAATGCAACGAGGAGATTGTCCGCTCCCATACGGGGCTCTTCATCAATCAGCCGAATGCCCGCCGCTTTCAGTCTTGCGAGTTCCGCATGGATGTCATCCACTTCGAACGCCATGTGATGAATGCCCTCTCCTCGCTTCTCGATAAATTTGCTGATTGGTGAATCTTCACTGATGCCTGAGGTAAGTTCGATGTTGGTGTCGTCGACATGGAAGCTGCTGACGTCCACTTTCTGTGCTTCCACGCGTTCGACGTGGGATGGCTGCAAGTTAAGCAGCGTTTGAAAAGTGTTTTGCGCATCCGTGAGGTCTTTCACGGCGATACCGATATGCGCGATGCGTTTGATCATGTTGATTGTGTCTCGTGGTGATACATAAAGGCGGCAAAACCGACCTATCACTGCAAGTTAGGAAAATGCACGCAAGGGAGAAAGTCAGAAGGAGGGAGCAAATTCCCGGGATTTTCGAACGTGATCAAGCCAACGGCTTGATCACGCAACCACCGGCTGATCCCGGCTGCGATTGTGTAAGGGCGAGCCAACGGCTCGGCCCCCGTCAGCCCGAAATGCGGATCCCGCCTTCGTCCCGCTCCGCAGGACCACGGCGCGACAGGGCGGCAGGGAAAAAAAAACGGGATCCCGTGGGATCCCGTTGGAATGTGGTCGAGAGGACTCACAAAAACTTATTGCACTTGCCTATCATCAGCGTTGCAGGGTCGCGCAGCGACTGAATATCAGTGGCGCTGAGCACACGTTCGAATTGCTCGCGAGCGTCACGATATCTTTTCAATCCAAAATATGTTTCACCCATCCAGTACATGCTGCGAACTTTCAGCAGTGCGTCCGGAGCCTGCTCGGAAACCTCCTGGAAAATGCTGAGAGCGGTGCTGTAGCGGCGGGATTCAAAATTATCGCGCGCCATCTGGAATTTCTGAAGCCACATTTCGAGTTCAGGCTTCTGCAGCTTAACCGGCTGCTGTGCCACGGGAGGCGGCGGGGGAGGAGGAGCCTGACTGCCGGGTTTGAACTGCTGACCATACGTAGTCAGGGGGGAGTTCGTCGGGGCAACCATCACGAAGCGAAAATTCTGCGGCGTGAGATATTTGAGCACAAATCCATGATAGGGGAAATTGTACATTTCACCTTCCTCATTTACGATGTACTCGCCCTCGTTGCTGAAGAATTGCGTACGTGCGGTGGTAAGCCTCCACCGATGTCCATCGAAAAGATACTGGTTGTCGAGAGGCAGATCTGCCGTCCCGATAATACCCATCTCGATGACTGCATAAGAACTGGGATTGAGAATGTAGTAGTAAGTAGAATTCGTTGGGGGAACATACACCACCGGGGAAGTCCCTTTCTGGAAAATGTACGGGACGTTGGCCCGGTCGAGGATGTTGCGGGCTTCGCCCCAGGGCATGCCAAGGGTGACGCCGTAGATGGACATGTTCAAACTTGTCATGCCATCCGGGATCTGCACGACAGCTTGACGTGCAATATCCACTAGAGCTCGTCCCTGGGCATGGGACGGCGCGGGACTGAGCACCGAAATACTCAAAACCGCTACCACCCAGAACATCGTGCAAAATGATATTGCCCGACGGGGATGTGCTGCAGTGTGAGTGTTCATAGAGGCCTCCGGAGTTGGTTAAAAGGCATTCCTGGTGTCAGTCGATATTAGAGCAGGCGGTCGCGCAATTCGACCTTGAGGTCTGCGACACGGGGAATGTCTAAACCGGGCTCCTTGTAGCCAATCAGATAATCTTCGTCGATCTTCACACGAACCGTGCGGCGGCCGTAAGTGAACTTGACAGAAATTCGCGTGCGGATTTCAACACCCTGCGACTCCACGGTCTCGTGCAGCCACTCGGATTTCATGTACCCATCGTCCTTGGAAAGAGTCTCGAACTGATAACCGCGGGTAAGCAGTGCATCAACAACAACCATCCATGCGTCGTTGTAATTCAGTCCTTCGCGCACCTCAAACGTGATCCAGTTATTGTCCAGGTCCTCAACGATCGGCTGGCAGCCGGAAAAGAGAGGAAGCAATAGAAGGGCGATGAGAGAAAGACGAATACAGTGTTTCATGAGCAGGCTCCTTATGTGTGCCAGAGAAGTAATCAGGATTGTGTGCGGCTTGTGTATCGCGCTGTCAACGACCCACAAGACAGCGATCGAGCAGTTGCAATAATTCTTTATGCAATGCCTGCAGAGACGGCTGTCCGCTGCTTGCCGCGGTCGGTTTCCCTTCATAGGCGAATTGCCTCATATGGGGTTCCTTGCTCTGCAAGGCCTGCTGATTGCGGATGCGCAGGGTACCGATATAATTGCTCGAAAGGCAGTACAGGTGTGCGAGTGAATCAATCACTGCGGTATTGACATCAAAATATTCTTGTGTTGTCGGATTGGCGGAAAGGGTAGGCCATGGGCGGGAAGTTCCTGTGCGCTCGCGATCCCATGCGGTCTTCGGATATTCCATGTCGATTTCCGAAGATTTCGCAGAGGGTTGAGGCGTAGGGACTACGCGCTCTGCCGGTGCCGAACTCGGGCGGTTCCAGGAGGACTCGATCGTTCCTGCGTTGCCCTGTCCAAAACTTACAGAAGGCAGGAGGAACAGGGTCAGCAGGAGTGTGCTGAGTACGATGCGAATGCTGTTCATGGATACCTCAAACTGTGTAGGAAAAGCCCTGCCTCTCTAGGCAAATGACTTCGCGAAAGATCGCGTTCTGATCGAAAAAAGCTATGACGGTAAAGTACCTCTTATACCGGAATACTCGGAACCTAGTCAGTAATCGGAAAAAAGTCAATAGGAAGCTCACATTTAGCTCTGAAATCTCTATAATCCAAGCTACCTACTTTCTTCATGCTTCAAGGTTTAACACATGCGAGTTGCTATAGCGCTCGAAGGCGGAGTAGCCTAAAGTGCCTCAGTTCGAGAGAAACACTTCGAGTGAAGCTACTCTTCAGGTTCCACTATTTCGACACTGCTGTCAATTTCCTGATCCGCGGAAACACGTGCTACATCGGCAATGCTGTCGCCGTCACGAAGATCAATCAGCCGCACACCTTGTGTGTTTCTTCCCATCACGCGAAGACTGCGCACATGCTGCCGGATGATCAGTCCTCGGGTGGTAATGATTACCAGGTCATCCTGATCGGATACATCCTTGATGCAGAGCACGCGGCCCGTCTTGGCCGTGACGTTCATTGTGATCACGCCTTTACCGCCGCGTTTGGTGTGGCGGTAGGAAGAAACCTCGCTACGTTTTCCGTAGCCGTGCTCACTGACGACGAGGACGTTTCCATTGGGACGGCCCACAACCACGCCGACAACGATGTCGTCGCCGCTGAGCGAGATGCCGCGAACGCCGGTTGCGCTCCGGCCCATGTCCCGCACATCCGATTCAGTGAAGCGGATCGCCTGTCCGTTGCGTGTGGCGATGAGAATGTCGCTGCTGCCATCGGTGATTTTCGCATCGATGAGGTTATCACCGTCAGTGAGATTGATAGCGATGATACCCGTGGCTCGCGGGTTGCCGTAGGCACTGAGCACAGTCTTCTTCACGGTGCCTTTCGAGGTCACCATCATGATGAACTGTGTATCGGTGAACTCCTTCACCGTAACAAACGCGGCGATATTCTCATCCTTCTGTTTGTTGATGAGGTTGACAATCGCACGGCCGCGTGCAACGCGCCCGCCTTCGGGTACCTCAAAAACCTTGAGCCAGTAGCATCGGCCCATGTCGGTGAAGAACAGGATATAGTGATGCGTTGAAGCGATGAACATGTGCTCGACGAAATCGTCATCACGCGAAGCCGATCCTGCGACACCCTTGCCGCCGCGTCCCTGGCGTCGATAAGTGCTCACGGGAGTGCGCTTGATATACCCCTGATGGCTGATGGTGATGACCACGTCTTCTTCCGCGATCATGTCTTCGAGTTTGAAGTCGGCGTAATCGTAAATCACTTCCGTACGGCGTTCATCGCTGTACTTCTCGCGAAGCGTACGAAGTTCTTCGCCAATCACCTGCCAGCGCAGCGTAGAATTGTCGAGAATGCTGCGAAGGCGCGCGATAATCTGAATGGTTTCCTTATACTCGTCTTCGATCTTTTTGCGCTCGAGACCGGTAAGGCGCTGCAGCCGCATATCGAGGATGGCTTTTGCCTGAATCTCGCTGAGCTTGAATTTGCGCATGAGGTTGTTGCGCGCATTTTCGGCGTCACGGGATTTCTTGATCGTCTCAATCACTTCGTCGATGTTGTCGAGGGCGATGATGTATCCCTCGAGAATGTGTGCCCTGCGCTCGGCTTCAGCAAGCTCGAATCGAGTTCTGCGGACAACGACCTCATGCCGGAACTCAAGGAAGTGCTGCATCATCTCTTTCAGAGAAAGCACTTTCGGACGACCGTCGACAAGCGCCAGCATGATGGCGCCGAAGGTCACCTGCATCTGCGTGTGCTTGTAAAGATTGTTCAGCACTACTTCAGGATTGCCATCGCGCTTCGTTTCGATCACGATGCGCATTCCGTCACGATCGGATTCATCGCGGATGTTGCTGATCCCTTCGAGCTTGCCGGCCTTGACGAGCTCGGCAATTTTCTCAATCAGGTTCGATTTGTTCACCTGATAGGGAATTTCGCTGATGATAATATTTTCGCGGCCATTCTTCAGGGTCTCAATATTTGCGCGACCGCGAACGAGCATTTTGCCGCGACCGGTGAGAAAGGCGTCCTGCACTCCCTGGTAGCCGAAAATGATGCCGCCCGTAGGGAAGTCAGGCGCTTTGACATGCGTCATCAGTTCTTCCGGACTGATATCAGGATTCGCGATCATGGCGGTCAAACCGTCAATAATCTCTCCGAGATTGTGCGGCGGTATGTTTGTTGCCATGCCAACTGCGATGCCGCCCGCTCCGTTTACCAGAAGTGTGGGAAGCAGAGTCGGCATCACCCGTGGTTCTTGCAGCGAATCATCGAAATTCGACTGGAAATCAACAGTATCCTTTTCCAGGTCGCGCAGCATTTCAGCGGCGATGGGAGACATGCGTGCTTCGGTGTAGCGCATAGCCGCGGCGGAATCGCCGTCAACCGAGCCGAAGTTGCCCTGTCCCTGCACCAATGGATAGCGCAGCGAGAAGTCCTGGACCATTCGAACCATAGCATCGTACACAGCGGAATCACCGTGCGGATGATACTTGCCGAGCACTTCACCAACAATACGTGCGGATTTTTTGTAGGCTCGATTAGGACCGAGTCCCAATTCGTTCATGCCGTAGAGAATGCGCCGATGCACGGGCTTCAATCCGTCGCGCACATCCGGGAGGGCACGCGAGACGATGACGGACATGGAATAGTCTATGTATGAATTTTTAAGCTCATCCTCGATGCTGATGCGGAGGATCTTTTCGGTGGGAGTCGACATAGGCCTGTCAGGTATACGGATTGGTTTAAATATATCGTCTCAAAATACAAAATTACCACCACTTATGAAAGTGGTGGAGCGGTTCGAATACTGTTCTGAAAACGTCTGCGGAAGCCGGTTTTGTTTTTGTCACAAGGGGTGAGATATTTCCTGATTGAATACCATTAATCGTTGGTTGACATATTGTCCGTATGATGGCAGGAAAAAAGGTAATAGAGATACAGCAGGCATTCGAAGTGCATCTCGAGCAGCAGGGGAAGCATCAGAATACGATCCGTTCGTACGCGAACGATCTGCGGCAATTCGCCCAATGGTGCAAGAATACCTTTGGCGAGGATTTCACGCTTGCGGAATTGACGCGAAGCGATGTTCAGGACTTCCGTGCCTTTTTATTGACCCGAAATTCTTCACCGGCCTCGGTCAACCGTAAAATCACCGCACTTCGGCAGTTCTTCGACTTCTGCGTCCAGAACGGTGTCATGATGCAGAATGCCGCAGCCGACATAAGCGGGATCAATGCCGAGCCCCGCGCTCCCAGCGTGCTGTCGCGCAAGGACGCACTCATGCTGGCCCGCACGGCGGAGCGCAGTCCGGGGCCGCTGGAAGCCTCGGTGATTCTGCTGCTGCTTCACAGCGGTCTGCGCAGCAGCGAGTTATGCGGCATCACTGTCGGTGACGTGCATATGACGCCTCGTGAGGCGCGGCTGTTCATCAAGGGAGTCAGGGGAAAAACTACGCGTTTCGTCTATTTGACTTCGCGTGCTCAGAATTCCCTTCGACACTACATGCGCTGGAGAGGCGTTGCGATCATGGCAAAGCGGCTGCGAAAGGAACCGCTGTTCATCACCTACGATGGAACACAGCTAACACAGCAGGCAGTCGATCAGCTCGTCAAGCGTATTGGACGAGTCGCAGGCATGAGCGATATCACGCCATCGATGCTGCGGAACACCTATGCCGCAACAGCGCTGCAATCCGGCAAGCCTATCGAGACGGTCGCCCGGGTGCTGGGTGTGACTTCGCTAAAAACGCTGCAGCTGCTTAAAGGAGAGATCGTCGAAGAGCGGGAGCAGTAGGGAATGGCTGTAATTCCTGCTCAGGATTTGATAAACATGTATGCATCGGGAATTTTTCCGATGGCAGAAGGCAGGGACGGCCCGATCATGCTTTTCAGCCCCGACCCGCGTACGATCCTCGAGCCGGCCGACCTGCATCTGTCTGCCAGTTTGCAGCAAACGATGGGATCCGGCCGCTACGAAATCCGCATCAATGAGAGTTTTGAAACGGTGATGCGTTTTTGCGCTGATAGAGAGGACACATGGATTTCGGAAGACATAATTCGCTCCTATGTGTCGCTGCATGAAATGGGATATGCGCATTCCGTGGAAGCCTGGCGGGACGGAGAATTAGCCGGCGGACTTTACGGAGTCGGGCTTGGCGGAGCGTTTTTTGGGGAGTCGATGTTTTTTCTTCAGCGGGATGCTTCGAAAGTTGCCCTTGCGGCATTGTGCATCCGGATGAGAGAACGCGGGATGCCGCTGCTGGATGTTCAATACACAACACCGCATCTTCTGCGCTTCGGTGCCATTGAGATCTCCAGGGATGAGTATCTGCAGCGCCTTGAAGCGGCGCTGCAGATATCAGTAGATTTTATTGACGGTTGAAAGGGAAGCGGGAGAGACAGTATCTCAGACATCCTCGAAGGCTTTGTCCAGCAAAGTCTGCGAAATTTCACCGGGAGCAGGCAGCTCGACCAGTGAACCCTCGCGGCTCAGAACCCATGCCGCAACTGCATTGGCGAAATACGTCGCGTTAGCCAGCGGCTTGTTGTTGTTGATCGCGTAGTAGAGTCCCGCATGCCAGGCGTCATGAACTCCTGCAGGATCAACGACTTCAGCCTCCACTGCAGGAACGCGAACAACCTTGACTCCGTCGGAAACGAGTGCACCTTCTTTTCCCATGGTCATGATAACGGTCTTCGCGCCCATGTCGTGGTAACTCTTCAGGTGATCTTCCCGGCTGGCTTTACCAAAAAGGTTTTCGGCATCGTCAAGCGTGGGAGTGAGAATGTCCGCAAACTGAAGAGTCTTTTTAATGGTGGTCAACGCATCGGACCTGTTTCGCCACAGTGCTGGCTCGAAAAACGGCTGCAGCACGGTTGTACTGTCGAATTTTTTCGACAATCTCAAAATCTCGAACACGCTGTGACGGGCGGGATGCTGCCAGAGACAGAAACCGCTTCCGTGCACAATACGGGATCCCTGTGCGAGAACAACATGCTCCTTGGTGTTGTGAAGCTGCCATTCGGAAAGACGGTAATACGCCGACTGGATAATGTGTCCGAGTCGGGAAGTGAACAACAGGCTGGTCTGATGTTCTCGCGAGAATTGCATCGTCGAAACGTTGACCTTGTATTGCCGCAGCGTGTTCTGCACAAAGGTCCCGTGCGCGTCAGCACCGACCGATGCGATGCAGTTGGCCTTTCCGCCAAGCATGCTGTAATAGATGGAAATCAAGGCGGCGGATCCGGTGATGCGTTTTGTGAAGTTGCTGGCCTCCGGTAAAGCGGTGTTTTCCGCATGGAGTTCCACGAACGCTTCCCCCACGGTGGTCAAATCGTAGATAACCGGGGGCGGCACTCTCAAGTCGTTCATCCCTTTGCTCCTGTACAGAGTTTGCGTCCTGTCCTGATCGGACAAAACAATTACTAGAGTTTGCGTCCTGTCCTGGTCAGACAGAACATATACTACGGTAAGTCGCTGGAAGTTATGGAATTACCGAGTGAATTTCAAAATCATCAATTGCGAATCTGCATCCAGCCGCGATAAGGGCATGTTTTCAGCTCATCCCTCTGCAAGTCCTCGGCAGCGCCTCGCAAGCCCATCTGCCTTGGAAATGAGGCGCCGGGCGGATATATTCATTGTCTTATGTTTGCAGAGCGGATTCGGCATATCGAACATCGTATTCTTGCTGCCTGCGAACGCAGTGGACGCAGGCGGGAAGATGTCACTCTTATTGTAGTGACCAAAACGCAATCCGCCGAGCGTATAAATGCAGTTCTCGAAACTGGTCTCCAGGAGATCGGCGAGAATCGTGTGCAGGAATACCTGGATAAGCGGGATTTGCTGCTGCAGCACCGCTTTCACATGATCGGCCACCTTCAGCGAAACAAGGTGAAGCACATCATTTCAACTGTTGATCTTATCCATTCTGTGGATTCAGCAGCCCTGGCTGATGAAGTCAATCGACTTGCCGGGAAGCATGACCGGGTGTGCGATATACTGCTCGAAGTGAACAGCAGCGGCGAAGATTCGAAATTCGGCGTTGGCATAGAAGCGGTTTCCGAGCTGGCGGCGCATGTCATCACTTTGGAACATGTTCGGCTGCGAGGATTGATGACAGTTGCAGAATTTGTCGACGATCCTGAATTACTGCGGCCGGTGTTTCGAAAGATGAGAGGTTTGCGCGACAAGCTCTCGGACATGTACCCCGAAGCAGGCATTCATGAATTATCCATGGGCATGACCAATGATTTCGAAGTCGCAATTGAAGAAGGCGCAACGCTGATCCGTATCGGAAGCGCAATTTTTGGACTCAGAACGTAAGGTGAATACCGTGAACGTAGAATCCATCGCAAGTAAATCTTTTTCTACGGTGAAGAAGAATGGTTTCAAACCGGAGGAGGTCAATGCGTATCTCACCCTTTTAGGGGAAGAGATCGTATCCCTTTTCGACGAAAACCATGCACTTCGCGGTGAAATTCTTAAACTCGAGCAGCACCTGCAGCAATCGCAGCTTCTCGAGCAGCGCGTACGGTCCATGCTTTCTGAAATGAAAGCTGCATCGACAAAAATGGTTGGACAGGCAGAGGCGAGCGCTTCAGCAATGTCCTACAAAGTTGAACAGGAACGTAAGGCAATCATTGAAAACGCGAGGCGCGAAGCAGAGATTGTTATCCGTGACGCCGAACGCCGCGCTGAACGTCATCTTATGCAGGGAAATACGCGACTTCAGGTATTGAGCGAACAGATAGATCTTCTCGAAACGAAAAAACTGGCGCTTATTACGCGCATAAAATCCATTCTCCGGGCGCAAGTCGATTTCCTTGCTGCGCTTGAGCGTGGAAAACCTTCGCGTCCTTTGACGTCAGCTCTTCAGCGTGTCACGCGCACGAGGGAAGGACTTGACACAGATGCAGTAGACGAAATTATTGAAAGACTCGATCAGCAGGGCTTACACAATGTCTGATATTCGAAATAAAATGGATGAAGCAGTCGCGTATATCCGTACGCAGACGGAGAGTTCTCCAGCAATCGGAATCATCCTCGGTACGGGCCTCGGCGGCCTGGTGCAGGAGATCGAAGCAGAAATCATACTCGACTATGCAGATATTCCGCATTTTCCGATTTCCACGGTTGAGTCCCATCACGGCAAACTGATTTTCGGCACCCTCGCGGGAAAGAAAGTGGTCGTAATGAAGGGACGATTCCACTACTACGAAGGCTATACGATGAAGCAGGTGACCTTCCCGGTGCGTGTGATGCACGCTCTGGGTGTGAGGAGTCTGCTGATCTCCAACGCAGCAGGGGGAATGAACCCGACCTTCAGGCGCGGCGACATCATGGTTATCTACGATCACATCAATCTGATCGGCGACAATCCCCTGATCGGTCTGAACGACGATACGCTCGGACCCCGTTTCCCGGACATGAGCGAGGCGTATTCGGAAGAGTACATCGCGATGGCCGAAAGTGTGGCGCTCGAGGAGAAGATCCAGCTGCGCAAAGGAGTATTTGTGGCTGTCGCCGGACCCAATCTTGAAACACGCGCTGAGTATCGCTTCCTGCGCGGCATAGGAGCGGACGTCGTCGGAATGTCAACAGTGCCGGAAAATATCGTGGCAGTCCACATGAGCATGAAAGTGCTTGCGTTTTCGATTGTCACCGACGAATGCTTCCCGGACGCTCTGGAAGCCATCGATGTACCGGCCATCATCAAGACGGCAAATGAAGCGGAGCCAAAGCTTCGGGCACTCATGAAGGGTGTCGTCAGCCGGCTGGTTCCTTAACAGGCGCGCGAAATGGAGGATCGATTTACACCAGTCCGTCTTTTTGCGGCGATGCTTTTAATTGGAATGCTGCTCCTTTGGCTGTCCCTCAGATTTCGCGGACTCCCTCTGATCGGCGAACTGCCCGGCGATTTCGAATTCGACCTTCCGGGAGGATCGATCTACCTGCCGCTCGCCACAAGCATCCTTCTGGGCCTCGTGCTTACGTTTGTCGCTTTTGCCATACAAAAATTATCCAGGAAATAACATCACGATCATGACACCCTTTCAACCCTTTCCGGAAAAGTTCACGTATTCAGAACTGGAGCAGGAGATTCTCGCCTACTGGAATGAGCATGCAATCTTCCAGAAAAGCATTGACCTTCGCGCCGATGCTGCGCCCTTTACGTTTTATGAAGGTCCGCCTTCGGTAAATGGTAAGCCGGGCATTCACCACGTGATGGCTCGCACGCTCAAGGACATGATCTGCCGCTACAAGACTGTTACCGGATATCAGGTGATGCGCAAGGCGGGATGGGATACGCACGGACTTCCGATTGAAGTGGCGCTTGAAAAGGAATTGAAGTTCGAGCAGAAATCGGACATCGAGAAATACGGGGTAGCGAAATTCAATCAGAAGGCGAAAGATTTCGTCTACCATCATATCGAGCATTCGGAAGGCTGGCAGAAGCTGACCGAGCGCATGGGCTACTGGATCAACCTGCAGGATGCATACATAACCTGCACGAATGATTACATCGAATCTGTCTGGTGGGCGCTGAAAGAGTTCTACAATAAAGGCCTCATCTACAAAGGCTTCAAGATCGTGCCGCAATGTCCGCATTGCGAGACGCCGCTTTCGTCGCATGAACTTGCGCTGGGATATGCCGATGTTCAGGACATGAATGTATATGTAAAGTTCAAATGCGCCGACGAGGACGCTAACATTCTGGTGTGGACCACAACGCCGTGGACCCTCATCTCAAACGTTGCGCTTGCGGTGCATCCCGATGTGGACTATGTGAAGATTCGCTGCGCCGAGCATGGCGTATTGTACCTGGCAAAGGAGCGTCTGAGCGTTATCAGCCAGGAATACGAAATCCTCGCAGAGCTGAAGGGCAGCGAACTTTTGGGAAAAGAATACGAGCCGCTCTTCAATTACGTCACGGTCGATAAAAAAGCTTTCTACGTTGTCGCAGGTGATTTTGTCACTACGCAGGACGGTTCCGGTGTGGTGCATCTCGCCCCCGCGTTCGGCGTCGACGATTACGAACTGATGAAAAAGTATGACCTGCCGTTCGTGCTTCCCGTGACGACGAGCGGTCGATTCACTGACGAAGTCACCGATTTCGCAGGACGCCTCGTCAAGACTTTGCAGTTTTCCACACACAAGGAAGACGGCGTCGACCCTGACATCATCCGCATGCTCAAGGATCAGGGGCGCATTTATCGTTCTTCGAAAGACTACATGCACAGCTATCCGCATTGCTGGCGCTGCGACAATCCGCTCATTTATTACGCGCGCGACAGCTGGTACATACGCACAACCGCATATGCGCCGCGGATGATTGAGCTGAACAAAGAGATCAATTGGTGTCCGCCGGAAGTGGGGAGCGGACGTTTTGGGAACTGGCTGGAAGACAACAAGGACTGGTCTCTCTCACGTGACCGGTACTGGGGAACTCCGCTTCCGATCTGGGTATCCGAGGACGGTGAAGATATGTTCATCGTCGGTTCCATCGACGAACTCCTGCAGGGATTTCGCCTCGTCGACGGTGAGCGGGTCACACCCGTTCGCGAAGATCTGGATCTCCACAAACCATGGGTCGATGAGATTCTATTCGAGAAGAACGGCCAGATCTACAAGCGCACACCTGAACTGATCGATGTCTGGTTTGACTCAGGCGCCATGCCCTTTGCGCAATACCATTATCCGTTCGAGAACAAGGAATTGTTCGAAAGCAGATTCCCCGCTGATTTCATCTGCGAGGGGATCGATCAGACCCGCGGCTGGTTTTACACACTTCACGCGATTTCATCCGCACTCTTCGACAAGCCGGCATTCAAAAATCTGATCGTAAACGAACTCGTGCTCGACAAGAGCGGTCAGAAAATGTCGAAGTCCAAAGGCAACGTCGTGGATCCGTTTGTTGTCCTCGAAGACTACGGTGCCGATGCGACCCGCTGGTATCTCACCGTGGGGAGTCCGCCATGGCGCCAGACGATGTTCAATGCAAAGGACATCGAGGGAGTGCAGCGTAACTTTTTCCGTGCTCTGATCAACACCTACCAGTTCTTCACGCTCTACGCGAATATCGATGGATATTCCGGAACAGAAGAGCTGATTCCCGTCGAGGATCGACCTGAGATCGACCAGTGGATCATGACCGAGCTCAACGTGCTCGTGCGGGACGTTCGCAATTCAATGGACGCCTTCGACGTTACTCCGGCTGCCCGCGCGATCACCGAATACACGGTTGATCAGCTTTCGAACTGGTACGTGCGCCTCAACCGGCGTCGTTTCTGGAAGGGAGAGCTTTCGAGCGATAAACTGGCTGCCTATCAGACGCTGCATCAGTGTCTGCTCACCGTCGCGCAGCTTATGTCGCCTGTCGCACCATTCCTTTCAGAGCATCTGTATCAGAAGCTGACGGTAAATGCACCGGACGGAAGCAAGTCCGAATCCGTGCATCTCGCGCTTCTTCCGGAAGTCGGCCTGGTTAACGAGGCATTGAAGGAACGCATGCGCATCGCTCAGCGAGTCGTATTTCTTACACGCGGACTCAGGGAGCAGACACGCATAAAAACTCGGCAGCCGCTCTCGCGCATACTTGTTGCAACGACCTCAAGCGACATAGTAGATCATGTGAAAGCGATGAAGGATGTTATCATCGAAGAGACAAACATCAAGGATATCGAATTCATTGCGAATGATTCCGACATGCTGCGGAAAAAAGCCAAGCCGAATTTCAAGGTTATAGGTCCGAAATTCGGGAAGATGGTGAAAGCAATCACCGCACGCGTCAACGCCTTTAATCTTGACGAGATCAATCATGTCGAGTTGAACGGCAGCATTGTGCTTGACTTCGACGGTGAAGACGTCACGCTTTTGCGGGAAGATATCGAGATCCAGCATCAGGACATCGAAGGCTGGACAATTGGCGCCGACAGCGATCTGGTTGTCGCACTTGACACGATAATCAGCGCCGAATTGCTTGACGAAGGTACCGCACGCGAATTCGTCAGCAAGATCCAGACGCTCCGAAAAGAGAATGGATTCGCAGTGACCGACCGCATCCTGATAAAATATGATTCTACTGATGATGCTTTCAATCGGGCAATTCTCAGAATGGAATCGTATATTTGCGCTGAAACTCTCGCAGAAAAAATCGAAAGGGCTGCGATCCCGGAAGGAAACGGGTCGTCTCTCGAAATAAACGATTCTACCTGCAACGTGTATATTACCACCACCATCGCTGGTTGACAGCCGCGTGGTGCCTTGTTTTTCTTGATTAGGAGATACTTAAAATGGCAGCGAAAACTACCAAGAAAGCAAAACCGGATCAGACTGCCGCAACAGCAGCGGATCCCGCTGCAAACAAGAAAGCAAATTCCGGTAAAGCAAAATCGAAAACTGATACTATAACGAAACCCAATATGAAAACAGCGAAACCCTCAAAATCCAAAGAAGCTGCAGCTGCAAAAGCGGCACCGAAAGCGAAATCAGTTCCTGCCGTGAAAGTCGCTTCGAAGGCAAAGGTAGCTCCAGCGGCGAAGGCCACTCCGAAAGCAAAGGCAGCTCCAGCGGCGAAGGCCGCCCCGAAAGCAAAGGCCGCCCCGAAGGCGAAGGCCGCCCCGACTGCGAAGGCAGCCCCGAAGGCGAAGGCGGCTCCGACTGCGAAGGCAGCTCCGAAGGCGAAGGCAGTTCCGACTGCGAAGGCAGCTCCGAAGGCAAAGGCAGCTCCGAAGGCGAAGGCGGCTCCGACTGCGAAGGCGGCTCCGACTGCGAAGGCGGCTCCGAAGGCGAAGGCGGCTCCGAAGGCGAAGGCGGCTCCGAAGGCGAAGTCGATTGTTGAAAGAGCGATCACCAAAAAGGCTGCTTCGACAAAGGAGAAACCTTCTATCGTGGATGCTGATCTTCTGCTGGACGATGCAGCATCCGAGGAGACTCGCAAAAAACGCAAGTACACCCGACGTTCGAAGAAAGCACCTGTACTCGTAGCAAAATATCATGGGAAGCAGGGACTTCTCGTGAAGAAGAAAGGTGAGAGCGTTGTTCCGGTTAAGCCGCATCATCAAAAAACGTATTCCGTCAAGGATCTTGACTATTTCCGCACGATCATTTCACAGAAAATCAAGGACGCGAATGATGAGCTGATGAGTATTGAGGAACGCCTCAATGACTCCTCCTCCGGCGAATTCGGTGAGGACTCAACATATTCGCTGCACATGGCTGATCAGGGCACTGACGCTATGGAACGCGAGAAGGCGTATCTATTCGCAGCCAGAGAAAGGAAATTCATTTCCCACCTCACGGATGCGCTGCAGCGGATCAAAAGCGGAAATTTCGGCATCTGTATTGTTTGCAGCAATCTTATTGAAAAAGGTCGGCTTGAAGCAGTACCTCATGCGCGGATGTGTGTGAACTGTAAACAGGAGACGAAGGTACGCTGACCCGGATTCGGATCAGTTTGCTGAATTACCATGCGTATTCTTTTTCTTTCTCTTGGAATCCTGTTCGCTGATCAGGTGTCCAAACTTATTGTCAAAGGGATCACAATTCCTGCGCTCGGTATCGCCATCGAAGGTATGCGGTATGGTGAGTCCGTCCCCATTATCGGAAATTGGTTGAAGATCACCTATATCGAGAATCCCAACATGGCGTTTGGCCTGGATCTCGGGGGTAAACTGTTCCTCGTGATCTTCTCCTTGATCGCGTCGATCGGAATTGTGTACTATCTTTACCAGCACAGAAGCGCAGGCCTTTTGCTGCGTCTTTCCCTTGCTCTGATATTGGCTGGCGCCCTCGGGAATCTCATTGACAGAACATTCTATGGTATCATGTACGACACTGCGCCGTTATTCTACGGCAACGTTGTCGATTTTCTTGATGTCGATCTCTTTACCATACCGTTCAACGGATCCTCCTTCAAATTTTGGCCCATTTTCAATGTGGCCGATGCCGCTGTCTCCGTCGGTGTGGTAATGCTTCTGATAATCGGATTGCCTCAAAACGAAAAAACGCTGGACAAATCATCTAAGGATCTCGCTGCAGGAGATGGGGTCGACACGACTCCCGGCAACGGGCATGTCTGAGATTCTCGATCCCGAGGGTGAGGATACCTCTGACGACCTCCAAGGGGATGATAGTCCGCAAGTGACAATATACGAGCTGCATTCTGCACCCAACGCGCGCAGAGTGCGGCTCGATCAGTTTATCACACGCAGCGTGGAAAACGCCTCCCGTACCAAGGTCAAATTGCTGATCGAGGCTGGCGGCGTGGTTGTGAACGGGACTGTTATAACAAAAGCAGGACGCATCGTCTGTCCCGGGGATGAGGTTGTCTGCACCGTTCCGAAAGCACCGCCTCCTGAGGTGGTGGCGGAGCCGATTCCTCTCGATATCGTGTTCGAGGATGCCTCGATAATCATCGTCAACAAGCCCGCCGGCATGGTGACGCATCCGGCATTCGGACATTACAGCGGGACTCTGGTCAATGGTCTGCTGTACCACACGGACAATCTTTCCCACGAGCGGGGAGATGACCGTCCCGGGATTCTGCATCGCCTCGATAAGGATACTTCAGGACTGCTGGCAGTTGCGAAAACCGCACAGGCTCATCAGTTCATCTCAAAGCAATTCGCTGATCATAGCATTGATCGTGAGTATCAGGCGATCGTATGGGGGAATTTCAAGAATTCCACCGGCATCATCGACGCACCTTTGGCAAGGCATCCGAGCGATCGTAAAAAAGTTGCCGTGGTGGAAGGAGGGAAGCAGGCGGTTACAGAATACACCGTCCTTGTGGATTTCAGTTTTCTTTCCCTGGTACGTCTGAAATTGAGAACAGGACGAACACATCAAATCCGTGTACACATGGCTCACGTCGGGCATCCGGTCTTCGGTGATCCAACCTACGGTGGCCGACGCATTCATTATGGGGCAGTGACAGGGCGGTTCAAGACTTTCATTCATGAAATGCTGCTGCTGCTCCCAAGACAGGCGCTGCATGCGCGTACGCTGGGATTCATTCACCCAGTCAGCCATGAACCGGTATCATTCGACAGCCCGCTTCCCCCCGATATGCAGGAGGCCCTGGAGCGTATCTACGCTTACGTTGCGCTCGATTGATTCGATCTATCCCGGGTTGACGTGAGGTTAGCGTCCGAGGAAAGCCGAATTGAGCATCTTGCTCACCAGTTTTGCAGTGAGAAAATCCGGCCATGCGAGGTCAGGAACGGGGGCAAGTTCCACGACATCGAAGCCAACAATTCGCTTGTGTTTCCCAATCATTTTCATCAATTGAATTGTCTCATCCCACAATAATCCGCCGGGTTCAGGCGTTCCCGTCGACGGCATGATCGAGGGATCGAATCCGTCGATGTCAAATGTGATGTAAACGTCCTTCCCCAGAGCATCGAGCACGCGCTCTTTCCACGATTGCCCGTATACCCCCTGACGTATTTCCCAGCCGAAAAAAGTGTTGATGCCATCACGCTCGATGCGTTCGTATTCCTCCCGGCACTGTGCGCGAATACCAGCCTGCACGAGACGCTCAGGCGGCAAAAACTCCAGCACGCGGGCCATAACAGAGGCATGGCTGAAACGGGTCCCCTCATATTCCTCACGCAGGTCTGAATGCGCATCGATCTGAAGGACGCTCATTTCAGGGTAGCGCTCCAGATGCGCCTTGATAGGAGCAGCGGAAATGGTGTGTTCACCTCCCAGAGTGACCACGAATTTATCACGCGATAGCAGATCCCGCACCTGTTCCTCTATCATCCCGAGAGCGACGGCATCCGAGGTGCCGGCGAAATCTATGGGAGCCAGCGAAGCTATCCCTTTGTCGAAGCACAGTTCCCGCTGGAATTCCTCATCCCAGAATTCAACGTAATGGGACGCCTCCAAAATAGCTGCCGGACCGCGTCCGGTTCCGCGGCCATACGACACCGTGTGTTCATACGGCGCTGAAATGATGGCGATCTCTGCCGTGTCGAGGGACGAGTGCTGTTCGTCTATTCCAAGGAAGTTTTCTTCTGTTCCGAGAGTTTTCATCTGAAATCTGATTTAGCGTGTAATGACAAGGGCTTGCGTAATTCGACCTTCAGCAGATTCGAGTACCAGCTGATAGAATCCGGCAGAGAGCCCGTCTGTGTTCAACACGAGCGTTTGTGCGCCTGCTGGGGCCTCGGAGTCCAGCAGCGTTCGTCTCAGGCGTCCCAACGCATCGTAGAGGCGAAGCTGAACCCGACCAGCCTGGCTGACGGAAAACGGCACCATTCCATTGGAATATTCGCGCAGCGGATGCGGGTAAGGAGGGAGGAGCGCCATCCGCTGATCCTGCATCGTCTCCGTAGAAAGTATGTTGGGATGTTGATAGGAGATTTTTACCCTGGCACTGCCATCGTCAACAGAAAGGAGGGTGATATGAAGGTTAGTGGAAATCGTATCCACCCCGAAAAGGAAATCCGGAGTGGGATTCTTCAGAACGGAAAACTCAGGTCGATCCATAGTGAATGCGCATCGGGAGTCGCCCCACCAGCCATCCGCCCAGTAGTTTTTCCCGTTGATAGGAATACGCTGAAGTCGGTTATACCCGCTGATAGCCGAAGGCCTCACGGGAAAGATTGTGTTCGTGACGCTGTCGAGCGCCCAAACATATCTTCCTTCAGCGCTGACGACGTGGACCTCTTTCTGGTTTTTACTCCAGCTGTCGTATATGCGGTATGCATAGAGCCCGTCTACAGGTGCGGTATCCCATTCCGAACTCCGAGACCGATATTCCAGGCTGTAATACGATCGGATTGCCTCGGGTACTGGGATCAGCAGCGCTTCGCCGGTCGTGACGTAGTCGCGAAGTGTAACTGTTGTATCTACGCCGGGTGTCGTTTCAAGGAAAGTGGTATATCCGGCGAGCTGTCGTTCGAAACTATTCATCGCGTAGCCGTTTCCGCCGTTGGCCATGATGCCGAGTCCGCCGAATAATTCCGCAGGGTGTCCCTCACCGAAAAGCTTGTGGCCGAATTCATGTATGGTCACCTGAAAGGCGAAGTCGGGATCGATAACTATGCGATACCCGGGTGCGCGGCAAACTGTCACGCCGGAGGAACTGGCATCGTTGAAGCCTCCCGATCCGCCATAGGCCCAACGATTCAGCGTATCGTCGAGAAACTGATATCCGGTAAATCCAAGATCGGAGACGCCGGTAAAGGGCAGAAAAGAGGCGTTGGCTATACTGCGGAAAACAAAAATGAGCAGGTCGACTTGACCGTCGGGACCCGGATCCAGACGGTAGGATTTTCCTTCGGAATCCCATTGGTCGTAAACGGCGAAATCGATGTCTGTATCCAGAGAATCGATGATTTCCTTGATTGCGCTGCCGAAATTTTGCAGCCAGTAGACATAGTTGTCTTCAGTTCCGCGA
The DNA here is from genome assembly GCA_049663345.1 of Bacteroidota bacterium. Taxonomy (GTDB): domain Bacteria; phylum Bacteroidota; class Ignavibacteria; order SZUA-365; family SZUA-365; genus SZUA-365. The sequence continues at coordinate 74,658 of JBATDG010000014.1, forward strand.
GTAATCATCAGATCGGGGTGCAGATCGAGCTGCAGATCCATTGCGCCATAGGACATCTCACCGAAATACCGCTTAAGGCGATCCACATAGCTGTTCGCCCAGTTGGGCATGGAGCCAACGGGCCAATTCGCGTCTGCATTGCAATCATTCAGCGTCTGCACAAAAATCACCCTTCCCCGTATTGCTCCCCGAAACGGCAGATGTGCGCCGCCATGGCTATCAATGCTCTTCGAGAATTGGTTTGAAGAAGATTCCTGCATGCCGCAGGACATCGCATCGGGAGAAATGATTTGTTGCGCGGCTAATCCGGGATGAATCGGGAGCAGCAGCGAGGACAGCAGGATGGTCAGTGTGAGCAGGAAAATACGGTGTTCGGTGGTCCGGGAACGGTGGTCGCGGGCACTAGTCATAGATTTCAGGGTTGTCGCCGGTTATCACAATTGAATGTGGCTTACGAACAACAAAATTACAAAATCGATCAATAAGACGCCAAAGAGTCCAGGGTAGAAAACGCAGTACCCAGGAGACCCGGAGAAAGAGCATGGCTTTATTCTGGAAGGTTGCAGTACGGATATTGCGGAATCCGGTTTCGCTGAAAACCGTCGTAAGTGAATGCTCATCGAAAGAATGAAGGTGTGCGTTTACCGGTGTTGGCTGGTTGCAGTGCACGCAGAGATAGTAGCGCAGCCGCTCCCGGTAAGGCGTACTGACAACAAACTTGCCTGATGGTGTAAGCACGTCTGAAACCTGGCGCACGACGAGGGCGGGATCGTTCAGATGTTCGAGCACTTCGGATGCCAGCACAGCACCGAAACTGCGCTGACGGAATGGAAGTCGTTCCGCATCAGCGGCGACGAGCATCGCTGTCGGGAAACGCTGCCGAATTTTCCGTAAACTCGCGATGCCAAGATCGGCACATACGACTCTGGGAGTTGCCTCATTGGGCAAGTTGAGGGCTTCGATAACCCAACCGCCGCCGCTGCCGAGGTCAAGCAAAAGCTGCTTGCTGTATTTCGGCAGCTCGTGCATGACCGTTTCCTGCAGACGACGGGCAGCGTCATTATCGGCACCGCTGCGTTCGGCAAAGTAATCGAACTGTTCCGCGTCGCGTTTGTAATGTGTGGTGTGATCGGCGAGTTTCATTGGCAACAATGTAAAGCAGTTGTCACGGAACATACAAATTGTTCCGGTCACGTGAGTATCCTATTTTCATACTTTATCCACCGAAGAATTCGCCGAAGAACCGTTGACGGCGATCAAGAGTCCATCCGGAGCATCATGACCATCCTTCTCGCGCAGCTCGAGAGCCTCACGCAGCTTCGTCTGAGCTTCTCAGAAGCAGCAGGCCGAATTTTACTCCGCGACATTATCATTACGCCATCGGTGGAGATCAAGTCATCACGGACTGAAGGAAATGAACTCCTGCTGGAAACAGCTTCGTTCAATCTGTCCCGGGAATACTCAGTGCTGGTTCGCGGCGTCGGGATCCTCTCGGTTGATTTCCGCCAGTGCCTCGAGTCTCTGAAGCCGAACCAGCCTCTGGGGTGCATTCTGCAGGATGGCTACTACTCGTTCAGGCTCTTCGCCCCGCGCGCCAACGCTGTGAGGCTGTACCTGTTCGAGAGACCGGAACAAAGCGTGGGTACAGAATATTTCCTCACCGCCAGTACTGACGGCGTGTGGGAAATCGCTCTCCGCAGCTCCTTGGAGGAAAAGTACTATGCCTATCGTGTGGATGGTCCGACCAGCCTTCTCGAAAAATTCAATAGCCAGATTACAATCGGAGATCCTTACGCCCACGCTGTAGTGACCGCGAATACGTGGAGGCATCCCGCCCGTTGTTTGCTTCCGGGATTGATTCCCGATTACGATTGGGAAGGCGACGCCCACATCACAGTGGCTCCGGCTGACCTGGTGATATACGAAATGCACGTGAAGGACATGACGGCGCATCCTTCCAGCGGTGTCGATTCGGAACGTGCAGGAACATATCGGGGACTTGTTCAATCAGGCACTCGCGGCGGAGTAGAGCATCTGAAGGGACTGGGAGTCAATGCAGTAGAATTGCTGCCCTGTCAGCATTTCGCGAGCATAGAGCCTCCTTATCTGCAGCATGTCGGTGATGGTTTGTACAACCTCTGGAATCCTTACGAAAGAAACCATTGGGGATACATGACCTCATATTTTTTCGCTCCGGAACCAGGTTACTCGGAACACGCGGAAACGGCCCCTGGTCTATGGAATGCAGCAGCTCCCGCGCACATCAACGAATTCCGTGATATGGTGAAGGCATTACATCGCGCCGGGATAGCGGTCATCATGGACGTTGTGTATAATCACACTTCACAGTACGATTATCAGCCGCTGAAATACATAGATCAAAAGTATTATTTCCGCCAGGGCTCCAACGGAATGTTTGCCGATGCTAGCGGCTGCGGCAACGATTTTGCCACAGAAATGCCAATGGCGCGCCGCCTAATCGTCGACAGCATTGTCCACTGGATTAAGGAATATCATATAGATGGGTTCCGCTTCGATCTGGCAGCAATGATCGATAAGGAAACTTTGCTGCAGATCAGGACAGCTGCGCAGGAGGTCCATCCCGGCATTATTCTGATTGCCGAACCCTGGGGAGGAGGGAAATACGACCTTAAGGCGTTTTCCGAGCTGGGTTATTCCGCATGGAATGACTTGTTCAGAAACGGAGTCAAGGGCAGCGACCCGGTGAACGGCAAGGGCTACATTTTCGGCGGATGGGGCAACAGCCAGTCTGAGGATTTTGGGAAATGGATACTCGGATCGATTATGGAAAAAGCGGGGCCTTTCCTCGATTTCTCACACTCCGTCAACTACCTTGAATCTCATGATGGCTATACGCTGGGCGACTTCATTCGCATCGCCACAGGGAGCGCCCGGCCCGGACAAGTTATTCGCGATATTCGAGAACATGTTCGTCTCAACCCCGATCAACTCAAAATCGCAAAGCTGGCCGCTGTGCTGCTCTTCGTTGCGCGCGGTCCGGTCATGCTGCATGCCGGACCGGAATTTGGCCGCAGCAAGGTCATCGCCGATCGCGGCATCGCCGACACTCATCCCGGAGTGGTTGACCACAACAGCTATGAAAAAGACGACGAGACCAACTGGCTCAACTACGAGCATGCCGAATGGAACAGCGATCTCCTCGAATACTATCGGGGCATGATCGCTCTGCGAAACCGCTTCAGAACCTTGCGTGAGGCTCCGATGGAGAATTATAATTTTCTCTCGGCGGACGTTTCCGTGGCTAGCGGCTTTGAGGCGAAGGGGATTGATGGCGAGGAGGACCTGATCGTGCTGATTAACGGCAATATTCGCGAGACTGCCAGATACAAACTGTCACGTTGGGGTAAGTGGTCGGTGTTCGCTGACGAGTTCACAGCTGATGATCGCCTGCTGCGCCGTCTGGATGCGGATTCCATAACAGTGGCCCCGGGCTGCTGCATGATTCTTTCTGGAAGTGCAGCGGGGAACATACTAGCTGATTAATCCGCATCTCGCTTAAGTATCAATACACCCAGCGGTGGAACTGTGAGGAGCAGCGAGTGCTCCCGACCGTGAAGTGCTATGGGCTCTGTTCCAACTCGTCCATAATTGCCTACACCGCTGCCGCCATAGCAATCTGCATCGCTGTTAAGGAGCTCGGTGTACGTTCCAGCCCGGCTGACGCCCAGCCGGTAATGATGATGGACCGACGGCGTGAAGTTGCAGAGGAATACCAATCGATCTTCCTTGTCATTCGCAATGCGTTCAAATGAGAGAAGGCTGCGCTGCGAATCTTCGAAATCTATCCACTGAAATCCTTCCCAGGAAAAATCGTCCTCGAACAGGGAAGCTTCGCGGCGATATAGCTTGTTGAGATCGCGTACCCAGGTCAGAAGCTGACGGTGCGCATCGAACTCCAGAAGCTTCCAGTCGAGCTGCGTATCGTGGTTCCACTCTTCCCATTGCCCGAATTCCTGTCCCATGAACAGAAGCTTTTTCCCCGGGTGTCCATATTGGTAGCCAAAAAAGAGACGCATATTTGCAAATTTCTGCCAGTAATCTCCCGGCATCTTGCTGATGAGCGCCTTCTTCCCATGCACCACTTCGTCATGTGAAATCGGCAGCATGAAGCGTTCGCTGAACGCGTACAGCAGACTGAACGTCAGGTTGTTGTGGTGATATTTTCGGAAGATGGTGTCTTTTTCGAAGTACTCCAGCGTGTCGTTCATCCAGCCCATGTTCCATTTCAGATCAAAGCCCAGGCCGTCATTGTCGACGTCGTGCGTCACTCCGGTGAAGGACGTCGATTCCTCTGCCATCATCATTACGCCGGGGTAGTAGGAACTCACCACCCAGTTGAGCTGACGCAGGAAATCAATTGCCTCGAGATTCTCACGTCCGCCGAATTCATTCGGAACCCATTCGCCTTCCTTTCGGGAATAGTCGAGGTAGAGCATGGAAGCCACGGCATCGATCCTGAATCCATCGATATGGAAATGGTCGAGCCAGAAAATGGCATTCGCGATAAGAAAATTCCTCACCTCATTTCGCCCGAAATTGAAGATCAAAGTTCCCCAATCCATGTGCTCGCCTTTTCTCGGATCATCATGCTCGAAGAGATGCGATCCGTCGAACCAGCCAAGCGCATGGGCATCCTTGGGAAAATGCGCGGGAACCCAGTCCATGATGACCCCGATACCGGCGGTATGGCAGGTGTCGATGAGATACATCAGATCCTCGGGAGATCCGTACCGGCTTGTCGGAGCATAGTATCCGGAAACCTGATATCCCCAGGAACCATCAAACGGATGCTCCATGATCGGAAGAAATTCGACATGCGTATAGCCGTTTTCAGTCAGATATGGGACCAGTTCATCGGCCAGTTCTCGGTAAGTGATCATGCGGTCGGGGGCGCCTTCCTCGGAAATCTTGCGCCATGATCCGGCATGGACTTCATAAATCGCAACAGGGGCGTGCAGCGGATCATGCTCGCGCCTGCGGTCGAGCCATTCGCCGTCCTTCCAGTCATAGGCTTCAGGAAAATGTATCACGGAAGCAGTGAGCGGCCGCCTCTCCATGGAAGTGCCGAAGGGATCGGCTTTCGCGAGCACGTGGCCGTCTTGCGTCTTTATCTCGAATTTATAGAGGTCGCCGTTGCTGATGCCGGGGATGAATATTTCCCAGACACCTGAGGAACCAAGCACACGCATCGCATGCTGGCGTCGATCCCAGTCATTGAAGGAACCGATAACGCTGACGCTGCGAGCGTTCGGCGCCCAAACAGCAAACTCTACACCCCCGATGCCGTTGACTTCCCGGTAGTGAGCGCCCAGTTTGTCGTAGGCGCGGTAGTGATTTCCTTCTCCAAACAAATGAAGATCGAATTCCGTCATCTGCGGAAGAAAGGAATACGAATCGTAGAAGGTGTGAACAGCTCCGTCCGGTGTTTCGCGCCTAAGCTTGTAAGGGAAGGACTCCGTTTCCTTCTCGAACACATATTCGAAGAATCCCTCGCCGTGCACGCGAAGCATCGGAAAATCTTCAACGTGTCCGTCAGCAAATTCCCTTACGACGAATGCGTGGCTGGCCTGCGGCAGAAAGCAGCGCACGGCCATGCATTCCGTATTCTTGTACTTTACTTTATGGATCCCCAGGACAGCGTAGGGGTCGAAATGTTCCGTATAGATGATCTTGAAAATGTCTTCTACAGCAGCGGTTGAGCGCATCATTTCTTCATCACTTTTTCTTGTTCCTTAGGATTCAACTTACGAAATACCAGCTGAGCGGGAAAGGTGATTGATATCGCGGATGGATGAATAAAAATGGGCCCCGAAGGACCCATCTCTATCTGTACATTGGACTGATCAGATATTGAACATGTACGACAAGTGGAAGAGCACGCTCGGCAGATAGAACTGATCAGAATAATTCGGGAGATTGTTCTGAATCGAGGTGCTGGGGATGGCTTCCTGAGAATTTTTGTCCGGGTATTTCAGGATCTGGTTGAATGTCCATCCGAGACTGATGCCGAAATTCAGGTCGCCGAGGGGAGCCTTGATGATAGGGAATTCACCGCCGATGCGAAGCTCAAGCAGCGTATTGATTTCATCATTCGAAGGAGTGATGTCCTCTTTGATCCGACGGCCTACATCAAGATTTGAGTTCCCTGACCAATCTGCCGGGTTGAAGCCGCCCGCAGGAAAGGTGTCGGAGCCGAGACTGTTTTTCATTTCGCTTGCAACCGGGAGGCCAACGCTGAATCCGACAAAAAACTGACTGAACTGCAGCATCGCGGTAAGCACGGTATACTGAAAGCTGCCCGTGGTTGTCAGGGTTCCGTTGTCCGGAATGTCGGTACTGTGGTTTTCGAGGTTGTCGTTAAACGAGATGCGCTTGTTCTCATCCTTGAATGACAGCGTATGGTAGCCGATGCCGCCGACTACGCGTGTTTTGCGTCCGAGTGGAATGCTTGCGCGAACACCGAAGTCCGATCCGAGACCAAGAAACCGTGAAACGCGGCTTACCTGATAATCAGAGGTGTTCATCGCGAGAGTCAATCCCGCCAGAGCCCCGATCTTGAAGTGCAGATCGTCTTCATCCGCAGCATTTTCCACGACTACCGTGGTCTGCTGGGCCTGGATCGACACGTTACCAACGAAGAACAACAAAAGTAACAGAATGGCTGCCTTGCGCATACATCCTCCTCTATGAAAGTAGTTTGTGAATTCACGTTGAGAAAATTACACTTTTGTCTGTCGAGATGAAAGCATTGCGCAAGATTTCACGAATAGCGTATTCAGTTAAAATCACAACAGATCGCTGGCCAATTCAGCAAGCTCTGACCGTTCGCCTTTTTCGAGCGTGACATGGGCATAGAGTTTCTGACCTTTCATTTTATCGATGAGAAAACTCAGTCCGTTTGTCCGGCTGTCGAGATAGGGGTGATCGATCTGGTAGATGTCGCCGGTGAAAACGAATTTCGTTCCCTCGCCAGCGCGGGTGATGATGGTCTTGACCTCATGCGGTGTAAGGTTTTGCGCCTCATCCACGATGAAGTAGATATTGACCAGACTGCGCCCGCGGATATACGCCAGGGGAGTAATGACGAGCTTCTCCTCCTTGAGCATTTCCTGAATGCGACGATGCTTGACGTCGGACTCCGGAAACTGATTCTGGATTACACCGAGATTATCGAAAAGCGGCTGCATGTAGGGATCGAGTTTGGATTGAATATCACCCGGGAGAAAACCGAGATCCTTGTTGCTCAACGGCACGACAGGACGCCCGATATACACCTGCCGGTAGAGCTTCCTTCGTTCCAGCGCCGCCGCGAGAGCCAGCAGCGTTTTACCTGTTCCGGCTTTTCCGGATAGGGATACAAGAGGGATGTTGGGATTAATGAGAGCATCCAGCGCGAAAGTCTGTTCGGAATTGCGCGGTGTAATGCCGTAAGCAGGATTCTTGTCCACTCGCCGCATGAGTCCGGATACGGCGTCATATGCTCCGAGAGCGGATTTCTTGCCGCAGCGCACGATAAAATATTCATTGGGACGGAAGGTCTTGAAATCGTCGAAAAGTTCAGCTTCCACTTCGAACGGCGGCTGATACAATGCGTCGATAAGTGCCTCGTCGACATCCTCAAGCACGCGTCTGCCGGTATAAAGGGTGTCGATGTCCTTGACCATGTCGTTGACAAAATCCTGCGCCATCAGGCCAACGCCCTTCGCCTTCATCCGCAGATTGACATCTTTGGTCACAAGGATCACCGGCCGTTTCGGATACTGCTTGTTGAGGGCGAAAGCGCAGTAGAGAATGCGGTGGTCCGGAGAATTCGCAGGGAAGCTCAACGAAAATTCGCGTGAGATTTCTTCATCGAGGCGAATACTGATATGGCCCATTCCCCGGCCGATTTTCACTCCGCCGTTGAACAGCTTGTCGCCGCTGAGTGTGTCCAGCGCACGCCCGAACTCGCGTGCGTGAAAATTCAGCGAGTCGTTTCCTTTCTTGAATTGATCAAGTTCTTCGAGAACAGCGATCGGGATCACAACATCATGTTCTTCGAACTTGTACATACAGGAACTGTCATGAAGTATGACGTTGGTATCGACGACGAATATCTTTTTTATTTTAACGGCCATTCTGGTCACCCCTGATAGTGGAACAGCATTCGCGGTAAAGTTAGACAGAATTCGTTTAATCACAAGTCGCAGCGGACGAAATCGGCTTTTGTGCTTTTCGCCGACTTCGGTGTATATTCATCCCCATCACTAGGAAGGAGTCGCCATGTCGACACGTCTCAGCTGGGACCAATATTTCATGCGCATCGCGATGCTTGTTGCCGACCGCGCCACATGCACGCGAGCAAAGATCGGTGCCGTCATTGTCAGGGATAAAAATGTTATCGCGACTGGATACAACGGTTCGCCTGCAGGACATCCGCATTGCACTGATGTAGGCTGCCTGGTCTACGTCTCCCGCAATCCCGACGGGGAAGAGGAAGAAAACTGCTTCCGCACCATTCATGCGGAAATCAACGCGGTGGCGCAGGCCGCGAAGCACGGTGTCGAAATCAATGACGCATCGATTTACGTCACGGCTAGTCCATGCTATCATTGCCTGAAAACGCTCATGAATACCGGGATAAAAAAGATATTCTATCTGAAGCCTTATAAAATCGACAGAATTCGTCCCTTGCTGGAAAATACGAACATCGAATTTATTCAGGTTCTGCTTGAGGATGAGAAGGAAGCCTAGAGCTTATACCTCCTGAGGGAGGTATCTCTCGCAGTCTTTAATTACGGTCGGCTGGAATCATAAAGCGGAAATATTGAAAACGGGAAAGGCGTCATAGGATGCCTTTCCCGTTTTTCCAGATAAATAATTGATCAGGGAGTGATCGAATTCAACGCTGCTTTATCAGCGTGAAATCACGCGAAACTCTACGCGGCGGTTCATGCTGCGTCCTTCTTCCGTCTCGTTGGTGGTGATGGGTTCATCCATACCGAGTCCGACAGCGCGGAGTCGCGGCGGGGAGACACCTTTCCCGACGAGATAATCCAGTACGGCCTGAGCTCGATCAAGCGAGAGCTTCCGGTTGTAGTCTTTTGCACCCACGTTGTCCGTGTGGCCCGCGAGTTCGACTTTTACAGTGGGATTGGCTTTCAGCCAGTCCACTGCGCGACTGAGATCAACCGAAGATGCGGGCTGCAGTGAGGCCTGGTTGAAATCGAAATAGACTAGCATGCGCACGATGTCGCGCGTCATAGGAATGTCTTTCCGCACGGAATTGTTTTTCGAATCGGCGGGCACATCGAAACGGTCGGAATAGAAAAGATAGCCGGGGGCCTCGGCGGTAATGACGTAGGTTTTGCCCGGCTGAAGGACCACGATATAATTGCCGTCGACCGCATCGCTCTGGAAGCTGCTCAGAACTTCGTTGCTCTGAATATCACGCACAGTCAGCGTCGCACCCAACGGGGTCTTCGATTGCGAATCCGAGACGATACCGACGACTGTAGTTACTGCGCCGGGAGGAAGCGGGTTGGGGATCGCAAGATAGATATCCAGATCGCCGCCGCCGCCGGGACGATTTGACGAGAAATACATATCCTCGCTGTTCAACTTCAGACTGCAGAAGTAGTCGTCGTACTCGCTGTTGATCGGCGTACCGAGGTGCTGCGGTGAGGTCCAGCCGCTGCCGGAATTTTTGGCACGATAAATATCCTGTCCGCCGATACCGGGATGCATGTCGCTGGAGAAATAAAGCGTCTTGTTATCTGCAGCGATATTCGGAGCGAGTTCATCACCGTGTGTATTGACCACGCGGCCGAGATTCGTGGCCATCTTCCATTCGCCGCCATAGCTGCGCGTGCTCATCCAGATATCCGTTCCACCGGAGCCGCCAGGCCTTTCGGAGGTGAAGAACAGCATCATGCCGTCCGGTGAGATGCTCGCCTGCGAATCCCAGCTCGGGGAATTCACATTCGGTCCAAGGTTCTTTACGTTGCGCCAGCTGCCGCCGATGTATTCGGCGATGTAGAGATCGCAGTCTCCATAGCTGTCGGGACGCTCACAAGCGGTAAATACCATCCAGTGTCCGTCAGGCGTTATGGTCGTTCCGCCCTCATCTCCGGAGGAGTTCAGGGAAGGACCCGCTTCCTGCGCCTGATCCCAATTCCCGGTGCCTTGAATTGCGGAATAGATGTTCTGATCACCGTCGCGGTCGGAAGTGAAATACATGACGCGTCCGTTGCCCAGAAGCAGCGGTGCGAAATCATTGTCGGAAGAATTCATCGTGCTGAGTGAACGAATGGAAACATCGTAATTCTCAGGGGTTAATGAGGGGCGTACGGGTTTCTCATCCTGTGCGAATGCCGGTAGAGTCAGAAGCAGTACCGGCAGGACAAGCGCAACAATGCGTGCAAGCTTTTTCATGGTACTTTACTCCTCTATGATCCAATGCGCCAGCGAAGGCCAAGGGTGAAGAAAACAGTTGTCATATTGAAATCGGGATTGGTAGCTGCGTACGTGACGCCGGTGGCCGGATTGCCCCAATCCAATATCGCCGCCGATTCAAGCGTAGGAGTGAAGTTCTGATCGACGAAACTGGTCAATGGGTAGGCGAGTGTCAATTCAGGAACCAACTGAAGTTTCTCGTTGAGATCGAAGCGCCAGCCGAATCCCGCTTTCAGATCTACACGGGAGCTCATGAAACCAGCGACTTCTTCGGTGGAGGAAGCAGTACGGTAGAAGTTGACTATATCATCCAGTCCGTTAACATCTTCGGTATAATAAATATCATCGGGCTGAACTAAAGTTTGGTCCAACTTCGCCGAATTGCTGGAAAGGGAACCGAAGGATGGTCCAATCAGGAAGTACCCACCAGACTTGCCCAGGTCAAAACGGAGAAGAAGATCGAATCCCAGATAAGAAAAGGTCCAGTCTGTTTGATTGTTGATAATCGTAGTCAGCTGGGTGCTTGTCAGAGGATGAATCTCTCCGAGATCGATCGTCTCGTCAAATGAACCGACCCGTGTGTGATAGTTCGCCTTGAGTACGATTCCCATCCAGTCAGAGACCGGGAAGTCAGCGGTCGCGCCCAGGTAAAACCCCAGCCCGTTTCCTTCATTCACGTATCCCGGACGGGGATACCGGGAATTATGTGGATTGGTGGTATAGAACGCCAGCGGACCGTTCTGGAACATCGAGTAGGTGAGTCCCGCGTCGAGCCCAAGATACCAGTGGTATGCACCGGAACCGCGTTCCGGGCGAAGCACATCACCGCCATCGCGCAGCATCCAGGAAGTTGTTGTTTTTCCCGGGTCGTGCGAAGCAGCAATTGCCGGCAGAGTGAGAGCAAGCGTGCCAAGGAGCAATCCATAGCACAGCAGCATGCGTGTCAGTTGTCGCATCTCCATTTCCTTATAATGAGACAGATTGTGGCTCAACAGAACAATTCAAAGGGCAAGGGCATTCCTTGTTAGGAACGCGCCTAAACTTCAAGTACAGGATATTCGCCAAGTATAGGTGAAATAGAGCAGAGACACAAATTCGCAAGTGACAGGAATCGCGGTGCTGAATAATGGAGGAATTGCTCGGGAATCCTGCGGCGCACAGACAGGATCAGTCGTGAATTGCGTCGCTGTCTTTGGCAGGATGGAGAAAGCCCGCATTGAAGGGCTCCGGGAGGAGATTGGTAAGTGTGAGAATGCGAAGATTCTCTCCGCTTCCGACGAGAATTACAGGGATATCAGCGGCGAACTCACTCAGTACCTGACGGCAGGCACCGCAAGGCGGCACGGGCTCTCCTTCGGCCGCCACGGCGATTGCGAGGAATGTCTGTGCTCCAGCTGCGATGGCAGAAAAAACCGCTGTTCGCTCCGCACAGCAGGTCAGACCGTACGAACTGTTTTCCACATTACAGCCGGTGAAGACTTCGCCTTCATCGGTCAGCAATGCTGCGCCTACGAGAAATCCTGAGTAGGGAGCGTACGCAAATGTGCGCGCTTCGCGGGCAGCAGCAGCGAGTTGGTTGACGATCTCTTCGGATAAGGACATGAACGCTCCTCGGATGAAAAAAAGAAAAGGTCTGAAAAAATCAGACCTTTGTGGACCCAGACGGGATCGAACCGACGACCTCTACAATGCCATTGTAGCGCTCTCCCAACTGAGCTATGGGCCCGAAGGATTCATAAATGTAGTAGGAATTCGGGGAAAATGCAAACGGGAAAGTTGGGGGGAAAGGTGAAAAGGTCAAGAGGTCAAGAGGTCAAAAAGACAAACGGTCAAAAGGTCAAGAGGTTAAGCGGTTAAAAAGTTAAGGGGCAGGAAGACGAAAGGTCAGAGGGTAAAGAAGGCAGAAGGCTGGAAGGGGAGAAAGTTACTGGGGCAAGAAGGCAGGAAGGAAGAATGACGGGAAGGTGGGGAGGTCAGAGCATGGAGGTGAAGTAGTCTGATTTTTCCTGCGTGTGGATGGCAACTGCGCCGGCGCGGACAAGACGCACGAGCAGGCGGGAGGCGCGCCGTTCCGACACATTGATGAGCTTCGCGTATTCCTTCACAGTGATGCGTTCGTTTTTGTCGAACCAGGCGAAAAGGCGTTTCTCGGCTTCGCCGAAAACCAGACGCACAGGCTCCGAAGGACCGTACTGATGGCGGAGAACCCGAATCATTTCCTTGCTCGCCTGCACACTGTTTTCTCCGACCCGGACGTATGCTTTTTGTTCATCCGAATCGTCTATCAGAAAATGCGGCTTGTGATCGCTCTCAGGAATTTCGATGCAAATGACATCCCTGTCGTTGACGTTGAATATCGTCACGATATGCTTGACCGGAGGATCGCACAGATGTTCGGCTGCGTGAGTAATGTCTTCCAGTTCGGACTTTTCGCTTATGACGCCGACCACGCTTTTGTCATCGTCAATGCCGAAGAGGATAACGCCTCCGCGTGTATTGGCGAAGGCGATCATTTCCTTGGCGATTTTTTCACCCGTGGAAACCCGGCGCTTGAACTCGGTGGTGAGTCCTTCGCCCTCCTCGATACGTTCCGTCATTTCGTAAAAACGCATGGTCGTGTTCTCGGTTTCGTCGTGTTCTGCAGTATCAAAAAAATCCTGATCCCACACAATACCGCGTGGCGCTGATGGATTTCACGCCGTGGTTTTGTATCATTCATAGTGTCTTCCTGACTTCCTGTCATCATGTCTCCCTGTCATCGGTCTTACGGCCAAAGGATCTGAAAGGTCTCGGCGAATGCCCATTCTCTGCAATTACTACTTGACGTATCGCTGCAACGCCTTTTGCGATTTCTGCCATTTCGGCGATCACACCGAATTCGGTCACTCACGGCATGCACTCACCGAGGACGTGATGAAGAATCTTTCGGAGCTTCGGTCCATCGGAGTGCGCTTCGTAGACCTTACGGGAGGGGAACCGCTGCTGCATCCCGACATCGGCCAAATCGCTGCGGAGACCCGGCGGCTTGGAATGAAAGCGAGCATCACGACCAACGGACTCCTGTATCCGAAACGCGCTGAAGAACTCGCCGGGAATGTAGATCTGCTTCATTTCTCCCTCGACAGCGCTGATCCTCTCCAGCACAACAGCATGCGCGGCGTCGATTGCTTTGATCGAGTCATTGAGAGCATCGAACTGGCGAAGGAACTGGGGGAAACTCCGGATCTGCTTTTTACTGTGACCAATGAGAATTTCCGGCAGATGGAAGGTGTCTATGCCATTGCCCGCAAACATGGATTGATGCTGCTGCTGAATCCCATATTCAGATATTTTCGCGAAGAAGGGTTGTCAGAGGAAGCGATGTCCTTCACGGAGGCCTTCGCAAGGAAGCCGATGGTTTATCTGAACCCTTCGTTTATCACTCTGAGAAGAAAGGGAGGCAACCGGGTTGCTGATCCTCTCTGCAAGGCAGTATCGCGCGTGGTCGTTATTTCTCCCGAAAATGAAATCCTGCTGCCATGCTATCATCTGCACTTCGAGAAGCTGCCGATTGGCGGGAGTTTGAAAGAAACTCTGAATTCAGAGCGCGTGCAATGGCATCAGGAACATGAAGGCGGGCATGACTTCTGTGAAGGCTGTACGATCAATTGCTATTTCGAACCGTCCTTCGCTTTTCCCACGAACCGGCTTTCTCTCGCGTCGGTACCTTCGAAGATCAAGTACGGATATTCGAAATACATCGTTCAGCCGCTGCGAAAGCATTGATGCAAGTTTTTTCTTTAGGTCGTTTCCTTTGGGTTTGCACGCGATTCCTTCTCATGATTATTTTTCTGTGATTCTTTCTTCCGCAGGGATTCCTGATTGACGATCGTCCGATCACGATCCCGCCTACAATTTTAGATCATCATCATTCGGACCATTGGAGTGCCAATGCAAGTGAATATCCAGGAAATCAATGAGCGCATTCAGCAGGAGAGCGCTTTTGTCGACGCCCTGAGAATGGAAATCGGGAAAGTCATCATCGGTCAGCGGGGCATGGTGGATCGCCTCATGATCGGACTTCTCGGCGACGGACATATTCTTCTCGAGGGCGTACCGGGTCTGGCCAAGACCCTTGCGATCAAAACCCTCGCCGCAGCAATGAAGGCCAGTTTTCATCGCATTCAGTTCACTCCTGATCTTCTTCCGGCCGATCTCGTCGGAACCATGATCTACAATCAGAAGACCGGAGAGTTTCAGACGAAACAGGGACCCGTCTTCGCCAATTTCATCCTCGCGGATGAAATCAACCGTTCCCCGGCCAAGGTTCAGAGCGCTCTTCTGGAAGCGATGCAGGAGCGTCAGGTGACGCTCGGTGAGCATACGTATCAGCTGCCGCGTCCTTTCCTCGTCATGGCCACTCAGAATCCAATTGAACAGGAAGGCACATATCCGCTGCCGGAGGCGCAGGTGGATCGCTTCATGCTCAAGGTTAAAATCGACTATCCCTCGCGCGAGGAAGAGCTGCTGATCATGCGCCAGCAGATATCGCAGGAAGTTCCGGTTGCAAATCCCGTCGTCTCCACTGACGATATCATCCGCGCCCGTGCAGCCCTTCATGCTGTCTATATGGATGAGAAAATCGAGCGGTACATTCTTGACATCGTCGAGGCTACACGCCGTCCCCGCGATTTCAAACTCGAACGGCTCGGTACGTATATCGCCTATGGCGGATCGCCGCGCGCGACCATCAATCTCGCGATTGCCGGCAAGGCGCATGCCTTCATCCATCGCAGGGGATATGTGATTCCCGAAGATATCCGCGCGATCTGTTTCGATGTGCTGCGCCACCGCGTCGCCGTGACCTACGAAGCCGAGGCCGAGGAAATGAATTCCGAGATGATCATCCAGGAAATTCTCGATACCATTGAGGTGCCCTGAGGTTGGATACCAAACAGATTCTCAAGAACGTAAGGCAGATAGAGATCCGCACGCGCGGACTGGTCAACCAGCTTTTCTCCGGTGAATATCATTCCGTGTTCAAGGGACGCGGAATGGAGTTTTCGGAAGTGCGGGAATATCAGTTTGGGGACGATGTGCGCACGATCGACTGGAACGTCTCCGCCCGCTTCAACAGGCCTTTTGTCAAGGTGTTTGAAGAGGAGCGGGAGCTGACCGTCATGCTGCTGGTCGATATGAGCCGGTCGCAGGATTATGGAACGTCGCCGCAATTCAAGCGCGACATCGCCGCCGAACTTTGCGCCGTTCTTGCATTCAGCGCTATCAAGAACAGCGATAAAGTCGGCATGATAATTTTCACCGACCGCATCGAAAAATTCATCCCCCCGAAAAAGGGCCGTTCGCATATTCTCCGCATCATCCGCGACATCATCGCATTCGAGGCGGAAGGCAGCGGTACCGATATCCGCGGAGCGCTCGAGTACTTCAATCACGTGACGAAGAAGCGTTCGATCACATTTCTCGTTTCAGATTTCATGGATGCCGGATACGATCGTCCGCTGAAAATCGTCGCGCGCAAGCATGATCTCATCGCGGTGGCACTGACCGACTCCCGAGAGAAGGAACTGCCGGATGTCGGTCTTGTGAAGCTGCGTGATGCGGAAACCGGTGAAGAACGCTGGATTGACACGTCGCGTGCTGCAGTCCGCAGTGCCTACCGCCAGCAGTGGGAAGAACGCAGCGCTGAGCGCAGCCGCCGCTTTCTGATGTCTAATGTCGACAGCATTGCCATCGATGTGGAGAAAGGCTATATCAAGCCGCTGGTAGAATTTTTCCGGATGAGGGAGAAACGGTACTGATGAAACGCACTATTCTCTTAATGCTATTTCTCGTCGGCCTCCAATTCGGGGCATCGGCGCAGGACGTTACGGTTTCCGCGAAAGTCGATTCCAACCGGTACATGATTGGTCAGTGGATCACCCTTCATCTGACCATTGACGCTCCGACGAAATACACGCTGCATCTCCCGATGACGGACGATGATTTTGAAAACGGCGACTTCGTCTCCGCTGAAAAAGCGGAGGAGGAACTGCGCGGAGAAATACGGCAGTACCGTCAGGATGTCGTTGCAACCGTTTTCGACACCGGAAGTATTGCACTTCGCGTGCGGGTGCAGTACAGTACGCCGGGTGACACATCGGTGTTTACGGTTTTCAGCCAGGTTGTCCAGCTCGAAATTACTACCGTGGCGCTGGATACTGCGCAGTCGTTCAAGGACATCAAGAATGTCCTTCACATCCCGCTGACCATTTGGGATTATCTGCTGTATGCAGGCGCAGTCCTGCTGCTGCTGCTCCTGAGTTGGTTAGGCTACCGATGGTATCAGAAGCGTAAAGCCTTGCCGGTGGAAGCGGATGTCGAGCCCGAGCCCGAAATCCCTCCGCATATAATCGCCCTGCAATCCCTGTCTGCTCTTCGTGAGAGGAAATTGTGGCAGTCCGGGGAACACAAACCCTACCAATCGCAGGTTACGGACATCCTTCGCATGTATATCGAAAGGCGCTATCGGCTTCCCGCTATGGAACAACCGACGTCTGAACTCATGCCAGGCCTCGCCTTGCTGGGATTGGCGCCGCATACGGTAGAGCGCGTTGAGCAAGTTCTGCGCACCGCTGATCTCACCAAGTTTGCAAAGTACACGCCGTCATCAATGCAGCATGAAGATGCGATGACCGTCTCTGTACAATTCGTGGAGAGCACTAAACCGCTCGCATCCGCCACTCCGGTTGCGGTACCGGCTCCTGGCCAGGTGACCGTCGCTGCGCCCGAATCTTCCGGCCATGCGGTCTCTCCCTCCGATCCCACAGCTTTCCAGGCCCCGGACACTTCAGACGAAGGAGAAGGAGAGCGCGATGTTTGAGCATATAACGCAATTCGCGAATCCCGCTTTTCTCTGGCTGCTGCTTCTGATCCCGCTGCTTTCGGCCTGGCATATATGGAAGCAGGGACGCCTGACAGCATCGCTGCGCCATTCGTCGCTTTCCGCATTTGCGGGTTTGCCCTCGAGCTGGCGCATACGGCTGCGCTACCTGCCGTTCATTTTTCGCATGCTTGCGCTTGGGCTGCTGATCGTCGCTTTTGCCCGTCCGCAATCATCCGCGCGTGGAGAAAAAGTTTATCGAGAAGGAATCGACATCACAATCGTGCTTGATATTTCCGGATCGATGCTCGCTGAAGATTTCCGGCCCAATCGCCTCGAGGCGGCAAAAAACGTCGGCGAGGATTTTATTCGCGCACGCATCAACGACCGCATCGGCCTCGTTATTTTCGCGGGCGAGAGCTTCACGCAATGTCCGCTTACGACGGATTACAGTGTGCTGATCGATCTGTTGAAAAAGGTGGAGACAGGATATCTGCAGGACGGTACTGCGATCGGTGAAGGCATCGCCAACGCGGTCAACCGCATGAAAGACAGTAAATCGAAAAGCAAGGTCATGATTCTCCTGACCGATGGCGTCAATAATATGGGATCCATTGATCCGGCAACGGCGGCGGATATCGCCCAGACTTTCGGCATTCGCATCTACACCATCGGAGTGGGAACGCGCGGAATGGCTCCGTATCCCTTCAAAACTGCGTATGGAATTCAGTATCAACCCGTACCGGTGGAAATCGATGAGGAGATGCTGAGGCAGGTTGCCCAGATCACCGGCGGAGAGTGTTTCCGAGCAACCGGCAACAAGAAGCTGAAGCAGATTTACGAGGATATAGACAAGCTGGAACGCACGAAGATCGAGGTCACCGAGTTCCATCGCTACACGGAATTGTTCTACAGCTATGTGATGGCCGCAATGGCATTGCTGCTTTGCGAACTCGCATTGTCGTTTTTTGTATTCCGAAAAATTCCCTGACAGCAAAGGCAATCATTCCCAATGATAAAGTTCGCTCACCCGGAATATTTCATTTATATGCTGCTTCTGCCCGGCATCGCTGCAGCGCTGTGGTTCGCCTGGTTCCTCAAGAAGCGAAGCATCCGTGCCTACGGCGATCAGCGCAGCATCTATGCGCTCGTCGACCGGCGAAGCCGCGTCAAGTACTGGCTCCGCGGCGGAATTCTGCTGCTGGCCTTCGCCGTGCTCGTCACCGCCTATGCGAATCCCCTCATCGGCACGAAGTTTGAAGAAGTGACGCGCAGCGGCATCGATCTCATCGTCGCCATCGACGTCTCAGCCAGTATGCGCGCTGAGGACATTCAACCAAATCGCATCAGCGCGGCCCGGAAGGAATTGCAGAACCTGATCAATAACCTGAAAGGCGACCGAATCGGCATCATCGTTTTTTCCGGCGATGCTTATACGCAGCTTCCGCTCACCGCGGACTACAGTGCGGCGCTTATGCTCACGGATGTGATCGATGCAGGAATGGCGCCGACTCCCGGGACCGCAATCGGATCGGCTATCGAACTGGCGAGGGAATCCTTCAAAAAGGAAGAAGGGAAGTACAAGGCGCTTGTGATCATTACCGACGGTGAGAATCATGAAGACGATCCCATCTCCGCAGCCAAAGAGGCCGCGGCTGAAGGCATTGTCATTCACGCAATCGGTATGGGTTCTCTGGAAGGCGCTCCGATTCCACTCTCAGAAAACGGCAGTCAGCAGGGGTATAAAAAGGACAACGAGGGCTCGCTTCTGCTTTCGCGTCTGGATGCCGAAACTCTGAAGAAAATGGCGACGGCGACAGGCGGGACCTTCACCCAGGCCCTGAGCGGACGCGACAATCTCGCTACCGTTTTTGATCAGATCGAAAGAATGGAAAAGAAGGAATTCGGCACCAAGCAATTCACCGACTACGAAGACCGTTTCCAGTATTTGCTTCTACTCGGTCTGCTGCTCCTGATATCCGAACTCTTTTTATCGGAAACACGCAACCGCTTCCTTTCCCGATTCTCGATTTTTGCGCCGAACGAAGAGCGGAGGAGGAACTGATATGAAACGGCATTTCATCATGACGCTTTCGCTTCTTTTCATGTATGGATTCGCCGCGCAGGCGCAATCGTATCGCGGGACGGTAAACGAAGGCAATGATTTCTACAATGCGAAAAAATATGATCGGGCTCGCGAGAAATATGAGCAGGCTGCGGTCAGTGAGCCGGAGCGTCCGGAAAGTTATTTCAATGCGGGCAACGCAGCGTATCGGAGCGATGATATAAAATCCGCTCTCGAACAATATGAGAAAGCCGGGCTTCGGGTAAAGGACAGGGAAACGCTTGGCCGCACACTTTACAATGCCGGAAACACTTTCCTCAATGCGGCGGATAAAGGCGTTGAGAATCCAGTGCTGAAGCAGGCAGCGGGGGAGCAGGCCGGAAACCTTCAGATGGAAGGCTATAAGCAGGCCATCGAAATGTACAAGAAAGCTCTCAAGGTTGACCCGACAGATCAGGACGCGCGCTACAACCTTACCTACGCCAGAAAGAAACTCGAGGATCTGCAGAAGCAGGACAAGAATCAGGACAAGAACAAAGATCAGAAGCAGAAGCAGAAAGACGACAAAAAGCAGGACCAGCAGAACAAGGACAAGAACAAGCAGGAAGAGCAGCAGAAGAAAGACAAGAAGGATCAGGAACAGCAGCAGAAACAGAATCAGAAAAGCGACGAGCAGAAAGAGAAAGCTAAAAAGGACGAACAGCAGCAGCAGCCCAAACCGCAGAAGGAGCAGAATATGTCCAAACAGCAGGCCGAGCAGATTCTGCGCGCTCTGCAGCGGGACGAAAAAGATCTGCAGAAAAAGAAGCGCCAGAAACAGGGCAGCCGTGTCAACGTGGATAAGGACTGGTAGCAGAAGATGGCAGCAAAAGGAATAATATTTCTGTTCATCCTCATCCTGACGGCATCTACTCTGTCGGCGCAGGATGCGCGGTTTTCATGCGGCGTTGATCGCACTGAGGTTCCACTCGGGCAGCAGTTCCAGGTGACATACACTCTCTCGGGCGGGAATCTCAAACAGTACAGCGATTTTCGCGCGCCGGATCTTAACGGCAATTTTATGACTCTGGCGGGTCCTTCTACATCGCAGCAGATGCAGATCATCAACGGACGCGTCTCGAGCAGCATCTCATGGACCTACGTTCTCCAGCCGCGAAGCAACGGGACCTTTACCCTTCCCGCTGCGACGATCACCTACGGCGGAAACCGGATGACGACAAACACCGTCAGCATCAAGGTGATAAAGGCCGTTCCCAATTCCGGTGCAGGTCAGCAGCAGCAGCAGGATAAAAATCCAGATGTGGATCTTGGAGACAACCTGTTCATCCGCGCGATTCCCAACAAAACGGATGTGTATTTCGGCGAACCTCTCACGGTCACTTACAAGCTGTATTCCCGCGTTGCATTTCAGTTGGAAAACCCAATCAAATTGCCGCGCATGGTGGGCTTCTGGTCCGAGGACATCGAAGCTCCCACGCAGCTTCAGCCTCAGGTGGAAGTCTACAACGGCCGGCAGTACGAAACCTACATGCTGAGAAAGGTGCTGTATTTCCCGACGCAGTCCGGAAAGCTCACCATTGATCCTTTCGAGATAGGCACGACGGTTCGTGTGCGCAAGCGGCGTAAATCTACCGGAAACGATTCCTTCGATAGATTTTTCAGCGATCCTTTATTCGACAGCTACGATCAGGTGAAAAAGGTATTGTTGACGCAGAAAGTGAATGTCAATGTGCGTCCTTTACCGGAAGACGGGAAGCCGAAGGGTTTCACCGGAATTGTGGGTGCCTACGAAATGCAGACGACTCTGGATCGCAAAGCGCTCAAGGCAAATGAAACCGCAACGCTGAAAGTGATTTTGTCTGGAAAGGGAAACATCCGTCTGCTCGATGAGCCCTCTGTGACTTTCCCATCCGGCGTGGATCACTACGATCCCACGATAGATGAGAACGCTAATCCTGTCGATGGAACTCTGTCTGGAAGCAAAAGCTACGAATATCTGCTTGTCCCGCGCTACGCGGGGAAGGTGACAATTCCTCCTGTCGTATTTTCCTTCTTCGATCTTGAGAAAAAGAAATATGTGACGCTGGAATCCCAGTCTTTCGCTCTTGATATCGCAGAAGGCGATGCCCGTCAGAATGCGGGCGATCTCACACAGAAGTATGTGGATTACCTGTCGATGGACGTCAGGCCTCTCCGCGAAGGTGATCCCGGACTCCAGCGTGATCTCGCTTTCGGTGTGCGTCCCGTTGTGATGCTGCTGCTCTATCTCATCCCAGCCATACTGCTGCTTGCAGCATTGATGTGGAAGCAGCGCTATGACCGGCTGCATGGCGACGTCGCAGGAATGAAGCGGCGGAAGGCCACGCGTGTTGCCGAGCGGCGCCTCAGTGCGTCGAAGAAATTTCTGGAAGCCGGAAATATCGACGCATACTATCTCGAAATCGCCCGTGCACTCTGGGGTTATGTGCAGGACAAACTGGAAATGCCCACGTCGATGACCGCCATTGATTCCGTAATTGATCGGCTCGAAATGCGGAAGGTAGAAAGCGGACTGAAAGAAAGGATGCGGATGGCGTTGGAATCCGTTGAATTCGCAAGGTTCTCACCCTCACGGGCCAGTCTCGAGGAGATGCGCGCTTTATATGATCAGGCCAGGGAAGCAATCATTCAAACCGAACAAGCGATGAAGGTGCCGTCATGAGGATAGCTTCCCTTGCTCTGTTTGCGGCACTGTGCGCGGGTTCGATTTCGCTGGCGCAAGCCTCGGCTCCTGCTGCCCGCTATCAGGAGGCTATCGAACACTACAAAAGTGCGGACTACCGTTCAGCGATTCAGGTATTCCAGGAACTGGTCGACGAGGGCTACGTCAGCTACGATTTGTACTACAACCTGGGTAACGCGGCCTATAAAAACGGTGACCTTGGAACCAGTGTTCTGAGCTATGAAAGAGCGCTGACCGTCAAGCCGGGCAGCGAGGAAGTAAAGCATAATTTGAATGTTGTGCGTGCGCGCCTTCGAGACAGAGTGGAGTCAATACCACTGTTATTTTTCGTCCGATGGTGGAATAATCTCAAGAATGACCATCAACCGACCATATTTTTCATCTGGTCATTAGGGTTTTTCTTCTTACTCGCGGCAGCTGTTTTCGTGTTTTTCGGATATCGGCACGTGCTGCTCCGGCGTTTCGCCCTCGCTGCGGGCATCGTGTTCTTTTCAGGTTTCGCCGCTGCCCTGGCGCTATCGCTTCAGCGGACCGAGGAACTAAACGCGCACAGAAGCGCAATCGTGATGTTGCCGGAAGTATCTGTGCGAAGCACCCCCGATGACACCGGGGTGGAAAGCTTTATTATCCATGAAGGTTTGAAAGTCGATATCCTGGGTTCCAAAAACACCCGCTACCGAATTCGACTTGAAGATGGGAAAAATGGCTGGGTAGAGAAGTCCGTACTTACTCGCATTTGAGCGGTTGTTTCTTTATATCGCGGGTTGTAATATTCCTCCTGTTCAATTCACCTGATGGCTTTCATGCGAAAAAGTTTGTTTCTGCTCTGCTTTATAGTTCTTTCTGCTGCTGCGACTGCCGGTAATCCTCCGGGCGGGGAAGATGACATTCTTCGTCCAGTACCCTGGAGTATGCAGGTGGGTCCTTTCGGCGGCGCAGGTTGGGTGATTAGCCAGGGATCATTTAACACGCTTTGCGACTGCGAATATGGGAGCGGCAGCGGTTTGGGACTGCAATTAGGAGCATTCGCCGACTATCCTTTGTCAGGGAATGTTTCCATTCTAACCACCGTGGGGTTCCGGACAATGTCGCCGTCGTATGAGAAAAGCGAAAAACGGCTTGAATACGTTGCCCTGTCCGGCGGCGGAGATTTCATGTGGGTCGATTATAACCGCAATACCACATTGTCGCTTTCCATGATAGAACTAGGCGTTGCTGCCAAATGGGAGCTCCCGCTGAAGGGATTGTATGTTGCGGTAGGCCCGGAATTCGGCTGGATAGTGAGCGATAATATTGAGGAGACCGAGACCATTGTAACTCCTGGACTGACCTACGACACCAGTGGCAGCACAAAACAAGTTTTCATGGACAACAGTCTCGACACATATTATTCGGATCCCGTGGCATTTCGCCTCGGAATAGCTGGACGCATCGGATATATTCTCCCGATACATGAGAAGCTTGCTATTGCGCCGGAATTATTACTTTCCGTGCCGCTGACACCGGTGACCTGGACCTACAAGAGTTGGAGATTGACTGCCTGGCAGTTCAACATCTATCTCCGCTTCACCATTTAATAAATCCCATTCTCCGGACAACCCATGATATCCAAGTTGCTGTCAATGTTCCGTCATTCAGTATTCTTCATCTTCATCATGTTGACTCTCGCTTCCGCAACTCGGGCCCAGCGGCTGCAGAATGCTCACGGATTCAGTCAAACCTACCCCGGATCCATTGCTGTTGGCGTCGTGGCAGGACCAAACTTCAACTTTGGTTCCGGCGGACCAGCCGCTGAATGTGATTGCATTTTTAACGGCGGTTCGGATATTGGATACCATGCAGGACTACATTTGGACATCATGGTTAATCAATGGTTTGGCATACGTTTACAGGGATTGTATGAAGACCATTCCACTGTGTATGTGAAGGATTTTGCAGGAAGCACGTTCGGGGATGACGGGGCTCCCGCTTTAGTGAACATGCAGAGGAGATCAGAAGTCGGACTCAATTATTTCGGCACTTCGTTCATGGTGACCTGGTTTACCGGTCCCGATGGTCTGTACTTGCTGGCAGGGGCCGGCGCGGGATTCTTCATTGATGGAACGATACTTGACGAGGAATACATCGTAAGTCCGGGATATGTGTATCCGCAAACCGGATCAAGCAAAACCGTGTTCGCCGACGAGGCATTGGATGCGAATAATGATCCGACTCTTCGCGCCGGTCTCATCCTCGGACTGGGCTATGATATGCCCCTGGCGCGCGGTATTACTGTCGCTCCCGAAATTCAGTTCGATTACCCTCTGACGTCGGTTGTAGACAGTAATGCGGATTGGAGTATTCCGACCCTCCGTGCCTCAGTTGCTTTACGTTTCGGAATATGATGTATTCACCGCTGGACAGTAACGCAGAAATGGAAGCACTGACATTTGACACGGCTCTCGCAGCGATGATCGATCATACGCTGCTCAAACCTGAGGCGGGTGAATCCGAGGTGCTTCGTCTGTGTGATGAAGCGCGGATGTACGGTTTCGCCTCTGTCTGCGTCAACCCCAGCTGGGTTCGTCTTTGCTCCGATGCACTCTATCAGCACTCATCCCTTGTATGTACCGTGATCGGATTTCCTCTCGGAAACAATTGCACAGAGATAAAGGTGCGCGAGGCGGAATTAGCGATGGAGGATGGTGCACATGAATTTGATATGGTTCTGCATGTCGGGCACCTCAAGCAGGGTGATCTGGCGTATGTGGAAAATGACATCTCAGAAGTAGTTGCTGCTTTGAAAAGAGTTTCAGATGAAAATCTTGTCAAGGTGATTCTTGAAACCGCTCTTCTGACTGATGACGAAATTACCGCGGCATGTGGTGCTGCAGTTCGCGCCGGGGCCGAATTTGTGAAAACATCCACCGGATTCAGCAAAGGGGGAGCAACAGTCGAAGCGGTGCGGCTGATGCGCAGCGTTGTCGGTGAGGGGATAGGCGTGAAAGCCAGCGGAGGCGTCAGGGACCGCGCTTCAGCACTCGCAATGATCGATGCCGGTGCGAGCCGTATCGGTACGAGTTCCAGTATCGCAATTGTCAGTACATGATGATAGAACGGAGGAAACCATGTCTTTTAGATCATTTATGAAGCTATTTTCCATGCTGCTCCTGGCGGCAGTGTTTACCGCATGCAGCTCCAGTGATGAAATAAGCAATTCCGATCAGCAGAAAAAAGATGAGAATGGCACCTTCCAGCGAGTAGATAAGGAAGAGCCCATCATTCCGGAGACCGATGAGCCGGTCAAGCTGGAAGCTGTCGCAGACGAAGAAATGCCTGCAAGCGAGACACCAGTTCCCGTAGTGAGCCCGGGCGTTAACAAAGCTGCACCACCGGTGTCGCAGCAGGAAACCGTCCCTGCCGCCGCAGCACCTGAGGCCGCTCCGTCGGCTGCTCCTAATGCCGGAAGCATGATGTGGAGTGTACAGCTCGGAGCTTTCAAAAGCGAAGCAGGTGCCTTCCAGCTGATCGAGGAACTCAAACAGAAATTCAATCAGCCGGTGTACAAGCGCTATGATCCGGTAACCGGATATTACAAGGTCACTCTCGGGTCGTATCAGACTCGTGAGAAGGCCGGAGAGTTCAAGCTCGACGTACAGTCGAGAGGATATCCTGATGCATTTACTGTTGAGGTCGCTCGTTGAGGGACTTCAGAAGTATAGCTTTCAGGATGTCGTGAAGAGTTATTTCCAATATTGGCTGCTTTTCCCGATGGCAGCGCTTTTTCTCGTGGCCTGTTCGTCAAGTGATGATACCGCGCGGAACGCATCAACGAAGCCGATCCGTGAGCACGAAAAAACTTTCGACCCTTCTGATTACAGAACGAAGCCTGAGGAGCAGAAGGTAAATCACAAGCCGGCTGAAGCCATTCCATCGAAAACCGGACCAGTCTGGGTGGAACGAACTGAGAAGCTGATGGGCTTTCGGGTACAGCTTTTCTCCGCTGCCAATCTTGATGCGGCTAAGTCTTCGATCTCCAGTATACGCTCCCGGTTGGATTCCCTTCAGATCGATCCCGGGCGCATGGACATGAGCTTCGACGCACCCTATTACAAAGTTCGTGCTGGAGATTTCCTTGTGAAATCGTCAGCGGACAGCCTGCGTGAGCAATTGAAGGCGGTCGGAATAGATGAAGCCTGGGTCGTCCGCGACAACGTATTCCGGATTGTACGTGAATTGAAAAAATAATAAGGCATGTGGTCGGGATATCACGCGCTCAGGTGAATCTCCGAAATCGGGAAAAGGAGAGGGTCTGAATTAAGGGGAAGATGCCGATTGAATCGGGATGATAATTCCTTTGGTGTCCCAGCGTGCACGAACTCTCATCGTGTCCCTGACTGCGCCGTATGGTTCCGGTTTGGTCCATGGAAACGCCTTTCCAAAATCGTAGCGATTATTCGCATTCTTGTCGATGAAGGCATCGATAAGATAATTGCCCTCTTTGAGTCCGTCAGCACTGAAGTTTCGCGATGCATCCGTGCGCAAGGAGCGGGTTTTTGGGGTCCGGGATACTTCGCGTATGCGCACGACCGCAGTACTTACAGAGTCAGCTGAGCGTACTGTCCCGGAAAGTGTACCGGTCTGATCGCTGCTGCCGGTGGTGAAGCGGGTGCACTCAGTGCTGTCGCCAATGCTTCGCGAATTCAGGGAGTCCTGCAGCAGACGCATATCAAGGCATAGCGTATAAATCGCTTCAGGCAGGAGCGATGGATGCGAGAGAATGAACTCTGTTGATGAGGTTCGCAGTATTTGCAAGGGGACATTGATATCGCTGGAGTCCTTGAGTGAGAACGCCTCGCCAAGAATCAGCGGCCGGTCGCTTTCGAACCTGAAGCTGCTGTCAGGCTCAACCTTTTTCGCATTGGCTTCAGGATTTCTCGAGACGAGAATCGGACTCAGGGTGTCCGGTAGGGTAGACCCTATGAAGATGAGAGAGTCTTCCGCTGCATCAATGAAATTCCCGGCTCCGTCCTTCAGCGAATCGATGGAAAGCAGGTATTTTGCTTCAACCATAGTTTCACCGAGCAGGAAATCCCATGCAAACCTCTCGCTCGCAGGAGGTACGGCAGAGATCACCGAAATGCGACGCCCGCTTGATGAGTCCAGGATCACAATATGTTCGAGAGGCAGTGGCTGTGGATACACGGTTTCATTGAACTTCACCCGGACAATGCGCTCGGTGAGCGCCTCGACTCGCTGAACCGATGGCCGTGTCGTGTCCTCCATATTCATATAGAAACGCAGGGGCGGCGAGGAAGACAGCGAATCCGTCACCAACATATCGTGATCGGGAATTCCGATTTCGTCTGTCTCCGCGTTGTAGCGCATGTCGTTGCTTTTATCGCGGACAGCGTACACGCGATAGCTTCCCGGAGCGACGTTGTAGAAGTGGAACTCCCCGTTGTCCGATGATTGCACGGCATAGTCGGGACGATCATCGGCAGGATCAAGTGTGTCAGCACGCCCCTCAAACAGCTCGTAGGCAAAGACTCCAATCCCAGTCGGAGGATCTCCAAACACTGTCCCGTTAAAGCTTCCGATGTCGAGACTGTCGCCCGTAGAAAATGCCAGGTGCATTGTTTCCTTCATCGCATTTCCGGCGCGGAGATCCTTCACTTTCGTACCGACAGTTATGACGTAGGTGCGGTTGGCGAGCAGGGGGGCAGGGAAGACGATGGTTACCCGACGGCCTGACCACTCGTATGTCGGGGGCTCGTCAAGTAGGGGAGAAATGTGAACGGCTTCCTGAAACGATTGCCGCTGCACATATTCGCTGAATTCGATTTCAACTTCCTGTCCGGAAAAACGTACGGTTTCGTTGGAAGGAACGGTTTCTAAAATCGTTGGCGGTTCTGTATCGGCAGGACCACCCTCCGGCGGTCTCTGCGAAGCGCAGGAGGCAAGCAATACGACAACTGCCGCTGCCCGCAGAAAGGAAATGCCTAAACTTGAGAGATGACCGAACATTCTACTTCCGCCGTGATTTACGATATGCCGCGACTGCGCGGTTATGCTCTTCGATGTTGCGAGTGAATTTGTGTCCGCCGAGTCCATCAGCAACGAAATATAAGAAATCGTGTGATTCGGGAGATAAGGCCGCAAGAATTGATGCCTTTCCGGGATTGTTTACCGGACCCGGTGGAAGACCGGAATACATGTACGTATTGTAGGGATTGTTGATCGAAAGATCCCGATACAGTAGCCGCCGCGGCCCATCAGGGATGATGTACTGGATTGTGGGATCGGCCTGCAGCAGCATCCCGCGCCTGAGACGATTGTAATACACTCCGGCAACGCGTGCGCGTTCTTCAGGAAGTCGGGTCTCGCCTTCAACCAGCGACGCCATAATGAGAATATCGTGCTTGCTTCTGCCTAGAGAGCGCATGCGGCGCAAAGCGTCATCTTTGAAAATGGCTTCGGAGCTCTCTACCATACGCGTGAGCAAAGTTCGTGGGGATTCATCATACCGTACGCGATACGTCTCAGGCAGGAGGTAGCCCTCCAGTGAGGACACGGTGAGTCCAAGTTCTGCAATGAATGCGCGATCGCGTCCAAGTTTCAGGATGGTGTCTGCAGGCATTCCTGTCTGTTTTTGGATATCACGGGCTATCTGTCGAAGTGTGAGTCCCTCACGTATAGTTACATCACGCGATGCCTGGTGGCTTCCTTCTGCGAGAATTGTAAGCGCATCCATCATGGATAGCTGCTTGGGAAAGAGATACAGGCCGCTCTGCAGATGCTGGCCCTTATCTGATAATTTCGCTGCAGCCATGAAAAGGTAGCGGTTCGAAATAATATCCATTTCGGCCAGAATGGATGCGATGCTGCGGAGCGAGGATCCCGGGCGTATCTCAACCGGAGCTTCCGTTTCGTGCCCGCGCGGCGAATAAATACCGTAAAGACTGCCGACGAGGATGAGGACAGCGAGTGAGGCTGAAACTATGATGAGTTTACGAATGCGCATCGAAAAGAGTATCCCCGATTCGAGCGAACGCCGGAGCGTGAAGCGTGCCCGTCTCGTGCTGGTCCATCTTTAATGAGGCGAGACGGGCCACCATGGCGGCGTTATCGGTCGAATAAATAAGATCTGGAATAAAAACGCGAATACTGTGTTTTCCGCCTACCTCACGAAGCCTTCGCTGAAGCTCGCTGTTGGCGGAAACTCCTCCCACGAGAGCGATGTCGCGAATGCCATGTTCGCGTGCGGCCCTGATGGCTTTGCCAGCGAGCACATCCACTACGGCGCGTTGGAAACTGGCGCAGATGTCGTTGCGCTCGGCATCGCTGAGCGAAAGCACTCCATCATTCGCCTGTCGGCGAAGATGATAGAGTACTGAAGTTTTCAGACCCGAGAAACTGAAGCGGAAATCATCGCTATCCAGCAAAGGACGAGGAAACTGATGCGCATCGGGTCTTCCGAGTGCTGCATATTTGTCTATTGCAGGACCACCCGGGAATCCGAGTCCCAACATCTTGGCGACTTTATCAAACGCCTCTCCCGCGGCATCATCGATAGTACTGCCCAGCAGGCTGTATGTCCCGATGCTGTCGACGCGCACAAGCAAGGTGTGTCCCCCGGAAACCGCAAGACCCAGAAAAGGAAATTCAGGATGCGGGTCCTGAAGAAAAGTTGAAAACAGATGCGCTTCGATATGGTGGATTGGGAGAAATGGAATGCCGAGGCTGACGGCGATGGATTTGCCGATATTCAACCCCACAAGAAGCGACCCGATAAGACCGGGGCCCTGCGTCGCGGCGACGGCGTCCAGATCTGCGACCGAGATATCCGCTTCGCTCAATGCCTGACGGAGTATAGGCAGCGCGGCGACCAGATGAGCACGCGACGCCAGCTCTGGCACGACTCCGCCGTAATCGCTGTGAAAATACTGCGATGAAATAATGTTAGAGAGCAGCGTGCCGTCGCGGACTACCGCCGCGGACGTCTCGTCGCAGGATGATTCTATGCCGAGGATGGTCACGCGTCAGGTCGTTTTGTAATAGTGGAGGGGATTGGGGAGGAGCTTGCATTCCTCTGCAATGCGGATGGTAGAAGCGATTCGTCCTTCGCCGCGAAGTGTATACATCCGTGGAACCATCTTGTCCCGAAGTCCAAAAGGCGTGATCGGATTGATGAAAATATTTGTGCCGCCTTCAAAGCCTGCAGGAGTGTTGATGCGAAGCTTGATGAACACATGCCACGGAATCTTGAATATGCTGTCCATCGGCGTGTGATGCCACTCTTCATTAACGGAGGTGTCGCCTCCCACGGCTGCATGCACAGCGCGCACCAGATCACTCATTCCACGAATTTCGAGCTCGGTGTGATCGTGCGGCCGGGCATTCACGCTTTTGGAAAATATTTCTATCGTGGGATAGCGGTGACCGATTCCAACAAAGGCCAGCGCATAATCGTTTTCCGCGAACACAAGGTTGTTGTGTCCTGCGAAATTCGGTCCATAGCTGTTATACACATTCTTGTCCTGAACAACCATCTTGATCTGGCGCTCCATGGATTCGCCCCATTCATCGATAGCAACAATCTGCGTATGAAGATGGTCGAAAGTGGCTCCAGCGGGTCGCAGCCAGTTCTTGAAAACGCTGATTGAGCGCACATACCTGTTGTTGCTCGAGATGTCGACCATCGCGTCGATCGTGAAGGCGTAATACTGGTAATGTTCTTCATCCGTCATGTCAGCGGTGGAGAAGAGCGTCTCCGGCTTACCTTCCAGTTCATTATAGTGAGGAGAGACGATGATCATCTCATGGCCGCCCCCGAAAAAAGCGTCGGCCATCAGCAGTTTTTCTTCCATCCCGATCCCAGCGATCTCCTCGTCCGATTTACCGATTCTTTTGAGCTTGTAATCGATCAATCCCATGGCATGCGTCAGGCCAATCTCCGTCGAAAGGTATTCTTCCTTCCACTGCAGATTTTGTGCTGACAGTTTGTAGTTGTAGTTCTGTCGCCAGTAATCGAGTGAAAGTATCTCAAAGAGGTTGGATATGCGGCGGAAGACAGGGGTTGTGTTGTAGTATTCAGCAGGAGGGACGCGCTCAAGTGTTTGATATCTGTTGCTATCCAGAATAACTCGCGCTTTTTCGGGAGCGGTTTCGAAATACCTGGAGCGGCAAAAAGCGCAAAACGACTCCGGATCCTGCCGCTCTATCGAGGGAGGATCTGCAGATCGAAGTGCATCACTCAGCGGCTTGTTGCCACGTCCCGGTACAGACCAAACTTCAACTCCAGTAAATGGGTTGACCTGCTTGACTGTGCCGTCGGCCATGGTGTGGTAGTAGAAATGATAGTCCAAACCGCATCCAATACCGGGTGTGAAAGGGACAATGTTTTATGACACGGACGGGCGGACGACCGCCTCCATCCTCCCAAAACAGCGTCGAGTTCAGGCTTCGTCGGAAGTGCGCTTTGCGCGGCGGACGGCTTTCTGCTTTTTCATGCGCTTCTTGATGGAAGGCTTGGTGAAGTAAGTCCGCTTCTTGAATTCTTTGAGAATGCCCGAACGCTCGTACTTTTTCTTGAAACGCTTAATAGCGCGATCGATGGGTTCGTTTTCCTGGACGATGATGCCGATCAAGTAATGTCTCCTAGCTAACTGGTTAAATTGCAGTCAATTATATGTCAGATCTCAAAAATAACACGAAGTAGTGTTAGAGTCAAGCGAAAGTGAGATCAGGACATTGCTGGAAGGAAATATTTTACAATGCTGAAATTTGCCGGGAGACTGCTAGATTGTAGAACAATGCTCGCATACAAAATCAAAAAACCTTCTACTTCAGACAATTCCCAGATTGTATTGCTGGCCGTCCTCGGCTTCGCTAGCACGCTTTCAACCGCGGTGGTCTTTCCGAATATCGGAGCGTTCGTTCGTGATCGCTTTGTACTTTCCGACACAGAGGCGTCACTTTTTGCCGTATCGTATCTGGTGGCGCATGTCGTGTTCGCTTTCATCTGGGGAGCAGTTGCAGACCGCAGCGGACGCAAGCGTGATTTGCTCGTTGCAGGATACATCATGACAGCATGCTTTCATTTCCTGCTGCCATTTGTACAAAATTATCCTCTTCTGCTTTTGCTGAGATTTGGAGAAGGGGCAATGAGCATTCTCGGGTTTTCCCTCGTGATGGCACTGGCCATCGACATAGCGCAGAAAGGACACTACGGCCGGGTTATGGGAATCATGGGCGGTTCTATCGCTCTCGGAACAACAGTAGCCTTTCCTCTTGGCGGAGCAATCGGGGCGAAATCCATGATTCTTCTCTGCAGCCTTGGGGCCGGCCTGCTCCTGCTCTGTGCAGCTTCCGCAGCGTTCTTCCTGTCCGCCAACATCAAGGGGAGGGCGCGCTCTTTGCGGGATGCCCTGTTTGTGCTCCGCGAACAGCCGGCCCTCGCGATTCCCTATGGCTTCACTTTCATTGATCGGTTCACTGTCGGTTTTTTTGCCGTCACTTTTCCCCTCTACGCAGCGAGCGCATTCGGCATGAATGCAGGGGAGAGCGGGCGTTTGCTGGCGGGATATCTTCTGCCGTTTTCTCTGCTTACCATGCCTGTCGGACGCCTCGTAGACCGCTTCGGCGGTATGCGGCTTATGCTGGTCGGATCAGTACTCTACGGCGCAGCCGTGATGATGGTCGGTCTGATCCCTTCGGCGTTGTTTCTGCCGCTGATGATACTGTGCGGCATTCTGGCATCCGTCATGTATGCACCCAGCCTGTGGATGGCTGCGGCTTTTGCTCCGGGAGAAAAACGCGCTTCTGCCATGGGCGGCTTTAACGCGGCGGGATCACTCGGCTTTGCGTTGGGACCGATCGCAGGCGCACTCATCAGCGATGCCTTCGGATATGCCTCTGCCTTTGTGGCTGCTGGAATGGCCGAGATCATTTGTGTGATCGCCTTCTATCCCATCATGAGGAGAATCGTCCTGCCATCAAAAACCGTCCCACCTCCCGCTCTATAAAAAGAAAAGAGACTCGAAAGCCTCTTTTCATATTCACAAAATAAATTCGGGGTTTAACAGAGCTGAAGGGCCTGGTCGAGATCCGCAAGGATTTCGTCTGCGTTTTCGATGCCCAGGGAAAATCGAACGAGTCCATCGGTGATTCCTGCCTGTTCGCGCTGATCCTTTCCCATACTGGCATGGGTCATCGAGGCTGGGTGCTGGATGAGGCTTTCGACACCGCCCAGACTGACAGCCAGCTGGCAAAGGTGTACGTTATCCATCAGAACTTTTCCGGCTTCCAGCCCGCCTGCCAGTTCGAATGCAATCATCGATCCATGCCCGCTCATCTGCTTGAGTCCGATCTCATATTGCGGATGGCTGGGGAGTCCGGGGTAGCGCACCCACGCGACCTTCGGATGCGCCTCAAGAAATCGAGCAATCACCATCGCGCTTTCACTGGCCCGCTCCACTCGAAGCGAAAGCGTTTTTAAACCGCGATGGACCAGGAAACTGTTGAATGGATCGATGACGCCGCCGATCTGATTGAGAGTCTTGCGGAAATGCGTGTACATGTCCTCGTTCTTGAGGACGATGATGCCGCCGACGACATCTGCATGGCCGTTGAGGGACTTTGTCAAACTGTGGACAATTACGTCCGCGCCAAGTTCGAATGGCCGCTGCATCGCGGGTCCCATGAAAGTATTGTCGACGATGAGCATCGCTCCGTGAGCGCGTGATATTTCCGCAATGCCTTCGATATCGCTGATGACGAGAGTAGGATTCCCCGGGGTCTCGACGTAAATGATTTTCGTATTCGGGAGCACAGCAGAGCGGACAGCATCAAGATTGGATGTATCCACAAAGGTAGATTCGACTCCGAAGCCATGCATGACGGTCTTCAATAAGGTCGTCGTCGGACCGTAAACGGATTCACTGCATACAACATGGTCGCCCGTCTTCAATAGCGCGGCAAACGCGGTGTGAACCGCAGCCATGCCGCTTCCGCAGCCGAGAGCGCGGGCGCCTCCTTCAAGCACTGCGATCGCGTTTTCCATAGCCTCGACCGTGGGATTGCGCATGCGTGTGTAGATATACCCGTCTTCAACGCCTGCGAAAAGATTGGCGCCATGCTGAACATTCCTGAATTTGAATGTCGACGTTTGATAAATCGGCGGTACGACTGCACCGTGCTCATTTTCTTCGACACCGGCGTGTACCGCCTGAGTTTCGAATTTTTTGTTCCGGATGTCTTTCAAGATAATCCTCCAGAATTAATGCGTCAGGAAAAGACGCTGATAGTGACAAATCGAAATTGTTATCGTCGATGTACATCGGCTGCGCACGATTGCAGCAGCATCAATCAAAAAATACCCAATCGACTCCGAGCCGAAATGCCCGGTCGTGCATGGGATAGAATCCGGTCGTGATATAATTGGTGTTCAGTACATTGAAAAACACGACATGAATCGTCGCGCGCTCTTTTATTGTCGCATAGAGAAATAGATCGATACGCTGCATATCAGTGTATGTGCGCAGAGCGGGATCGTCTGCGAGCTGACGCAGGAAAAGGCCTGTCTCCGGGTGATAAATCAGGGGAGTGAACTTGTCAGCATAGCTGAATCTGCCGCCGGCACGCAAATGCAGCGTTCCTTCAATGAGCATGCCTCCGAAGTAGACCTCGACCATGTACGATAGCTGCGGAGCATTGAGGTCGGTAATACTGCCGTCGGTGGTAAGAAGCGAAAGCTGCTGATCAACATGAATGCGCCAGAACTCCATTCTCGCATCCACGCTGCCTCCGTAGGAGGCACGCTGCAGACCGTCAGGCAGTTCGCGCACTTCGAGCCTGTACCGCCCAAGAAGTGAATCTGTGTATGCAGAGCCGAGAAGATCGAGATAGCGCGTTTCATTTCGCGCAAAGCTCCGAAGGTCGAGAGAAAACTTATCCGAGGCCAAACGGAGTCCGCCTTCTACAACGGCGAGTTTGTCAAGCAGCGGCGTGCGGTCCCCGACAACAGTGACGCGCGTGCCTGTGTACATCCGCTCGACAAGCGATTGCGGCCTGGCGGAATAGGAGGCGCCGCCCCATAAGCTGAGAGGTCCGATAGGAAGCTCGCCGCCAGCGCCGAAAGAAATCGTGCTGCTGCCGAAACGATAATCAAGACGGCCGAATCCGGAGACTGATATTGGTCCGAGTAAAAGGTTCAGTTTGCCCCGCGCGTGTGCGAGAATGTCTGCATCATCAAGGGCTTCACCTCCCATGTCAGCCCCATAGCGGCCCACAAGTCCCTGGAGCTCGAGCTTCGCCCAATTCAAATCCGTTTCATGATCAAGCACCGCCTGTATCAAAGTCCAGTGATCAGTCAGATTGAGCTGCGGATCTGATATCTGCAGATCGGAATAAAGCAGCGACATGTTGTCCTGAAACCGGCGGACATCGGAATCGATTGAAAGACGCAGCTCTGTCACCTGCGAGGAATCAGCGCTCCATTGTAAACGTGCGCCTGCTTCTGCAAGATAATGCTGCCCTTCACTCCGCATGGTCTGGTTAACGAGGCGGGCGGCTACAGGATTGAAGGCGCTGTCAGCGAAGGTCCCGCCGGACTCGCTTTCAAACACATACGGATTCGTCGACATAGCCTGAAAGGATCCCCGCACACCTCCATTGAGAAGCGTGAGATGATCATCGTATTGTACTCGTGTATGCAGCGAGATTGCTTTGCTGAATTGCTGCCGATAACGGACGCGAAGATTCCAGCTCTCATAACGGTTGTTTGCGAAGCGCGCCGCGTTGTTGCTGCTTGATGACCCGATACCTGCTCTGGTGAGACCAATGTAAATATTGCTTCGCTCAGATGTATTCAGAGTGAACATGGCATCGGTGTACAAATATTCGTCGGCAGCCTCGGTATGGCGAAGACGCGTAACCGGGCGTGGAGCATCCCAGATTTTCTCCCGGATGCTCATGACAAACAGATCACCGGGAGCACCATTCCAGAAGGCCTGATACTGAGGATAGACAGTAAAGTCTGCCGCATCCTCTGTCGAATACCGGTAGAGGTCAGGCATCGCGTTGGTGAGATTGTCGCCACTCAAGCCGTTGACTGCGACAGTGGACTGAAGAGGAGAGGAAGCGGCCATGCTGAGCCAGGCGGGCTGGCCGAGGTTCCCGAGATTGGACATTGTAACAGAGGGATGCGCCTCGCTGATTTCTCCAGCGGAATGGTAGTCCATCATCCTGACGGAATCTCTTGACCAGATCCACAGGGCAGAAGACACAGGCATAA
This sequence comes from Bacteroidota bacterium, assembly GCA_049663345.1. GTDB lineage: Bacteria > Bacteroidota > Ignavibacteria > SZUA-365 > SZUA-365 > SZUA-365. The sequence continues at coordinate 111,055 of JBATDG010000014.1, forward strand.
TCGGCCGCTGCATCGACGCGGTCGCTTCTGTGGTTTTGGAACTGTCAGCATCGATCGTTAGCTGCCCACTGCCGGAAGCCAGCGTATCGGAAGTCGAGAGGGATGGTTCCGACCGAGTATTAACGGCGCTGCTGTCATTTTCGTTTGCCTGAGCAAACAGCAGGGCTGGATGAAGTATGAAAAACAGAAGCAAAAATTTCATTTGAAGCCCCTCCGAAATCGAAGTCGCTTCCTTCGAATAGCATCCACGTGCCGAAGAAGCGTGGGTCTGTACCATTCCGCTTCGTGATATTCGTGATCGAATCCACCAAAGCCCCTTTTGAAATCCGTTACGCCGGGAGTGTTGGCACCCATGAAATCGAAAAGTTTACAACCTTCGGCGATAAAGCGCTCGAGGATGGCGTGGAGCAGCCAATGCGACGCGGAGGGAGCGATGGTAGGGTCGGCGCCGGCAAGCCAGTCGTAGAGCATATCTCCATCCCGCACAACCACGCGTACAGCCGCACAGCGTCCGTCTGCATGCCGCGCCGCAAAACAGTTCGCGATACCGTGCTGAAGCAGCGCATGGAGCCATTCCTCGATTTTGCTGCCGGGAATGGGGGGCAGTTTTCCATGCCGAAGATAGCTTTGTTCGAACATGCGAACGATCAGATCAATCGGTGGATCGCTGTCCAATTGCAGCGCACTTTCCGATGCCCGGCGCAATTTACGCCGAAGGGACTGCGTATATCCATCCCATACGACCTGAATATCACTGAGAGAAATCCGGATGGTTTGCTGTTTCCGCAGCCGCCAGCCGCGCTTGCCGAGGAGGGTGCGTTCTTCATCCGGGATTGCGGCACTGATGGAAATGAAGTGAAACGCCGCTTCGATCACGTCGAGGAGGTTGTCGAAAGGAAAGGGTGATTCTGTGCTGGTGATAAGTCCGGCATATAATGAAACAGGAAGCGGTGCTGCAATGCGGAGCGGCCCGCGACGATGCAGCAGTAGGGGAATCCCGGCAACAGGTTCGCCATCTGTAACCAAAACAAATCCCAAAGCGCGGCGGCGAAACACATCAGCCAGGATCGTCAGCCATTCCGTGCTGCTGAAAATAGTCGAACCCTGCGATGCGGCATGAAGCCGTTCCCAGAGCGCTGGCTGCTCTTTAAGAGAAATGGTATGCACGGACGACGGCTGCATGATCTGCTGCTTAAAGGGTGAGATTCACTGTATCCTGAGCTATCAGGTAGGAAATCAGGAACAAATACTTGACCGCGATACTCATCTGCATACCAACGTTTGTAGCCTCTGCACTGTCTGAGGAGACGCCGTCGTTCAACTCGGTTATCTTCTCGCTCGCCTTGCCGTTTATCGAAAGCAGCCAGAGCTGCGAAACCTCGAACGTGCGGAACATTCCATTGATGAACAGGTCCTCCTGGTTTTTTGCAACCTTGGTTCCTTGCTGATACTGCCGGTCGATTTGTTCGAAGGCCTTCACATACCTTTCCTCTGTGTCAATGTCGCGAATGATCATTGTCGAGAGAGCATAGCAGGCGTCCGCAATTGCGGCTGCGGCTTCTACGGCGGCAGCCTCGGGACGTAGAGCCTTTATCGTCTCGTCGTGTATTGCCTGAATCTCTGATTGCTTATCCTGCTGACCTACGAATTTCATTTTCGCCAGCAGGGCGTACATCCCATACACTCCGGACATGCCGTTCATGATCTTTCCGGCGTCGTCCTTCTTCGCCAGATTGGCCGAATTGAATTTTGCGATTTCTGAATTTATATCACCGGAAAAGGCTCCACTACGGCCGAGCGCACGGGCAGTGACGGAGAGTGAACGGCAGAGGCTGGACAATTCAGTAATCAGCGTCTGAATTTCTGATGATCTGGAGCCCTGCAAATTAGCTTTTCTTATTGATTCGAGCTCAGCCTTCAGCTTCGACTTCAGTTCGGGGTCCCTTTCGTAGGCCGGTCCCGGCGGGGGAGCCTGAACCGCATTTGCCTGCTCGGGAGCTTCGGCACGGGAGAGTCTGCTGCCGGGAATATCTTGTGAACGGTCGGAGTTGCAGGCCGTCATGCCAAATACGAGGAAAAGAAAAAGAAAGGAGCGGAATGGCATTAGCGGAGGACCTCGTTCGTGGTAAGAATGGATTTACGAATCGCTGTGAAGGTCTCAGAAAAACTCTCGTAGCTCACCTGAGACACATCAACAGCGGAATAAAACAGGAGCATTCGGTTGTGTGCGGGATCAGCTATCCACCGTAACTCACCCTGCACTGCCATCCCATTATCGCTCGTCACTTTTTCACTCCTCAGAAATCGCAGATGGGCGAGCGATGCGGAATCAGGACTCACACGCAACGAATCAGGCAGGGGAGCTGATAGCTGCACCATGCGGACAAACGCCACAGGCGTGAGACTGGTCGGATCGATGTATTGGAGCGAAATCCCGGGAAGCGCCAGCGGCTGCGTCGGCAACGAGGCACTCCTGAGACTGACCACATCCCAGGCAACAGGATATTTCAAAGATAGTGCCAGAGAATCAGAGGTAATTTGGGAAAGCCCCTCTTCCTTCACCCTTATCGCGAACTGTTTTTCTTTTTGCCACCAGCTTGATTCAAAATTCCCGGATTCGGCAAATGGGACCACCCATGCGCCGCGTTCCCGACGTAAGGTGAACGTCCCCACACTTTCAAACGAGCTTTGATTCAGATGTACAAGAAAAGTAGCTGTTATAAGCGCGCGGCTGCTGTCCTGCAGCTCTATGTCGAGCACGTCGAATCTGGAAAATGAGTATGAGAAAGGCGTGCGTCCTGCATCGGACTGCTGATCAAACCAGGTGCGGAATGTTTCCGGACTCGATACACCTAAATCACGGAGCGCGCGGCGGCTGGAAGCGCTGAGCAGTGCGTATGCTCTTGATGCGTCATGCTCGGGCGCGAAGGTCTCGGCCCACAGTGTGAACGTGTCTCGGGCCTCGCGGTACAAAAGCATTTCCGCCGGAAGTGTATTCGGTTCGCCGGTTTCCTCCTTTGGAATAGCGCGCTGCTCGTTGCCGCAAGCCTGAATAAAAAACAGGCCGGCAATGAGGAGAGCTGAAAGGCAGGGGGTGATACGATGTTTAACGTTCTGCATAATCCAAAAAGATACGGAATTCCCTCGGGTCTCGAAACAGATTCCCGGTTGCCCTATTTGGAAGCGATACTTGAGGGGGACCGACTAACGCGTAAAAAATCAAGGATTTCCACTGAATCAACATTCCTTCATCAGCTTGACTTTATTTTGCTTCCTGCCTAACTTGTAGTTCCTGTTTAATTTTTACTTTCACATCAGACGATACACAATAAACTCTATGGGTTCAACAACTGATTTTCGGAACGGATTGATTCTCCGTTTTAACGGCGATCTGCATATGATCGTCGAATGGCGCCATCACAAACCAGGGAAGGGCGGCGCCATGGTGCAAACGAAACTACGCAACATGCGCAGCGGCGCAACGTTCGAGCAGCGGTTTCGACCGAGCGAAAGCCTCGATGTCGTTCGCGTAGACAGAAGGAAATATCAATTCCTCTATCCCGAGGGCGATTACCTCTGCTTCATGGATCAGGAATCGTATGATCAAATCCACGTCTCCGCCAGTGCATTCGGCGATTCAGTGAAATTCCTTAAGGAAGGGGAAGTGTGCGAAATTCTCATGGATGGCGACACGCCCATCAGCGGAGAACTTCCAATGAACGTCGAACTCACAGTCACCGAAACCGAACCCGGTCTCAGAGGCGATACCGCACAGGGCGGCAGCAAGCGCGCTATCGTGGAAACAGGTGCCGCCGTAGTTGTCCCTCTTTTTATTGAACAGGGAGAGGTTCTCAGAATTGATACTCGCACAGGCGCGTATCTCGAACGCGTCAAGTAATTGAGGTCATACTCATCAAGCGGAGCCGCAATGGATTTACAGTTCGTTAGAAAATGCGTTAAGATTGTCAACGATGCCCAGATCGCTGAATTAGAGCTCGAAGAGGACGGGAAGCGTATTCGCATCACACGCTCTTTTGCTGGTGAAAGCTCAGCGATGCTCGCCGTCGCTCCTCAGGCGCAGCAGATTCATACCGCAGTCGCCCCGGTCGCGCCGACCCCGGAAGTTTCCACCGCCGGAAATTACCACGAAGTGCGTTCGCCGATCGTGGGAACATTCTACAGATCATCTTCTCCGGATGCTGCTCCGTTTGTCCAGACAGGCGATAGCGTAAGCAAAGGACAGGTAGTCTGTATCATCGAAGCGATGAAAATCATGAATGAAATCGAGTCGGATGCTTCCGGTCGTATCGTCAAGATTCTCGTTGAAGACGCGCAACCCGTGGAATACAATCAGCCCCTCTATCTCATCGATCCTTCCTGACCTTCACGGTCGGCATGGTGATCCTTCCGTAGGAGAAGATTTGTTTTCGAAAATTCTTATTGCCAATAGAGGGGAAATAGCCCTGCGCATCATCCGCAGCTGTAGGGTGATGGGTATTAAAACCGTGGCTGTGTACTCGACTGCTGACGAGCATTCATTGCATGTCCGATTTGCAGATGAAGCAGTTTGCATCGGGCCGCCTGCGGGAAGGGAAAGCTACCTCAATATCCCGCGCATACTTGCCGCGGCGGAAATCACCGGGGCGGATGCTATCCACCCTGGTTATGGCTTTTTGGCTGAGAACGCCTCGTTCTCTGAAATCTGCCATGAATCCGGAATTAAATTCATTGGTCCTTCGCCCGATATGATTCATCGCATGGGCAACAAGTCCCTCGCGAAGGAAACAGTGCGCGAGTCGAAGGTGCCCACGGTGCCTGGCAGCGATGGTCTGGTACGGAATCTTGAAGAGGGATTCGAACTCATCAAAGACATCGCATTTCCGATTATTCTGAAAGCCTCTGCCGGAGGCGGTGGAAAGGGAATGCGCATTGTTCGCCATCAGGATGAGTTTGAGAAAATGTTCCGCATGGCAAAAGCCGAAGCGGAGTCCTCATTTTCGAATGGCGACCTGTATCTGGAAAAATACATCGAGAAGCCGCGTCACGTTGAAATACAGATCGTGGGGGATCAGCATGGAAATGTATTCCATCTCGGCGAGCGCGACTGTTCCATTCAGCGCCGTCATCAAAAGCTGATCGAGGAATCTCCTTCACCCGCAGTCACCCCGGATCTGCGGCTGCGGATGGGTGACGCTGCAGTCGCCGCCGCGAAAAGCATCAACTACGAAGGTGCCGGTACAATCGAATTCCTGCTTGATAAGGATCAGAACTTCTATTTCATGGAAATGAACACGCGTATTCAGGTGGAACATCCAGTCACGGAAGCCGTGACCGGAGTCGATCTTATCCGCGAACAAATCCGTGTTGCTGCAGGCGAGAGTCTGCCTGCCGAAGGATTCCCGCTTCCGGCAGGACATGCGATCGAATGCCGCATTAACGCAGAGGACCCGGCCAATGATTTCCGTCCTTCACCCGGAATGATTACCACCTGGCATCAGCCCAGCGGACTCGGTGTTCGCGTTGACTCGCATGCATATCAGGGGTATTCCATCCCTCCGTATTACGACTCGATGATCGCAAAATTGATTGTTTACGGACATACCCGCGAAGAGGCGATTGACCGCATGGTGCAGGCGCTGGACGAGTTTGTGATTGAAGGAGTGAAGACAACGCTGCCATTTCATAAGACTGTCATGCAGCATCCGGCATTTCGCGAAGGTAATTTCGATACTCATTTTATTGAGACCCATTTCTAACATTGAAGTAAACTCAACAGAATTTTCAGGAGCGTTCCAATGAATTTCCCGGAAGAACTCAAGTACACTGATACCCACGAATGGGTAAAGCTGGAAGGCGATTTCGTCGTTGTGGGAGTGACTGAATACGCCGCAGGCGAACTCGGCGATGTCGTATTCGTTGACATCCCGGAAACACGTGCGGTTGCCAATGGAGAGTCATTTGGTTCTATCGAGGCAGTTAAAACTGTTTCCGATCTTATTGCTCCGATTTCGGGGACACTCACCGAAATCAACCCCGACCTGGAAGGCAGTCCGGAACTCGTTAATGCCGACCCGTATGGCAAGGGCTGGATGGTTAAGATGAGTATTGAGAATGCTGATGAATTCAACGGCCTTATGGACGCCGCCCAGTATAAAACCCTGATTGGCAAATAATTCTCTTACGTATCCGCAATGACCGGGTGGCCACCGCTGGCTGGCCGGTCAATGCATTTTATTATCTTTTGGAATATCCCATGCTTCACGCGGAATGGATTTGCATCGTTGATTTTGGTTCACAGTACACGCAGCTCATTGCGCGACGTATTCGCGAACTCGGAGTATACTGCGAGATTCATCCTTTTCATCTCGCACTCGATGCGATGCTCGCACACCGTCCGGTTGGGATCATCCTGTCAGGCGGACCCAGCAGCGTCTACGAAGAGGGCGCACCGCATATCGACGGAGCAGTCTTCGAGCTCGGTATTCCGGTCCTTGGAATATGCTATGGACTTCAGCTCATCGCTATCCATCACGCAGGTGCGGTGGATCCCGCCGCCCGCCGCGAATACGGGAAGGCTGAACTGCAGCTGGATAACCAGGCCGACCTGTTCAAGGATGTGTCGCAGGCCTCAGTAGTCTGGATGAGCCATGGCGATTCGCTGTCCCGCTTGCCAGAGAATTTCGAAGTGATCGCGCATTCTGAAAACGCACCCATTTGCGCCATTCGCAACTTTGCCAAGCGGCAGTACGGTGTGCAGTTCCATCCGGAGGTCGTCCACACTGTTGATGGAAAGACTATCCTTTCGAATTTTGTCTATGGAATATGCAAAGCGAAAGGGGGCTGGAATCCCCGCTCATTCATTGAGCAGGCGATTGAAGAAATTCGGAACACTGTGGGTTCCGAACGAGTCATTTGCGCGCTCAGCGGCGGTGTTGATTCTGCCGTAGCAGCAGTGCTGCTGCACGAGGCCATCGGCGATCAGCTGCAATGCATTCACATTGATAACGGTGTGATGCGGAAAAAAGAGAGCGCGCAGGTCGTCGAAACTTTCAGGGATGAATTCCATATCCCGCTGAAGTTCGTTGATGCAACGGAGCTGTTTCTAACCAGGCTTTCCGGAGTGACCGATCCGGAACAGAAAAGGAAAATCATCGGAGCGACGTTTATCGATGTATTTGAGAAAGAAGCATCCGAATTTCGTGATGCCGCATTTCTTGCCCAGGGTACACTCTACCCGGATGTCATTGAATCCGTAAGTTTTAAAGGTCCATCTGCAACGATCAAATCGCATCACAATGTAGGTGGACTTCCTGAGCGCATGAATTTCAAGCTCATCGAACCCTTCCGCGAGTTGTTCAAGGATGAGGTTAGAAATGTTGGTCGGGAGTTGGGCATGCCCCCGCATATACTCGAACGCCACCCGTTCCCGGGTCCCGGACTCGCCATCCGCGTTCTTGGTGAAATTGATGGTGCTCGCCTTGATCTCCTCCGCGATGTCGACGAGGTGTATCTGGAAGAGATTCGTGCAGCAGGCGAATATGATAATATCTGGCAGGCATTCGCCGTCCTGCTTCCTGTGAAATCCGTGGGCGTCATGGGAGATGCGCGCACCTACGAATTTACTGTGGCGCTTCGCGCTGTCACCAGTCTTGATGGAATGACCGCAGACTGGGCGAGAATTCCATACAACGTGCTGGAGCGCATTTCCAATCGCATTATCAACGAGGTTCGCGGCGTCAACCGCGTCGTCTACGACATCAGTTCAAAGCCGCCTTCTACAATCGAATGGGAATAATCGCATGAATGATCATCGGATATCACAGCTGCTCGATGAGGCGCGATACTTCGAAGATCACCAGATGTGGCTGCATGCGATGCAGATCTTCCAGCGCCTGATCCATGATGCTCCGGAGGAATGGAGCTATCGTGTTCGACTTGGGACGATCTATCTTGAAATGGGGAATCTGCCTGCGGCTGAACAGGTTCTGCTTCAGGCTTTGCGCTTCGAACCTAAAAATCCTGATATTCTTTATGCCCTCGGCCTTGCCTGCTATCAAAGCGGTGATCTGGACCGTGCGCTCTTTTATCTTCAGCAGCTCGCTGGAAAGAACATTTCAAAAGTTCATTATTCCCTGGGGCTCATCTACTGGCGGAGGTTGGATTTCAGCGCCGCCGAGCGGCATTTCCGCATGGCGATCGATCTTCAGCCGGACTACGCGGACGCAGCACTCGCTCTTGGCGAAACCTGTTTGCGCAACGGTAAGTCGGGAGAAGCCGTTGAAGCTTTGCGGCGTGCTGCGATGCTGCTGCCCGGCGATGATTTGATCGACCACACGCTCGGACAGGCGCTGCTCGCAGACGGTCAGAGGGAAGCGGCCGCCGTGGTTTTCCAACAGCTTCTCGCGCGATCTCCTGAACACGACGATGCCGTGCATGCTCTCGCTGGTACGTGGATTACACTCAAACGCTATGACGAAGCGGAGCATATGCTGAAGTCCGCTGTCCTGAAGCAACCCGCGCAGGCCCGATCCTTCGTAATGCTCGGGCAGCTCTCCCTCGTGAAATCAAATCGCCAGCGGGCAGAAGTGTATTTTCGGAAAGCGCTTGAAATTGAACCTGAGAACCAGGATGCACTCGAGCAAATACGGTATTTTACTCCAAATGGAAATCCTTCGAAATAGCCTGTGGTTTTTCACGCTGCTGCTCTTCTGCAGCGCCGTCTCGGCGCAGCAAGAGGCGCCGTATCTTGAGCAGGCCCAGAAAAAGTTCGAATATGGATTGCTGCAATTCGAGCTCTCCCACTGGCAGAATGCGGCTAAGCAGTTTGAAGAAATCGCTCAAAAGTTTCCTCTGAATCACCGCACTACCGCAGCTTACGTCATGGCAGCCCGCTCGTTCGTGTTGGAAGGGAAGCCATCTCTGAGCCTTCGGCTTATCGAAGAACTGCAGAGTCGATTCCCCGGCAGCGACTACCTGGCGGAAGGATATCTGATCGCAGGTGACGCCGCAGTAGCAGCCGGGAGCCGTTCCACCGCATTGAGTTGGTATGTCCAATCATGGTTGGAAGAAAGCGGCGATCGCGCACTGCTTTCGCAGCGCATCGATGATATTCAGCCGCAGAGTCTTCTGCCCGGTGAACAGCGGGCCGTTCGCAATATTCTGCTGAAAGCACCTCGAGACGCCGACCTGATCGCTCTTCTCGGTTGGGAGGAGCAGAACAAAAGCACTCCGGAGACTTCTGTTCGACCTGCACAAAAATCGAACGCCACTACTGCATCCGCATTGGAGACGCCGCGCATAGCAGTGGCGCTGCCGCTTCATGAAAAAGACGCGATGCGCGCCGGTTTTGTGAGAGACATTCGGGATGGAATTTTATCAGCCCTTGATATTCATCGATCAGCCGGAAAAACTCCGGTCACTGTTGAGCTGCTCGATGATCAGGATGAAGATTCCCTGAGACTCGCGATCGGACGACTGGAGAGAGATGAAAGTGCCATGGTGTTGATAGCGGGAGCGTTCAGCGAGGATGCAGAACGTGTATGCCGAATGGCTGCTGAGCGCGGTTTGTTGCTGCTCATTCCCACCGCAACTGCCGAAGGACTGACAAAACTAGGATCGAATATTTTTCAGTTGAACACGCCGATTCTTCAGCGAGCTAGATTGTTGGCGGAGTATTCCTACCTTGAACTCGATGCAGAAGAAGCCATCGTCATCGCACCTGATCATTCCTATGCCAGTGAAATGGCGGATGCATTCATGGATCGCTGCAGGAAGCTCAAAATTCCTGTACGGCTCGCTGGAAGGTATGGTAAAGAAGGAGAAAAGGTTAAATCGCTGTGTGGGAAAATTGGGGAGGATAGTGTAAAAAAATGTATCCTCTTTGCACCTGTCCAAAGTAGAGACGATATTGTTGCTGTCCTCGATGGGATTCGCGAGGCTAACTTGAATATGCCGATCGTTGGAGGCGGAAACTGGAACCATCCGGATCTCCTCGCAGCACACGGCAAGGGACTGACCATATTCTTCGAATCCGACGTCGTAGAAGACCAGACTTCCGAATTGTACGGTCAACTTAAGGAAGCGTTCGCGGTCCGAAGTGCTCGAAAATTATCCCGGGAGGCGCTCTTCGGATTTGATGCGATGCAAATCGCGCTTTCACTAATCGAAGGCGAACAATGCAGCCGCAAATCGATCCGTGAACGAATAACGGATGTCTTCGACGGCTTGCGAGCGCCTGTGAATTTCCAGCAGATGAGGGTGAATGCTTCGATTAACATTCTCAGATGCAGGAACGGAGTGGTCAGCAAACAGGAGGCGTTTCACGCTAAATAGCGCGTCCTATCATCTCATCTGCAAACAAAAGGGAGAATTCGTATGCAGAAAAATCAAAAGGTCAAGGAAGACAGCATCCAGGGAATTAAGTACTGGCCGGAAGGAGACAGGCCAAGGGAAAAGCTTATAAACCGTGGGGCTGAAGCACTGACGGACGCAGAACTCCTCGCCATTATCATAAACTCTGGTAGCGGAAAGCTGTCCGCACTCGATATTGCACGTGGGCTGCTGACGCGCCATGGGGATCTGCGTGCGCTGTCTTTGCGTCCAATCGCGGAGCTCTGCCGATTCAACGGTATAGGGATGGCTCGTGCAGTCGCAATGCTCGCTGCCTTCGAGCTCGGGCGACGGCATGCTGCGATATCTGATCATGGAGATGACGCTATAGGATCACCGGAGGATGTCGCACATCGATATATCCCAAAGCTCCGTGATCTGCAGCATGAGCGCTTCATGGTCCTTCTGCTCAACAATGCCGGAAGGATAATGCGCGAGAGCATTATTTCGGAGGGAATAGTCAATGCAAGTCTTGTGCATCCGAGAGAAGTATTCAGAGCTGCTGTAACAGAGTTGGCGTCATCAGTCATCCTGCTCCACAATCATCCCAGCGGCGTGAGAGAGGCGAGCAGAGAAGACCATCTTATTACGAAACAGCTGGTCCAGGCCGGAAAAATGATGGATATACCTGTGCACGACCACATCATCATCTGCGGAAGCGGATACGTTAGCTTTGCTGAAAATGGGTGGTTGGAGGGTCAGTAAGAACGGCGCTTCCACAGCGCGCGGAGGCGTTCCATGATGCGAAGCTCTCGTCCCTCACCGGTGGGATGATAATACTGTTTTTGCTGCAGCTCTTTCGGAAGGTATTCCTGTTCGACGAAATGCCCGTCGAAATCATGCGAGTATTTGTATCCCTTGCCGTATCCCTGGGTTTTCATTAATCCTGTAGCCGCGTTGCGCAGATGCAGAGGGACATCATACGGGGGCAGCGATTCCGCATCCGACATGGCGGTATTAATCGCCTTGTAGGCGGCGTTGCTCTTCGGTGCGGCAGCGAGAAATGTGGCTGTTTGAGAAAGCACAATCCGTGCCTCCGGCATCCCAATGGCGTGCACCGCCTGGTAGCATGCCGTGGCCAGAAGAAGTGCATTCGGTTCCGCATTCCCGACATCCTCTGATGCGAGAATGATCAGTCGTCTGGCAACGAACAACGGATCTTCTCCACCTTGAAGCATACGAGCCATCCAGTACACCGCTGCGTCGGGATCGCTGCCGCGGACAGATTTGATAAATGCGGAGATGACGTTGTAATGCTCTTCGCCGCCTTTATCGTATTTGGCGAATGCACGCTGGAAAGCTTCTTCCAGAACTGTCTGGTTGATCGCAACTTTCCCATCTTCCTCAGCAAGCAGACAGCACATTTCCAGGCCGTTCAGCATGCTGCGGGCATCGCCACCGCTATACGCGATGAGCATGTCCCTGTCATCGAATTGAATCTCAAGCCCTTTGAGATACTCGTCTTTCTCAATCGCCCGATCCAGCAGGGTGGAGAGATCCTCAATCGTAAGCGGATTGAGAACGTATGTGCGGGCTCGCGAACGGAGCGGAGGAATGATTTCAAAGGAAGGGTTTTCCGTTGTAGCCCCAATCAGGATGATGTCGCCCTGCTCAACTGCTTGCAGCAAAGCATCTTGCTGTGCTTTGTTAAAGCGGTGAATCTCATCAATGAAAAGGACAGTCTGCAGTTGCTCGAGCTCCATTCGGCGTTTGCGGGCAGTGTCGATTATCTGCCGAACATCCTTGACGCCGGAGGATACTGCCGAAATCTGTTCGAAACGTGCATTGAGACGCGAGGTGAGCATACGGGCCAGTGTGGTTTTCCCGGACCCGGGAGGTCCCCAAAATACCATGCTGAAAAGAACTCCCCGGGATAGCATCTGAAAGATCGGTTTTCCCTCTCCGATCAAATGTTTCTGGCCTACGTAATCATCAAGGGAGCGCGGTCTCATTCGTTCCGCGAGCGGGACATCGGGTAGCCGGATATCCATACCGATCAGCGTGGATCGGTCGATGGTTTTGTGGGAATATCCTTTTTCAGGCGTCGAAGCGAATCCAGACGCCGAATTGAATCGGAAACCATGCTGTCCATCACCGGACTATCCTGCTCCTCGGAGAGAATGCCGCGCGTGCGGAATTCAATTGGCTCTGATGATTTCTCCTCGGGAGGGGCGGGTGCTGCCGGACTGACGCTGCTCCGGCCGCTTTGGCGCTCGCTCTTTTTATCGGGCGCTGCTATCTGAGTCTGCTTCACTGCTGGAGGAGCGGACTCTCCGTCTTTCCTATCTGCTTTCAACTCGTTTCGTTCAATAGGTGAAGCAGTTTGAACAGATTCAGATGGCACGAGCGATGCGGGTCCCTTCATCGTGTTGTTTGGAGTCAACTCGTCTGAATCAGTAACTGCATCGGACTCGACCGGAGCTTCCTCGGTTGCGGAGCGCCCGGGAGCGAATTCCTTTTGAATTTCTTGCTGAAAATCAGTAACGGATACAACGTATACAGACACGATCATCACCACCATAACCGCCGCTGCACCATAGGCAAACGCAGGAACGCGAAATCCTCCATCAGCGGCGTGGCGAAAAAAACGCTTCCACCATGGCAATTCAGCTCCGGAATCCATCTCGGCTATCGCTGCCGAGAGGTGGTAAGCGAAATCCATCGGCGCGGAAACTTTGGGCATTGCCCTCAGATCATTCAGCAAACGCTCCGACTCGAACGGAACGTCGCCGTTCATCATACTTGTGTCATTTGAATCAGACATAGCGCACACTGGAGCAATTAATCATAAAGGTCTTTTAGAAGTTCCTGAAGCTGAAGGCGGCCTCGACTGATGCGCGACTTCACTGTGCCGATGGGCATTTCCGTAATTTCAGCGATTTCCTCATAACTCATTTCCTGTATATCCCGCAGCACAACAGCTTCGCGGAAGACGTCGGGAAGCTTGAGCAGCGCTTCCTGAATGCGCTCGGTCACGATGTTGCTGTCGGCCATCCGATCAGGGAGCGGCTCTCCATCCGGCAGGGGAATGGACCATTCTTCGTCATCATCCTTTTTGCGATCAATGGGTCTCAGGTACTTGCGATGGCCCCTGCGCAGTTCGCTTTTCGCAAGGTTGCCGGCAATGGTATAGACCCAGGTCGAAAACCTGGCGATGGTCCGGTACAGATGCTTCTTCCTGTACACGCGAATGAAGGTATCTTGAAGAATATCCGCCGCGTCTTCAGCATTTCCGGTGAAGCGGAAAATGTAGTTCATGAGGGGATTTTTGAAGCGCTCCACCAGAAGATCGAACGCAAGCTGCACATCTTGTTGAAACAGCAGCATGAGTTCTTCGTCAGACAGCTTCTCGAGGGTGACACGATCCAGCTTATTTTCCTCGAGAAGGTGTTTTACCCTTTTTTCCAGGGAAAGTTCCTGGGCTTGATCCATGGATTGTCTGCGATTGATTATTGAGGTGAAACGGAAGTCAATTGTGCGACCAGCTGCGTCACTGCAACCGATTGCGAGACCGGCTGGGATTTAATAGCGATGTCTGCTGCTAAAATATATTCAAAACAGGACTCAAAATACGAAGCATCAGGAAAATATTTCACGTATCTGCGAATATTCTCGATCTGCCAGGCCCAAACGACTCCTAAACTGCGTGCGTCCTCATCGGTGGTCCGGTCGGAAAAGCGATAGCCTTTGACACGCCAGAGAAGAGACAGCTGACGGAAAAGCATGTTCACAATCATGAGGGGTTCTTGGCTTTCGAGGAGATGCTGCAGAATTTCCTGTGCACGTTTTCCATTTCTCTCGAAAACCGCGTTGCTGAGCTCGAAGATATTATACTGACGAGAAGCACCCAGATTTGCGTAGATATCGTCCGCTTCAACGCAGTTCTGGTCGGGCAGCGCCACGAGAAGCTTCTCGATTTCCGACGATAATTCTCTTGCGGAATTCCCTTTCAGCGTGTGGAATACGGTGCAGGCTTCGGGGGTAATGGATTTCCCATTCCGTTCCAGTTCGTGCACGATCCACTGCTGCGCCGCTGCGTCCTTAAGCGCCTTGAATTCAACGGCGCAGCCGGTAGCTGCCTTGCCTCGGCCCTGCTCGAGCAGGTGAGCCAAGACATCGATCGTCGTGGCTGCTTTCTTGCTCCGGGATCGCCCGGGTTTGAGTTCACCAGCGCATAGAATCAGAACGGTATCGAGCGATGGATTCTGCACATAGCCAGCAAGCGCCGGTTGCTTGAGAATGCCTTCGCTTTCACGCACATAGACGACACGCTTTTCGCCCATGAATGGAAAGGCATTCGCGGCGATCGTAACTTCCTCGGCCTTCTGCTCGCTTCCCCGGAAAAGGTCGAGATTAAACGATGGATCGCTTCCATCAAGCGCAGCGTCTATAAGCATTTTGGCGCTGCGTTCAATTAAAAATTCTTCCTCCCCGTAAAGAAGATACACGGGGAGAAAGGTTTTTTTTGCAATATGCTGCTGGAGGTCTTTTTCAGTCAAGGGAACTGTTCTCTTGATGAAAACACATTATTTGAGATGAACTTTCTTCATGATCATTTTCTCAACCGGACGATCGCCGGGGCCGGTTTTGGTTGCAGCTATTTTGTCAACTGTATCCATGCCGTCGACTACGTTTCCGAAGATTGTGTAGCTGGGCGGCAGGTTGCAATCTTTGTGACAGATAAAGAACTGACTGCCATTAGTATTCGGACCTGCGTTTGCCATGGCGACAACACCGCGTTTGTAGCCTGTTTTGTAGAGAGGGGAATTGGCATTCGTTTCGTCTTCAAACTTCTTGCCGTAAATGCTCTCGCCGCCAGAGCCGGTTCCGGTCGGGTCTCCACCCTGGATCATGAATCCACTGATGACGCGATGAAAAATGATTCCGTCATAATAGCCCTTTTTGGCAAGCTGGACGAAGTTTTCCACGGTCTTCGGGGCATCGGTGCGGTACATTTCAATTTCGATATTGCCCATGTTGGTCTCGATAACGACGATTTCCTTCTCCACCTTGGTCTCCTTCTTGGTTGATGATTTTGCCTTCTGGGCGCTGGAAATGGACACACCCATAGTCAATGCAAAAACGAGTATTGTGAGTATGCGGAGGTAACGCATGTTTGATCTCCTGTTATGGTTGAATAAAATCGAGTGAAATCATTATTAGTATGATGCTGCCCAGCGCTATGCGATAGATAATGAACAGCCAGGTGCTGTGAGTGCGCAGGTAGCGCAAGAGAAATTCAATCGAGAAATAGCCGACGACACCGGAAACGACGACTGCAACGAGCAAGGCGATACCAAATTCTCCTGCCAGAACATCGTGCAATTTGTACAGCTGGTACAGACCGCTAAGCGTTATTGCAGGGATGCTCAACAGAAACGAAAATCTTGCCGCATCCTCACGATTGATGTTGAGGAAGAGGCCGGCGGTGATCGTTGTTCCAGAACGGGATGCGCCGGGGATCAGAGCCAGGGCCTGCGCAAATCCGATCAGTTGAGTATCGAAAAGACTCATTTTCTCAAGTGTTCTGTTCCGTTTTCCAATTTTTTCTGCGACGGCTAAAAGCAGGGCAAGCACAATCAGAGAAATGGCGATCACGATCAGCGAGCGAAATTCCGTCTCAATCAGATCCTTGAAGATCAGTCCCAATACTCCGATTGGAATTGTGCCGAGAAGAATCCACCATGCCATTCTCGATTCCTGAGTCTCGAACGGCTTCAGTGCCAGAACGGATCGCGTAAACGCACGGGAAAGGGAGAGGATGTCGCTCCGAAAGAAAATGAATACCGCGATTAGCGTTCCGATCTGCGTGACAGCAGTGAAGGCCGCTCCCGGATCCTCCCAGCCGACAAAGGCTGGAATGATGCGTAAGTGGGCAGTACTGCTTATGGGAAGAAATTCAGTCAGCCCCTGGACAATACCCAGGACAACGGCTTCAAACAAATTCATATTCGCGACGTCCTATTTCTAGCGAGCTCACAGGTTGACGATCTCCTTCTTGTTCAGCGCATCGATGATGCGGAAGGTCGTGCGGGTCGTCGCAATGATGCTTTCAAGTGGGATGACGGGATCCGCTTTCTTCCTGATTGCGTCCATGAAAGCATTCACTTCATTGCGATGTCCTTTATCACCGTCGCCTTTCTTGCGGGTTTGCTTTCCGTCTCTGGCCAGTGTCAGATTCTGGAAATTCTCCATCACTGCAGACGCATTCCCGCAGCTCATAATAATGCGCTCTTTTGGGATCGAGGAATCTCCATTGGCGACATATGTGATTATTCCCACGGAACCATCACTCATGCGCATGGTGATATTTACGCTGTCAAAATTGGTGACTGAGGCATTTTCCGACGCGATGCACTCGGCGCTTATGCGCTGCGGATGTGCTCCGGTAAGGTATTGGATCGTGTCGATAAAATGACAGACTTCTCCGATAATGCGTCCACCGCCTTCCGTCGGATGCTGCGTCCAGTGATCCTTGGGAAGGAATCCGGCATTGATATAATAATGCACAACCGACGGCTCCCGGTATTCCGCAAAAAAGGCCCGCATATCCATTACAAGCGGAGCGAAGCGGCGGTTGAAACCAACCATCAGATGAATCTTTCCGCGAAGTTCCGGATGCGTGGTTATCAGGGTTTCGATCGGCGCAAGTTCCTCTTCGTTCAGCGCGAGCGGTTTTTCCACGAACACATGCTTACCGTGCTGCAGAGCTGCGTATGTGAAGGGGGCGTGCTGTCCATGCGGCGTGGCGATGAATACGGTCCCGATAACTTCGTTGGAGAGGATATCTTCAGGATTTGTGCTCGAATGGCGGAAGCCGAATTTGCCCCGCATGTCGGCTCCTGTCAAACCGCTCCGGTTGCAGACTGTGTCGAGAGTGACATCTTCCATTGCCTTGAGATGGGGAAGCAGGTAGCCGGAGGCAAAGCTGCCGGCGCCGATAAACCCGACGGAAAGGGAACTGCGTTTGGGAGAAATAACGGGACCGGGAGAAGTCGATGGATCGTGTGAAAGCGTTTTCAGCTCCTCGCTGTCCATATCGTCGTAGGCGAGCACGATGCCTGTGTAGGGTTCGGTCTTCTGACCTTCGATCAGTTCATAGGCCTTGAGTGCATCCTCAACGCCGAAGCGGTGTGTGGTGAGTACGTCGGTGTTGATGCGCCCCTGAGCGAGAAGCTGGAGGTATGCCTGCATGTTCCGGTTTTCGGTCCAGCGCACGTAGCCAATTGGATAATCCAGACCCTGTTCCTCGTACTGCTTGTCGTAGCGTCCGGGACCATAGGAACGGGATATCCGGATATCGATTTCCTTCATGTAGTAGGGACCGCGTGGAATGTTCATCGACGCGGCGCCCACGATGACGACGCGACCTCTTTCGCGTGTGATTTTACCTGCGAGGTCGATCGGATCATTGCTCGTAGTGCCAGCGGTGATGATGACAGCATCCGCTCCGTGCCCCCCGCTTATGGACTGCACGACGCTTGCCACTGGATCATCGTGCCTGTGCAGCGCCACATCGGCACCTGAGCGCAAGGCCATCTGAACTGCCAGCGGATCGAGATCAACGCCTACGACCTTGCAGCCGTTGGCTTTGAGAAATTGCACGGTGAATTGTCCGAGTAAACCCAGTCCGATGACGACTATGGTTTCACCCAGAAGCGGGGCAGTTTGACGCACGCCCTGCAGCGCAATCGAAGCGATCGTCGTGTAGGCCGCGGATTCCATTGAGACTCCTTCAGGAATCTTGGCGACCAGGTTGCGTGGAACAGTGATGATGTCGCTGTGGAAAGCATAGTCAGCGCCTGCACATGCAACGCGATCACCGATCTCGATGTCCTGAACACTTTCTTCCACGGCGACGACCACGCCAGCTGTGCTGTAGCCGAGTCCGGCATACGAATCGAGTTTGCTCATGATGCGCTTGTAGGTGCGCGTCAGGCCGTTTTTCTTGACCTCATCGATGACCTTCCGAACTTCATCCGGTTGACTTTTTGCGCGCTGAAGCAGGGAGGATTTACGGGAATCAACAGAAGTTTTTTCTGTTCCCGCACTGATGACGGAGAAATAATTTTTTACTAGTACCATTCCGGTGCCAGCTGCCGGAGCAGGCACTTCGGACACCTTCATGGCACCAGTTTTGATGTGTTGTGCGATCTGTTTCATTCCCAAAAAGTAAGCTTTTACCCAGTTTTATCCTATACGAAAACGGCTCCCACAAGGAGCCGCTTCGTGCAAGCGCAAACATTATTTTCTATGCGGCGGTCGTCCGGCCTTCTCGAGAAGACGGCGAACCTCCTGTCTGAAATGCTCTTCGAACAAAACGATTTTTGCGACCTGCTGCATTGTCAGAAAGTCCGTTAGGGACAGCAGAAATGCGTGTTTTCCGTGTCCGATCTGGCTGCTGATTTCATCAATTCGCTGGAGCTGATTCTTAAGTGAGGCATCCTCAGCCTTGTCTTCAATCAGGCCGCTCAATTCCTTCAGCATCTTTTTGCGCTGATCCATCAGGGTTTTCTCTGCTTCACGAAACTCTTTTTCCCTTACAGAAAGACGTATCGCCTGCTCTTCATTCAGATCAAGAGCTTTTATCAACTTGATGGTGCGTAATTCTTCAAGTCTTTGACGACCCTGGCCCTCGGGCAGGGGTTCGTCCTGTGCGTATGCGCCGGAGAAAAGCAGCAGTGAAAGTGCTATTGATAATAGGGTGGTTTTCATGTTTGCCTCACAGAAGCATGATCGATTGATTTTGAAGAATAGTTACAATGTCGTCTGCATCCGATTGGGACAGCTGTTCGAGTACGTCATCTGGCGAAATGTACTCAAGACTGGCACTCACTACCGAAGAATATGAAACATCATCCAGGAGTGTTTCATCTATTTCAGTGTTCAGGACAGTCGCATCAGCGAGGTCGTTAATCTCGTACGCACCAATCTCGCCGCTGCTCTGCAATTCGGATAGAAGCACGTCGTTGAGCAGGGGAGTGAGCGTTTCAATTTCAGCAAGGCCGTTGACATCCGCTTCGCTGATTAAACCAGAGAACATCATTTCAGATGAACTCGACCGCCCCGCAAACGGGAAATAAAAGACGCTGGCAATAAGCAGCAGAACGGCTGTTGCGAGAACAGGAACAAGAAACGCGGGCCGTGTGAAGTTCCGCACACTGGAAAATTGACCCCTGCGGCGTCGATCAATCTCCGCATTAATGCCAACCAGGAAGCTTCCAGGATCAAGGATGCTGCTCTTCGGAATATCGCGAGTGAGTGCACCGGTGAACAGTGCTCGAAGATGCTGTTCCTCACTCGCGCAGGTTGCGGAGACTGAAAGATGTTTGCGAAGCGCTGCGGATTGCTCAGCATCGAGCTTCCCGTCAACGTAATCGGGCAGGAGCCCGCGACAGTCTTTACATTTGAGCTTTGACATGGGATTCAATTTTTTTTACAGCATGGTGATAATTTGCTTTCAAGCCGCCGATAGATGTTTTGAGGATCGCTGAAATTTCTTCGTAAGAAAGTTCTTCGAAATATCGAAGCACGAAAACGGCTTTCTGTTTATGAGGAAGTTTTTCCACTGCCTGTTGAACCAGATTTCGCAGTTCGTCCCTTTCGACAATCCCGGATGGTGTGGGACTTGCATCGGGCAGTTCGCGATGATCGTCGTCCAGACGGAAGAACGTCTTCAGCTTTGTTTTCCGCAGATGATTCAGGCTGAGGTTTACAGCGATACGATAGAGCCAGGTAAATATCTGTGCATCGCCCCGAAATTCGGAAACCTTTTCGAAGGCCTTGATAAAGACTTCCTGTGCGATATCCAGGGCATCGTCTGAATCGGTCACGATGCGCTTTATCACATGAAACACTCTTTCCTGGTGTGTGCGAACCAGAAGGTTGAATGCAGTCCGGTCTCCCAGTCGGCAGGCTTCCAGTATGTCGGCGTCGCGCGTAGATTGCATGGATATTGGAAGGTACGAACTGCATGATTCTGTTCCGATATGTGATTGATCACGGAACATCAGACGCTCAGAAGCCTCCGCCTCCAGGGCGGCCGCCCTGCATACCGCTTCCGTGGCCGCGCCGCTCACCGCCCCTGCCGCGAAACTCCTCCTGTGCAGCGGAAAATTCATCCAACGTTATGTAGCCATCTGCATCTTTGTCTATCCTCTGAAATCGCTCTTCGGGGCTTCCCATTCGTGAGGGCATATCCCTGAACTCATCCCAGGAGATCCGGCCGTCCTGGTCTTTGTCCATCCGCTGGAAAAAAACCTGCGGGTCGCGTTCGGGACGCTGTTCGGGTTCTGACGACGAACATGCTGAAAGAATAAGTGCGCTTGCTAAAACAACGAGGGAGACAGTGAATATTCGCATGCTGAAATGACGCCTTTCTGGTAAATCCATCATATTGCAGTTGGACACAAGCTCGCGTCACTGGTTTAATACCCGCTGCAACCATTCCCGACGGATGCGAAACCCAACACTCGGACTGCCGTCAGCAATTCCTCAAGGCAGCGAAACCCAACACTCGGACTGCCGGGAGCAATTCCCGAAGTAAGCGTTACTCAATGTTGGAGCCGCTGGGTGCAATATCCGGAACAACGGTCAATTTGAGTTCCGATGTATTGCTCAATCAGGCCGAATTGCCTATAATACCTATCTTTGTGAGCGCCCTTGCGCCGTCTCTATCACCCTTGGACCTCAAAAGCTCGATTATATGAAGAACAAACGCATTCTCGTCACGTCGGCACTTCCTTACGCAAACGGGGCAATTCATTTTGGTCATCTGGCCGGCGCATATCTTCCAGCGGACATCTATGTGCGCTATCAGCGTCTGAAACGGAGAGATGTGCTGTTTATCTGTGGATCGGACGAACACGGGGTCAGCATTCTGATTTCTGCACGCAAGGAAGGGGTGCCCCCTCAGGAGATCATCGACCGTTATCACAATCTCAATCGCACTGCCTTTGAGCGCATTGGCATGAGTTTCGACAATTATTCCAGAACGTCGCTGCCTGTTCATCATGAAACAGCGAGAGAATGGTTTGCTGAATTCAGAGACAAAGGGGTTCTGACACAGAGCAATGAGAAGCAGCTTTATGATCCGGAAGCGCGGATGTTTCTGCCGGATCGTTTCGTATTGGGCACTTGTCCGCATTGCGGATACGAACGAGCTTACGGCGATCAATGTGAAAATTGCAGCAAGTATTATGACCAGACCGAACTGATCAACCCCAAAAGCCTGTTGAGTGAAGCCACGCCGGAAATTCGCGAAGCGCGGCACTGGCATTTCCCGCTCGGAGCCTATCAGCAGCGTCTCGAAGAGTACATCGAAAAGAACGCAGGAATCTGGAAAGACAATGTCCTGCAGCAGGTGCGTTCCTGGTTGAAAATGGGCTTGAGCGACCGACCGATCTCACGCGACATGGATTGGGGCATCAAGGTGCCGGGAGAGGAAGCGGATGGGAAAGTCCTCTACGTCTGGTTTGAAGCTGTGCTCGGCTACATCTCTGCCAGCAAGGAATGGGCCGCGAGAATCGGTGAACCGGACAAGTGGAGAGAATATTGGTGCGATGCTGAAACCAGCTATATACCATTCATAGGTAAGGATAACATCGTCTTCCACTGCCTGATGTTTCCCGCGATGCTGATGGAAAAGGGTGGATACGTGCTGCCCGATAATGTTCCTGCGAACGAGTTTCTCAATCTTGAGGGAAAGAAGTTCAGCAAAAGCATGGGCTGGTCGATTGAGCTTAATGAGTTCCTCGACACCTATCCCGCAGATCCTCTCCGCTACACACTGGCAATGAACATGCCGGAAACACGGGACAGCGATTTCTTCTGGAAGGATTTTCAGGCACGCAACAACAATGAACTCGCTGATATCCTCGGAAATTTTGTCAACCGTACCGTGCATTTTACAGAAAAGAATTTTGAGGGAAAGGTGCCTGAGGCAGGAGAACTCGAACAGGAGGATCAGGACTTTCTCTCCCAGTTCTCGACGATCGCCGAACAGGTCGCGGATTGCTACGAACGTTTCCGCTTCCGCGATGGCGTCACCACGACAATGAATCTTGCACGCGCTGCGAATAAGTATTTCAACGACCGGGAACCGTGGAAAACGATAAAATCAGATCCGCAGATCTGTGCGAACACGGTGAATTGCAGCCTGCAGGCGATATATGCTCTCAGTGTCCTCATTGAACCGGTGCTTCCGTATACAGCGGAAAAATTGCGCGTTCTCCTCGGAGTAACCGACCCGGATGCTCTGGGATGGGACTCTGTGGGAAGCTGGCGTCTGCCGGCAGGACAGATTCTGGGAGAGAAAACCATTTTGTTTGAAAAAATCGACGACAGCGTCATCGAGGCCGAGACCGCCAAACTCGGGGCAATGACTACAGTACCTGAAATCAGCTATCCACCGATCAAAGAAGAAATCACGATTGATGATTTCATGAAAATCGATCTTCGTGTAGGAAAAGTTATTGAGGCGGAGAGGGTTCCGAAATCAAGCAAGCTTTTGAAGCTCAAGGTCGATATAGGATCCGAGCAGCGACAGCTCGTCGCCGGCATTGCCTCGAAGTATAAACCTGAAGATCTTCTCGGTAGTCAGGTAGTCATAGTCGCAAATCTTAAGGCTGCTAAGCTGTTTGGCATCGAATCTCAGGGAATGATCCTGGCTGCATCCACGGAAGAAGAGGGCCCGGTCGTTTTTTCGCCAATAAGCGATATTCCGATTGGAGCTATCGTCAAATGAAGCGTCTGTCGCAGCTTTTTGCGTGTAAGGGGATAGCGCTTCTGCTTCCGATTATTTTCGGAATATCGCTGTGCCTTACTGCTTGTGAGGAGCACGGCTTGTCTCCCATAACCGAAGCTGAGACCCCGGGTTTCTCCGGCACGATCACCATACGAAGTACCTGGCCTCCGCAGGACAGCGTTCGCGACCTCCGAATTGCGGCTTTTCGAAATTATCCACCCAAGGACATCCTTTCTGAAATCATCGAGGGTTCCGCAGTTTTCAGCGATGAACTCCCTTATGGCGCGCAGTCTATAGAGTACCGCGTACAGAGTGCTTCTTTGAGCGGACCATACGCGTACGTTGTCGTTGCACAGAATTATGGTCCGGATCCTTTCCAGCAGTGGAGGGCAGTTGGAGTGTTCGCGATTACGGGTGACTTTACAAAGCCAACAACCATCGATCTTGGAATTGGGCTCTTTTTACGGGAAATTAACGTGGAAGTTGATTTCATCAATCTGCCGCCGCAGCCTTTCTAACACGAAACTCATGACGTTGGGAGGAACTCCTCTTGCAAGCAGGATGGCATTTTCGTAGCTTCCAATAAATCTTGTACTCCATCCTAAATAAATACTTATACCTATGAAAGCTGTCATTATGGCAGGCGGATTCGGCACACGATTGCGCCCTCTGACCTGCAACATCCCGAAGCCCATGGTTCCGGTCGTCAATCGTCCGATGATGCTGCATATTGTTGATCTGCTTAAGAAACATGGGTTCAACGATATCATTTCGCTCCTGTATTATCATCCGAATTCAATTCGGGACTATTTTGGCGAGGGTAAGGATTTTGGTATTTCCATGCAGTACACGCATGCCGAAGCGGATTTCGGGACTGCGGGAAGTGTTCGCAACGCCTTCGACAAAATTGGCAGCGACCGCGTGCTGATTATCAGCGGCGATGTGCTGACGGATTTCGATATCAGCGAGGCGATTCGTTTTCACGAAGAGAAGGGCGCCGATGCAACCATAGTTCTGACGCGCGTTCCGAACCCTCTGCAGTTTGGCGTGGTCATAGTAGATGAAGAAGGCAACATTACGAGATTTCTTGAGAAGCCTTCCTGGGGTGAAGTGTTCAGTGACACCATCAACACAGGCATCTACATTCTCGAGAACAGCGTTCTCGCAATGATACCGTTCAAGGAAGACTACGATTTCAGCAAAAACCTTTTCCCGCTCATGATGCAGGAGGGGAAAAAGCTCTGCGGATATATTTCCGACGGCTATTGGAGAGACGTAGGGAATCTGGGCGAATACCACGAGGCCAGCCTTGATTGTCTGGCAGGATCTGTGGATGTAATAATCGATGGGGAACTGAGAGACAACGTTTATGTAGGTGAAGGAAGCACCGTCCCTGAGGACAGGTCGCATTGGAGTGGACGCGTTGTAATCGGGAAAAATTCCCGCGTCGCTGATTCTGCCAAAATCATCAACAGTGTAATCGGCAACAACGTCACCGTGCATGACGGTGCTGAAATCCTAAATTCCGTGATTTGGGATGGCTGCACTCTAGAGAGCTCGGTGCAGATTTCGAATTCCGTGGTCGGCTTCGATACCGTGCTGCACGATGGAGCTACCGTTGCTGATAATGTGTTTATCAGCGACCGCTGCAATATTGGCCGGGGCGCGTCGCTGCTCTCCAATATCAAGCTCTGGCCGGAAAAAGTGGTGCAGGAAGGCGCCGTGCTTTCGAAATCCCTCGTGTGGGAAGATAAGTGGCTGCGCGAACTTTTTGCCGATGCACGGATTACCGGCTCAACGAACATAGAAATTAATCCCGAGTTCGGTGCCAAGCTTGGTGCCTGTCTGGGTGCAGTCATGGGACAGGGTAGTCAGGTGCTCGCGTCCCGCGATCCTGACAACGCATCCCGAATGATCAAGCGGGCAATCGCCTGCGGTCTGATGTCTTCCGGCGTCAATGTACACGATATGCAGACGACTGCGATACCGATGATCAGGCAGGTGCTCCGCAGCGGTAAATACATGGCGGGCTTTCATGTGAGAAAGTCCCCGTTCGATAAACGATCGATGGACATTATTTTCTTCGATGCAGATGGACAGGATCTTTCGAGCAAGCGCACCAAAGCCATCGAGCGTCAATTCTTCTCTGAGGATTTTCGCCGAGCTGATTTCGACACTATCGGCTCGCTGTATTTCCCTGAGAGGACTACTGAAGCATATCGCGAACGTTTCCTTTCTACTATCGATCACGAACTGGTAACGAGCAAGGGCTTCAACGTCGTCATTGATTACTCCTACGGCATCGCGTCTTCCATTTTCCCGAATATTCTTGGAAAGCTGGGAGCAGCCGTCGTTTCTCTCAATGCTTATATTGACCGTACGAAACTGACCCGATCCCGCGATGAATTTTCTGCGGCCTGTCAGCACGTTTCGAGCATTGGCAGGTCTCTCCAGAGTGATCTCGGAATCCTCCTCGATGCCGGTGCAGAAAAGGTGTTCCTTGCCGATGAGAACGGCAACTTCCTCGACGAGGACCGGGCCGCGAGCGTTATAACGAAACTCATGCTCGAGGCAAGACGCATCAAAGGACTCCCCATCAAGAAAATGGCCTGTCCCGTAGCCGCTTCTTCTGAAATGGATGCTCTTGCCGAGGAATACGGTGTCACGCTGCTGCGCACGCCAAGCACCCACGGCGGTATGATGAATGCCGTGCTTGCCGATCCTGAACTTGATTATGTGGCAGGCACGCGAGGTGGATTCATTTTCCCGGAATTCCTGTTCGCAACGGACGCCATGTACAGCGTTGCAAAGATTCTTGAGATGATGGCCGTGACCGGATGGCGGCTCGGCGAAGTCGATCGCAGCATGCCCCGACTTTATCGGTCTTCACGTACCGTCTCATGCCCTTGGCAGGCGAAGGGGAGGGTGATGCGTTTTGCCATGAATGAATCTGAAAATCATGAGAGACAATTAATCGACGGCATCAAGATTCTTTTTGCCCGCGATACCTGGGTCTTGCTGATTCCCAGCAAGGAACACGAAGTATTCATGGTGTATTCCGAAGCGCCTACTCAAGAGCATGCTGACAGGCTCGCGTCAGAGTTCGAGGAAAAAGTTGTTCAATGGCGTGACAATGCGTAAATTCGTAGGACATGCCTTTCAACTGAAAACACAGACACTGTTCTTATGAAAATTACCAGCATTCTGACGGAAGACCTGATTCAGGTTAATATTCCCGGCGAGACCAAGGACGATGTCATCAATGCCATCATTGATCTCGCTGTCAAATCGCAGAAGATCAAGGATATTGACAAGGTTCGTCAGTCCATCTTTGAGAGAGAGAAAATCATGTCCACCGGTGTAGGGAAAGGTTTCGCCATTCCTCACGGTAAGACTGATGCTGTCTCGGATATCGTAGCGGCTTTCGGCGTTACCGAGAAGCCGATTGATTATCAATCCCTCGACCATGAACCCGTCCGGCTTCTTTTTCTTCTCATCGGAAAAGACAGTCTTGTCGGCGCGCACATCAAGCTCCTCAGCCGTATTTCACGTTTGATGAATAAAGAAGATCTCCGTAAAAGTCTGCTTCACGCAGGCAATGCTGCCGAGATATTGCAAATCCTTCGTGAAGAGGAAATGAATTATTTGGACGTCTGATCCCTGCGAACGTAAGGAGAGGTCAGCGTTATTGAATGGAAGGCATGCCTCAGGCGTGCCTTTTTCTTGATTTCGAACCCTGTACACGGAAGCAACTATGGCATACCAATCGGTAAAAGGCACGAAGGATTTACTCCCGCAGGATACGCTTGCATGGCAGCACATCGAAGCGGTCATCAGGGATGTGATGGAGCTTTATCGCTATGGCGAAATCCGCACACCCATCTTTGAAGACACGACGGTATTCGCACGCGGTATCGGCGAAGAGACTGACATCGTCGGAAAAGAAATGTATACGTTTCTGGACAAGGGCGGGAGCAGTTTGACCCTTCGTCCCGAAATGACAGCTCCAGTGATCCGATCCTTCATCCAGCACAGCATGGGGGAGCAGACGGCGCTGAACAAGCTTTACTACATCGGTCCGATGTTCCGACAAGAACGTCCGCAAGCTGGCCGCTTCCGGC
Organism: Bacteroidota bacterium; assembly: GCA_049663345.1. GTDB lineage: Bacteria > Bacteroidota > Ignavibacteria > SZUA-365 > SZUA-365 > SZUA-365. The sequence continues at coordinate 138,310 of JBATDG010000014.1, forward strand.
AGTTCCACCAGTTCGGTTTTGAGTGTATAGGACAATCAGCTCCGGAATGTGACGTGGAGATTATTTCCATGGCCGCGGAAATCTACTCGAGGCTCGGAATTTCCAGCACGCTTAAATTGAATTCGGTCGGAGATCCGATCTGCCGTCCCCGTTATCGCGAAGCGCTGCAGGCCTTTCTGCGAAATATCCATGGCGAGCTTTCTTCCGAAAGTCAGCGCCGTGCTGAGACGAATCCGATGCGTGTTCTGGATTCGAAGGATGCTCGTGACCGGGAACTGACTGCGGACGCGCCCTTCATCGTGGATTATCTTTCAGACGATTCGCGTATCCATTTTGAGAAAACCTGCGCGTTGCTCGAGGACCTCGGGATTTCGTACGTCCTCGATCCCCGTCTTGTACGTGGTCTCGATTACTACACCAAGACCGCTTTTGAGTTCATCAGCTCCGATCTTGGCTCGCAGGATGCGCTGGGCGGCGGCGGCCGATACGACGGGCTTGTCCAGCAACTGGGAGGGAAGGATACTCCTGCAGTAGGCTTTGCGGCGGGAATCGAACGCGTTCTGATGGTGATGGAAAAAAACGGCTACGCTTTTCCAACGTCTGCGCCACTCGTTTACCTCGTCGGAATGGACGAGGCTTCTCGTGCATGGGCGTTTCGAACTGCCATTGCAATGCGGACAAAAGGCATTGCTATCGAAATCGACTATGCCGGACGAAGCCTGAAAGCACAGATGCGAGAAGCAAATAAGCTCGCGTGTCCCTTTGTTGCCATCGTGGGTGAGTCGGAAATGAATGCGGAACAGGCCCAGGTGAAGAATATGAGGCAGGGCACTCAGGAGTCCGTTGAGTTTACCCGCCTCGCTGATTACTTTGTACAGAATATTGCAATCTGATTCCGCACACTGGAGAAAACATGTTTCCGCGCATCGACAAGGGGCCCATCGAATACACGCTTGAGGTCTTTCCGGCCTACAGCACTGAGACCAGTCGTGATTGTATCCGGTTTCAGTTTCAGACGACAGAAGAATTCAACCATTTTCAATATCACATTGTGATTGAAGAGAAGGTTGAGAAAGGTCAGCTTGTTTTCGCGCTTCGCGGATTGAAAGCAAAGGATCTTCTCCCGGGAGTAGGGGTAGCTCAAACCGCTGTCGATCTCTTCGATCTCGCAGGAAGCTATGACGTGAACGTCATAAAGCCCGGAGATATCAGCAACAGTTTTCGTATGAAAATCGGTGAACAGGGACCAAGTTTGCTCAATGACGTTCATGAATCCGATCACTTTCTTGAAGTTCTCATCAGCAACGCAAAAACAGGGAAGCAATGATAAAGCGTCCGTCCTTTCTCTCATCAGGGTTTATCTCGTCAATAGTCGTTCTCACGGTATTTCTGACCGGCGTGATTGCGGCAGTCCCGGCATTCAGCCAAAAACGCAGCAAGGCCCAGTCTCAGACTTTGGCTGCACCTACCGGACGCATTCCTGAGATCATACAAGACAGTTTGCCGAACGGCCTTCATATTCTTTTTACCCGATTGAACGATCTGCCGCTTGCAGAGATTAGCGTGATCGTTGATGCAGGAATAGGAATGGAGTCTGAGGATGAATATGGTGCAGCGTACGGCGTTGCCCAGCTATTGCTCTCCGGCAGCAAAGAACGTACCGGCGATATGGTTTCGACGTACGCATCCCAGTTGGGCAGCGTCCTGATCCCTTACGTGCACTACGACTACTCACAGTTGTATGGGAAAACACTGACGAAAAACTTTTCCGCTACGCTCGGTTTAATTGCGGACGCGGTAATCGCTCCGGAGTTTCCCACGCAAGCACTGCTGCGTCTCCAACAGCAGTCTTCAGTGCGTTTGTTTCGACAGATATCGAGCGGAGAACACGCGACGATAACAACGGTGCAGCACCTGTGCGGCAGCGGGCACGCCATGTCGAGGTTCATTCAGCCCACGACGGAAGAAGTGAATGCACTCTCGGTAGAGAGATTGCGCGCGTTCCATACCGCATGGTACCAGCCGAAAAGAACTACTGTTATCGTGACCGGGAATCTTGACTACAAGTTCGTCCGGACTTCCCTCATCGAAGCATTTGGTAAATGGGAGAATGGCGAGGAGGTCCAACGCCCGGTTATTTCTCCCGGGACAATTACACCAGCTGTGGTAGTTATTGCAGATAGTCTGACGCCGAATGGTCTCGCGTATTTTCGCGTCGGCGGACGCGGCGTGCTGAGGAACGAAAAGGATTTTGCTCCCCAGATGCTTCTAAACAACATCCTCAGCAACGGAGCTCAGTCCCGTCTTTCTCAAATGATGTGGGGCAAGCATGTCATCTCTCCGAATTTCTCGACTGCAGTTGCGTTCTCCAAGGATTGCAGCTATTTCATGATCTCCGGCTCCGCCTCACCTAATTCTTCTGACAGCGTATTGCTGTTCCTTCAGGAAGTGATTGTAGACATCGCGCGGAATGGAGTGACTGAGACAGAATTGGCAGCCTCGAAAGCGACGCTGCTTGCCGATGAATCTCTCATTTTCGCAACCAACAGGAATCTTCAGAGCTTGCTGAAAGAAGCCACTGTGTATGGTTTGTCAATCGAACAGTCGTTTTCATTCAGCACAAGCATTCGTCAGGTCAGCGTGAAGGATATTCAGCGAATCGCACAGGAAGTGCTTCTCCCGGAGCATCTTCAAACAGTTGTGCTGGGATCAGAAGAAAAGATCGTTCCGCTCATGAAGGCCATGGGAAAAAATGTCCGCATAACAGAATAGTCGGACCCAGGGAGTTGTGCGGCAGGGGAAGTGAAAAATATTACTGGATAAACACGCGAACAGAATCGTTAGCCTCGCCGTCATCCGTGACGACGAGTCTGGCGCGAATGACGTGTTCGCCGCTCAGGCCGGTGATATTCCAATCATAGTAATAAAACGGTTGATAGTGCGAGTAGACGTGTACGCCGTCGATAAAAAACTCGACGTGAGAATTACAGCCGCACTGCGAAGAGGTTTCGGTGAGAATCCTCAAAACCGTTCCGGAGACTACCTGACTGTCGGATGGCTGCGTTATAGTGAGGCTGATCGGTACATCGGGAGCAGCCGCGTCGTCGCAGGATATTCCGCTGACCATTATAAGCAACGACAACATGAGCGGTATGAGGGAGGATATTATACCCGGATATAAATAAGATCTGGTCGCGCTGCTCATGTTCGTTTCTCCTTGAGTTCTACAAATGCATTGTACACCGTCTCAACATCGAGGCGCTGCATGCATACATTGCCGATGCTGCAGCGGGTCAAATTACAGGCAAGACAGTCAAGTCCTTCAAGACGCACCCAGCTGCTTTGGTCATGAAAAGGTCCTTGAAGGTATGGATTCGTCGGACCGAAAATTCCCAATGTTGGAGTCCGGACTGCCGCAGAAATGTGCATTGGACCGGAATCATTGCTTATTGTGAAATCACAGTTGGCGAGCAGCGCCCCGAGCTCGCCAATACGAGTCGGTGGAGCAATGATGCAGGGAGAATGCATCATTTTCTGAATGGCTGAGACATCATGCTCCTCGCCAGGACCCCAGAGCAGCATGACGTTCGCGTCAAATCGCTCAATCAAAAGATCTGCCAGTTGGGCGAAATGCTGCAATCCCCATCGCTTTGTTTCCCATGTGCCGCTCGAATTCAACGCGATCAGCGGACCAGTTCTTTTGCGGAGTGATTTAGTCACTTCAGCATACTGAGCTAATCGATTTGTGGGTAGTGGAAAGGAAAGGCGGCGCTCGACAATGGGAATGTCGAGAAATGAAATTGCATCGAGATTGAATTCAGTATTGTGAATGCGATCAGCTCGCGTCTGCACATGCACGTTATAGGCCCATGCCCGCCCCCGAAAAGGGTAGCCAACGCGAATAGGAGCGCGTGTTGCGAAGGTCATTTGGGCGGTTCGGGGGTTGCAGAAAAGGTCGAAAACAAGATCAAAGCTGCTGCGCTTCAATTCAATCAGCAGGCGAAGGAAACTTTTGTCGGTCGGGTTGGAAATTATGGCCTGATCGACGAAGGGATTTTCGCGGATAATGTCGGCAGCCGGTACTTCGGTTAAAAACGAAATTTTGGCTTCTGGAAAGGCCGCACGAAGGTTGGGAAGCACTACAGTGCTGAGAAGTACATCTCCGATTGCTCTCGGCTTGATGACGAGGATAGAGCGTATGGGACGCACAAGAAGTGCCGGGTAGAGAAATTGCTCCGGGGCAGACGTTGTGCGTCCCATACAGATCGGTACTCGTTAATCTACGGGATCGAGAACATTATTGATTTTCATATTGCGCATCGAAGGTGGGATCTCGTTGTTCACGATTGCCATTGTATCAAGCGCGATCACGAGTTCCTCGTTGGTAGGAATCACACCAACCACGGTCCGTGAGTTTTCGGAGGTGATTATGCGTTCTTTGGGGCCGGTGTTGTTTCTGTTTTCATCAAAATCGACACCCATGAAAGCCAACTGCTTGCAAACACGCTCGCGGACGGTCGAACTGTTCTCTCCGATTCCACCGGTGAACACGATGGCATCCACGCCTCCCATGGCTGCCGCATAACCACCGATGTATTTTGTGACGCGGTAGCAGAACATGTCCAGGGCGATCTTTGCACGACCGTGTCCCTTCTCGGCTTCCTCTTCGATTTCTCGCATATCACTGCTGACGCCTGAAATACCCATGAGTCCGCTATGCTTGTTCAACAGAGTGGTGGCTTCAGCGAGGGAGAGTTCTTCCTTGCCCATGATGTAAAGAATAAGCTGCGGATCAAGATCACCGCTCCGCGTTCCCATCAGAAGACCTTCGAGAGGTGTAAATCCCATCGAAGTGTCAACGGATTGTCCCTTCTTCACTGCTGCCATGCTGCAGCCATTGCCGAGGTGGCAGGTGATGACCTTAAGCTCTTCGATCGGCTTTCCCAGCAATTCAGCCATGCGGTTTGAAACGAAGAAGTGCGAAGTGCCGTGGAATCCATACCGGCGGATCTTGTATTTCTTATAGAAAACGTAGGGAATTCCATAGAGAAAAGCTCCCGGTTCCATCGACTGATGAAACGCGGTATCGAACACGCCGACCTGGGGTACGTCCGGAAGGTGCTGCCGACAAGCGACGATTCCGCGAATATTGTGCGGATTATGCAGTGGAGCCAGTTCAATATTATCACGCAGTGATTGAAGAACTGCTTCGGTAATAAGCACCGAGCCGGCAAAGTCTTCCGCACCGTGTACAACGCGATGGCCGACGGCATTAATCTCGGATTTATCCTTGATCACTCCGTGATTCTTGCTCAGAAGAACAGCAAGCACATATTCGATGGCCATGCCGTGATCAAGAATCTCACCCGTGAGCTTTATCGTGTCGTTGTCGTGTCGCGTGTTTGTCAGCACAGCTCCGCTCATGCCGATTCGCTCCACAAGACCTTTCGCAAGGCGAGTATTGGTTTCCGCCTCGATAAACTGATATTTAATTGACGAACTGCCGCAATTGACGACGAGAATATTCATCATGATGTGCTGCTCCTGTTATTAATTCTGGATGATTCGTTTACCTGCTTCATCGTAGCGGAAGAACCCTTCTCCGCTCTTTTTCCCGTACTTCTGCTCACGCACTTTGCGGCGCAGCAGGGGACAGGGACGGTATTTTGAATCACCAAGTTCCCGGAACAGGGACTCCATCCAGGCGAGCAATTCTTCGAGACCCATGGAATCTGCAAGTTCAAGAGGTCCCATGTGCATGTTGTAGGCAAGACGCATTGCGGTATCCACGTCATCAGCAGAGGCGACGCCCTCCATCAGTACATACATTGCTTCATTGAGCATCGGGAGGATCACACGGGTGGTGATGAACCCCGGATACTCATAGACTTCCACTGTAGTCTTGCCGATGCTCTGAATAAACTCCTGTGTCCGTTTGAATGTCGCATCACTTGTGTGGAATGCGCGAACGATTTCGCACAGGGGAGTCTTGGGCACAGGGTTGGCGAAGTGAAGTCCGATAATGCGGCCCGGATTCTTCACCGGCTTTGCGATTTTTGTCAAGCTGAGCGTCGAAGTATTAGACGCGATGATGGTATCCTTCGGGCAGATACGATCAAGTTTGATCAACAGGTCCTGCTTCAGCTCGAATTGTTCATCCACAACTTCCATCACGAAATCAGTGCCTTCAATTTCATTGATGTCGGTTATGACTTTGATGCGGCTCAGGAGGGCGCGTTTCTCGCCATCCGTCATTCCCCATCGCTGAATCTCACGATCCATGTTTTCGGCGAGGCCGTCGAGGCATTCTTTTACGCGGTCGTCGTTTTTTTCGACGAGAAGGACGTTCAGACCATTTGAAGAAAGTGTCTGAGCCAGTCCGCGTCCCATCACCCCGCCACCGACCAAACCCACAAATTCGATTCGTGAATCAGAATGTGAGCTCATCGGAATGTCGTTTTCAAGTTCCTTGAGGGAAATAGGTTGTTCTTGCATGATGATTGCTCCGGTAATCGCCGGTATATAGGCGACTACGTTGTCCTTTTTGTGCTATGTGGTTTGAGTGTCATCAGTACTTGGATTGGATCCAATTAGGTAGGGTCAATATTTTAGGCCGGAAGGGGCGTTTTCACTAAAAAGAAAATCCCCATTCACCATATCATATGAAACTTACCAAAGGAAAACAGGATACACAAGCCCGTAATGCATCCACAAGTATTTATGGCAGGCTGAGGCTCCTTTTTAACCCTATCCGAAGGCATCCCGGGTCTTCCAGGAATGCAGAATGATTCCAACGGCGAGCATGCTTGAAAGGAAAAACGAACCACCGTAGCTCATGAACGGCAGCGGAATTCCGATTACGGGTATCAGGCCCAGCGTCATGCCGATATTGATGAACACGTGGAAAAGAACCAGTGTCATTATCCCGATGGCGACGAGACTCGAGAATCGAAATTCCAGAATTCTGGCGATACGTAGTCCCCGGAAAAGAAAAATCGAGAACAAGAGGAGAATGGCCATACCTCCCATGAAGCCGAATTCCTCCGCCGGCACGCAAAAAATAAAATCGGTCCACTGTTCAGGAACGAAGCGGAGTTGAGTCTGAGAGCCCTGTAGATATCCGCGTCCTGTCATTCCTCCCGAACCGATGGCGACTTTGGACTGAATGACGTTCCATCCAGCGCTCAGCGGGGCTTCGGTAGGGTCGATAAATACGGCAATTCGATTTTTCTGATAATCAGGAAGATGAGAATAGGCGTACTGCACACCGAACCCAATCGATAAATTGAGCACAAGGAACATGAGCGCTATGCCGAGATTTCTCTTCATTACGTAGAATATGATCGAAACGATAAAAGCTGCAGCGAGGAAATACCAGAAACCGAGAATGGAAAGCACGGCAACCAGAACGGGGGATAGCAGCGTCAGGAGCAGCACCATCTCCGCACCGGCCCAAAATATCATGGCAAGAAATATCGCCCAATACACAAGTCCCGTTCCAAAATCGGGCTGAAGAAAAATAAGAAGCCAGGGAATTCCCACGATTCCAATCGCTTTAGAAAGGTCGCGGAAGGAGTTCATACTGGTCGTGCTGTCGGAAAGAAACCGGGCCAACGCGAGCACTGTCGTCACTTTTGCGAACTCGGAGGGCTGGATGCCGTAGCCGCCGATGCCAAACCAGCCGGCATTACCGCCGATGGTTTTTCCGAATAGCAGAACGAGCAAAAGTAGAATGATTGCAATTGCGTACGAAAGATACGCGAGGTAATGGTAAGTTCTCGGTGGAGCGAAAAGCGTTAGAACCATCAGCAGAATTCCGAGTATCGCCCAGAAAACCTGCTTCTGAAATTTGATGAAGATTTCGGCATTGTGTGTCGCGCTGAATATGGAAAGCAATCCTGCGGCTACAAGCAGAAGCACGGGAAGCAGGATGATCAGATCAAGCTTTCTCAAACTGAACGATGACATACCGCTTGCCATCAGTCCTCCACAGCCGTTCCGCGCTTTGGAGCGACGGGAATTACCGGATCCGGGACTTCGACAGGGGCAGCTTCTCCCTGCGATGACGCTTCTGCAAAAAGGTAGCGGCGGATCATTGCTCCTGCGATAGGAGCGGCAGCTGTGCCGCCGAAGCCTCCGTTCTCCACTATGACGGCAACAGCGATTCTGGGAGCCTCATAAGGAGCGTAACCGACAAACCAGGCATGATCGGGGTGGGGTGGATTTTGCGCTGTACCGGTCTTGCCGGCGACCCTGGCTCCGGACACGCGGGCAGCGTAACCCGTACCTGATCCGTTTACCACTCGAAACATCCCACGCTGAATTATGGACATCGATTCTTTTGAAATGGGGAGGCGATCGGCGCGTTGTTCAATCTTGGTGGTACGATTAGTCAGGCGATTTTTTATTTCGCGCACGGCATGCGGACGATAATACGTTCCACCATTCGCGATTGTCGCTGTGTATGCGGCCATCTGCAGCGGAGTCGTATTAATTTCGCCCTGGCCAATACCGAGATTCACCAAATATCCGATGTTCCAACGGGAGCCGTAGCGTTTGTCGTAGTACTCCTCGGATGGCAGGAGTCCGGAATTTTCATTACTGATATCCATCCCTGTCGGACGGCCGATGTGAAACATTCGTCCATATTTCTGGAGGTTTTCAAAACCCAATTTGAAAATCAGCTTGTAGAAAAAGACGTTGCAGGAATGTTCGATGGCGCTGACAACGTTGACATCGCCATGGGCGCCGTGACAACCGAACTCCTGTCCGGCGAGCATGTATGAACCGGGGCAATTTATGCGCGTGTTGATGTCGATGATTCCTTCCTGCAAGGCCGCAACTGCAACGAGCATCTTGAATGTCGAACCGGGAGGATATGCAGCCATAGAACAGCGATTGAACAGGGGAGAGGCATCATTATTGCGCAAGGAATTCCAGACATCGAGGGATATCCGTCCACTGAAATCGCTGAGGTCATAATCAGGGGAACTCACAAAAGCGAGCACTTCACCATTGGTTGGATCCATTGCCACAATTGCGCCGCGTCTCCCATGCAGTAATTTCTCACCGTAATCCTGAAGATCCATATCGATCGTTAAAACCAGATCACTGCCTTCCTCCGCGGCTATGTCGGCTCTTCCATGATCGAAGCTTTCAATCACCTTGCCCATCGCGTTTACGGCATGATAGCCGTACCCTTTTTTCCCCCGAAGGACGTCCTCGTAGAAAGCCTCTATTCCGTTGAAGCCGACGATATCCCCTGGCTGGTAGTAATCACCAAGCTCCTTTAAAAGCCAGGGAGAAATCTCTTTTGTATATCCGATCAGGTGGGAAAGGTGTGACTTCAGATGATAGAGGCGCCGTGACTCGATAATGTAATTCACACCGGGGAGGAGAGTGCGATATTCCTCAAGCAGGGAGAGCTGGGGGAATGTCAGGTCGCGGGAGACTTTAACCGGCTGGAAGGAATTAATTCCGCTCCTGCTCACACGATATCGCACTACGTTTGTATCAACTGCGAACAGACGCTTCAAAAGAGGTAGGGTGCTCCAGTTGAATTCAAACGGTATGATCGTCAGTGTGTAGCTTGGATTATTGTCAACGAGAAGCTTGCCGTTCCTGTCATAAATCAAACCCCGTAACGGATCCTTGGCAAATTGGCGAATTGAATTCGTTTCCGCTTGCGTGCGGAAGGAGTCGAATTGGACGAACTGAAGTTCATACAGACGGATAACAAGAATGGCAAGAAGTACAAAAAATACCGCCATGATAGTGTATGATCGTTTTCTGCTGGCGAACGAACTACGTTCCATACGGATTCCCTTGACTACACTTTCAGCTTTGCGGTCCTGCGTGCGAGCAGGAGAACAGGGATTGCGGAGATGACAGTCGAGTACAATGATGCACCGAAGACATGCTGCGTGAGGAGCTGAACGAGGTTGACGTCCAGGCTTTGAAAATAGGAGAATACGTATATCAGATGGTACAACAACGCACTCAGGAATACGATCAGGACAGTTCGCGGACTACTGATCTGCAGCTGTACTTTCTCTTCATCATAAAAAAAGCCTGCTGCAAAAATCGCGACAGTGAGACTCAGAGTGGAAATTCCTACAACTGCCGAAAGATACGAATCGACAAAGAGTCCGGCAGGGAAAGCGACGAGCATCGCCGTCATCCGTCCCTCACGCAAACAAATAAAGACCGATCCTATCAGCAGAAAAGCAGGCATAACGCTGCCGATGGTTATAAGCGGTGCGATGGTTATCTGCAGCACCGCCAACAGCATCAGGAACCCAAATGATATCAGCGCCTGGCGAAGTTTTGGCGTCACGGAGTTTCCTCCGCTTGGGGATACACGCGATTTTCCAGTTGTGCCCGAACAGCTTCTATCCGATAGCGAACCACGAAAACCCGCTCGAGAGAGGCAAAATTTACACGAGGTTCAACTTCGATTTTACTGAAATACCCGCCTTCTCCCGGGCCAATTCTGCGAATTGTCCCGATCATGATTTCAGGAGGGAAGAGGTTGCTGTATTCAGATGTGACGATAGTATCACCTGGAAGTGCATCCGCGGTCTTCGACATATTCTGCAGGACCAGCGCTTCACCTTCTTTCCAGGCTATGAAGCCATCTGTACGGGAACGTTTGATTTTTGCGGTAACCCGAAAATCACGATGAAGGGCCAGCATCGCAATGCTGTAGTGTCCACTAGTGGCAATGATTTTGCCTACAAGCCCCTCTTCATTGATCACAGGCATGTTGATCGCGACGCTATCATTCTCTCCGACATCGAGCGTGATCATATTCTGCCCGATCGAGAGATTTTTGCCGACGATTTCGGCAGGCACCAAAGGCCAGTTGCTGCGGTCACGAAACCCGATTTTCCGACGGAGCTCCATGTTTTCCTGACGGAGCCGGCGAAGCTGCATGACCTCTTCCATCAGGGAGACATTCACATCACGAAGCGTCTCCGTGTCCTGATTGGAAGAGAAGAGATTAGCGAGCCAGTTGGAAGAAGATTGAAGGGCCGCGAGCGATACGAGTGAATAGGAGCGAAGAACCTGTACAGGAACGCTATCGCTGTTGGCAATAAGGATTATGGACAGTCCGGAGAGAACTGTCAGCGCGATATACTCGCGGAATATTCGTATGAAGGCGATCAGTGTCTGCACTGTACATCACTCGCCGGTTCCTGACTCAGTATTTTTTCCCTTTGAGGATCACCTTGCTATAATGATGCAGGTTCTCCATGATCGCACCGGTGCCGCGAACAACGGCAGTGAGTGGATCTTCAGCCACATGAACCGGAAGGTTCGTTTCATTGCGGATGCGCACATCCAGGCCTTTGAGCAAGGCGCCGCCGCCGGTAAGCATAATGCCGCGATCGAGTATGTCCGCCGCGAGTTCCGGAGGTGTGCGCTCGAGAGTGCTTTTCACAGCTTCCACTATCGCGGTTATGGGCTCTGACAATGCGTCACGTATCTCGATGCTCGAAGCCTCGACTGTCGTTGGCAGGCCACCGACAAGGTCACGTCCTTTGACTCGAACAACAAGTTCCTGCTTGAGAGGGACCGCACTGCCGACTTCACACTTGATGATTTCAGCTGTGCGTTCACCAATGAGAAGGTTGTGATGCTTTTTAAAATGGTGCAGGATGGCATTGTTGAGCGCATCGCCAGCGATGCGAATGGATTCTTCCTGTACGATTCCTGAGAGGGCTATAACAGCTATTTCAGTCGTTCCACCGCCGATGTCGATGATCATATCACCTACGGGAGCATCGACAGAGAGTCCTATGCCGATGGCAGCTGCCATAGGTTCGGCCACGAGATACACTTCCTTGGCGCCGGCATGTTCGCCACTGTCCCTGACGGCGCGCTTTTCAACTTCCGTGATGCCGCTGGGTACGGAAATGACAATACGACGGCTGGGAATCCAGCTGTTCATGATTTTCTTAATGAACGCGCGAAGCATGCCTTCCGCAATTTCAAAATCAGCGATGACTCCGTCACGCATGGGACGAATCACCTGCAGATCTCGATGCGTTTTCCCCTGCATTTCGCGTGCATCGTTGCCGATGGCAATGATTTTCTTTGTGTTTCGATCGAAGGCAACAATGGACGGTTCGCTGAGAACCACGCCTTTATTCTTCACCCAGATCAGGGTGTTGGCTGTGCCGAGATCGATAGCAAGATCGTTGCTGAAAAGACTGAATATGCCCATAAATGTATCTTGAATTTCAGTGCTTAAAGTGACGGGTACCAGTAAAAATCATCGCGATGTTGTGCTCATCCGCCGCAGCAATGACTTCATCATCACGTACAGACCCGCCTGGTTGAATTATTGCAGTCGCACCTGCGTTCACAGCCTCTAGCAGACCGTCAGCAAACGGGAAGAATGCATCGGAAGCAACTACCGAACCCTCGAGCGAGAGGGATGCATTTGCGGCCTTTAGAGCAGCTATTGTACTTGAATCTACGCGTGACATTTGCCCTGCGCCGATACCAAGAGTCTTGATGCCATTGGTGTAGACCACGGCGTTGGATTTCACATGCTTTACTACATTCCATGCGAAAGCCAGAGCCTTCTTTTCATCTTCCGTCGGCTGGCGGCGAGTGACTACCTTCCAATTTGCCGGGTCGTCTGCCTGCGCATCGGCAATCTGACAAAGATAACCATTTCTGACAGATTTCATTTCCAACGCAGTACGTCCTGGCTGCTGCGCGAGAAAACGAATCAGACGGCGATCCCTTTTGCGGCGGAGGATATCAAGCGCGTCATCTGCGTACGCAGGAGCGATGATAACTTCAGAGAACATTTCGTTCAGTTTCTCAGCAAGTTCAATATCAACTTCACGGTTGAAGGCTATAACACCTCCGAAGGCAGATATTGGATCCGTGCTAAGTGCTGCGAGATATGCATCAAGCAGGTTATCCGCTACGGCGCAGCCGCAAGGATTTGTGTGCTTGATAATTGCGGCGGCCGGCGAATCGAATCCTTCAATCAGCGATGCTGCAGCGTTGACGTCTACGATGTTATTGAAGGAGAGCTCTTTTCCGTGCAGTTTATCGAAAGAATCAAGAAAACTGCCGTAGAGAGCTGCGGATTGATGGGGATTCTCACCATAGCGCAGCGTCTGCGAGAGGGGAGCAGAAATGAGAAGATGCGAACGAATGGCCCCAGTCGCTGTCGTCTGTCCTTCAAGCCAGGCTGCTATCGCGTTATCGTAGCGCGCGGTCACAGCAAATACCTTTGCGGCAAGACTCTGTCGCAGTTCAGGAGAAGTATCTCCGTTTTCCTGAAGCTCACGTGTGACTTGTTCGTAGTCGGCAGGATCACAGATAACGGTCACCGAACTATGATTCTTCGCGGCGGATCGCATCATCGCGGGTCCTCCGATGTCAATCTGTTCCAGGCAATCGCTGAACGCTGCCCCAGCCGCGACCGTTTGTTCAAATGGATACAGACTTATTACAACCAGATCTATCAAAGCAATTCCGTGTTCGGATATTTGCTTCATATGTGATTCTGCATCACGCCGTGCGAGAAGTCCGCCATGAATCATCGGGTGCAGGGTTTTCACTCTGCCATCAAGCATTTCAGGAAAACCAGTGACGTCCTGCACTTGAATGACCGGAAGTCCAGCTCGCTGAAGCGCCAAAAACGTCCCGCCGGTGGAAATAAGCTCGAAGCCGGATTCGACGAGATTCCGGGCAAAATCAAAAATACCGGTTTTGTCATACACGCTCAGGAGAGCGCGACGAGTGTTCGACATGGTTCCTCTAGGTACGAATAAAAATCTTGTTGTCTATAATCTCGACCCTCTGCTCAGCAAAAAGCTGCAAGGCTTCCGGATAGATGTCGTGCTCCACCTCCAGCACACGACTGGCCAGTGTTTCCACCGTATCGTCATCTAAAACTGGAACCCGGCGCTGCATCACGATAGAACCGCGGTCATAAACCTCATCTACGAGATGTACCGTAGCTCCTGTGACCTTGTCACCCGAGGCGAGCACCGCTTTATGCACATGCTGACCGTACATGCCCTTTCCTCCGAAAGACGGAAGCAGCGCAGGATGTATATTGACGATGCTGTTCTGAAAAGCTGATACGACTTCAGACGGAACCAGATTCATGTACCCCGCAAGGGCAATGAAATCCGTTCCGTGGGCAGAGAGGAAGTCCAGCATGGTCCGTGGCAGCTCTGCCGCCGGACACCCCTGCACAGACAGGGTTGGAATGCCCTCTCCGGATGCATATGCCAGTGCGGCAGCATCATCGAGATTGCTGATGACGCAAACAATCTCAGCGGTCAGTCGGCGTTCAATGATCGCCCTGTGAATGGATCGGAGATTAGAGCCCCGTCCTGAAACAAATACTGCAAGTCGTAGCATGGTTCTCTTCAATCTTACTGAGTAAATAAGGTACGCAAAATGCGCCTGTCAATCAATGAAACGCGAGGAGTATGGAACTGAAATGTCGGGAAAAACTGTTACCTTTGTGTCTGTAGTGTAAGGACAGTTTCATGATCAGGAGCATTCAGATGACGTCATTTATCGGTCGCGAGAAAGAGCTGTTTGACTTCATGCGGAAACGCAAAATCCCCGTGTACCATCGCAGCAATATTTTTTTGCGGGATATCCAGGCCGCGATTCGGGAATTCACTCGCGAAATCGATGACCGTGATCTTGGTACGCGTGAGATTGACAGGCTTGCAGCAGAGTTTGTCTCCGACCTTGAGAAACGCGGCGTGATTGAACAGTTTCGACCGAACACTTACATTCTGCACCTCGAAGAGTATCAGCTTAAACCTGCAGTTAAAGAGACTCCGGCTGATGAGCCAGCCAAGGAAGCTGTAACCGCCTGATCGACGCTGCTTGTTTTATTCGTCGAAGCACAAATTATCTCCATGAGCAGCCGTTTGCAGATGCAGCCCCGAATGCGGACAAACGGAATCCTCATTTGCTTTGTATGTCGGGCATTTTATACGTTTAAGAAAAACCCTGTTTCACCTTCATATGTTGGAGTGATAGCATGTCTGAGCACATGACAGAAGAAATCGCCGAAATTACTATAACAGATAAAGCGGTAAAAGAAGTCGCTACGATCCGTTCAGAGAACAGCATTCCGGAAAACTATCTCCTTCGCATTGGCGTGAAGGGTGGAGGCTGCTCCGGACTCAGCTACTCACTCGGTTTTGACGGAGATATCAAAGAGACCGATGAGGTCATGGATATCCGCGGAGTGAAAATGGTTATTGACTCCAAGAGCCTGTTTTATCTTGGCGGTACGGAGCTCGACTATTCTGATGGACTGAACGGTCGCGGATTTGTGTTCAACAATCCGAATGCGGTTCGTAATTGTGGATGTGGTTCATCCTTCGGAGTGTAATCTCCGCTGAATGGCCGTCGAAATTCAACGACCCCGGGATTGAAAAAATCCCGGCGTCGTTTTTTTTAAGCGATGTCGTTGGAAAGATGAGGGAGGCAGGAGGAAGTGTAGAGTCAATAGGAATGTCCGCTCAACAATGCAGCTTCCCATGCTCCATTCTTCTCCAGCAATTTTATGGCCTGCAAGATCGTTTTATCCTTGGCTACTGATCCGCGCGTCAAAGCTGCCTCGCCGAGGATTTGGAAAGTGAATTCATCGGAAAGCTTTTCCCGTATCTCATTCCATTGGAGCTCAAACTGCTCCGAATTCAGCTTTCTGATTTCAGCTTCGATCGCTCCTATTCGCTTGAGACCCTTCGCATTCATACCCTGCCGCACAGCCTCACTCTGCAATTTGTTGAGAGCGTCAGTGAAGCTATTGCCTTCACATGAAGAAAGAGAGTCCGAGTAGCGCTTAAACGCGTTCCGTATCCGACTGTCAATCTTGGGAAGTTCCGTGGGATTGAATTTGTTGATGTGAAGAGCGACGAAGGTGAAAAATGCTTCGTTCTTTAGCAGGCAGGCCATCAGAGGAGAAATGGAGTCATTTTCTACCATCACGTCCGGCACAATTCCGTTTGATTCACGAACCGGGCGTGAAAGGCGCAAAGTATGGAAAACAGGAGCGTCGATGACATCCTCTGATACACTCGCAGCTTTGCCTTTCTCGTAGCTCAAGCGCTGGATGCAGCGGCCGGAAGGGATATAGTAGCGCGATGTCGTCAATTTCAAATATGCATTGTAGTTCAACGGCAGCAGGGTCTGAACGAGTCCTTTCCCGAATGTGCGCTTTCCGATAATCACCGCGCGGTCGAGATCCTGCAGCGCTCCCGCAACGATCTCGGATGCGCTTGCGCTTCTTTCGTTCACGAGAACCACAATCGGGACATCAGCGTCGATCGGCTGCGTCTTGGCGAAATATTCTCGTACAAATTCCGGCTGTCTGCCCTTCATTGTAACGATCGGTGTGCCGGGGTTAACGAACTGGTCCACCAGGGCCACGGCTGACTCAAGCAGTCCGCCAGGGTTATTCCTGACGTCAATAATCACACCGCGAACCCGTCCTTCAGAGTAGGCATGCCGCAAGGCCAGCTGAAATGAATCAACGACAGGGCGAGAAAATCTTGTGAGCTTCAGATAGAATATTCTGTCTCCCATCAGGCCGTGGTAGGGCATTGGATCGATCGACACGTTGCGCCGCGTGACGGTAAGTGGAAGCGAATCGCTCAGGCCGGGTCTCCGGACAAGAAGCTGGATGCTTGTGCCGGGTTGGCCTCGCAGCAATGTTCGCAGATCATCGACATTGTTTTTTCGCAGATCAACAGTATCTATGCGCAGAAGTATGTCGCCCATCCGCAAGCTTGTGAGCGGACGGACCTCATCATAGATGAACGTCACAACATGTTCACCGCTGCGCTTACCAACTTTGATGCCCAGACCGCTATAGCTGCCCCGGGACAGCATATCGACCTCGCTGTTCTCGCGTTCCTCGATCAGTTCAGCATAAGGATCAAGCTCATCGAGCATGCCCTGGACGCCTCCACGCAGCAGATCATCGGGAGAAACCTCTTCAACATATTCATCGAGGATTTTCTGGTAGATGGATGTCAGAAGATCATGCCCTCGAAGCATGCGCTGCATGCTGTCATCGACCGCGGCGATCAGAAGCAGAGCGGCAGCGAAACCGATGAGAGAATAACCAAGACGAGAGCGAAGATGGCGCATGTGGAAAGCCTATTGATCTTCAGGTAATGGAAGGGAAGCGTTCACCCAACCCCAGATATCTTCAGCGACAGGTTCCAACGGACGGGCTCCGTCGATCACTCGAAATCGTGAAGGGGAAATAGAAGCGATTTTCAGATAACCGTCGCGGACACGATTAAAAAATGCGGTATCAGAGGATTCCATCCGGTCAGGTTGTCCCGCGCGGATCGATCGTCTCTGAAGACTTTCTTCGACAGAAATATCGATAAAGAAACTCAGGTCGGGAATGAGGCCATGAGTGGCAATTTCATGAACACGCAGGATCGCCTCGATATTGATGCCGCGGCCGTAGCCCTGGTAAGCGGTAGTGGAATCGTAAAAACGATCTGCGATCACAACTGCCCCTCGCTCTAATGCCGGCAGGATGCGCTCTATAACGAGCTGGGATCTCGAGGAAGAAAACAGCAGCAGCTCTGTAGTGCCGTCCATTTCCCGATGCTTCAGATCGAGGAGCAGCGCGCGTATGCGTTCGGATATTTCCGTACCGCCCGGCTCTCGAACGATGAGAACCTCGCGCCTCTGTTTACGCAGTGCATTCATCAGAATTTCGATCTGCGTTGATTTTCCGGAACAGTCAATTCCTTCAAACGTGATGAACATACAGATGCCTCAGAGTCAGGATCGGGGGTGGAAGGTGCGATGCACCTCTTTAAGATAATCGCGGTCGACGTGTGTGTAGATCTGTGTAGTACTGATATCGGCATGTCCGAGCATTTCCTGCACTGATCGCAAATCAGCGCCTCCTTCCAGCAGATGCGTCGCGAAGGAGTGGCGGAAAGTGTGAGGGTGTACGTCCATTGAAATGTCGGCCATTGCCGCATATTTTTTTGTGATGGTCAGTATACTCATGCGGCTGATCGGCCCGCCGCGGTAATTAACATAGACAGTTCGATTGGGCTTGCCGCGCTGCAGGAGAAGGGGACGGACGGTTCTCAAATACTCATTGCACCACTGACAAGCTTCTGACCCGATAGGGACAATTCTTTCTTTGCTTCCCTTGCCGAAAACCCGCACAAGTCCGTCTTCAAGAAAGATTTGATCAAGCGTAAGCGTAGTCAGTTCGCTGACGCGCATCCCGGTCGCATAAAGAGTTTCGAGAATGCTTCTGTCGCGCAGGCCAAGCGGCTTGCTGACATCGGGCTGAGCAAGTATTCGGAGCATCTCGTCCTGTGTCAGCACCATTGGCAGATGGCGGGTGAGTGCCGGTGTATCAAGCTGTTCAGCAGGATTGATTGTACAGAGCCTCTCGCTAAGCAGGAAACGGTGGAAATGCCGTATTGATGAAATCGTTCGCGCCATGCTCGATGCAGCGAATCCCGTTTCCTTGAGTCCGAGAAGAAAGTCGGTGATGTGGCGGAGTTCTATCTGCTCGGGACGATCCAGCTTCCGCAGCTCTTCCAGCCAGTAAGTGTAGCGCGTGAGATCCAGCATATAGGCGGAAACGGAATTTCCGGAGAATCCGCGCTCGAGGCGAAGATAATTTTTAAACCCTGTCAGCGCCAATTGTAAAGCTGAGAGCATATCAGAATGAGTCCAGCTTTTTCATCCGCTTCATCAGGGCATCTGTTGTGGAAGGCAAGTTCAGAAGTTTTGCTGTCCGATCCGCCAGTTTTTTTGCGGCTGCTGCGTCTTCTTCACTCGGATATTTAATGCGGGTGTGATGAATGCCAGTGAGGATGTTCAGAAAACTGTGCTTTACAATCGTAAGCTCACGAAACGTCAAATCACAATTTTCCAATTCACCGTCGGCCAGACGCTTACTGACGATCTTATTGATGAGGTCGCGGATTTTCTCTATCGTCGGTTCTTCGATCGCCCGGGTTGCGGCTTCGATCGTATCGGCAAGCATGACGATGCCGGTTTCCTTGGAGTAAGGTTTCGGCCCGCGGTATTGATAATCATCCTTGTTGACATCCTCGCCAGTCAGAGTTTTTTCCTTCTCATAGAAATACGACACCAGCGTTGTGCCGTGATGGGCAGGGATGAAATCAATTACGCGGTCAGGAAGATGATGTTCTTTCGCAAGTTCAATGCCGCGCAAAACATGGTTGATAATTTTCCGCGCGCTTTCTCTGGGCTTCAGCGTGTCGTGGACATTCTGATTGCTGATCTGATTTTCTACGAAATACTCCGGCTCAAGCATTTTTCCGATGTCGTGGTAATATGCTCCGACGCGTGAGAGCGTCGCATTTGCACCGATGGATGTCGCAGCGGCTTCGGCAAGCGTACCCATCACGATACTGTGATGGAATGTGCCCGGAGCTCGCGTAGAAAGGTCGCGCAATAGCGGGTGGTTGAAATCGGAAAGCTCAAGCAGCGTCAGATCAGTCGTGATGCGGAACACACGCTCGAAAAAGATAAGCAGGCCGTAGGTGAACACCGGTGACAGGATGGAATTGACAAAGGCATATCCCATCTCGCCGGCCAGTTCCATAAATGGAACGGCTCGCTGCATACCGTTGACCAGGATTGCGAAAACATAGCCGACAAAAATAAAGGAGAGCGAGCGGAATATTTGCGATCTGTTCTTGATATCCCGCACAGTATAGATGGCTAACGAACCGGCCAGAATTGATGCCAGAATGATAGCGTATTCATTCCCGCGAAGAGCGCCGACCAGAAACGAAATCGATACCGTCGTGTAGAAGGCGACGCGTGAATCAAAGATCACCGTCAGCAGCATCGCCGCTGTCGGAACTATGATCAGATATTGAACCGGCCCCGTCACTGGCAGCGTATAGGTCAGATACGAAAGGAAGGCGATGAGCAGAATGATGATCGCGATCAGCAGGAGACGGGAATTATCCCCAATAATTTTTTTTCTGAACATCGAGAGATAGATGACAGGCAGAAAAAGGATAGCGATAGTATGACCGACACGACCGAGAAACTGCAGCAGCTGATTTACATCGCCGGTGCGCTCGGTCTTGGCACGCATGTATGAATCCAGTTTCGCTTTAGTCTCGGGTGTAATACGCTCGTGCCTGCTGACAATCCGCTCATTTTCCTTCACGATTCCATCAGTTCGCATCACATTGTTTATCGCAGCCTGAATTGCGAATTGACTCTGCGCGTTATTGTAGCGGATGTTCGGCTGAAGCAGGGGATATATCAAATTGAAGAGAAAATCGGCCCGCGAGGAGTCTTTATTCATGCGCGTGATAAAACTGGTCTGCAGAATCGCCGCGGCATCGATATGGTCGAAGTATTCCTTCACCGATCTTCGCAACTCGGTAGTACTGTCGAGACGTATGGCGAGTACATCCTGCTTGAAACCGGATTTCTCGCGATCAAGGTAGCCTTTCTGATAAATCTGATGGAGTGCCTGACGAGCGGTTTCGATAAATACGGGCACAGCGTTAGCGATGTTATCCGAGGTCCAACTCACCATCCAAAAGCGCCAATACCGCGGCGAGAGGCGGGCCGGAAATTTAAGGTCGCGGGCAGATGTCCGGGCAAGACTGTCAGCCATTGAGATTACATCCTGTTTCCGATATCGCCTTGGCAGCTTTTCCGAGGCGACTCGGGCAGTACGGGACATGTAGGCAAAGGCAAGCTTGATGGAATCCATCATGGACTGTTCGATGGAAGAAACACGGTCAAAACTTGGCGGCGTATTTTCAGCAGCGACGCGTTGTTCTTCTTCAATTATGGCTGGATCACGGTAAATCGAAAAACCAAAGGGAGCGATCAGATCGTCTTCAACCCAGATGTCCCCCTCGCGATACTCGTACTGATACTCAAGTCCCTGAGGATAAAGCATGGCAATGACTACCACAAGCACAACCGCAAGTATGATCCTGGCAGGCATACCAAACTGTAGCGCATCCTTGAACCTGCGTTTCTGCTCGTCTCGTTGTTCTGTTTCAGCCATGATGGATCTTTATTTGTGATTCCGGCTATCCAACATCATACGTAAAAATTCCCCCACACCGCCATCGTTGTTATCGAAACGAGTGACGAAGTCGGCTACTGTTTTGAGATCCTTGAAGCCATTTCTCATTGCAGCGGACACACCTGCAAATTTACACATTTCAAGATCGTTTGAGTAATCTCCGATTGCCGCGGTTTCCTTGCGATCAATCCCGAGCGACTCAAGAGCTGTTTTCAGTCCGAGGGCCTTGTTTACGCGGTTGCCGCAGATCTCAAGATAGTACACGTCTCCGCCGCCGCCGCTTTGGTACATGGCCCGACGGATACGATTTCCGAAACGGCTGGCGATGGCAACAGAAAGCTGCTGTATCGCGCGATAGGGTCCGCCTGCGCAAAGCAGAACTGCAAGCGAATGATAGGGACGAAGATCCGAAACGCATCTGAATTCACCCGCATCCGATCGAAGATAACGGGGAAGCGTCGGCTTTTCGTCCAGAGATAGTGTTCCATCGGAAGTAAACAGCGACCATGTAAGCCCGGCGGCTGAAGGCATCGAACCGACGGATTGTGCTATCGATGCGACCTCTGGCGGCAGATGAGATTCAGATAGTACATATCCGTCCACATCCTTCACCATGGCGCCATTGAGTGAGATGACCGGTGAGGTGCTGCCGATCTCGCGGGCGTACTTCCGAACAAAGCCGTCCGGGCGGCCTGAAGCGAGAATGATGCGTATTCCTTGTCCACGCGCATCCTCAATCGCGGACAACACAGAATCCGGAATTGTGTTGTTGCTGGAGAGGAGCGTGCCGTCAAGATCGCAGGCAAGGCAACGCACGCGGGAGAGTCGACGCCGGCGCGTGAACCTGGTTTCAAATAATCGTATCATGTCCGGTTTTCCGTTCCAGTCGAAGCAGCAGCTGCCAAAGCAGCACAGAGGAAGTGACGGCGACTGCCGCCCATAGCAGGATGTCGGTACCGCTGCCGAAAAACACCGACCCCAGGAGGAAAAGTACGGAATAGATCAGCAGAACACCAAGGAGCCAACCTGAAATCCGTTCTGCAAAATGCCCCTCCTGCAGAATATCGGGGTGCCTGCGCGTAACATCTCCCCAGAACCCTGTGGGACGCACGCGTCGGTAAAATGAATCAAGCATCGCTTGCGTTGTCGGCTGGGTCAGGAATGTCGTCGCGAGCCAGACCACCGTCGTTATACCAACGATGATGAACATGCTTTCGGGAAAGACAATCACGGGTTCGGGACTGACCGCATTGATGATGCTGATCGCTGCATAAACGATAGCCGGAGCAATCGTCGCGGAGATTTCGCTCCATGCGTTCACGCGCCACCAATACCAGCGAAGCAGCAGAACAAGCCCCAGCCCTGCACCACATTCGAGAATGAACTGCCAGGTCCCTGCGATAGACTCCAGCATTTGTGTAACCAGCAGGGCGGCGATCATGAGAAGGACGGTCGTAATGCGCGAGACTAGCACGTAATATTTTTCACTGCGGTTCGGCGCGGCGAATCTGCGCCACAAATCATGGATCAGATAAGACGTACCCCAGTTCAAATGCGTGGCGATCGTCGACATGTAGGCAGCGAAGAAGGCCGCTACGAGCAATCCCTTGAGGCCCGGGGACAGGAAGTCGTTCATCGCATAAATGTATCCGAGGCGGACATCCGCTCCGGTGAGTTGCGGATACAGCACGAGGGAAGCAAGTGCTACGAGAATCCATGGCCATGGGCGCAGACAATAGAAAGCGATTTGGAAGAACAGTACTGAGAATACAGAGTGCCGTTCATTTTTAGTGCTCATCATGCGCTGCGCAATATAACCGCCGCCGCCTGGTTCTGCGCCCGGATACCAGGATGACCACCACTGGACACCTACATACGCGAAGAAGGCACCGGCAGAAAGCGCAAGTACTCCGGTCGCCCCGTCTGTCGCGGATGTTATTCGCGGAAGAATACGCAAGGTATCCGGAGGGAGGGCCAGCTTGAGCTTGGCAAGTCCTCCGATCGCCGGATCATTTACGACAACAACAGCGAGGACTATGCAGCCGGCCATTGCGATTACGAACTGCACGGCGTCGGTTACTGCGACTCCCCAGAGGCCGGAAACAGAGCTGTAAATGGCTGTAAAAATCATTGCTGCGGCGACATACCAGAATACTTGCTCAGCCGGTATGCCGAACATCCCTTCGATGACGCTGGACATCGCCAGATTCACCCAGCCCATGATAAGGGCGTTCATGAACAACCCGAGGTAGAGCGCGCGGAATCCGCGAAGGAAGGCGGCAGGTTTTCCTGAGTATCGGATCTCAATAAACTCGAGGTCGGTCATGATGCCTGCGCGACGCCAGAGGTGCGCAAAAAAGAAGACGGTAACCATACCCCCGATTGCCATATTCCACCACAGCCAGTTTCCTGCGATGCCGTTTTTCGCAACAAGCTCTGTCACGGCAAGCGGAGTGTCTGCCGCGAAGGTCGTGGCAACCATCGAGAGTCCTGCGAGCCACCAGGGTAAATTTCGTCCGCCAAGAAAAAATTCTTCCGTGCTGCTGCCCGCTCGTTTAGCATAGTACAAACCGATTGCGATGCTCAAGGCGAAGTACGCGATAATGACAGACCAGTCTAACGCAGTCACGTCGTGTCTCCTTCATGTGTGGAGGTTTCTGGCAGGATGATCCGGAGGATAGCGGCGATCCCGACTGTAAGCATCGCTCCAGTGAGAGTGTACCAGGTCCAGGCGAGGGGAGTCAGAAGAATGATCGCGGCATTCCCGATGATGCCTCCGAAAAAGCCTGCGGCGACAACTGTTGTCCGCAGCCGCCAGGGCAGCAGACTTAGGATGAAGAGGCCGAGTAGTCCGCCGTAAGTATAGGAAGCGATGCTCAAAGCGAGTTCCACCACGGTGGAGGGAGTTTGAATAAACAGCGACGCCGCACCCAGCAGCACGGCGGCCCAGAATAGTGAGACCCGGCGCGATAGTTTGAGAGCCTGCTCGTCGTCGAGCGGGGTCTTTCGGAGGGGGATAATCAGATCAAGCATGGTAGCAGAGCTCAACGCACTGATCGAACTGGAGAGCGTGGACATCGCTGCAGCAAAAATTCCGGCCACGATAAGTCCGGTAAACCCTGTCGGAAGATCATGCAGTATGAAAGCGGAAAAAACTTCATTCGGAGAGTATGTCGTTCCTTCGAAATAGAGGGAGAGTAGGGCGCCTACGAGAAGAAATGCGGCGAATTGGAAAAGCACCACCACACCGCTCATTACCATGGCCTTGCGCGCTGGAGAAGGAGCACCTGCGGCAAGAACGCGCTGTACGATGAGCTGATCGGTCCCGTGGGAAGCCATCGAGAGCACCATTCCGCCAATAACTCCCGCGAAAAGGGTATAGGGCTCACGAAAAATCGCAGACCATCCGCCTACCGGTTGGAACTGGATGATTTGAAGCTTCCCATTTTCTACCAGGGCCGTCAGCGTCTCGATGGGCGTGCCGGGAAGCAATCTGAAAAGAATTACGAGAGAAATCACGGCGCCGAAAATGTAAATAACCCATTGAACGACGTCCGTCCATATCACGGCACGGATGCCGCCGTAGAAAACATACACCAGGGTGAGCAGCGTCAGTGCGGCCATCGAAACGATATAGATCACTGTCGGATTCGCTTGTGGAAACAAACCGAATCCTTCTATCAGAAGGGCAAGCGGAATCGCCGTCGTATAGAGACGCACGCCATCCGCGAAGAGACGTGTGAGCATGAATACTGCAGACGCACTCCGTCGAATCGATGGACTAAATTTCTTCTCAAGAACGGTATACGCGGTGCTGATTTCTCCATCGAAATATCGTGGAAAAAGAAAAACTGCGACAGCGATGCGGCCGAGAATATAGCCGAAAGCAATCTGGAGAAAAACCATGGACCCCGCATATGCCAATCCGGGGAGAGATAGGAAAGTCAGGGCGCTGGTTTCTGTGGCGACTATCGCAAGACAAATCGCCCACCATGGTATAGTGCGTTCGCTGATGAAGTAATCCCGGGCAGAACGCTGTTTGCCTCCAATGAGGACCCCGAAGAGCGCAATGCCCCCCAGGTATGTGAATACGATTATGGCATCAAGCAGAGAGAATGTCATAGCGTGCCGTAAACGGACGGCACCGCGTAGAAATTACGCGGTGAATCCAATGAAGAGGATGCATCAGTCCTCGATAATAAGATCACGGGCTTCTTCGAGCGTGGAGACGAGAGGGATGATTTCAGTGAGCTTTGCGATTTCGAAAAGCGTGCGGACCTTGCCATTGGAGTCCACAACAATGAGGCCGCCTTCGCGTTCACGAAGCTGCCGTTCAGCGAGAAGAATGGAACTCAGGCCGCTGCTGTCGCAAAATGTGACTTCCGATAAATCCAGTATAAGGACCTCAATGCTGGACTGACAGAGAATCAGGAATTCACTTTTCGCTTCGGCGGCGTTGGTGGAATCGAGACGGCTTTCATGCATGTGGAATACAGCAAGGCCGTTTTCGTGGTCGACTGAGAAATTCATACTACTTCCTCTTAAGTGCTCAATGGTTCTGGTAATTGCTTTAGGAACAGATCTTCGTCAATCACGACCACGCCGAGGGCTGTGGCCTTATCAAGTTTCGAACCGGCATCATCTCCAGCAAGGAGCATGTCGGTTTTTTTACTGACGCTTCCGGTCACCTTGCCTCCGTATCGCTCGATCAGGACTTTCGCCTCATCTCGGGTGAATGAATTCAAGGTTCCAGTCAGCACAAATGTTTTGCCCTCAAAAAAGGGCAATGACTCTGATTCTTCCTCTTCCGGCATCTCAGCGGTAATCCCTGCTGCGATGAGGCGGTGGACAAGTTCTTTTGTCCTGTCGTCTCTGAAAAAACGATGGACGCTTTCGGCGATGCGGGGACCGATGCCATCAACCGCCACAATCTGCGCCTGATCAATTTCCTCCAAAGCCTCAAAGGACCGAAAGCGCTGTGCGATAAGCCGTGCCACGATCTGCCCGACGAATCGAATCCCGAGTGCGTGAAGCACCCGGTCAAAGGATTGCTGCTTTGATGTCTCGATGCCGGCGAGCAGATTCGCGACACTCTTCTCACCGAAGCGTTCGAGCGCTGTCAATTCAACTCGCCGTGTATGAAGCATGAATAGGTCGGCATAGGAATGCAGAA
Source organism: Bacteroidota bacterium (assembly GCA_049663345.1). GTDB lineage: Bacteria > Bacteroidota > Ignavibacteria > SZUA-365 > SZUA-365 > SZUA-365. The sequence continues at coordinate 164,577 of JBATDG010000014.1, forward strand.
ATCCTTTCTCGACCAGCAGGTCGACCACAGCTTCGCCGAGTCCCTCAATGTCCATCGCATTGCGGGAAGCAAAATGGGATATTCTCGCACGGACCTGAGCAGGACATTCTATATTCTCGCAAAACCAACCGGCTTCACCTTCGGGCCTCACGAGCTCAGTACCGCAATCGGGACAATTCGTGATGAAACGGAAGGGGACAGCCTCAGGCGGACGGAGCGACGCGTCAACAGCGGTTACTTTCGGAATAACGTCGCCGCCTTTTTCGATGGTGACTGTGTCGCCGATGCGCAGTCCCAAATCGACGATGAAATCTTCATTGTGCAGAGTCGCTCTGCTGATCGTTGATCCGGCAAGATGGACAGGACGGAGCACGGCCACAGGGGTGATGGTCCCCATGCGTCCTACCTGATAGATAATTTCTTCGAGTACAGTGACTGCCTGCCGGGCGGAAAATTTGAAAGCGATCGCCCAGCGAGGACTCTTAGCAACCGCGCCGAGCTCCGACTGTTTGTTGAAATCATTTACCTTCACAACCACGCCATCGATTTCAAACGGGAGTTCATCGCGGTGCTCTTCCCAGTGTTGCCAGAATGCGAGCACTTCTTCGATGCTTTCGCATACTTTGGCATGCGGACTCACGGCGAATCCGCAGCGGGTAAGGAACGACATTGCCTCCGACTGGCTGGTGATTCCCGGTACGCTGCCGATCAGACTGTACATGTACACATGAAGATTGCGCTGCGCGACTAAAGCAGAGTCCTGCATCTTCAATGTGCCGGCAGTAGAATTTCGCGGGTTGGCAAAAAGCTTTTCGCCTGCGGCTTCGCGTTCCTGATTCATGCGAGTGAAGTCGCCCTTGAACATCACAACTTCACCGCGAGCCTCGATAGCTTCAGGCACTTCCGCCTCTTCACGTAGACGGAGCGGAAGCGATCGAATGGTGCGTGCGTTGCTGCTGATTTCGTCTCCCTGAGTCCCGTCGCCTCGCGTCGCGGCGCGTTCGAACGCCCCGTGGTGATATCGAACGGCGAGCGCCACTCCATCAATTTTCAACTCGACGTGATACGTGACCTTTTCCGTTCCGAGAGTCTCTACCACGCGGGCGTGGAAATCACGGACGTCAGTTTCGTTATACGTATTCGCAAGGCTCAGCATCGGAACGTCATGCGTCACGTTAGGGAAGTCGCGGGTAACAGAGCCGCCAACGCGCTGTGTCGGAGAGGTGTCTGTTCTCAGCGCAGGATGCTGCTTTTCGATATCCTCGAGTTCTCGGATCAGAGCATCGTAATCCCTATCAGAAATTTCCGGCTCCGCCAGGGTGTAATACAGATAGTCATGGTGATGAAGCGCTCGGGCAAGCTCTTCGTGTCGATGGGCAGCTGATGCTGGAACGCTCATGCGCAGACTCAATTGCCGTTTAACTGCTGGCGGGAAAGAGTAAAGTTTTTTACTACAGCGCCTTCTTCTCCAAGGGTTCCGATTTCTTTTCCATTCAAAAAGAAGGTTACGGCGCCAGCGTCGCCGAGTGTTATCATAAAATAGTCGCGCGCTTTCCAGACCCTGTGCTCATTCGAGGAAAGCGAACCGCGCTCTGTGCGCAAAGTGTCCATTTTCACAGAAAACCAGACAGGGGCGCTGGTGAACGCTTCCAGGACGAGGCTATCCTCTTTGGCGAAAACACGTTTCTGCGCTTCAACCGGCTCAGGGGGAGTTATTGGAATGCCGGACGCCGTGTCCTCAGGGGTAAGATTCAGGTCGGTCATTGCATACTGCGAACTGTCGATAAACCGTCCCGCCTCGATACTTGCTTTGATGGAAGTAGAGTCAATGGCAGCAGCATCACTGCTGCTATCGGAACTGAAGAAAAATATGCCGTAAATAGAAATCGAGATAAACGCTATAATCACCAGGCCTACTCCAATGATCCGTCGCTCATTTCCACCATCAACCGGCGGTGAGACAGGGGCGGGAGGAGGCACAGCGGCTGCAGTCGCTCTTGCGGTATCCTTATTCTGAGCCGCTGATTCGCGTGCGGGAGTCGACTTGACCTTCGTTTCTGCAGCTTTCGGTGGAGCGTCCTTGTGAGATACGACTGCCGGCTTAGCTGCGGCGTCTTTCTGAGGCACAACCGCAGGTTTTATTGCTGCATCTTTCTGAGGTTCAACTGGTGGTTTTACTGCTGGTTCTTTCTGAGAGACGACTGGCGGTTTCTCAGGAAAATCATTCGCGGCCGCGGCAGCAGCCGCTGAGGCAAGTTCGGTCTCTCGCGAAGGAGTCGTGGCCTTGGAGGGAGCAGCCGCCGGCACTGAAGCAGTCGCAGCAGGCAGATCAATCTTCCCCGGAGGTGTTGCTTCCGATGCGGATGCTTCTTCTGGAGGAATTGCAGAATCCAGCCGCACGGGCATTTCTTTTGGAGTGGAAACCGAAACCGGAGGCGTAGGATTTTTCTGCGAAATGGGTGCAGGAGCTTCGTACTCCGAGTGAGTGCTGGTTCTGATATCAATCGCGGCTGCATCTCCCTCGCGGACGTAGGAAGATTTCCGGACGGGCGGGATGAACTCCACTGCCTCAACCTCGGCCGTTCCATCAACCTCGACGTGGGAAGGGGGTTGGTCCGAAGGGAGAACGAATTCAACCGAATCATCGACTTTCGGAAGCAGGTTGGAGCTGTCAATCGGCTCAGGTGGACGAGGGATTCCTTTCTCCAGTTCCGCCGCATCATTATAAGCGGCTATGATTGCGTCTTCATCAAGTCCGACGGTGCGAGCGTATTCCCGCACAAACGCACGAACGTAGGTTTGGGGAATGGAAGGGAAGTCCCCTGACTCTATCAGGCGTAGATTTTTCAAGCTGATTCGAGTTCGCTGATGCAGGTCTTCGAGTGTCAGATCAGCAGTTTCGCGAGCCTGTTGCAGATATGTTCCAAAATCCTTCATGCAAGGGAAATCACTTTAAACGAGAGTAAGGGAGGCAAGACGATTGAGTATGGAAAGTTAGCCAGCGACCCGCGGAAATGCAAGGTGAACTGGCCATGAGGTCTATGAAGGAAGGAGCGCGGCGGCGAATTCGCGCTTCGCGTTCCATCCCGCGTCAATGGGGAATTTCGAGTGCGCTGCCTTTACGGAAATCGTAGGCAGTTCGGCGAGCCATATCGGCGAGAGCAAGATGGTATTCGATCACGGCTTCCAGAGAGGTAAGGCGCGACTGCAGCAGCCGGGCGCGGGCCTGGGCCAGTTCGGTCGAGCCAATGGTCCCTACTTCATAGCGCTTCGTGCTGATATCGTTTGCAATCTCAGCGATGAGACGAGATTTCTGCAATACCTCGGCGCGGCGTGATGCGGATTCGATGCTTCGGATCAAATCGATGATCTCGCGTTCAAGATTCAACTCAAGATCCTCGGCAGAGAGCTGTGCAATCCGCAGGCGGGCCTCCGCCGCTTCGACGTCCTGTCCATGTTTTCCCCAGTCGAAGACAGGCACGCTCACCGTCAGTACCGCCCTGCGGGTGTCGCGGAGATCGTTGTAGAGTCCGTTGAATTCCGCATCGTTTTTATTTAGGCCATAGCTGAGAAAGAGATCCCCGCGAATGCTTCTCGCTGCATGCACGTTTTCCAGAGAAAGTTCGCTTCGTTCGATGTTGTTTTTTGCACGCTGCAGGTCCACCCTAGTTTTCTTCGCACGTTCCGTTGCTTCGATCGGATCAATCTGAACAGCAGCCACGGAGGTGTCGCTCAGTACGGTGTATATGGAATCCGCGACAGGCAGACCGAGAAGAATCTTGAATTGATTGGCGCGGGATATCACGGTGTTCTGAGCCGAGAGCAGATCGTTGTTTGCCGCAGCCAGATCAACCTCGAACTGCAGTGCTTCAACTTCTGCGATGAGCCCCGCACGATATTTTCTTAGGCCTGTGGTGAAGGATTCATCTTCCTGCCGGACGCGGTCTTCCTGAATTTTTAACCGCTCCTGTGCTGCGTAAAGATTGTAGAATTGCTGCGTGACGGTGTAGCGGAGTTCAAGCGTATTACGCACATAATCCGCCATCGCTTCCTCAAAATCGATTTCAGCGGTACGGAGAGCGATGCGCTGCGTGTTCGGTACAAAGAGCGGCTGCCGCAATTGTATGGCGAGATCTGTGTACCAATCCCTGAAGGGTTCGCCATCAGGACTGAGGTCCTTCTGCTGCTGCTGATACAGCAGACCCGAAAGGGTGATTGTACTGTTCGTCCACACCAGCGGCTGATTGACGTCGATGCGTCCCGACCACTGAGTACGTTCAATAGGAAAGAACTCGTTGCGGCCTGTGTTCGGATTGAATTGCGGAACCAGCATTCGACTGTAATCCGGTGCATCGAATTCCAGATCAACACGGGAGTATAGCGAGAGCCGTGCTGCTTCTGCGGCAGCTTCCGATGCCTTCATTTGCTCCCGGGAACTTCGTGCGGTGTAGCTGAACTCGAACGCCTGCGCGAGTGCGTCATCAAGTGTGAGGATATGTTGGGCCGATGCTGCAGATGTAAACAGAGGACAGAGGAAACAAAGCAGGACGAGGCGGTGACGGAATAGGAAACGAATGTTACTCATATCGGAGTGCCTCGATTACATCTTTGTCCGCAGCGCGGCGTGCGGGAAAATATCCGAAAACAATGCCCGTAGCTGCTGCCACAGTGAACGCGAGAAGAATGGACCAGAGACTGATGATGGTTCTCCACTCCGCGTAAGCAGTGATAAGCTCCGTCAGTCCCCATCCCAGGAGAATACCGATCACGCCTCCGAGAACGGAGAGCATGGTTGCCTCGGCCAAAAATTGCGTGATAATCATTGCCCGCGTTGCACCGATTGCCCTGCGTACTCCGATCTCGCGCGTTCGCTCGAGTACGGAAGCAAGCATGATATTCATGATCCCGATTCCGCCGACAAGAAGGGAAATGCCAGCAATGGCTCCCATTACTATATTGAAAATGCTCTGTGTCTTCTGACTCTGCTCGATTAACTGTTCAGGTATCGTGACGGAGAAATCCATTTGATCATTATGCCTGTTCTTCAGCACGCGGCTGATGATGATGGACGCTTCAGCGATATCGGTTTCGTCATCAATGCGCACTGCGACCTGGTCGATAGAGCTTCGATCGAGATATTCATCATCGGAATTGCCGCGATTCCTGAATCTACGCCCCATGCGCGCCACACTTCCGGTGGCCTCGCGCGGAAATTTCGCCATTGCAGTCGTCAGAGGTATAAGGATGCTTGCATTGAGAGATGGAAGGGCTATGCCGCCGGTAACGGCTTCCTTTTTTCCTGCAATTACACCGATTACGGTAAACCACTGGTCCTCGATCTTCACCAGCTTGTTCAAAGGATTTTCAAATCCGAAAAGATTCTGCTTGATCTCGCTACCGACGATGCACACATTTGCATACGTATCGAGGTGATGCGGGGAAAGAAAGTTGCCTTCTTCAAGGCGGACATTGAATATTTCTTCGTGCTCAGGAGTCGTCCCTATCAATCGGACAGGCGACGTCCCTTGGTAAGTTCGGGCTTCCACGTCGGATTCCCAGTTGACGGTGATTTCTTCTGCGAATCCGCATACATCGCGAATGGCATCTGCGTCTTTTAGAGAAATGCCGTACGGACGAACCGTACCGGGACCGTCCTCTTCGTCAGGTTCAGGCTGCGGCAGAGAGCGAATGATGACATTCCGCACCCCCAGGACTTCAATTTGTTCGAGCGATTCCTGCCGTGCACCTTCGCCGATCGACAGCATCGCGATCACGGCCCCGACTCCGAAAACAATTCCGAGCATAGTCAGGAATGATCGCATTTTGTGAAGTGTCAGGCTCTGAAAAGCGATCGTGATCGCTTCACGATTTTTGGATACCAGATCCTTCATGTCATTTCCCCGATGACGCTGCCGGGGAAGTCAGCTGCATGTCTTTTTCTCCCGCGTCCTCGTCCGACGCATCTTGCTCCGGATTGCGAAGAGCGACACTTTCACCGGGATCCACGCCCTTTTTCACAACGACAAAATTGTCATTCCTCGCCCCGAGCGTCACTTCACGTTTCTCGAACGATGAGCCGTCGCCCACGAAAGCGTAAGTCTTCGCACCTTCCTCGATCACACTGATGATGGGAATGGCAACCACGTTCTTCAGCTTATCGACTACAATTTTGTTGGTAGTCGTGATGCCGGGTTTGAGCACGTCGTCCGTTTCCTTGATCTCGATGACGATGTCGAACACTTTCACATTCGAGCCCTGACCTTTCTGCCTGCCGATCTGTGAAACACTGCTGATTGTTCCATTGAAGATTTTGTCCGGAAAGGCGTCCGGAATCACCAGCACAGCCTGGTTTTTACGAACCTTCGAAATATCCATTTCATTGACGCTCACCTCGGTCTGCATCGCCGAAAGATCCGGCAGACTGATCAGCGGCATTCCGGGCCATGGCTGGTCTCCTTTGGCGATCTTTCTACCGGTGGACCAGTTATTCTCGTAGACGATAAGTCCGCTGATAGGAGCCTTGACGGTCAGTTCCTCCATATCTTTCTGAGATTCGGAGATATCGGAACGAATTTGCTCAAGCCGCAGCTGCAGATTTCCGAGCTCGGAGCGGCGGACAATATTTTTGTTCTCAATATTGAGACTGGCCTGATCGTACGTCAGTTTTGCCCGCTCAAACTCGATTTCCGCCTCTCGCTTCCTGGCCTCAGGTTCGAACTGCATCTTGTCCCTTGCGATTTTTGCAAGCTCGAAATTCAGCTTCGACGACTCATACTCCGTTTTCGCCTGTGATTCATCGGCAGCCTGCTGCGCTTTCATCTTTGCAAGATCAGCCATGGCGGTTTTCAGCTCGGTCTGCTTGTCACCAATACGCTTCAGCGCAGAACTCGGATCGAAACGAACGAGCATGTCATCGACTTTGGCGATTGTACCTTCCGGCGCAAGCGAAACAACCTGGAGATTGCCGCCGGAAAGAATACGCGGGGCCGTGATGGTATAGGAATTCGTCGCGCGTACTGATCCGCTTTCAATCACATAGATTTCGAAGTTGCCGCGTTTGACGAGGTAGGTGGGGATCGTTGCAGAGCCTGCCGGCCACAGCCAGTAAAGGATGAGGAGTCCTGCCACCGCTGCGGCTGCATACGTGGTTTTCTTCTGATTTGAGGTCATGCGTTTCTTTTTCGGTTAAGTGAGTTCAGCGATCAGTCAAATGCGACTTCCGCCACGTACAAAATATTTCCCCGGAAGTTGCCTCACAATGCCATTCAATTCCATCTGAAGTAATTCGACGAGTAGGGAAGGTAAGGACAGTCCGCATTCGATGGCAAGTTCATCAATATGCATCGGTTCATTCGACAGCAGATCGTGGATGCCCTGCTCTATAAGAGAGAGCTGTATTTCCGGTGGAGGAGGCGCGGACAAACCGCCAGCCAGAGCGGTCACCTCCTGAAGCACCTGCTCAGGAGAAATCGCGAGCTGCGCCATACTCTCCCGGAGCAAGCGGTGCGGTCCTGCACTGCGAGAGTTGTAAATGCTTCCCGGAACGGCAAACAGATCGCGATTCTGATCGAGAGCAATGTTGGCAGTAATCATGGCACCCCCGCGAGAGTCGCTCTCTGTAACTATCAGACAGCGGGAGAGTCCGCTGATAATGCGATTGCGTCGGGGGAAATTCTGGGCGTCCGGTTTGGCATCCAGAAGAAGCTCTGACATCACGCAGCCATTCTTCGAGATGGATGCAGCGAGCGATCGATTGACGCCCGGATATATATTCAGCAATCCGCTGCCCAGCACGGCGATGGTGCGGCCTCCCGCGTTCAGGCAGCTTCGGTGAGCGACTGTGTCTATTCCCATCGCCAGACCGCTGACAACGGTTACGCCATTCTCGGCAAAATGTCGGCAGAAATGCTCAGTGACCTGTCTGCCATAATCGCTCGGATTTCGCGTACCGACAACAGCAACGCTGTTTTCATCCTGTTCTGCCATTGTTCCGTGCATGAAGAGATAGAGCGGCGGATCGTAGATGCTTCGCAAGATCGCCGGATAGCTGACATCATGATAGGGAACGAAGCGGATGGCGTGCTGCTCGCAGAGCAGCCGGCTTTTCTCAACCGTACGTTCGATATTTCCGCTTCGACGCTCTGAACCCAGAGCCTGAAAGATTTTTGCAGAAAGAGCGGTGCTGATGCCGTCAATCCTCCGAAGTCCGGCTTCGGAAGCGTGCAGCAGCTTTGAAAAGGAATGGAAATGGGTGAGAAGCGAGCGTCCCCTTGATGGTCCGATGGAGGGCAGCATTGAGATGCGAAGGAAATCGAATGGGTCTTGCATATTTTGTCCCTGAGTGTTCTCCCAAATAGTCCACTATGGTAGAAAACAGAGAAATTCCAATCAAGACAGAAATGCGGGACTGAGAAAATCAATATTGCGTGTCGCACTACTTTTGAATAAGTTGAAAAGTGATGAATAAAAATCGTGCCATATTCAATGCGGGTTGATCAGAGCATCATAACGACCCGTTTCGCATGCGATCTTGCAGCTTGCAAGGGCGCTTGCTGCACTTTTCCCGGAGGCAGCGGTCCGCCCGTCAGCGAAGATGAAATGCCGATTCTCGAGAAGGCATGGCAACTGGTCGGCAACATGGTTCCTGGACTGCATCGCGAAGAGGGCAACCGTCTCGGTCTTTTTGTGAAGGATGGGGAGGACATGACGATCCGCTGCTACGACCATCGAGCCTGCATATTCGTCATGTTCGACAACGGTGTGGCAATCTGCTCTATTCAAAAACTCCATCAATCAGGGGCCTTTGATTGGCCCAAACCGGTTTCCTGCCATCTGTTTCCAATCCGCGTGCGGGGTAAACGGCGCGATCAGATCAAATACGAGGAGTTCTCGGAATGTGCGCCGGCCCTGGCTGCCGGGGAACGCGATGACACAGCACTCGTGGATTTTTTGGAAATCCCCATCAAACGCGCCTTCGGCGACAGCGTTTTCGTGGAGCTCAAAGCACGAAGCGATGCGCACCGGCTGGGCGAGGGAGAAGGGAGGTAGCGGCAATGCTTCATCTGACACAAACCCAGAGACTGCAACAAAGACTCTCACCTGCGCAGGTCCAATACCTTAAAATTCTTCAGCTTCCGGTGCTTCAGCTCGAGCAAAAGATTAAGGATGAACTCGAGTTGAATCCCCTCCTCGAAGAGGGAATTGAAATGGAGGAGGAGCAGGAAGAGCGCACGGACCTTCTTCAGGAAGACCTTCCGGAAAGCGATCCTGAAAAGGCAGTGGAAGAGGATTATGTTCCGCCAGAGCGGAGCAAGGATTCCGTCGACGACACGATGGACAAGGAGATCAAGGAGCACGCGGACGATGAATACTCATGGGAGGAATTTTTTGAGAATAACGAGGGTTCGAGTTCCGTCAATCAGTATTGGGATGAAGATGACGGCCGCGAATCTCCGACTCCGGCAACAGTAACACTCCGTGAGCGTCTTGGCGAACAGATACAGCTCGTCAACCTCAATGAAACCGAGGTTTTGCTGGCAGATACCATTCTTTGGAACATCGACGACGACGGATATCTGCATACGGATTTCACCCAGCTGCTGCACGATTTTAATATGGAGCATGAGGTCAATTTATCCTTGGAAGAGGCTGAATCAGTTCTTTTCCGGATTCAGCGGCTCGATCCTCCCGGGGTTGGTTCCCGCGATCTAAGGGAATGCCTGCTCGTCCAGCTGGAACTGATGCCCAATGTCAGCACTCCTCGCATAATCGCCATCCGCATACTGCGTGAGGCTTACGAATCGTTCGAGAAAAAGCATTTCGTCAAGATCATTCAGGATCTCCATATCACTGAGGACATGCTGAAACGGGCGTTTGACGTCATTCGCGGACTCAATCCCAAGCCCGGAGATGGCGATGGTGCAGTTTCCGTCAATTATCTCATCCCTGATTTCTTTGTGCATCGTGAAGATGGGGAATTCGTCATCACGCTCAACGATATCGGCGTTCCCCCATTGCGTGTTAATCGTGCGTACAAGGACATGCTCCTCAATCAGCGCAAGCGCATTTCCAGCGAGACCAAGTTGTTTCTGCGTCAGAAGATGGAAGCGGCCAAGTGGTTCATTCAATCCATCCATCAGCGCCGCAATACCATGCAGGCAGTGATGCACACAATCGTCGAGAAGCAGCATACCTGGTTCGAAAAAGGACAGGGACATTTGAAGCCGCTTATATATAAGGAGATCGCCGAGGATATCGAGATGGATATATCGACGATTTCGCGTGTAGTGAACGGCAAATACGTACAGACTGAATGGGGAGTGTTTGAGCTTCGATATTTCTTCAGTGAGGGAATATCTACCGATGGCGGTGAAGAAATTGCGAACAAGGAAGTGATGACGATCATCCGCGACATTATAGAAGTAGAAGATCCAAAAAAACCATTGAGTGATCAGGCACTTACAAAGATTCTGCAGGACAGGGGATTCAATATTGCCCGGCGTACGGTTGCCAAGTACCGTGAATCAATGGATATCCCTGTTTCGCGAATGCGCAAACGACTGATCTAACCAAATTAGGAAAGCAGGAAGAGCCTGAATATGAAAAAGCAGCAAATCCGGTCAACGACGGTACTCGGACTTATCCGCAATGGCAAGGCCGTCCTCGGTGCCGACGGACAGGTGACTGTCGGACAGACGGTCATGAAACATCACTCCCGGAAAATCAGGAAAATGTACCGGGACACCGTGCTAGTCGGATTCGCAGGATCCGCTGCCGATGCCTTCACTCTCTCTGAAAAATTCGAGGCGAAGCTGGAAGAGTACCGCGGCAACTTCGAACGCGCCGCCGTTGAACTCGCAAAAGAGTGGCGCACAGATAAATATCTCCATCGCCTTGAAGCTCTGCTCGCTGTAGTTAATAATGAAAAGGCGCTCATCATTTCCGGTTCCGGCGATGTAATAGAAACCGACGACGGAATTGTCGCCATTGGTTCCGGCGGGAGTTATTCTCTCGCGGCTGCGCGAATGCTCGTGAAGCATACCGATCTTTCTGCACGAGAGATCGTAGAGGAAGCCCTGCATACGGCCGCAGAGATCTGCATCTATACAAACAACAACATTGTGATCGAGGAATTGTAAAAAGATATGCAAGAAGATTCATTCCATTTTCTGCAGGACTCCCTGACTCCAAAACGCATTGTCGAGGAGCTCGATAAATATATAATCGGGCAGGATAACGCCAAGCGGCTTGTCGCGATCGCTTTGCGCAACCGCTGGCGCCGCCAGCAGGTCGAGCAGCCGCTGCGCGATGAAATCATGCCCAACAATATCATTCTGATCGGGCCGACCGGCGTTGGAAAAACTGAGATCGCAAGACGTCTTTCCAAGCTCGCCGGAGCTCCGTTCCTCAAGGTTGAGGCTTCGAAGTTCACTGAAGTCGGTTATGTCGGACGCGATGTCGAATCGATGGTGCGCGACCTGATGGAAATCGCAATCAACCAGGTGCGCGCCGAGAAGGCGTCGGAAGTGCAGGAAAAAGCGGCGCTTCAGGCTGAAGAGCGCATCCTCGACATCATCTTTCCACGCACGCAGGTGCAGGAAGGGGAAGTGGATACGCAAACGCAGACTCGTGAGAAGCTGCGTGAGCAGCTTCGTGCCGGGAATCTCGATGAACGCGTCGTAGAGATTGACATCACCGTTTCCTCGAATTCCAACATGCAAATCTTTGGTCCGATGGGGCTCGAAGACATGGGGGTGGATATACAGAACCTCCTGAGCAACATGATGCCTAAGAAATCGAAGAAGCGGAAAATCAGCATCGCGGAGGCACGGAATCTGCTGCAGCAGGACGAAGCGCAGAAGCTTATCGATACCGATGCGGTCTCCCGAATCGCACTGGAGCGCGTCCAGAATTCCGGCATTATTTTCCTGGATGAGATTGACAAGATAGCCGGTCCGAAATCCTCCGGAGGCGGTGTTGACGTTTCCCGTGAGGGAGTTCAGCGCGATCTCCTTCCCATTGTTGAAGGAAGCAACGTCAACACCAAATACGGCGTTGTGCGCACCGATCATATTTTGTTTATAGCATCCGGCGCGTTTCATGTGGCGAAGCCGAGTGATCTGATCCCCGAACTCCAGGGCCGCTTCCCGATTCGCGTTGAACTTGACAGTCTGACCGAGGCGGACTTCGTCGCAATTCTCACTAAGCCAAAGAACGCCTTGCTCAAACAGTACAGCGCGCTTCTTCAGACAGAAGGAGTAAAGTTGGTGTTTGAGGATGATGGTATTCTCGAAATTGCACGCATTGCGGCTGAAGTGAATGACAGAGTAGAAAATATTGGGGCCCGGCGTCTTCATACAATTCTCACTACACTTCTTGAGCAGATTCTGTATGAAGTACCTGACGTAATTGCAGCTGAAACAGTAACTATAGACGCGAAATTGGTTCAGGAGAAACTGGCCAATATCGTGAAAAACAGAGACTTAAGCCAGTATATCTTATAGGACTTCCATGACAACGACATCCCCTGGCGCAAATGGCTGGGACGACAGAATACTCCGCACCGCGATGATGTTTCTCATCTTTGCGGGGGCACTTTGGCTCGGCGGCACAGTCTATCGCGCTCTAATCGCCAACGAATTGTTCATTCCTGGCTCCCTGGAGTTTGACCCCTCGATCCTTCCCGATCAGGAACAGACGCTGTATCAACTTATTTTTGCTTCCTCGCTCGTGGTGTTGGTTTCCTATGTCATCACCCTCATTTCCGCGATCGTGGTTGTATGGCGTATTCCTTTGCGAATGAAGGAGCACGGTTGGCTTCTGATGGCCTGCATTCTGGTTTTCATGTTCGTTCCGGTGGAAGTCTTCACCGCATATCTCGATATCCATTTTTTCTACCTTTGGGATTGGTCCAAAGACGCTATAGCCACTCAAGGGCCGCAGGTGTTCATGGACGTTCAAACAGAATTGCGGAAAACGATCTCGCATAGAATCGGCGCTCTTGCCGGTCTTCCGGTGATGGCCGCACTCTGTTATATCACTGCAGCTATTACAGTGATCTGGCAGCCTATGCGAAAAATCAAGAATAATGAAACGATGATTGAAACGGAGCAAAAGTAGATCATGTCGGGAATGGACAAAGAAGCGCTTCTTGAGGAATTACGCGAAACCTGCGAGCATCTTGGCTACAAGATCCGCTATGAGAGAGGGGATTTCGACGGAGGACATTGCATTCTTAAGGAAGAGCGTTTGCTTGTCGTAAACCGAAAATTCACTGTTGAAAAAAAGATAACCACGATTGCACGTGCGCTGAGCGAACTCGGAGTGGATGCGATATTTGTCAAACCTGCAGTGCGCGATCTTATCGACAAGGAACGTGACAAAGGCGAGGCCTGATGAAGGTTTCCATTCTCATGTTGGGATCGGGAACTTCGCAGGGAGTGCCAGCCATCGGCTGCCGCTGCGAGACCTGTAGATCGAACGACGCTCGTGATACTAGGATGCGTCCTTCGATACTTTTCAGCATTGGCACCACCACCATTCTCGTCGATACTTCATCCGATTTTCGCCAGCAGATGCTGCGGCACAGCGTGCACAGAATTGACGCGGTGCTGTATACCCATCACCATTTTGATCATATCGGCGGATTTGACGATCTGCGTCAGTATAATTATCTCCAGAAGTCCGCCATGCGTGTGTACGGCCTTGAAGAAACTCTCGAGGAGCTCCGGACGACCTTTCGTTACGCATTCGGAGGCGCAGCACAGATGGGAGGTGGCGTTCCCAGCGCAATTCTCTCAGCAGTCGCCGGTGGAACGAACTTTGAAATCGATGCGGTTGAGATCACGCCGATTCCTGTCATGCACGGCGTCCTGCCCATCCTCGGCTACCGTATAGGAGACACCGCCTACGTCACTGACACCAACCATATCCCCGAACGCTCCTTTGCCCTGTTGGAAAATTTGGACGTTCTCATACTTGACGCCCTTCGTCATGAAGATCATCCCACCCATTTCAATCTCGAAGAGGCGATCGCTGCGGCCCGTCGAATCGGGGCGCGCCGCACCTATTTCACACATATTGCGCACAACATTCTGCACGGCCGCGACAGCAGGCTCCTTCCGGAAAACATGGAATTTTCGTATGATGGACTATTAATCACTTCGGATCGGGACAGTCATGATTGACGCCGTCGTATTTGACCTGGACAACACCCTCGTAGATTTCATGCTCATGAAGCGGAAGGCGGTGGAAGCTGGCATTCGATCCATGATCGACGCCGGGCTGAGTCTCTCTTTCGAAGAAATCGACACCGTGGTCTCCCGCATATATAAAGAACAGGGAATAGAATATCAGCGCGTATTCAATCATGTACTGCAGGAATTGACCAACGATGTCGATCACAAGATCCTCGCTGCAGGCATTGTCGGCTATCGCAAAGCCCGCGAGGCGATGCTGGTGCCATACCCGCATGTGCACAGGACGCTATTCACGCTCGCCCGCATGGGACTCAAACTCGGCGTCGTTTCTGATGCCCCGAAGCTTGAGGCGTGGCTGCGGCTTTGTTCGCTGAATCTTCATCACATTTTTGATGCGGTAGTAACATTCGAGGATACCGGTGAAAGAAAACCGAGTCCGGTACCTTTTCAGCGTGTGCTGTCGCTGATGGATGTTGCCCCAGAGCATGCCATCATGATCGGTGACTGGGAAGAACGCGATATTCTGGGAGCGCACAACATCGGCATGTACACTGCCTTCGCGCGCTACGGAGATACATTCAATACAGGAGAATCCGCAGCGGATTTCGATCTCGGCAGTATCAGTGACCTTTTGGACGTTATCCGCAGGCTCAGAAAGGGTAAGGAAGAGGCATGAGCGCGGTATTCGGAATCGGTATCGACATCGAAGAAATCGGCCGGTTTGAAAACCTGACGGAACAATGGGGGCTGCGCTTCGAACAAAAACTGTATACAGATGAGGAAATCCGCTATTGCAACGGGAAGATCCGTCCCCCTCAGCATTTCGCTGCCCGCTTCGCAGCAAAGGAAGCTTTTTCAAAGGCAATCGGCACTGGCTGGACCGGCGCATTCCGATGGACCGATGTTGAAGTGCGCAACGATGACGCGGGCAAGCCTTCGTTCATCCTGCACAACGCTCTCGCCGGACAATTCGGCGAAATGAACATTCATCTTTCTCTTTCTCACAGCGGCGCATATGTCACCGCGATGGTTATCATTCAGAGCAAAGACGCATAATTCGTACATAAAATTGGAGGAGCACATGGAGAGATTTTTCAGATTTACGCTTTCGCTGTTTGGTGTCCTTTTCGTTGTGGCGCTGATTTCCTTCGGCGGCTGCTCGAGCGATTCTCCCAACGATCCGGATCCTGTCGACACCAACACGGTTAAAATCGACGACAAAATCCGCGCAACCGTTTTCGTCCATGGGACGAACGAAGCTGCGGACGTATTCTCCGAACTCACCCAGCGGCTCATGCTCAACGGCTACACCGAAGCTCAGATTGTAGCTTTCGACTTTGAAAATTACTACACGGGCAGCGAGATCGACATCCAGAAAATGGCGACGCAGCTCAACAACAAGATCACGGCGGCGCTGTCTGCCTCAGGCGAAAGCCGCATCGACATTGTTGCTCACGGCAGCGGAGCGAATGTCGTACAGCACTGGCTGGTGAATATGGACGGCGCTGCAAAAGCCGCGCATGTAGTCTTTGCCGGCGGCAGCTATGATATGTCTCTTACGGTAAACGGGGACATCACTCCCGGCGCATGCAAGTATCTCACCCTGCGCAGCGACGGCAAGGATGCCGCTCAGCAGGGCAACACGCAGTACGGCAGTCTTACCGGTGCCACTAATGAACAACTCGCCGGACTCGACAACCTTCAGCTGTTATCGGATAAAGCTGCGTTTGTAAAAATGTACTCGTTCCTTACTGGCGCTGCGCCCGCTCAGCAAAACATGACGAACACGCGAATCGGCATGACTTATCAAATCAGGGGCCGTGTCATCAATTTCATCGACAACACTCCTGTCGCTGGTGCGGTTGTAATCCCTATTAAAATCCGCGTTCTCGCTGGCGGAGATATTCAGCGCCAAAGTGCCTTAACCACTATGACCACCGATGCGAACGGAGACTTCACTTACAGTGATGAGGTTGGTCCGGAAACGTATCTGGAATTCATGGTACGCACAGGAACCCAAAGCCACTACGATATGCATATCTACCGGCAGCCCTGGCGGTCAAATTCGATCACCGAGCGCCTGCGAATGATCCCGCGTTCGAGTTCCGGCAGCGATATCCTGAACAATTTCAGCGCGGCCATGAAGACCGGCAGTCATGCAGTAATGATGGTGATGACACAAAATCGCACCCTGCAATTCGGCCGGGATAATGTGACCGTCCGCCGCTACAACCCGGCGTTTGAGCCGCTCGGGGAAGTGAATGTGCTGACCCAGAGCAACGCACCCGTGCCCGGCGGGACCGGCCAGAATGGAAACACCTGGTGGATTACGCTTCAGGACTACGATATGAACGGGCAGGATGGAACAGGTCCCATCAACGCTCCTGCGCTCAACCACTGGGGAATCAATTCTTTTGATTGCTTCCTGGACGCGAGCACTACCAATTTTCAGACTCAGTTCGATGTCAACGGAGTCGTGCTCGGCGCATTCAACTACCGGTCATCTGGTCAGAGCGGAAGCAACAATTCCGGGTTTAACCTGATGCAATTCGAATATTGAACCACGGTACAATGAAAACCCGCATTACTGAACTTTTCGGCATCCAGCATCCGATTATCCAGGGAGGCATGATCTGGGTATCGGGCTGGAGGCTGGCGAGTGCTGTCTCTCATGCCGGCGGACTCGGCTTGATCGGTTCCGGTTCGATGAAGCCCGAATTGCTTGCCGAGCACATTCGGAAGGCCCGGGCGGCAACAGACATGCCGCTCGGAGTGAATATTCCGCTTCTGCGGGGTGATGCCGAAGAGCTTGTTCGCACCTCAATCGAAGAGGGCATCCGCATCGTCTTTACTTCTGCCGGACATCCCGGAAAATTCCTCCCGCTTCTTAAGGACGCGGGCTGTGTCGTCGCGCATGTCGTTCCCTCGGTAAAACTGGCGAGAAAGGTTGAAAGTGCGGGCTGCGATGCAGTGGTCGCGGAAGGCTTCGAGGCAGGCGGACACAACGGCTTTGAGGAAACGACAACAATGTCCTTAATTCCTCAGGTCGCGGATGCTGTGAGCATTCCTGTGATCGCAGCCGGCGGGATTGCAGACGGTCGTCAAATGCTCGCGGCATTGGCGCTCGGCGCCGAAGCCGTCCAGGTCGGTACCCGTTTCGCAGCAACTGAGGAATCTTCAGGACACGACGTTTTCAAGCAAAAGATAGTAGATAGCAGCGAGGGCTGCACTGTCCTCACGATGAAGAAGGTCGCTCCGGTTCGGTTGATCCGCACGCCGTTCGCCCTGCGCTCTCTTGAAGCGGAAGCGCGGGGAGCGGGGAAGGAGGAGCTTCTCGAGCTTCTTGATCGAAAGCGTGAGATGCGCGGCATGTTCGAAGGAGATGAAGAAGAAGGCGAGTTCGAGGCCGGTCAGAGTTCTGCTCTGGTGCAGGAAGTGCTTCCCGCCGCTGTTGTTTTGCAGCGTCTGCTTGCGGAATTTACATCCGCAATGCAGCGTGTCGCCCTGAATAAAGAGGGCTGATTTTAACCTTGCACTCGGACAAAAAAAAGAAGTAGATTTTCTTTCCGTATCAAACTGAGGAACCGGGTCCCATGTCCCATCGACTTCGCATTACTATTCTGCTTGCTGTATTCATCGCGGCGCCTGCATTCAATGCATTCTCTCAGGATTTCACTGCGTATGATTTTCTGCGTCTTCCGATGAACGCGCGCGCAGCGGCTCTGGGGAACACATACCTGACCGCCAGCAATGATGTTACGATGCTGTTCACAAATCCCGGAGCACTCAGCACGCTCGAAGCACCTTCTGCATCAGTTGGTTTCCTCAAGCATCTGCTCGATGTCAATGCCGGCTATGCGGTGTATGGACAGCAGTGGGGCGACCTTGGCTGGTTCAGTGCCGGCATCGTCTACCTTGACTATGGTTCGATGGAAGAGACCGACAAATTCAGCAACCGCACCGGCAGTGAATTCGGAGCTTCCGATCTCGCCCTCAGTCTTGGCTATGGTAATATGTCCGGCAACCTGCATTACGGCGCTGCGATCAAGATCATTCATTCAGCGATAGAGCAATACAGTTCCACCGGTCTCGCTCTCGATGCCGGCATCTCTTACTACATCCCGGATCAGCAGATGATGCTTGCCGCAGGCGTGCAGAATGCCGGAGCGCAGCTAAGTGCATTCGGAAGTGAAAACGAATCGCTGCCGCTGGATGTGCGCGTCGGGGTGGGGAAGAAACTCGAGCATCTCCCGCTGAATATCATGCTCAATTTCCATAAGCTTAACGAATCTTCCGAAAGTTTTTTTGATCGCTTCTCCAATTTTTCGATAGGCGGTGAATTTGATCTCAGCGATGCACTCAAAGCACGCATCGGCTACTACAATGAAATGCGCCGCGAATTGAAGATTGGGAATTCCGCAAAACTGGCCGGCTTTTCAGGTGGCTTCGGCCTGAAAGTCGCGACTTATTTTGTGGATTATGCATACACTTCTTTAGGCGAAATAGGATCCATGCATCGTTTTTCACTGAGTACATCCTTCTAGAATACTTATGAGCAATCGAAAACACGGGAGCAGCCGTGCGGAAGAGCGATCCCTACGGACCGCTCTTCGCGCATTTATGACCGAAGCTCGCAGCGCACCGCGTGATGTTGTCATCGTCTTTCTCACTGTCGCGATCGTTGGAATATTTTCGTTTCAGTTCGGCAGTAAAAGATTTTTCTACGATCAATGGTATGCTGTGCTGAGAGGAGATCGACTCTACGATCTCTATCAGTACCTTTACTGGTTCGGCAGTGAGTTCGCGCTCTTTTTCCTTCTCCTCATCCCTGTCATCCTGTTCCTGCATCGTAAACCGCTGCGCGATTTCGGACTCGCGGCAGGGGATTGGCGTTTTGGACTCCGCGTATCAATGCTGTTTTATGCTGTAATGCTGCCCATACTCTGGGTCGTCAGCGCTTCGCCGGAATTCCAGCAAGTGTATCCGCATTCCCAGATAGTTCGCAGCGACTGGACGCTCTTTCTCATTTACGAAGCAGCGTTCATTCTCTACTTTATCGGTTGGGAATTTATCTGGCGCGGCTATATGCTGTTCGGCCTTCTTCCGCACACCGGAGCCAGCGTCGCCGTACTTGCGCAAATGATACCGTTTGTCATCCTGCATTACGGCAAGCCGATGCCTGAAACCTTCGGCGCTATCGCCGCAGGAATTGCCCTCGGTGCGTTGTCTTTGCGTACCCGCTCGTTTTGGTATGCAGTGCTGATTCACTGGTCCGTCATGCTCACCATCGATTTGCTCGCCACCCTGCGCTTTCGCAGCGGGGTTGACGGACTAGGTCCCGCCGCGCTGTTCGATGTTTTCTCGGCATTGCTGCGCTGAGTATATTTGTAGAATTGCGGGCTGCTGAACGCGGCTGCGAAGACAACACTCAATAAGGCGTTCGACAGATTTCCAAGGCGCTGAGTTTTCAGAAATTCTCTACAGGCTTTTCCATGCGTCTCTGCGTTAATATCGATCATTTTGCCACTATGCGGGAAGCTCGCGGGGGACTCGAACCCGATCCCGTGACCGCTGCACAGATATGCGAGATCTACGGAGCGGAGGGGATTGTCTGCCATCTCCGAGAAGACCGGAGGCATATTAACGATCGCGATCTTCGATTGCTGCGGGATACAGTGAAAACCAAGCTCGATCTCGAAATGGCTATTACTGATGAAATACTTCAGATCGCCGCTGAAACGCTTCCTGATCTTGTAACTTTGGTTCCGGAAAAACGGAAAGAACTGACAACGGAATCAGGTCTCAACGTTCTCGGGGAAGCGGAGAAAGTCGCCCATGCGGTGAGATTTCTGCATGAGAACGACATCGAGGTCAGCATTTTCGTTGATCCGCTCGACGACCAGATAGAAGCCTGCGCAGAAGCCGGGGCCGACATCATCGAGCTGCATACCGGTGAATTCGCGAACGCCCGCAGCGAAGAGGAAATGCTCGAGCAGCTTGAGCGCATCAAATCCGCAGCGGCATACGCGAAAACACTCGGACTCGGAGTAAATGCAGGGCATGGAATCAACTATGTCAATATCAGGTATATTCTCCCGATACGGGAAATCGACGAGCTGAGCATCGGCCACGCACTTATCGCCAGGGCCATGTTCGTCGGACTTCCGAAGGCTGTCGAGGACATGGTTCGGCTTGTACGGGGCGTCTAGAGCTTGTCACTGCCCAGTATTCTTGCCTCACGCTCACATTTTTCTTTAAGTCCTATTGCTTTATCAGCAGTCCCTGCCTATATTTGTTGACGTTCGTCGCGGGTTCTTAGCTCAGTTGGTTAGAGCGCTACCTTGACATGGTAGAGGTCACAGGTTCGATTCCTGTAGGACCCACACTCTGTGGACAGAAAAAATCGGAGCGAATCCGATTTTTTCATTATACACATCTGCACAGGAAGCAGGATGCCTGACATGATCAACATTTCTTTCCCCAGTGGCGACCGCAGGGAATACCCTATGGGTACGACCGGTTTTCAGGTCGCCGAAAGCATTTCCCCGGGACTGGCCCGCGAAGCGCTTGGCGTGAAAGTGGATGGAAAGGTCGTCGATTTGCATACCCCAATAGAAGTAGACGCCGCTCTTCAGATTCTGACCTGGAAAGACGACGAAGGGAAAGAGATTTACTGGCATAGTTCCAGCCACCTCATGGCGCATGCAATCGAGGCCCTGTATCCCGGCGCGAAGTTTGGGGTAGGTCCTGCGATCGAGGAAGGTTTTTACTACGACATCGATATTGACCAGGTATTCACGCCTGAGGATCTCGAACGCATCGAAAAGAAAATGAGTGAACTTTCGAAGGAAGATAAGTCCTTCGAACGTAAGGTCCTTTCACGCGATGAAGCGCTGGCGTTCTGGCGGGAGAAAGGGGATCAGTACAAGCTTGAGCTCATCGGCGGCTTCCCCGAAGATGAGATCATCAGCTGCTATTCTGAGGGTTCTTTTACCGATCTCTGCCGAGGACCGCATCTTCCGTCTGCCGGAATGATCAAGTACGTCAAACTGCTCACCGTTTCCGGTTCGTACTGGAAGGGTGATGCAAAGAATGCGCAGCTGCAGCGGATATACGGAATTTCATTTCCGAAGAAAAAGGATCTCGAAGAGTACCTCGTTCGTCTGGAAGAAGCCCGCAAACGGGACCACCGCAAGCTGGGCCGCGAACTTGATCTGTTCGCATTCCATGATATCGCTCCGGGCGCGCCGTTCTGGCTGCCGCGCGGGATGATCCTCTTCAAAGAACTGCAGAAAATGCTTCGCGAGCTCCTTGACGGAGCTGGATACGACGAAATCCTCACACCGATTCTGGTGAAGAAGGAGTTGTGGGAGCAGTCCGGACACTGGCAGCATTACAAGGAAAATATGTTCCTCGTCGAGGACGGCGAAGACCAGATTTTCAGCTTGAAGCCGATGAATTGTCCGGAGTCGACCTACGTCTACCGGCATCGCGTGCGCAGCTACCGCGACCTTCCGCTTCGCTACTCTGAAATGGGCACCAACCACAGGAATGAGCTTAGCGGCGCCCTAAACGGCATGTTCCGCGTTCGGCAGTTCCATATGGATGATGCCCATCTTTATGTGCGTCCCGACCAGATTCTGGATGAAATTACACAGCTCCTCAAGCTGGTTGACCGTTTTTACAAAGTGTTCGGCTTCGAACCGTTTTACAAGCTCAGTACGCGTCCCGAAGATGCAATGGGAGATCCATCGCTCTGGGATACCGCGGAAAAAGGACTCTCAGACGCGTTGGAATCGAACGGAATCGATTTCAAATTGAATCCCGGAGACGGCGCGTTTTACGGACCGAAAATTGACATCAGCGTTCGTGACGCTCTCGGACGTTCCTGGCAGCTGGCAACCATACAGCTTGATTTCCAGATGCCCGAGCGCTTCAACCTCGAATACATCGATGAAAACAATGAGCGCCAGCGACCGGTGATGATTCATCGGGCCATAATGGGCTCGATCGAGCGCTTCATCGGTGTTCTCATCGAACATTTTGCAGGCGCTTTCCCAACCTGGCTTTCACCGGTACAGGTGGCCATTCTTCCGATCAGCGACCAGTTCATGGACTACGGCCGCGAAGTTCAGACTGCAATCCGTGCAGCGGGTGTGCGTGTTGAACTTGACGATCGGAATGAGAAAATCGGCTACAAAATCCGGGACTGGGAAGTTCACAAGGTTCCTTACATGCTGATTGTCGGTGAGAAGGAAAAGGCTGCGTCGTCAGTTTCGGTCCGTCGCCACAAAGAAGGCGACCTCGGAGCCAGTCCCATCGCACAATTCATCGAATTGATCCTTACAGAGATAACAGACAAGTCACTATAACAGACCGGAGGCACCAACGGCTACGTTCAATCGTCCAATGCGGACACCCCAGCGAAAAACTCGCATCAATGATGAAATCAACGCCAAAGAAATTCGACTCATTGGAGCGGAAGGGGAGCAAATCGGAATTGTCACCCCGAGAGAAGCCCTTACGATGGCGGCGGAAAAAGAACTTGATCTGGTCGAAATTGCACCGCAAGCGGCTCCGCCTGTATGCAAAATCATGGACTACGGCAAGTTTAAATACGAGCAGCAAAAGAAAGATCGGCTGCTCAAAAAGAAACAGCTCAATATCGTCATCAAGGAAGTGCGGTACCATCCGACAACCGATACTCATGACTTTGATTTCAAGCTGCGTCACGCTCGACAGTTCCTGCTCGAAGGCAATAAGGTGAAAGCCGCTGTGGTGTTTCGCGGTCGTCAGATGGCGCATCAGGAGCTTGGATTTATTCTGCTGACCAAGCTCAAAGAATCGCTTGTGGACATAGCCCTGGTGGAAAAGCAGCCCAGCATGGAAGGGCGCTCAATGATCGCCATTTTCGCCCCAGACAAGAAGAAAATTGCGGTTTTAGAAAAAGAAAAGAAAGATGAGTCCAGCCAGTCATAATACTGGAATGGAATCAATGAATTTCGTATATTTAAAAGCTGTATTTTATTTTAGTTCGAACCGAAGAAGGAGTATGAACAAATGCCCAAAATGAAAGGCAAGTCCGGTGCTAAAAAGCGGTTTTCGCTTACCGGCACGGGCAAAATCAAGCGCGGAAAAGCGTATCGCAGCCACATCCTGACCAAGAAAACCACCAAGCGTAAACGCGGTTTGCGTCAAAGTACTCTAGTGGATGCTGCGGATGAGAAACGTATCAAATTGCTTATCTAAATAGAATCACAGGTGAAAAATGCCCCGTTCAAAAAATAAGGTCGCTGCGCATCGTCGGCGTAAGAAAACTCTTGATCGCGCCAAAGGCTTCTATGGTGCGAGCAGCAAGATCCTTACGGTAGCAAAGCACCGTGTAGACAAATCCCTGCAGTTTGCATACCGTGATCGCCGCGCCAAGAAACGCACAATGCGTCAGCTATGGATCACTCGCATCAACGCCGCCTCGCGTATGCTTGGTGTGTCATACTCCCGTCTCATTGACGGCCTGAACAAAAACAGTATCGACATCAACCGGAAAATGCTCTCGGAGATCGCAGCCACGGACAGCACAGCGTTTGCTGAAATCGTGAAGCTCGCGACCCGCTAAGCCCCTTTCCTGATTGTATCGCGGGCATTGCATAGAGAGTCGCACTCTCATGTCGTGCCCGTTTTTTTTTGCTGATATATCTGTAGGAGATTGACGTGAAGGAACGCATAGAATCCTTGCTTGCTGCTGTTCGGGAAAGTGCAGCTGGCCTGGCGACGGAGGAACATATCGAACAGTTTCGCATCGCATTCCTTTCGCGAAAGGGACGTATCGCGCAATTGTTCGACGAACTCAAAAGCATTTCCGCCGCGGAAAAGCCCGCTATGGGGCAAGCCCTCAACGTCCTCCGGCAGCAGGCGCAGACCCTGCTCGATGAGGCTGTCAGCAAAATTCAGAGCGATAACTCGGCAGGGAAGTCCCTGCTCGATGTCACCCTTCCGGGACGAGGTCAGACGCGCGGACATATGCATATTGTTTCACAGACAATTGATGAAATCACTGGCATTTTCCGGCGTATGGGATTCAGTGTGGCTGATGGTCCTGAGATCGAGACAGAATACTACAATTTCGAATCCTTGAATTTTCCTGCGGACCACCCGGCCAGGGACATGCAGGACACCTTTTTCATCACCGAGTCGCATTTGCTCCGCACGCATACAACTCCGGTTCAAGTGCGTCTGATGGAGAAATATCAGCCGCCCATCAGGGCGATTTTCCCTGGAAAGGTGTACAGGAATGAAGTTATCAGCGCACGCAGCCACGTGCAGTTTCACCAGATTGACGGATTGTTCGTCGACAAGGGAGTCACCTTTGCGGATTTGAAAGGAACTCTGGTGACATTTGCAAAAATGTATTACGGCTCTTCTCTGAAGTATCGATTCCGCCCTAGTTTCTTTCCGTTCACCGAACCTTCTGCGGAAATGGATATCAGCTGCTATCTCTGCAATGCCAAGGGATGCCGCGTCTGTAAGCAAACAGGGTGGCTGGAAATCCTCGGATGCGGCATGGTTGATCCCAACGTGTTTTCATTCGTCAACGTTGATCCTGAAGAATACAGCGGATATGCATTCGGAATCGGAATTGAACGCACTGCCATGCTGCGCCATGCGATCGATGATATCCGTCTGCTCTTTGAAAACGATCTACGCGTCAATCATCAATTCAACTGATTATGCTATTATCACTCAACTGGCTTCGTACATACGTCGACTTATCGGAATCGCTCGAAGACCTCGAAGCATTGTTAACCAATGTTGGCTTAGAGGTTGAATCCATTGAAGATCGGCGCGATTCCTTCAAGGGTATTGTGGTGGGTGAAGTGCTCACCTGCGAGAAACATCCGAATGCTGACAAGCTTTCGGTCTGTACCGTGAGCAATGGAAGCGAAGAGTCCACAGTGGTTTGCGGCGCTCCAAACGTTGCAGCGGGACAAAAGATTATTTTCGCTCAGGTCGGAGCCCATATTGAAAAACTCGGCTTTACGATCGACCGCCGGAAATTGCGTGGGATAGAATCGTCGGGAATGATCTGCTCCTCCTCAGAGCTCGGGCTTGATGAGGATCATTCTGGTATTGCGGTACTCCCAACGGACGCTGTACCCGGAACTCCGATTGCCAGGCATCTCGGCTTCGACGATGTAATCCTCGGTATTGGAATCACGCCCAACAGGGGAGATGCGCTTTCACACATAGGAACTGCAAGAGATATAGCAGCCGCTACAGGCTGTGAACTCCGAATGCCCGAACCCGTCATTCCTGAGATTATCGCGGCCGAGCCATTCAGCATCGAAATCCGTGATGCGGATCTTTGTCCGCGCTATTCAGGGGCAATCATTCGCAATGTGACTGTCGGAGACTCTCCGGACTGGCTCAAGAAATATCTGACCGCAGCTGGTGTGCGTCCCATCAATAATCTCGTCGACGCGACGAATTTCGTCATGATGCAAATCGGACAACCGATGCACGCGTTTGATCTCTCACAGCTGAAGGGAAGCAGCATCATCGTGAGAGCCGCGGAAGCTGGTGAGAAAATGATTACTCTGGACGATGAAGAACGCGATCTTCCGGAGCGTGCTTTGTTGATCTGCGATGCGGAACGGCCAGTAGCAGTCGCAGGCGTGATGGGTGGACAGCATTCCGCGGTCACTGCGGGCACGACTGCCATATTGCTCGAGAGCGCTCATTTCAACCCGTCCTCTGTCCGCCGCACTGCCAAGATGCTGCAGCTTTCCACCGATTCCAGCTATCGCTTTGAACGCGGATCAGATCCGAATATCACCATTTGGGCCTTGCACAGGGCGATACAGCTGATCATCGACAATGCTGGTGGAGAACTCTGCGGAATTTATGACGCATATCCGGCTCCTTTGGAGGAGAAGGTGGTTTCTCTCCGTCCCGCATTTGTCAACCGGATTCTCGGAATTCAGGTTGACGTGGATGAGCAGCGCCGCATCCTCAACGCGCTGCAGATTCATGTTGTTGAGGAAACTGACGACAGTTTCCAGTGCCGGATCCCGACTTTCCGGAGCGATATCGAGAGGGAAATCGATCTTGTTGAAGAAGTCGCCCGCATTCATGGCTACGACAATATTCCTGTCCCGACAAGGATCGAGATGAATGTCGGGGACCGCTTCGACGATCAGGCATTTCCCGCCACACTCCGCAACCTTGCTCTCGGACTCGGCTTCGACGAAATACTTTCATCGAGTCTGGTCCCACGTAGCCGCGCTGCTGCCAATGGCGATACTGCCGGAGTGGTGGACGTATTAAATCCTGTGAGCAAGGAGCGTCCCAGCCTTCGTACAAGTCTGCTGCCTTCGCTGTTGGAAGCCGTTGATGTCAACATCCGCAACGGCATGCGTTCGTTGAGGATCGCGGAAATTGGTCATGTATTTTCGAGGGAAGGCGAAGCGAAATTCGCCGAGCGGAACATGATAGGACTGGCTCTGACAGGCTCTGCGCAGGCACGGTCATGGTACGCCCCTGCGAGGGATGCGGATTTCTTTGATCTCAAGGGCGCTCTGAAGCAGCTGCTCGATGCGCTCTATATTGACAATGATACAATCTTTTATTATGATAGAACAAGTACTTTAAGTGAACATGTTCTAACGCTTGAAGTCAAAGGTAGATATGCCGGGCAAGCTGTCGAAGTTTCGGATGCAATTCTTGCAAACTTCTCAATTGACCAACCAGTATTCTACGCCGAGTTGGATATCGATGTGTTGAGATCAGCTCTTCCTGAAAGACAGACCTACAAGCCCGTTGCGAAGTATCCGAGTGTAACAAGGGATCTCGCAATAATTGTGGCGGAAGGTGTTCTAGCTGATCAGATTTCTCATGCTGTTCAGTCTGCCAAACCGGCGCATCTGCGAAGTGTGCGCATTGTGGACGTGTTCACGCATGAGAGTCTCGGAAAGGATCGAAAAAGCGTGGCGTTCACCATGACATTTCAGGCAGATGACAGAACGCTCACGGAGGAGGATATCAATACCTCGGTCGATACAGTAGTCGCTGCCCTCAAACAGGATCTGCACGCCGAGCTTCGCGGATAAAAGTTACGTTCCAACATTCCGGATGCCTCTATGACACAGCACGAAATGCCCATTCAGGGCGGAACGATGCAGAACATCATTCAGCTGGCCCTTCAGGGCGTATGGGACCGTGCTCAAAAAGCCGTTGATATGATCACACGGCTGCGGAGTGAAAATGCAGACCTGTTACAGAGACTGCAGGAACTTGAGTCCAATCAGCTTGCCTTCGAGGCGCAACTCGCCGAAAAGGAACATCTTATTACAACTTTGCAGGAGAAGACATCTTCGCTTTCATCTGTTGATGTTAGCGATGGACTTTTATATCTTTCGCCAGACGAAAGAGAGGCTTTGGAACGTCAGATAAGTGACCTGTTGAAGCGGATCAATGCGCATCTAGGGTCACCCCGGTAAAAGCCAGTGTCAGAATATTATGAGCGACTGTAGAAAATCTCTTAGAAAAACGAATAAGAATCATGGAAGCCAAGAGCGTACGCCTTAAAATCTACGGTACTGAATATCCGTTGAAAGTGGACGATGAAGCACTTACTGTCCAGGCAGCGGAGCACCTTGACCGGATGATGCATGAGTTGCACACGCAAATTCCGGATCAACCGCCGATAACTCTTGCCGTACTGTCAGCCTTGAATGTTTCTGAAGCGCTGACCCATGAAAAACAGGATAAAAAACAACTTTACCTAAAAGTTGAGCAGGAACTTCGATCAATTACCCAGCTACTCGACGGGGTTTTGACCGAAGACTAAGAGACGAAGAAGTATAGTAGCCGCACTACAATCCGGTCACTGGTCACGTTAAAAAGAACCAACACTTTTTACCTGGGAATCTGACTCTTTCCATCAATTGCAGGCCTCGATCTTCGTGATTTGCCCGCTTCGGCTGGTGACAGTGGAAGCAAGAGATGAAAAGGCATTTACCCACTGTGTCATGGATGGGTTCTTTTTTCCCTCCACCAGTTGTCCGGGGTAGTGCGGTACTTTTTTATACTGGAGGATACATTTGATGAACGTTGAATTATACTGGCTATTGCCAACCATAGTAGGCCTCAGCGCCTTGTTCTTGTTTCTTGGTTGGTTTATAGCCTCCCGCGTCGGACAGAATAAACTCACAGCTGCGGAGGATCGCGCTCGTGAGATTTTAGACGCAGCCGAGAAAGATGCAGAACATGTAAAGAAAGAAAAACTGCTTGAGGTCAAAGACGAGCTGTTCAATAAAAAACAGGAAATCGAAAAAGAACTCAACCGGCAGCGGAATAAACTGCATACTCGTGAGAAACAACTCACCAGCAAGGAAGAAAATCTGACTGGCCGATCGGAACTTCTCGACGCCCAGGAAGGGAAGATCAAGAATATCGAGGATCGCCTGCAGACCAAGGAACTCGAACTCAAAGAGCGCCAGGAACGTGTGCAGCTCATTCTGCAGGAGCAGACAGAAAAGCTCGAACGAGTTTCAGGTATGTCGCGAGACGATGCGCGCACTCTCCTTATTGAAAACATGACGAACGACGCGAAGCTTCTGGCGGCTCAGCAGCTGAAGGAAATACGCGACGAAATGAAGGGAACGGCAAAGAAAGAAGCTCAACGCGTAATTCTTCAGGCCATCCAGCGAACCGCCTCAGACCATTCGGTTGAAACCACGGTAAGTGTTTTGAATCTGGCGAGTGAGGATATGAAAGGCCGCATCATCGGCCGCGAAGGTCGAAATATTCGGGCCTTTGAGGCGGCGACTGGCATCGATGTCATCGTCGACGATACGCCTGAAGCGGTCATTCTTTCCGGTTTCGATCCCTTCCGACGCGAAGTTGCACGCATGGCGCTCGAAGCACTCATGGCTGACGGACGCATTCATCCAGCACGTATCGAGGAAGTAGTCGAGAAGGTGCGCAAGGATCTGGAAGAAGAGATCTTCCGGGTGGGTGAAAACACTCTGCTTGATGTAGGCATTCATAACGCGCATGCCGAGATTAAGCGTCTTGTCGGCAAGATGAAATTTCGCTCCAGCTACGGACAGAATCTTCTGCA
Source organism: Bacteroidota bacterium (assembly GCA_049663345.1). Lineage (GTDB taxonomy): Bacteria > Bacteroidota > Ignavibacteria > SZUA-365 > SZUA-365 > SZUA-365. The sequence continues at coordinate 193,896 of JBATDG010000014.1, forward strand.
GCATTCTACAGAAGTCGCCTGGCTCTGTGGCATCATGGCTGCTGAACTAGGACTCGATGCGAAACTCGCCACCCGTGCAGGAATGCTGCATGATATAGGCAAATGCCTCGACCGCAACATTGAGGGTCCACATGCCTTATTGGGCATGGAGCTTGCAAAGAAATTCCGTGAGCACCCGATTATCATCAACGCTATCGGCTCCCATCACGACGATATTCCGATGGACTCCCCGTACGCGCCGCTCGTTCAGGCAGCGGATGCTATCAGCGGCGCCCGTCCGGGTGCCCGCCGCGAATCGCTGGAAGGGTATGTCAAGCGACTCGAAAAATTGGAGACGATCGCCACCGGTTTCGAAGGAGTTGCAAAGACATACGCAATTCAGGCCGGCCGCGAAGTACGAGTCATGGTCGAACATGACCGCGTCGACGACACGCTCGCCGATCAGCTCGCCACTGACATTGCGGAAAAAATCCAAAATGAAATGGAATACCCCGGTCAGATCAAGGTAACTGTGATTCGTGAAAAACGTTCAATCGCTTTTGCCAAATAAGTGAGACGAGAGCTTAATGACAACGTCACAAATGGAGCCGCTGTTAATCGGCCTTACCGGCAGCATCGGCGCAGGTAAAAGTACTGTTGCCTCACTGATCAGGGAAGACTATCCTGTTCTCGACACGGACCGCATCGCACGCGACCTTATGGAAAGCGACGAGGCGGTCCGTGCCGCGTTGACGGAGCGCTTCGGTGTACAGACCTATCTTTCCGACGGAACTCTGGACCGGGCTTTTCTGGCTTCGCTGGTTTTTGACGACTCTGCCAAGCTGCGTGCACTCAACGAAATCGTGCATCCTCCTACCATGCAGCTCGTTGAAAAAATGGCGCTGGAGCTTCATGCGGAAGGACATCGGCTGGTCTTTGTGGAATCCGCCATCATATTCGAAGTGGGTATTGAAGAGGCCTTCGATTACACCGTGGCTGTCGTGGCTGAAACCGAGCTCACTATCGACCGGATTATGGCGAGAGACTCATCGGATCGACAGGCCGCTCTCAGCCGGCTGCGCCATCAGCTTCCACCGGAAGGCAAATCCGGACTGGCAGACTTCACGATCCGAAATAACGGGAGTCTTGAACAGCTTCAGCGTGCCGCTGCGTCGATTATTCTGATTCTCTCTCGTCTGGGGAAGCGGCAGCCGTCATGACAGCGCTTTTCGATCGCGATCGGGTAATGCGTCTCCTTCCGCCTCTGAACCTCAACAGTCAGCACATAGAAGAAGCTCTCACGCTTCTCCGTAATGCGTTTGTTCATTTGACTTTATCTGCCTGATCTCAACCGGATTGCAGCAATCGTGTCACCACTTCATAAGTCTGATATCCTCGTCATCGGCAGCGGCATCGCCGGACTTTTCTATACCCTGAAAGTCGCGGACCACCGCAGCGTCGCTCTCGTGACAAAAAAAGAGACTGTCGAGTCCAATACGAACTATGCTCAGGGCGGCATCGCGTCGGTATTTTCGAATGAGGATTCCTTTCAGCTGCATATTGACGACACTTTGCAGGCAGGCGCGGGACTCTGTCATCGCAATATCGTCGAGATAGTTGTCCTCGAAGGCCCGGCTCTCGTGCGTGATTTGCTCAAACTGGGAGTCGATTTCACTACAAAAGATGATCCTGACGCACTTCATCTTGGCCGCGAGGGGGGACATTCACGCCACAGGATCGTTCATGCAAAGGATTTTACGGGAAGAGAAATAGAACGCGTACTGGTGGATGCTGTGCGCCAGCATCCGAATGTCACGGTGTACGAAGATCATATCGCTATTGACCTGATCACTCAGCACAATCTTGCGGAAAAGCCGCCTCTTTATCCTGGAGACGTTCGCTGCTGGGGAGCCTATGTTCTCAACAAATTGACCGGGGAAGTTGAGCAGTTCTTCGCCAACAGTACGGTGATAACCGCCGGTGGATGCGGACAGGTATATCTCCATACTACCAATCCGGAAATAGCGACAGGTGACGGAATCGCCATGGCATACCGAGCCGGCGCGAAAGTCGCCAACATGGAATTCATTCAATTTCATCCAACGACGCTCAATCATCCGCAGGCACGATCCTTTCTCATCTCGGAGGCAGTGCGCGGCTTTGGCGCCGTGCTGCGAAATCGTGCCGGCGAACGCTTCATGGAGAAATATGATTCGCGCCTCGAACTGGCGCCAAGGGATATCGTCGCACGCGCCATCGACAGCGAGCTCAAACGAAGCGGTGATGAGAGCGTCTATCTGGATCTGAGACATCTCGATGCACAGGAAGTGCGTTCTTCCTTCCCGAGCATTTACGAGAAGTGCCTTCAGGTAAATCTCGATATCACAACGGATTTGGTCCCCGTCGTTCCAGCCGCACATTACACCTGCGGCGGGGTCGTGAGCGATCCGCACGGACGCACCAGCATCAAGGCACTTTATGTCGCGGGGGAGAGCGCGATGACGGGTCTGCACGGTGCAAATCGCCTGGCCAGCAATTCACTGCTTGAAGCACTGGTCTTTGCCAATAGAGCAGCGCAGACTTCGCTTTCCGAATGCTTTGACGCTCCGCCTTGTGAAGCGATCTCCGAGTGGGATGACAGCGGAACCTATAATACGGATGAATGGGTGTTGATCTCACATAACCGGAAAGAAGTCCGAACGCTGATGTGGGATTACGTAGGGATCGTGAGATCTTCATTGCGCCTCCAGCGTGCGCGCCGCAGAATAGACCTGCTGAAGAACGAGGTGGAGGATTTCTACAAACGCACAAGCGTTTCCGAAAAATTGATTCAGCTGCGGAATATCACTTTGTTGGCGAGCCTTATTATTGAAAGCGCCCTGCGCCGTAACGAAAGCCGCGGCCTTCATTTCACCACTGATTTTCCGGATCCTGACCCGACGATGGAGCAGCAGGACACCATTCTGTCAGTGTTCGATTCCCCGTGATTATCCTAAAATTTCAATTGAAATGGTATGTCCTTAACCTCTGAAATCACAATTTTTACCGTCGGCCAGCTCACGCGGCTTATCAAGAATACGCTTGAGGATACTTTTGGCGCGGTGACTGTGAGCGGAGAAATTTCAAACTTTGTTAAGCACAGTTCGGGACATTGGTATTTCACACTGAAAGACGCCAACGCTCAGCTTTCAGGCGTCATGTTCCGCGGGAACGCGATGGGTACATTTTTTCGTCCCCAAAACGGAATGGAAGTCGTCTGCCGCGGACGGCTCACGGTGTACGAGCCTCGCGGAAATTATCAGATCGTGGTAACCGACATGCAGCCTCGCGGCGAGGGGGCCCTGCAGGTGGCATTTGAAAAGCTCAAACGCAAGCTCTTCGAGGAAGGCTTGTTCGAAGACGCTCGCAAGCAGCCGATCCCGACATACCCCGACACCATCGCGGTAGTCACTTCGCCGACAGGCGCGGCCATCCGCGATATCATCAGCGTCATCCGGCGCCGCAATCCATCAGTACAGCTGCTTATCGTTCCCGTGCAGGTTCAGGGAGCCGGAGCTGCCGAAAAAATCGCCGAGGCCCTGGCTCTGTGCAACGAGTACGGGAAAATCGATCTGATCATCACCGGACGGGGAGGAGGTTCGATTGAAGACCTGTGGGCCTTCAACGAAGAGGTCGTTGCGCGTGCCATCGTGAGCTCCCGGATCCCGGTTGTCAGCGCAGTCGGCCATGAAGTGGATTTTACCATTGCGGATTTCGTCGCCGATCTTCGTGCCGCCACACCATCGGTAGCCGGAGAGCTTGTCGTAAGGACGAAGGAAGAAATGTTGGCGCAGGTAAAAAGCATTGCGCACAGCGCAGGGAAATTCGTAGATTTAAGGATGCGTGCCCGGAGGCATCTGTTGCGTACCATGCTTGCCGACCGCGCATTTTCTCGTCTCGACGGACGCCTTCGCAGTTCCGAGCAGCTTCTTGATGATAGACTGGATCGGCTGCATCGAGTGTCCGCTCGCAACTTTGAGAAGCGTGAGCATGCACTGCAGATACTGCGGGAGAAGCTCGCGGCACATAACCCCGAGCATTTTTTCAAACGCGGAGCAGTACTGCTTTCTCTCAATGAAAAACCAATAACCAGTGTGCGTCAGCTCAGCGCGGGCGACACAATTTCGCTGCGGTTGCGGGACGGATCCGCCGACGCCACCGTTTCACAGACAAAACACCATGAGTAAAAAAACTACAGGCGGATTTGAAGTTTCCGTCGAACGATTGAACGAAATCGTCAGATCACTTGATGCGGATGAGACAACTCTGGATGACAGCATCAAATTGTTTGCCGAAGGAATTGATATCGCTGAAAAATGTGTTAAAGATCTTTCAGATGCACAGACCCGCATCAAAGAGCTTCGCAAGCGTTCGGACGGTGTGTTCGAACAGCTCGACTTTGACGAGGAATAAGTACTGTGTCATCTACTGGAAAGCCAATGACTGATAAACTCAATACACCACTTCTCGACAAGATTGACGACCCTTCGGATCTCCGAAAACTCGACATCAATGACTTGCGTACCGTTTCCGCGGAGATTCGGGATTTTCTGATTGACGCTGTGTCGCGAACTGGCGGACATCTCGGTGCCGGCCTCGGTACTGTCGAACTCGCTGTTGCCCTGCATTTTGCGTTCAAGACCCCGGAAGACAGGGTGATCTGGGATGTCGGTCATCAGGCGTATCCGCATAAAATACTCACGGGACGAAAGGAACGCTTTCACACAATCAGACAGTACGGCGGCATAAGCGGATTTTTAAAACGGAAAGAAAGTCCCTACGACGTTTTCGGTGCGGGGCATGCGACGACGTCCATTTCTGCGGCGCTAGGCATTGCTACGGCGCGTGATTTCGAGGGTGAGGACTACAAGGTCGTTGCCGTCATCGGCGACGGTTCGATGACCGGTGGAATGGCCTACGAAGCCATGAACAATTGCGGCCTTCTCAAGAAAAACATGATTGTTGTGCTCAACGACAACAACATGTCCATTTCACCGAACGTATGGGCGCTGTCCAATTACTTCAACGGACTGATTGCATCGCCGACCTATAATCGATTCCGCGCCAATGTATGGGATCTCGCCGGGAAATTCGATCATCTCGGAGATCGATTCCGTAAGGTCGCCGCGCGTCTCGAAGGTGGTATCAAGGCAGTGGTCACTCCAGGTATGCTATTCGAAGCGCTCGGCTTCCGATACTTCGGCCCGATCAATGGTCACAATGTCGTCTCGCTCGTAAAAATTTTCGAAGAGGTGCAGGATTGGCCTGGACCTGTTCTTGTCCATGTCGTCACCCAAAAAGGCAAAGGCTACGCGCCCGCTGAGAATGACGAAATGAATCTGCATGGTGTCACGCCTTTTGACAAGATCACCGGCAAGGCGCCGAGTAAACCTCTTGCTGCGAAAAGCTACACTGCAATCTTTGCCGATGCGCTGGTTGAAATCGTTAAATCGCGGAAAAATGTAGTCGGCATAACTGCAGCCATGGGTTCAGGCACGGGATTGGACAAACTGCAGGAAGAAGTACCCGACAAATATTTCGATGTCGGCATCGCCGAGCAGCATGCTGTGACCTTTGCCGCCGGCATGGCGATCGAGGGATATATTCCTGTCGCAGCAATTTACTCCACTTTCCTTCAGCGAGCTTTTGATCAGATTGTTCACGATGTCGCCATCCAGGACCTCCACGTCGTTTTTGCAATCGACAGAGGCGGGCTCGTCGGCGCCGACGGTCCCACACATCATGGCGCTTATGATCTGAGCTACCTCCGGTCTATTCCCGGCATGGTAATCATGGCTCCCGCCGATGAGCAGGAGCTTCGTGATATGCTCTTCACAGCCGTTGAGTACGGAAAGGGTCCGATCGCACTGCGCTATCCTCGCGGCAACGCTATCGGCATGCAGCTGCGCGACGGTTTCCAGAGGCTGGACATAGGCAAGGGAAAGATAGTAAGGGAAGGTGCGGATATCGCCATGCTAGCCGTCGGCAACATGGTGCAGAATGCCGAAAAAGCGGCGGACCTGCTTTCAAACAGTGGGGTCCGGGCGGCTGTGGTCAACATGCGCTTTGTCAAACCACTGGACACCGCATTACTCGATGATATTTTCGCCCGCTATAAATACGTGCTGACTATCGAAGACAATAGCGTACTGGGCGGATTTGGGAGTGCGGTATCTGAATATTTGACTTCACGGAGAGTGCAGGGAGTCTATTTGCAGATTCATGGCATCCCTGACGAATTCATCGAACACGGCTCGCAGGAAGAGCTTCAGCGCAGCATTAATCTCGATCCATTGGGCATCGCCAGAACCGCTGGCGCGATGTGCGGTATCGAACTCACCGCCCCCATCGAGAAAACCGCCTAACGGATTCATTCTGCATGAGAATACTCAAACTGATTTTCATACTCGGATTCCTGTCATTATCTCAAAAGACAGTATTCGCCCAGCCGAATTCTGAAACCCTTTTGCCGGCGGATAGTTCGCGAAAGATCGCTCCCGGGATCAGCTACTCGCAGTCCTATAATTCGAAATCCCGCCTCTATGTGCATTGGGTCACGGTAGACCTGCACAATCCGCACGTTGGGGTACGTGTGGGAAAAGGACTCGACCATATTTCGGGTCTCGAACGCGTCTACAGCATCCTCGACCGCTACGACACTTCTTTTACAAACGTGAGAGCCGTCGCCGGTACAAACGCGAATTTCTGGAAGGCCGGAACGCTGCATCCAATGGGACCGACAGTGAGCGACGGTGAAATTCTGATTTCCGACAAATATAAAAACTGGTCCTCCGTTGCATTCACCGACCGCGGGGAAGTTGTCATCGACACGTTCTCGCTGAAGGTTTCCGTGCTTTCACGGCTTGGCTATATTCCTGTTTCACGAATGAACCGCCGAGTCGATTCCACAGAAATCGTGCTTTACACAAGCTTTTTCGGGACCTCGGTGCCCTTCATCGACACAACTGGTATTCGGGAAGCTTCCCGCGACACGATCACTGACGAGACGGAGGCAGCGATTGACACTGCCATCCTCGCCATGATGGATTCTGTATGGAATATCAGTCCGGAAAGCGGAACGTTGAAGCTGCAGTTTCGCTATCTCCGGGACCCGAGGGCCAACACAATCATTCCCTGCAAAATCACAGCGCTGGACACCGGCTTCGTAGCAATTCCTGAGGATGGGGGAGTGCTGTCGTTTGGCAGGGGACCGTTCCCTATGTTTTCATCCCTCTTCGTTGGCGACACATTCACAGTTGCCAGCCGGCTGCGGCCGATCGTTGCTTCGCCGGTAGTTCACATGACAGGCGGCACGCCGCGAATAGTTCGCAATGGCGGGGTAAGCATCGAATGGGTGCAAGAGGGATTGAAGAAAGTCCGCTTTGTGGAGGGACACTACGGCCGCAGCGCGCTGGGAATTTCCCGCTATGGCGACACTCTGATAATGATGACAGTAGAACCCTATAGTCGGAAAGCACGCACGCGAGGCGCTTCACTCGAGACCATGGCGAAACTCATGATCGCCCGAGGTGCGTGGAATGCGTTGAATTTTGACGGCGGGAGTTCCGCCACAATGGTCGTCGAAGGAAATACTGCGGTCCCGAGAACGGGAAATCGCGGCAGTCGGAAAATCTCCACCGCGCTTATGGTCTTTGAGCGGCTGGGAGAAATCTCCGGACAGAATCTGTTTCCGAGATTGAGAAAAATCATGCGACTGCAATAATCATGCAGCAAAAGAAAGACAGTCTGTACATGCTGAAGTGCCTGCAGTTGGCAGAGCGCGGACGCGGCACCGTAGAGCCCAACCCCATGGTTGGCTCTGTTGTTGTTGCCGGGGGACGCATCGTGGGCAAGGGTTGGCATCGTGCGTTCGGCGGACCGCATGCCGAGGTCGATGCGTTGGCCGATGCGGGTGCTGCAGCCAAAGGCGCAACGCTGTACGTCTCACTTGAGCCCTGCAATCATTATGGAAAAACCCCGCCCTGCACTCAGGCCATCATCGATGCCGGGATACGGAAAGTTATTATCGGCATGCCGGATCCGAATCCCGACGTCGCCGGACGCGGTGCGCAGCGTCTCAGGGATACAGGAATTACCGTCATCGAAGATGTGGAGCGCGAACGCTGCGAGGCGCTGAATGAAGTCTTCATCGTCAACGCTGTCGAGAAGCGTCCGTTTATTATTCTGAAGATCGCGCAGACTCTCGACGGCTACATCGCCGCGATGAAAGGAACGTCGCACTGGATTACTTCCGAAGAATCGAGAGAAGAAGTACATCGCCTGCGCTCACTTTACGATGCCGTACTGGTCGGCGCAGAAACCGTGCGAAAAGACAATCCCTCGCTCACCGTGCGCCACGTTGAAGGCCGTCAACCGCAGCGAATCATTCTCACGCGTTCATGGAATCTTCCTCCCGCAGCGTCAGTGTTTCGCGATGGCGGGGAAGACCGTACCATCGTCATCACTTCCAGGAAAAGCGCCAAGACGCATGCGGAATTTATCGGCAAGCTTCAGAAGCGCGGCGTACGCGTCATCGACGTCACTACGGACACGCTTGAATATGCTTCGTTGAAATCGGCTCTGCAGGTCCTTTTTGATGGCCACGGCATCCGGTCTATCCTCGTCGAGGGCGGTGCCGAAGTCTTTTCCGCATTTATCCGCGCCCGCATCGCTGACCGCATTGACATATTCACTGCTCCGAAAATCATCGGTCAGGGGAAAGGCGCTTTTTCAGCGCTTCGTCCTCTGCATTTGAGCGACGCCTATCAGTATCGCATTGAAGACGTCCTGCGCATGGGTAGCGACATCTACACCATTCTCAGACCTGCGAAGGAGGACTGACATGTTCACCGGCATCATCGAAGAACTCGGGATACTGCGCACAACGCAGCGGATGGGAAATGGCCGGAGACTCGAGATCGCGGCCACGACCGCACTACAGGACATCGCGATCGGAGACAGCATAGCGGTCAATGGCGTCTGCCTCACCGTCACGCACTTCACCAGCGACCATTTCACGGTCGAGGCCGTCGAAGAGACAATGAAGAAATCTACGCTGGGCGCAATGGTCCAGGGATCACAGCTCAACCTTGAGCGTGCGCTTCGCGCGAATGGGAAGCTGGGTGGACATTTCGTGCAGGGACATGTCGATTTTACCGCCGATGTTCTTAGAATCGACAGAAGGTTGGAAAGCTGGCTCGTGACATTTTCTTTCCCGGAATCCGCCGCGGCGAATATTGTTGCCATGGGAAGCATCGCTATCGATGGCATCAGTTTGACTGTGTCGGAAAGGACCTCCTCGAGCTTCAGCGTGTCTGTCATATCCCATACATGGGATGCGACACTGTTCAAAACCTATGCGAAAGGCTCTCGCGTCAATATTGAGCTGGATATGATAGGGAAGTACGTACTGAATTATCTCCGCGAAAGCGGCAAAGGCGGGATAAGTGAGGGATCTCTCAGAGAACTGGGGTACTGATTCACTGCTGCCCTGATCCGGTGAGAAACGGGATTGAGGCACTCAGGGTAGATTTCTTTGAGAACTGGGATACTGATTCGCTGCTGCCCTGATTCGGTGAGAAACGGGATTGAGGGATTTCTTTGAGAACTGGGTTACTGAATTGCCGCTCACCCGGCGCCGGCGAAAGATTTCTTCGAAAGCTGTGGTTGGTAATCTCCAGAAAATCAGGATTTCCAATGAGCGATAGTGCGGCGGATAAGTGTGAGCGTTTCGTCCGTAGCGACCTCCCAGTCAAATTTTGCCGCCCAGGCGAGCGCGCTATCCCTGAACCTGTTGCGGGTCTCGACGCTGTCGAGAAATACCCGCATCTTCGAGACCAGATCATCGATATTGCCGAATTCATATAGCAATCCCGTTTCACCATCGACGACAGAGTCGCGCAAACCGGGTACATTCGCAGCCACGACCGGGGCACCGCAGGCATTTGCCTCGACGACGGTGAGTCCCCAGCCCTCCTTTGAAGACGTATTCACCACGAAATTCATTTTCTGCAGCATCGGTGCCTTCTCCGATTCGTCGATGAAGCCGCGGAAGTTGACGCGGTCATTTAGTCCAAGCCCGGCAGCGATTTCCTCAAGTCTGGCCTTGTCGTCGCCGTCCCCGATTATGTCAAGCTGCAGACCTGGGTACTCATCCCTGATGCGATGAAACGCCTGCAGAAGATGATCCACGGATTTGTATTTCTTCAGCCGGCCGAAGTACCCGATTCGCTGAACATCATAAGTGTTGCTGGAATCTGAAAAGTATATCTGATTGTTGACGCAGTAGTTAACTACCGTCACCTGATCCTGCGGAAAGCCCCATTCCAGATATTCCTTGTGCGTACTGGGCGAACCAATAATGAAATGCACGCGGCGATAAATGGGCTTGATCAGGCGTTCCGACAGATAGACGTAGGCCGCAAAGGGGAAAATCGTCTCGAGGAAAATGCTTTTCCCGAAAAGGTGATGCGTCACTCCCTGTACTGGTTCTTTGGCAAACAGGGGAGTGTAGAAGGGGATCTTATTGACGTCATCAACGATGACATCGAAATGTTCTTTCCGAAAACGTCTGAAATACGCGAGCGGAACTTGGAAATTAAAAAGGGAACGGCCGCCTTTGCGAATTATGCGAATACCGTTGCGCATCTCTTCATGCGCTGCGCCGTCAAAATGATGACAGAACAGCGTAACTTCATGTCCTCGGGCGGCAATGCGCTCAAACACCTCGTGGAGGTGAACCTCAGCGCCGCCGGCAAGCGGATTTGTGATATCCTGCCAGTTCAAAACAAGAATTTTCAATGGTCTGTCTGACATGAAGTAAAAGTCCTAAACAATTGCAATACAAGCGAATAAGCGGGTGCTAATCAGGTTATTTTTTTGCAATAACACCAATGGACAGCGCTGTATTGATTTTAAGAGCGTTCCCATCGAGCCTGGTTCGAATTTTCGCTCTGAGACGCGAAACAGGGAGAATCAGTTTCGGATACAGCGGAAGCTTCAGGCCCACTTTATACAAAGCTTCGCGCATTGTGCGGTAGATAAGGCTTGGATACATCCATTCGCCGTAAGCGTCCACCGGCTGCAGACCTAGCTCCTTGAGCAGATTCCGCAGTTCCCGCACTGAAAATTCGCGTTCCCAGCCGGCGAACCATGCATTGAGAGCAATAAGAGTGTGTTTTATCACGGTATAGATATGCCAGCGCTGCGGAACATCAACCACGAGGAGTCCGCCGGTCTTGAGTACACGCACATTTTCCTCGAGAAGGCGTCTGGCGTCGCTCTCACGGAAGTGTTCAAGCAGACCCTGGTGGAAGACAGCATCGAAGCTACCGTCCGGAAACGGCAGCGCAAAGGCGTCTCCGCCGACGGCGCTGATATGATCCGTGCTCGGCAGCAGCTTATGGATGATCTTGAGAGAATTCATGGAATAATCGAGAAGGAAAAGTTCTGCGCCGTCCTGCGCCATATAAAAAGAGTCGCGTCCCGTGCCAGCGCCGACTTCAAGAATGCGTTTGCCGCTGAGATCCATATTGCGGGAAAGATTGCGGCGAATACGGTCAGTATTCGCATAAACTTCTTTGGTATCGGCTTTCTGGTCCCAGAAGGTATCCCAGTTTTGCTTGGTAGATTCTTTCATAATCGTTGTATTATCCTCAGGCCCTTACTTCCTATAATAAACATTATGTAAAGCTATACTATCCGTTCTTACGCCCCTCTGACGGGAGCGTTGGAAAAGCTTCAATTGCTTCACATATGCCGGTGAAATGAATTCATCCCTTAAATTACGCTCTTTTGCTGTCATTCAAAAGGCAGAAACGCGCCGCACACAATGGTGAATTAAACTCTGCGCTTCTTTCCCGCATGCTGCAGCTGACGAAGGCCTGAAAGCTCCGATGTTCTCTTGTGTGCTGCAGCGGACGAAGGTTTGAATGCTGCGATGAAACCGAAAATGCTTTGATCTCACCAGTGCTTGGTGCGCACAGGTATGATGTCGAGCGGCAATGCCACCTGATACCGCTCGGCCTCGCTCGACTGCCAATACTCTCCGGTTATGGATCCCTCTCCGACTACCTCGCAGTAGGCCAGACCGGTTTTAATCAGTCCTTCGTTTTCAGTATACGGGTTGAGTTCCAGCATTCCATTAGGTGGAATGCTGTGCTTATCGCGCGTGAGCTGCTTACCGCGGTCAAGATAAAACGTGACCGCAACGGTAACGGCGCTGTCGTAAGCGGGATTGACCAGAACGAGATGCGCGCCTATGTCCGGTGAGGAGACAAAATGCTGGCAAAGCAGCGCCTTGGAACCGTGCGCATCGGATGCCGGAATAGCGGTATTAAAGACCGAGCGCTCCGGTTCTTTGTAGAACTGCCAGTACTGCGCTGAAACATTGCCGCCATCGGAAAAGATGCGGATCGTGCCCTTGAATTTCCTGTCCCCGAGATCATCTGCAGGATTGTAATTGACTTTGCCGAAGATTGGGAGAAAAAATGACTGCGCAGCGACGAGTGAACCGTCCATCTCATACAAAAGCACATTTACCACAGATCCTGTACCTTCATGATCAGTGATGACTAGATGGGTTTCGAAGAGAGCGGGATCGGCTTCGAAATAATTGACCACAAGCTGGTCCCCAACACGAAGCTGCGGCGTCCTCTCCCCTTCAAACGCAAATTGCGCGCGTGCCACGAAGGACACGCACGCAATTGCGATAATCAGAATTCCAGTAACGCGCATGATCTGCGCCATGGCACTTCCTAACGAATTTTGGTAACGCCTTCGAGAGGCAGCGCAACCTGGTATTTCTCACGTTCGGCTGTCTGCCAGTACTCACCGGTGATCTTGCCGGCTCCGACCACAACGATATAGGCTGTGCCAGTCATCTGTACGCCCTTTATCGACTTGAACGGGTTGATGCTCGTCACGCCATTTGCAGGAATGACGCGCTTTTCGACGCCGACGAGTCCGCCGTTATCTGAGTAAAATTTCACATCAACTGTCACGGGACGCGCGACTTCAGTGTTGCTGACGATGATCTGCGAGTTCACGGCCTTGTCGCTCACGAAATGCTGGCATACGAGCTTGTCATAGCCTTTTCCGTCTGCGGCAGGAACAGCGATGTTAAGATACGCGCGTTCGGTGTCGCGATACTTCTCCCAATACTGACCGGCAATGTTGCCGCCGTCGCTCTCGATACGCACGGTACCACTGAACTTCGGGTTCTGGTTGTATCCGTGCTGATAAGCGTTCAGATACGTGAGAGGGTTGTAATTGATCTTCCCGAATGCGTTCAGGGTCTCGTACCGCTCGTACACCAGACGACCCTCTTCATTGTAGATCGAGATCTTGAGATTTGGACCGACGCCGTCCACGTCGCTGATAACCACGTGCGTTTCGATGTTGTCAGGATCGGATACGAACCTGTTGATAACGAGGCTCTGTCCAACCTGGGCGTCCACCTGCACAGTACAGATCAACATTGCCGCGACGGCCACCAGGATACTCACAAACGCTTTCGACGATTTCCGCATTGAAATTCCTCCATGGAACGTATTCGAGAATCTAACAATCTACTAATCTACAAGGACAAATAAGAATTTCCGAGTTCAAGATACACATCAGCGGGCAATTCAAGAAATGCTTCTGCAAATCGTGCGCGCCTTCCACCGAGAGTCATTGCGCGATAAGCGTTCAACCCTTCGATGTGATGCAGGTAATCTATGGCATCCTGCTGACTATCGTAACAGCGCATTGCATCGCGCTTGCTTTCAATCTGGGCTGAAATATCAGTAACGGCAGTGGCTGGGAGAGGACTCCAAACTTCAAACCCGCGGATGATGGGACGAAAGAAAGTGTGTTCACGCAAAGTCCGAAGCAGCCAGTCATTGAGTATTCGATGGTCATGATGATTATCGAATAACGAAGGAAGATACAAAACATCGGGTTCATTCTCAATCAGCGCAGAAAAAGCACGTTCCCTGTATACAGAGTTGGTGAAGTCGGTGTTCCCGAGCCGCAGCGGGGTCCACTGCTCAACGCCCAGAATATTCATGGCGGAAGCGAATTCCGCTTCCCTCTTTTCTCGCTTTTGTTCGCTGCTTAAATCACTACCATCAATCGATGCTGCGTTGTCTGAAAAGAGGGTCACTCGCACTTCATCTCCATGCGCGAGATGCCTTAGCATTGTCCCGCCAGCGCCGAAGGTTTCATCATCGGCATGAGGCGTGAGCAATGCGACACGGATCGGCGGACCCTCAAAAGTGATTTCTCGAGGGTATACCGTGACATTAGGATTCGCAGCGAGCGCAGCAATTTGAGACGCCCTCAGCCGAAGCTTCCTCACTGATAGAAATTCAAGCAGCTGGCGGATTCCGATCATGCGTTCACTCCCTTTACGGTTCCTTGCCGCAATGTCATCCCGAATATTTTCTTTGCCGTGATGCTGCCGCGATACTCGAAGAGTGCTTTTTCAATTCCGCGGAGTGACGAACTATTTTCTTCTTCTGCATAGATCCAGAGATGACGGATGCCATCCTCGGCGAGTAATCCGCAAAGCCTTCGAAGTGCGGCGGGATAGATACCCCTTCCCCGCCATGCGTCCATAGTGACGACGTCGTAAACCACCGCCTCGGCATCCTGGAGATTCCATCGCCATGCGAGTTCGTCGATGCGCAAACTTTTCCGCTCCACCCACGCGATGAAAACAATTTCGCCGCCGCTGCTGCCGATCAGCGCCTGTTCGCCATCAGCGAAGCGCTGACGATACACTGCGTTGTGCTGCGGCATGGGCTGCGACTCCCACGGAAAATCCTCCGCTTCAGTGAGACGATATTCGATCTCTCCCGACAACACAATCACCGGTGCGCAGAGCTGCCGATAAAATCGCAATCGATTTTTTGCGAGCATTGTCACGACTTGTCCACCGCCTTTCTGCCGCGCTGCACAGCGAGGGCAAGCGCATGGCGCATGTGACCGCTGGCCGCAGGAATGGTCCGGTGAACACTCATTCTCTCTTCCGGTGCAAACTCTCGTTTGTATGCCTCATCGCCGCGAAGGAAATCGAAATACCGATATCCGGACTTTTGCGCCCAACGGATGCAGCAATCAATATTCATCGTTCCGGGACTCCACTTCTTCGCACTCTCGTCCATTCCGGAGAGTACATAATGGACAGTGTCGCCGTGGAGATAGCATGCCAGGATATGCACCGGGGAGCTGTCCTCCATTATTACGGATAATAGGAGTTCATTTTCCAACTGTGAGCAGAGCGAACGGAAGAAAGCAGTGCTGCTCGCGTCGGCGAACCATGACGCCGATCCGAACCGCCGGATATTCAGCGAAATCAGCTGCTCCACGAGCTGCATGTCAGGATCCTGATGAGACTTCCATTCCAGCTGCGCGTTCTGTTCCAGAAGCCGGCGGGTGCGCTGAATCTCGCGCTGCATGTGAGGAACGCAGCGCTGCAGAAATGCATCTTCATCCTTCAAATTCAATTGCAGACGCAGATATGGTTCTCCCGGCTGCTCGCTGCTTCCCTCAGGCATAAACGCCGCAGCTGTCGATTCCGGAAGCACGTCATGCAATGTGAGCCAGGCATCAGGAAATTCCCCATGAAGGAAAAGCAGAACAGCCCGCCACAGATTCCGGGTATCGAGTTCAGTAGTTATCAGATCGGGATACTGAGAGAGACGATCGGCAATCCAGAGAAAATAGCGCCAGACTCTGAATGGTCCCGCATTCCGCTTCTGCAGAAACAGAGGCACAGCGGCGACGAGTCCTCCCTCCCGCTGGACACGCAGCAGCACGAGTTCGCGTCTGCTGTCATCGCGAACAAAATGATCGAACCACGAGCGATTCCATTCCCAGGATTGGAAAAAAGTATTTCGCACAAGAAGGTTTTCTTCGTAGACGTTCTCCCACCACCGGCGGAGTTCCGCATCTTCGAAGTCCGTGCGAATAACGGAGTATCCTGTCTGGGATTCCGACATTATTCTCCCCGCATCCGAATGATGCGTGCAGGCGTACCTCCTGCGATCGCGTTCGGCGGCACGTCATGCGTCACAGTGGCGTTCGCTGCGATCACTGCTCCATCGCCGATGGATACACCCTGCAGAATGACGGCGTTGGAGCCGATCCAGACATTCTTGCCGATGTCGATTGGACGCTGCAAGCCGCCCTGCTCGCGTATCGGTTTCTGCAAATCATCAAACACATGGTTACCGTCGATGATGGTGACGAAGCCGCCGATAAGCGTTCCCTCTCCGATGCGGACGCTGCCCGAGACAGTACAGTGCTGCGAAATAAATACGTCATCTTCGATTACCAGAGAGTCGTCAGGATGAGCAATCACCCAGCTGTCATGCAGCACCTGCGTGCGTTCGCCGATACGCAGATGCGCCAGTGGATCGATGCGAAGCTGAACGCGCTCGCCGAACGTCGCTGTCTCTGCGATCTGTTGACCCCCGGCTCGCAGACGGCGCAGAGTGAGAAACAATTCAGCTCCCTGCATTTTCCTGAAAAGCCAGGCGGCGATATTTGCAGCTAACACTTTCATCTCGCGGCCAGGTTTTTTGCGGCAACCGTTTCGACTTCATGGCGGTGGAAATAAATATATATCATGGAGAGCGTACCCGCGGCAAACCAGACCAACACGCTGCTGATCGCCGCTCCCATCGAACCCATTTGCGTAATGAACCAGTAATGCGATCCAATAGTCAGCAGCAGCTGTCCGAGTGCGACCCATGTCCCCATTCGTTCCCTTCCAATACTGAGCATGAGCATGGTGATCGGATTTCCGATGATCGTCCACGCGTAGCCAATAAAAAGGACGGCAAACAAAGGCATTGAAGCGGTGTACTTCGGGAAAAATACAGGAGTAGCGAAATACATGGTGATGAGATAAATCAAACCGATGCCGGTAACCGGGAGACTGACGGCGAACGTTCGGCCAACATACCGACGCATTTCCGTGAGCGTGCGCAGTTCCATGGCCTTCGGAAAAAATACGGTGGAGACCGATCCCGCGAGCACGATCAGCGGCGTACACAGCTTTGCGGCGGCGATATACAGACCCGCTTCTTCCGGACGATCAGCGAGCATGGGAGAAATCATGAATACATCGAGGCGCATAAGAAACATCGTTGCAAACGAGGTGATCATCATCCATTTTCCAAAGCCCAGTACCTCGCGACCGATGTCCTTCCAATCGTATTCGACACGCTTGCCGAGGGAGGAGACGAACCAAATCGCGATTACAGCGACGATGAGCGGTGCGATGGCATATGATGCGTAGACAAGGGAAAGCGAAAATACCGAAAACAGAATCGCGCCGTAGATCAAACCGGTTTTGATGGCTGCTTCAGAAATCCGTATGAGCGTGAAGCGTGTAAATTCCTGTCTTGCCTGAAGCACTGCAAGGATGAACTCCATCATTCCCCCCCCCAGTATCGCAATGGTCATGATGCGGAGCGGGATGACAAGTTCAGGAGTGCGGAGCAAAGTAATTGCTATCGTCTCCGCGCTGAAGTAAAGCGCGAAAGATGTCAGCACGACGATGACGGTTTTCGCCCTCAGTGCGAACTGGTAATGCGCCTGCGCACGTTCAGGGTCGTCACGTTTGTAAAGCGCAAAAAAACGAATGAAGCTTTGGTGCAGGCCGGAGTCGGTGAACTGGTTGATCGCAGCAAGCACTGTGATGAACAATCCGTAGAGCTTGTATTCATCCGGAGTGAGCATCACCATGAATGAGAGTGTAATCAGGAAGGTCAGGAATTTCGCGAATACATCGCCGAAAAACACGACGCTGGCATCCCTCGCGCCGAGCGGCAGCATCTCGCGTAATCCGTCGATGATGCTCCTTGCGCTCACGCTGCAAGCACCTTTTTGTGAAGATGACCAATGAGACTGTGTACGCGATCCTCCCATGTATTCTGCTCGGCGAAGAGACGCCTGGCCCGGCGAAGCTCCGGAGAATCCTCTTCTAATGCTGCCCGTATCGAAGCGATGAAGCTGCCGCCGTCATGCGCGAGATAAAGCTGTTCTGCGTGATGAGCTAGTTCCGCTGTCCGGGTGGCTACTACCGGCAGTCCCGCAGCGCAATATTCGTAGAGCTTCAGGGGGTTGACGATTCGCGTTATTTCATTGTCCAGAAAAGGAATGACAGCCACATCGAAACCGCGAAGATGGGAAGCCAGTTCGTCGTGATGTACATATCCGTGCAGCGTGACATTCGGATAACGCGAACAGGCCAGGGCGAAGCGTTTGTCCACAGGACCGATGACTGATAAATGACAATCGGAACACTCGCTGATGGTCTTTAGCACAAGATCAGCATCGAACCATTTTCCACTTGTGGCACCAATGTAGCCGATGGATTTCGGTAGACCGGTCCGGGGATGCTGTTGTTCATGGTCGACCTTCGCGATAAAATCCCGCGACACAGCATTGGGTAAAAAAAGCGCCGCTGCGTCGGGGAAATTCTTTCGGACATCCCTTTCCATTTCTATTGCGCTGAAGGTGATCAAATCGGCCTCGGCACCCAAGGCGGCATTGGAGGCGCGAAGACGCTGCAGCGTTTCAGCGTCGCGGCTCTGGACTTCAAGAGAATCGCAAATGTCGTAGACGAGCAGCTTTGGCGTGAAAAGATCACGGCCGATGAAGTTGTCCCACCACAGAGGCATCATAACCATGGCGATGACCTGGGATAAATCGATGTCCCGGAAAGTCCTGCGGAACCAACGGCGAAACATTCTGCGGTCGATCCCCGGCGTGAGACTGTTGCGAAAGCCGGTGGGAAGCGTCGGCGGTGTATGGATCCGAAGATTCGGGATAGCTGCATCGTAAGCAAATCCGGTATCCCTCGCTAACGGAGAAAATACGCGGTTGAACAACGCATGTGCCTTTCCAGCCACCGAAGGAGCAATTTCGATGAAGTCCACTGTATGCCCGAGACGAGCACATTCTATTGCGAGGGCTTGTTCGCGCTGCGGAAGACTGTTGAACGAGGTCAGTCCGAAAAACAGAAAATGATGTAAAGTGTCAGAGTGCATATTATTGTTGCCGCCTTGCGTCAGCTATTTCCAGCTGAGTGGAAGGCCTGCCAGCAACGGGCCTTTTGATCTCGTACCAGGATTCGAGCAAAATTGCAATATCATCCCAGGTCATTTCAGAAACAAACAATGCGGCTTTCCGCGATTTCTCATGCAGTTCCTTTTCAAGTTCTCCACTCAAAAGCGATGCGAAAAAGGCCTGGCTGGATTCAGGACCATCCAGTACGGATAACAATTCCTGAGACTTCGGTATGGAAGCGAGGTAAAACTGCTTGATCCTGTTGAAAGCTGGTGAAATTACCGGTATGCCGCTGGTGAAAGCTTCAAAAATGCCGAGGAACCCTGTCGCGATCACCCAGCGCGCCGATGCGAGTGCAAGTTGGGGATTCCTGGATTCCCCCAGAATATCCACTTTCAAATGCTTACTCCCCAGCGCTGCGACAGCGTCGCGGAGGGGTCCGTCGCCTGCGATGCGCACGCGGACGGAAACATCAGCGCTCCTCGCAGCGATGGCGAGCGTAGTTAGCAGAGGCAGTATACCCGTGTCTTCCGAAAGCCGCCCGGCGTAGGCAAATACCGCATCCGATGCGGAAGGTGTCTGTTGAAAAGCACGTACCGGCGCTCCGAGATAGACAGCGTCTACAGGATGCCGGTACAGTTGGCGCACATACTCCCCCACAGCGAAGCGAACATCGCAGCATGCTGCCGTCGCAGCCCGAAACATACGATGCCGAAACCGGATAGGCCAATGTTCGAAGCCATGAAACGTCACGGCATAGCGCGGCGAACGGATCAGCAATCGGAGCGGAAGAAACCAGTGAAAGAATGTAGTGTAGTCATGAAAGTGCAGCACGTCTGAGGACTCAAGAAATTCCCGCTGACGCCACATCCACATCCAGTAGCCGATGCGCGTAAACGGTCTCCGGAGCGGGACCTGAAATCGGAGGACGCGGAACGGCAGTACTTCGTCATCCCAGCTGCCGTCGCCGGGAGTTTCCGTGATTATTGTCAGATCATGGCCGCGGGAAGCGAGCGCTTCCGCAGAGCGAAGCACGCTCCATTGCACGCCGCCGATGGAGGGAAAAAAATGGTTGGCGAAAAAAACGATGCGCATGTGTGGAGTGGAGCTCAATCCACTTTCTGAAAGAATTCGTAGCGGGGCGGTATGCCTTCCGTAGGAGTGAAGCCGTAGTCCTTGACGAACACGCCGTCCATCAGATTATCGTTCGGATTCCACGGCTTGTCGTAATCGTTGCCGGCTTTGTAAACGTAGCTGATTCCTTTGAAGGCGTTGTGCTTCCGCGTTCTCGCCTGTCCCCCATTCGCATCCAGATCAAGATAATGGGTGATATGATCGTTGTAATTGTATTCAGGAAAGGCGGTAAACAAGCTGCAGCTGAAGCTGTTTTTCGCTTTCTGCACGGCATTTTTCACAAGCACATTTACTGTCTTGTGAACAAAGTTTCCGTATTCGCCATCTGTCCCATGCGTGATGACAACATCCGGACGCTCGCGCATGATGACCTCCTCTATACTTCTCTGCATCGCTTCCCTCATGATCGTACCAGGCCCAAAACTTTTTTTGAAATCGAAGCCCATGTATTCACCGATCTGGGTAATCTGTTTTCCGCTCATCTGATAGCGCACGGGAAGAACGCTGATGTCCACTCCCAGCGCGCGTCCGTAGCGTCTCGCGATCTGCGGCTTTTGCAATCCCATGAGATCCGTTCCGACACGCACGCTTCCGTCAGCCATCACGCCAGCGCAATTGTAGCCGCTGAGTGTGGGATCCTGATTTTCATCGAAACCCATGGATCCATCCGCACCGTTGGACAGCAGATACACCCGGACTTTCTTCCCTTTGAGCGCGGCCGATGCCAGGAGTCCGCCTGCGAGCAGCACTTCATCATCGGGGTGAGAGACGAGCACCATGATCGAAGCGGCTCTGTCGAGAACTGAATTCATATCCGCGAAGCGCTCGGCAAGCACTGCGGGAGGACGCAGATACCCTGTGTGATCATCGGCGTCGAATACGCTCAGCTTATAGTCGATTTTGATTTTCTCATTTCCGCCATCTCCGTACATGAAATCCTTCACATAAACCACTTTGTGGTCAATCCCGGGCCATTCATCGAAATCCCATGTCCCGTGCGCGATGCCGGCGGGAATATCGTAGCCCGCGCGATACGTCGATGGATCGAGTGTATTCGGTACATTCTGCGCAGAGGCGGACATGGTGAAAAGCAGAATAGCGGCTATCAGAATCGATTTCATTGAGGACCTCTAAAGGACGAGAATTGTGCTCATTCGCACTGGCTGATTGGAAAAGAGCAAAGACAAAGTATATGCGCCGGCGGAGACCATTGTTCCGTTATCGCTGCGGCCATTCCAGAAGACGCTGTGGTTGCCAGATGTATGCGCGTAATATACGATTTTCCGTATTTGACGGCCCGAGGAATCGTGAATGAAAAGTACGAATTCACCGGTTTCCGCAACGGGGAATGTCGCGACAGAAACGCCGTCTCGATAGCGGAGGAACGGCGAGGGATAGATCTCCAGTGTTGCTATCCGGATCGGGTTTGTTCGACCGGCTTCGATAGCTTCCATCACAACAGGCAGCAGCGTCTCCGCTATGATGCGGTGTCCCTCAGGCATCGGATGTACGCCGTCGAATCCGAGCAGTGCGTCGTCTGCCAGAAATGAGCTGTCGCAGCGAATCAGGCGGACTCCAGGGATTTCTCCAGCTACTTCCTCAACGATATCCGCGTATCGCTCTCGAAGCGCCACTACTCCTTCTGCTGCCAAGTACAGTGTGCTGTCGAAAAACTGATAGAATCGCGCAGCGATCACCGGCGGCGGTGCGAGGACAATGACTGCCGAGCCGGTGCCGGTGAGCTTGCGAAACATAATGCGGCAGTTGTAGCGAAAGCGTTCTATAGACACGCGGGATGCAGGTGGTTCGCCCCAGATAAAATAATCGTTGGATCCGAAGCCAAACACTACGACGTCGGCGTTGACGCTCGTCACGTCGCGGTCGATGCGTGAAAGGGCATCTTCTGTGGTTTCTCCACCATGCGCGGTCACGACGCTCTCGACAATGGTCATATTCACCGCGAACATGGAATCAAGCAGAGCGGGAAATGCGCGTTCAGGATGGCGCTCCGCATTCATCCATCCTTCGGTAATTGAGTCGCCGAAATAGCATATCCGTGTCTGCGAGATTGCGGGCAACGCAATGCACAGAACGAAGAGAATCGATGTGAATAGGGAATGCACGATAGCAGCGGTGGTCGTCAAACAGGCAAGCGGTCAGGCAGTTCGATGTCGTGGAAGCGGGTGGATTGTTCCGCCCCGGCAAATCGCGGCAGCGGCTTCGGAGTTCCTCCGAGAGCCCGAAGCAGACGCGCCTCGTACTCTGTTAGTTTTGCCTCGAGGGATTCGCGCTTCATGCTTTGCGTGGCAATGGTTTCGCGATATCGCTTGAGAAAATACCCGATGGTCTCCACGCGAATTTTGATGCTGCCGCTGGGACGGTTTTCATCGATGTCTTTGAAACTGAAATACGGAGTACCTGAACATTCAACTATTTCCTGGACGGTCGCGTAGATGGGTCCGTCATGTCCGCATTTGAAGCTCGAGAGTTCGAGAGCCACAAGATTCGGATGCCTGGCGACATACTTCGCAGCCCATACCTTCCGGCTCGTGTTTTCACTGTACGAATTTTTCCATACGTCGCGGATTTCCATCGGATTCGTTATGCGTCCCGCACGGATATCGGCTCCGAACACCTTCTCCAGAGTTTGTTCGTCCGAGGGAAGGCTGTCCTGCGTGAACACCGGATATCCGAGTTTCTGAAATTCAGCGAGAATGCCGTGGTTGATTCCCGGGTCGTTGTGGTACGGTCGAGCCAGCAGCACAATGCCGATGCGCTGTTCCGCTTCGATCTCATTCAGAACAGCAGCCGCATCCTTCCGCAGTTTCGCGTTGAAAGCCTCCATGGCAGCGTAGCCGGCATTCATCGCCTGCTCATGTTCCTTTCTGTCGAGAGAAAGCAAGGCCTTCATATCCGAATACATCTGGCGGGCGGCGAGCGCCGGCTCTGATAGATTTATAAAGGGCTGCACATACTGCACGCCGACACGCGCAAACATGTCGCCTTCCTTCGTGAAGGCAGCTTTCGCAGTTTCCACGCTGCCAACCACGGTGGGACAGGATTTCGACGCCAGCGTTCCGACCAGGTCGCTGGGCATATCATCTACCATCGGATAAAAAATCCAGTCCAACGGCTTTTGCGCGTGCTTCTTTTCTATCAGGTTATGCACATGAGCGAGCGCGAGTTTGCTCGGGAAGCAGGGATCTATGCTGCCCCGCTTGCTCCCCTCCCGAAACAGGGTGTCGTTTGTGTGATCGGAGAAAATGATGTTTTCGAAGGGGATGCCGAGTTCCAAAAAATAGGCGGTGAAAAACGGGGCCTGCGAATACATATTGAGCACGCGGGGAATCCCGATGCGCAGTTCATCCCGACGGAGACTGCGTCCGTTTGCGGATATTTTCACAATTCCGCGCTTCCCATTCAGAACATGATGCTGATGGAATACTTCCCGCGCAGCGATATCCGCGAAATTGGGAAACTGCCTGCGGACGCGCGACAGATCCTTCGCGATTTCCCGCATGTCATCCGCTTCCTCCACACAGCCTTTCTCACAGGTTGCAATGATCAGACGGCGCTTGGCCGGATCCTCTTCACTTCCGTTTGCAGCTGCTGTTTCAACATCGATGAAAGTACGCAGGCACTTGTTCTTGCAGAAGCCGCAGCGAGTGCTCTCGTCTCGCTTCGAGATAAAGCGAATCTGCTCGGCGAATTCGAGACCGATAAAGGTTGTTTCCCTGCCGCTGCCATGAAGACGCGCGGCCTCAACCGCTGCGCCAATTGCACCAGCCTCGCCGGTATGGCGATGCACGATGATGCGGGGACGCAATTCATGAAATCTCTTCTTTATAAAATCCACCTGTGCTTTTACGGCAGCCAGATTGCGCTGGGTACCGCCTTGCAGAACGAACGTTCCCCCGAGAAGCTCGAGGTTGCTGATCTGCGATACGTAAAGCCAGATATTTTTCGGAAGAACCCGGGCCAGACCGGCCATGATTTCTTCGGGCTTCCATCCCTGTCGCTGAAAATCCACGATATCAGACTGAAGAAATACCGCACATCCGTAGCCGAAATCCGGGGCCTTCGTTGCGGTGAAGGCAATGTCTGCATAGTCGCCGATATCGTAACCGAAGCCTTCCGCGGTGCTTTGAAGAAAATAGCCATTACCGGCGGAACACTGTGTATTGAGCTTGAAGTCAACGACTCTATCCTGATGCAGGAGAATGAGTTTGATGTCCTGACCTCCGACATCACAGATCACATCAACGTTCTTGTAGTAGCGTTGTGCGGCCTGTGTATGCGCTACGGTTTCCACGAGCGCGACATCCGCACCGATCGAATCCTTGAGAATATCTTTCGCATATCCCGTGGTGCCTACACCGAGGATGCGCAGCTCAGCTCCCTGCGCGCGCACCTGCTCATGCAGCTCCACGATGATTCGACGGGTGTCGTCTATTGGATTGCCATCCGAAAGGCGGTATGCCTTGAAGGCGACCTCCAGGT
This sequence comes from Bacteroidota bacterium, assembly GCA_049663345.1. Taxonomy (GTDB): domain Bacteria; phylum Bacteroidota; class Ignavibacteria; order SZUA-365; family SZUA-365; genus SZUA-365. The sequence continues at coordinate 218,613 of JBATDG010000014.1, forward strand.
TGCGGTCGAGCAATACGCCCTTCGTCGTGGTCGACCCTCCGTCGATTCCAAGATAGGCGTCGAAACGCTGACCGGGCTGCAGAACCCTGGGCTGAAATTCAGGGATCGCGTATTCCGCGATAAATTCCTCGAGCTCTTCTTTCGTTTCGTAAAGCGGAGGACCCACTTTAGAACGCCGCGCCTGTTCCCTGCCATGCGAGATGTACTTGCGAAGATCATCGAGTCCTGAGAAGCTCTCAGTGACTTCATTGCGCGAGGCGTAGACCAACGTGCCGAGAGCAGCAAAATACTGAGCATCCTCCGGAACGTAGATCAGATCCGCAGGATTCCGTCCCTCAGGCAGAGGATAGTCGCGTTCTTTCCAAAGCTGTGGAATGTTGTGTTTCCAGCATTCGGCGAGTCCGCGGATAAATGTGTTCGGTCCTCCAAGCAAAAGAACGTCATGCCGCAGCGTGTTTCCACGGGTCAGCACGGAGAGATTCTGCTGCACGATGGACTCAAAGAGCGAGGCCATCAATTCTTCAGGGGGCACACCCTGCTTTTGCAGGCCGTTGATGTCCGTTTCAGCAAACACGCCGCACTTCCCGGCGACAGGATGCAGACGTACGCCGTCATAGCGGAGATGTGCGAGCTGATCGGCGGGGATGCGCAGCTTTGCATTGATCTTGTCGATGATCGCTCCGGTCCCTCCGGCGCACTTATCGTTCATCGAAGTAAATTTCTTGCTGCGGCCGGTGAGCGGATCGCGATGGAAAATCAGAATCTTCGCATCCTGTCCGCCAAGCTCCACGGCAGCTCCCGCCTGTGGACAGCGTTCTTCCACCGCAAGCGACACCGCATTGACTTCCTGCACGAAACGGGCGCCGAGATGCGGCGCAAGTGATTTTGCGCCCGACCCGGTCATGAGAATGCGATACTGTTTCGGATCAGCGCCGAATTCGTCGAGAATGCGTTCTAGAAACGCGAGGACGGTTTCCGCCAGTCGTGTTTCATGCCTCTGATACTCTTTCCAAATAATCCCGCTATCTCCCATGCTCTGTACCACGGCTTTCACCGTAGTACTTCCCACATCGAGACCGACCAGATATTTCAACTGAACGTCATTCATCTATTTTGATTTTTCTCTTCGAAGTTCGGTGACACGGCGGACAAAACGGGCGGCGGTGCCCGCTCCCGTCATCGGCAGACGAAGGAATGGATCCTGCAGCGCGGGATTGCGCATTTGCTCCTCCTTCAATTCCCCGGCACTTATTCCACAGTCCAGAAGCGCGGCTGAGAATTCCTCTTTTGCGCGTTCTCGAGCATCGTTCAGCGTCATCTGTACGCGGCTGTGAGCGTTGATTTCTCCCTCACCGGAGGTTTCGATCGGGAGAAAGATAATATCGTCGTGATGCGCCACCACAGCGGTCTGAACTCCGTCGGACTGCGTGCTGGGGAGACAGCCGAACGGCTTCACAGAAAGCACCATGTGCGCGAGTTTTTCTCGAGCATAGTAGATGTTTTTCGCCACCTCGAGATGACCTTCCCCGCCCTCAATCCTACTGTGATAGTAGGGATGGGCAATGTCCTGAAGATGATCCTGATCCGGAATGTCCTGCGGGAGGAAGTCCAGACGTGCGCGAAGGCGGCGGTATTCTTTTGTGTACAGCGATTCTGCAAGCGAAAGCAATGTCCACTTCCGAACGTAATTCCACACGCTGCGGACCACAGCACGCGCTCTTCCTGTTCCGCGCAGGTCTGCGCGAACATCCAGCAGTCGGCGATCACTGGTGTACTGCTTTTCCTGATGCAGCAGATACAGAAGCCACGGCGCAACAGGCTCGATCATTACCTCGGCTCCCTCCTGTTCGAGAAAGTCGAATATGCGGAAGTTTCCGTCCCCTTCGGTAGTCTGCGCCCAGAACTCACCAGTGATTTTCACGACCGGCTTCACGCGCGTTCTGTCGACGCGAAGCTCAGCGAACATGTCGCGGCATTCGCCTACCAGATTCGGGAAAGGACTCGCGAAAAACTGGCGCAAAAACTTCATTGCACTCTCTGCGCCGCGAATATGGTTTCTGAGAAAGGGCAGCCGCGCCGTCTTTGCAGACAAATGGTAGATGGGCTCGCGTTCAATCGTAGAGGCAACGTACTCCGTCGCAGCGATCAGTACCCGGTTTGTCGATCCGGGTTCCATTTCATAGGGACGAATTTTATACGCGATGTCATTGAGCAGATCCGCCACGAGAAAGGCATTGAGAATACCGAGAGTGAAATCAAGATTAATCTCGAGTCCGGCATCCTCGCTGCTCTGATCCAAACCGCCATGCTGTTGAAGAATCAGCACACGAAAACCATCAAAGCCGGCATTCCTCAGCGCGAGCCTGTATTCCGATTCATACATTCCGAAACGGCAGGGGCCGCAGGCACCAGCGGTAAAAAACACGTAAGTGTCGATAATTTCGCGCCGCGGCATCCCTTCTGCTTCCAATTGCTGAAGATGGGATATCAGATTTCCGACTGTGAAATACGTGGGATTACAGAGACCGTTATTGCTGAACTCCTTGCCAACTTCGAAGGCGCGTACATCCGGCGCGGGCAGGTAGCGGACGACATATCCGAGGCGATGCATATTAGCCTGAATCAGTCTTTCGTGCTTCCAGGTCAATCCGCCGAAGAGCACAGTGGTTGTGCTCCGTTCGGCGCGAGTGAACGCGCGTTCGGCGGGACGCTCCCAATGTCCCTTGCGAGGCACGAGACCGCTTTCACGCTCCAGACGCTGCCGTTCAAGCTGCAGGGCATCTTCAAGCGTCATGGTCCCGTTACGCAGCGCAGCAAGGACTTCAGGATCTATCCCGTCGCCCTCATGTCGTGCATGAGCATTGCGTACCGTATCGTGCATGCCAGCGGTTCCTTTACCCGATTTCAGCTATTGCCATGAATTCGAAAAGCGTTCAACGTAACGATGAAATGAATTTCATCTCTAAAAATACGCTTTTCCCCGCATATAAAAAGGTAGCTGTCCGTGACCATAAAATGCAGACAACAAAGGCCGTGCGCGAGCGCCGAAGTGAAGAGATTTATCTGTTCGAGCCGATAATGGATTCGAGGTTACGAAAATCCCGGATGCTATTGCGCATCCTTTTTTTTGAAGCGAGGTTTCTTCGGTACTGCCGGCGGAATGTGTGGAAAATCAATTTCTTCGTTCAGACTGCGCCGCACCACTGCCGAAAGGCTTCTGTTTGAAAACAGGTTTCGCAGTTCCTTGCGCTCGGAATTCATCTCTGCTATCTCTGCGGCAACAAGCACGGTGAGGCTGGAATAATAAACCCAGATCGCTAATGCGACGATGATCGCGTAGGGACCATAGATCGAACCAATTTTCCAAAGGTTGGTGAGGTAGTAAGCAAAAATGAACTTCGCCAATCCCCACGACACAGCGGCAACAGCGCTGCTGACGAGAATCACTCGTGCATGCAGTCTTCTGTCGGGAAGCAGATAAAATACCAGGATAAACAGGATGAAGCTGAGCACAAAAGGTGAAATCAGATTCACCGCATCATTGAATATCCATGACTGGAATTCCACACCCAAGACATTCTGCCCGATTTCTTTGACCAGTGAAACACCGTACAGAAATACAGTAACGGCAACGAGGGTGATGCCGACAATACTCAGCATCGCGAAATCCTTTAGCTTCGAAGTAACGAAATTCTTTGTGTCCTTAATACTGAAAACAGTGTTAAGGGCGCTGCGGAGTGCGGCAAAGAGCGTGGAAGATGCCCACATGAGACCGATAGCACCCAGCGCCCCCGCGAGATACGACCCGCTTACGAATTCTTCCATCAATTGAAGAACGATTTCCCGCAGCTGATCCTTCTGATATGGAAACAACTCAAGCTTCTGAATCCACGTATCGACGGTGGACATTGCGTCCGCACTGCTGAGATATAATCCGAGTACATAGAAAATGAGCAGCAGCAGCGGGATGAAGCACAGCAGTACGTTGAAGCTGATGCCGGCCGCCGAGAGGAAGATGTTATTTGCTTCCATCCTCTCGACGATGCGAACCAGGTACATCCAGATCTGACGCACCCAGCGGAGGGTGACAAAGTGCTCCAGCAATTGTAGGAATTTCTTCCACCAGGATATGTCAGCGTTTTCCGTCACACCCGTTCGAAGAGATTCGGCAGCGCCGTTGCGTGTGCCTGGGAAATCACAGTAACCGCAACGTCGATATCGCTGTTGATGCGGAGCTGGTCACCTCCGACGGAGCCGATGTCCGTTGCTTCTATTCCAGCAATTGCAGCTTCTGCAAGTATCCCTTCAACCGCATCGGGTGCGCAGCTGATAACGACACGTGACTGTGATTCGCCGAAATACAGTGCATCCTTTCGCACTCCAGCAGCTTCAATGGTGACGGTCGCGCCAATTTCCTTTTTTCCGAGGAAACAGGATTCAGCGATGGTGACTGCGAGTCCGCCGTCGGAAACATCGTGAGCACTGCGCACCATTCCGCCCCGAATCAGCTTGAGCAGCAGTCCATGCAGCCGGTGTTCCTCTTCGAGGTCGAGAAATGGCGCGTCGCCTCCGACAATCCCATGAATTCTGGTGAGATATTCGGAGCCGCTGATCTCGTTGCGATTGGTACCCAGCAGCACGATGCGGTCGCCATCATTTCTGAATCCGGACTGAGTAATGTGGTCGATATCATCGATCAGTCCCAGCATGCCGATAACCGGCGTCGGATATACAGCGCCATTCGGATTCTCATTATAGAAACTGACATTCCCGCCGGTCACCGGAGTTTCGAACAAACGACATGCCTCTCCCATTCCTGCGCAGGCTTCCTTGAACTGGAAGTAGACGTCCGGCTTGTAGGGATTGCCGAAATTGAGGCAGTTGGTGATCGCGAGCGGCTGAGCTCCCGTACAGACGACATTGCGTGCTGATTCGGCAACCGCGATCTGCGCGCCCTTGCGGGGATTCAGGTACACGTAGCGGCCGTTGCAGTCCGTTTTCACTGCCAGCGCGCGTCGGGTGCCTTTTACGCGAATCACAGCTGCGTCGCCGCCGGGACCCTGCGCAGTATTCGTGCGCACGGATGTATCATAC
>JBATDG010000015.1:0-6873 GCA_049663345.1 Bacteroidota bacterium
CCCCGCCAAGCTCGAGGACCTGGGGCCGAGCCGCTGGCTCGGCCTTACGTCAATGCTCGTAACAGAACTCGGATCAAGCAGGGCCGAACCGGTGGTTCGGCCCTTGTAACGAGCGGGCAGTTCGGATCGGGGTGTTATCTCGCGGCGGTGTAGCTCGTGTTGAGGTCGCGCGGGATGTCGATGAGCTTCTTGATCACGGCGTCGATTTCGGGATTCATCTTGCCGTATTTCTCGATGAGTTCGCCGGCTCCGTCGTAATCACCTTCGATTTCGACTGTGAGCACCGCACGGGCCAATTCACCGGCCTTATCCATGAAGCCGTCGAAGTTGATTGCGTAGGTTCCATCGGGATTCTTCAACAGCGCTCCCTTTTCAATGAACCAGTTCAGCTGCATGAGATTTGCCTGGCCGTGCGCCTCTTCCGCACCGAAGCGAAGCGAACGGAAAAGTCCCGCCACGTAGGTAACGATCGTGCGAATCTGATCCGCGTCATTAATCACGTTTTCCTGACGCAGCAGCTTGTTGTTGTAGAGCCCGAGGATGTCGGCCTTGCACTCTTCGATCGTGGAGTAGCGGTCCTTCATTCCCTTGCGAACGCTGAGGGACTCATTGCCGAAAACGTAGGGACGACCGAGTGTGTGCGACACTTCATGAAGCGTGACGAAGCTGGTGAATGCCTTCTTGTCCACAAATTCTACAAGACCGCGTTCGAGGACTCGCTCTGCGATCGGCATGACGATCTTGTCGAATTTCGCTTCCATAAGGTTCTTGTACATCTGCTTCTTGCCGCCCTTTTTCTCCGTTACACGGGGATCGTTTGGCAGCGACGCAGCGATGGTTTTCACTCCTGCCTGGAAATCGCCTCCGAAATAGACCACGTTCACAACTTCGAGCACATTGCCTGAACCCGCCGTCGAGCGCTTGTACTTTTCATCGATCGGGAGGGCTTTCTCGAAAGAATCGATATGCTGCTTGTACATCTGCAGTTCTTTTGTACCGATAGGATCTTTCACGACGACAGCACACTCGAAGGCAGTTTTGTAATTAAAGAGACCGTCCTCGTAATTCTCTATGGGGCCGATAACGACGTCGATATTGTTGTCCTTCAGATCCATCCACGCCATATCGCTTTCGAAGTAATCGTCCGAGGCGATCGCTTTCGCGCGCAGCTTCAGATAGTTTTTCAGACTGGGATTATCCGCCAGTTCCGCTGCTTCATTGAGCAGCGCAGCAATCTTTGCTGCCTGCGGGTACTGCTGATGATAAGGGACAGCACGCAATTGATCGCCTTCGCGGACGACAACCGTGTACTGACTTTCCAACGCAGCTTTCTGATCAGGATGGGATTTAACCCAATCCTCGAATTCCTCTTTGCTCAGATCCCTGGGGTAAAGCCCGGCACCAGCCGGCTTGCGTGCCGGTCCATAACCGACGAAGCGCTCACCTTCGAAAATGCGGTCGTAGGGACCGTAGTTGATGTTGACGTATTTGAGGAAGTCCTTCCCCGCAGCATCATCCACGCCCATCAGCGAATCGCGGACGGCGACAGCATCGACTGAGGACTGCATCCAGAAAATTTCATCGACCAGATTGCCGGCTTCGATCAGCTTGCTCACGAGCTGCCGCTCGCGGTCCGTCAGCATGGACATGTCGACGTCGATGTCTACATCAGCATACATGGCGAGGCGTTCGGCGACTTTTTGATGGTCCTTTGTTTCAATCATCTTCTCCCCTTCGCTCTGTTTCTGTCCACAGCCAGCCAGCAGCACAATGGTGAATACAGTGATGGCCAGGTATTGCAGTTTTTTCATCTTGATCCTCTTTTAGATTTACCGATCACGGCAATGTACGACACGAAGTAAATTCCGGCAACAGCTTCGCGAATGACCGTAAACCAAAATGACTCTTTCTGTGTTTCAAAAATGCGGACATCATTCCTCCAACATTGCCGTTGTCCGCGTTTTTTCTGAACTTTAGAGATTATTTCTGCAATAAATCCATTTATCATGGACGGAGCCCCGCGCCCGTCACAGACCATATACCACCCATGCCTGAAAACAGCATCGACAACCCACTCGTTTACGGACCCAACACCTGGCTGATCGACGAAATGTACAGGTTGTTCCAGCAGGACTCCAATTCCGTCAGCGGACACTGGCGGGAATTTTTTGAGGATTACCATCCCACGAGCATTCCTCATCAACCCGAGTCCTCCGCAGCTGCGCCCGCTCCAGCGGCCCACGTAGAAGCAGCCCCGGCAGAGAAACAGCTGCCGGCAGGCGCTGAGCTGCTTCGGGGACCTTCGGAGATCCTCGTCAGCAACATGCAGCAGAGTCTGGCCGTCCCTACCGCGACATCCTCACGTGTGATTCCGGTCAAACTCCTTGAAGAGAACCGGAGACTGATCAACCGTTATCTTGAGGATATGGTCAGCGGCAAGGTCAGCTTCACGCATATGCTGGCATGGGCTATTCTCAAAGCGCTGCGGGCGATGCCGGCAATGACGCATTCCTACCACTTTCATGACGGCGCACATTATCGCGTCACTCCCGAGCATGTCAATCTCGGTCTCGCGGTAGACGTACAGAAGAAGGATGGCAGCCGTGGACTTATGGTCCCGAATATCAAATCCGCCGAACTGTTAGACTTCGGTAGTTTTTTCGCTGCATACAACGAATTGATTCGCAAGGTCGGCACCGGCCGCATTACGCCCGATGATTTCATGGGGACCACGGCCACCATCACTAATCCCGGAATGATCGGAACTGTATTCAGCATTCCGCGGCTTATGCAGGGACAGAGCGTGATTCTCGGCGTGGGCAACATCGACTATCCCCCGGAATACCAGAATGCTGATGCGCGCACGCTGGCGACACTGGGAATCAGCAAGACGATGACGATCACCAGCACCTACGATCACCGCGTGATCCAGGGAGCGGAAAGCGGACTCTTCCTTGACGTGCTTCACAAACTGCTCACCGGTGAGGATAATTTCTACGAGGAGATCTTCTCCAGTCTCCGCATTCCGTATCACCCGATTAAACTGACGCGCGATATCAATCCGCAGTTCGGCGGCAACGACGGCGCCGATGGAATGATCGAGAAGCAGGGGCGGGTGCTGCAATTCATGAATATGTACCGCGTGCGCGGACACCTTCAGGCCTTTCTCAATCCGCTGCAGCTCAGCATCGAACCTCATGCTGAACTCGATCCGCACAACTACGGCATTTCGCTCTGGGATTATGATAGAGAATTTCTGACTCTCGGCTTTGCCGACAAAAGCCGCATGAAGCTGCGCGACATTCTCGAAATTCTCCGCGAGACCTACAGTCGGACCACGGGGATCGAATACATGCACATACAGGATCCCGTGCAGAAGCGCTGGATTCAGGCGCGCGTGGAAGGAAAGCCACGCAGCACGTGGATGGACGTTGCAAAGAAACACCGTATTCTCGGCATGCTCAATGCCGCCGAAGCCTTCGAGCGCTTCCTGCACACAAAGTATATCGGTCACAAGCGCTTCAGTCTTGAAGGAGCGGAAACACTGATTCCCCTGCTTGACGCATTGCTGAATGAAGCCGTAAATAACGGCATTCAGGATGTTGTTATCGGAATGGCGCATCGCGGACGGCTCAACGTTCTCGCCAACATCATCGGAAAAAGCTATGACAAGATCTTCCATGAATTTGACGGCGATCTAGATCCGGATTCCATGCAGGGTTCCGGCGATGTGAAATATCATCTCGGCGCGAGCGGCACGTATACCGATATGTCCGGCCACACGCTGAAGGTTACCATGGCATCGAATCCCAGCCACCTTGAGGCCGTGGATCCGGTAGTCGAGGGCATGGCACGTGCGATGCAGGACATCCGCCAGGATCTTGAGCGGCTTACAGTGCTCCCGGTTCTGGTTCACGGCGACGCGGCGTTTGCCGGACAGGGCGTCGTCGCAGAGACGTTGAATCTCAGCATGCTGCAGGGATACCGCACTGGCGGCACGGTGCACATCGTCGTCAACAACGGCATCGGCTTCACTACTTCGCCGGAGGATGCGCGGTCCAGTCATTACGCCACTGATGTAGCGAAGATGGTGCAGTCCCCTATTTTCCACGTCAACGGTGAGGACCCCGAGGCCGCTGTGCGTGTCATCGAGCTGGCACTGGCTTTCAGAAATGAATTCAAGAAAGACGTCGTAGTGGACATGGTCTGCTACCGCAAGCACGGGCACAACGAAGGCGATGATCCCAGCTACACCCAGCCGCTGATGTATGCCAAAATCAAGGACAAGCGCACCGTCCGCAAGCTTTACACCGAAGCGCTGGTCAACCGCGGCGACATCACGATCAAGGAAGCAGAGGATGCGCTGCAGTATTTCCATGATTCCATCGAACGCGCCTTCGACAGCACTAAGGAAGCCGGTCCTCCCGACGTGGACATGAAGCATGTGTTCCGTGAAATTGAAGAATCCATCGGAAAGCGCGTCGACACCAGGGTAGACATGGAAACTCTTGAAGAGCTCATGCGCGCGCTCACCACATTCCCTGCGGATTTTGCTCCGCATCCCAAGCTGAAGAGATTGATCGAATCGCGTATCGGCGTTCTTGAGAATGGGATGGTAGACTGGGCCACAGGCGAAGCACTGGCATTCGGATCATTGCTGCTGGAGGGAATTCCCGTCCGTCTCTCAGGCCAGGATTCCCGCCGCGGCACATTCAGTCACCGGCATTCCGTGCTCGTCGACTATAACAACGGCAGCGAGTACATCCCGCTCAACAACATCCGTGCGGGACAGGAGGAATACACGGCATTCGACAGCTTGTTATCTGAGTACGCGGTCGTCGGCTTCGAATACGGCTACTCCATCATTCGGAAAAATGCGTTGGTCATCTGGGAAGCGCAGTTCGGCGATTTCGTCAATGGCGCACAGATCATCATCGATCAATTCATCACCGCCGCAGAGGACAAGTGGGGCCAGAAAAGCGGTCTTGTGATGCTTCTCCCCCACGGCTTCGAGGGTCAGGGTCCCGAACATTCCAGCGCACGGCTCGAGCGCTTCCTCGTGCTCTGCGCAGAAAACAACATTCGCGTAGCATCACCGACCACAACCGCACAGCTTTTCCATCTGCTCCGGAGGCAGGCACTGGTGGAGGATAAAAAACCTCTCATCGTGCTCACACCCAAGAGCATGCTTCGTGCGGAAGTGGCGAAGAGTCCTGCGATTGAGTTTGAAACCGGACAATTCCACTTCATCCTCGACGATCCCGAACCGCCCGCAGATCCCAAGCGTCTCCTGCTCTGCACCGGCAAGGTCGCCTATGACCTCTTCAAATACCGCCGTGAGAACAGTATCACCGATACGGCGATCATTCGTGTCGAACAGCTCTATCCTTTCTCTCTCGAAGACTTCGCCGAACTCTTCAAGCGCTACCCTCACGTCCGCGACATTCGCTGGGTACAGGAAGAACCGCGAAACATGGGCGCCTGGAACTTCATCTACCGCGAACTCCGCGACGCCCTCCGCACTCCCTACCACTTCAGCTTCATCGGACGCCCCATGAGCGGCAGTCCCGCCACCGGCTCCAGCACCCTGCACGACATCGAGCAGAAGAAGCTGGTGAAGGAGGCGTTTGAGTAAGAAGGTTGTGGCAGCTTGCAACGGTTTGAGTCACGGGCGTCCCGCAAGGGGCGCCCTTTCTCGTATATCGAAATCGTATCGGCTCCAATGCTCTAATGCTCTAATGCTCCAATGCTCCAATGCTCCATTCTCGAATTTCGAATTTCGAATTTCGAATTCTCCCTACCTGTAAACAACATCGGCTTCAAGCACGATTTTCCCCTCCTCAATCCCAGCTTCCGGCCGGACAATCTCAATCGGCACCGTAACAAATTCCATCCTCCCACGACTGAATTCCTTCGCGGGAGCGGGAAGCCGAATCGCTCCGCTAAGCATCCCGGGTATGGTAACCGGTGCTACGATCTCGTTGAGCTGAAGCGGCGTGTCTTCGCTCCACGGTATTTCCCATCCAAGCAGATTGACGTGGAAGGTGGCGGTGAGTATGATTTTCTGTTTCGCCGGCGTGAGCGTAAGCGCACCGTCTTTGCCGGTCTTGATGTAGAATGTGACAGTGTCACGCAGGGCAAGTTCGATACGTGGGGACGCACTGGCGGGAATTCCGGTGTACTTGCCCGAGACAGCAATGCGTCCTTCACCCTCGAGTTCGAGGAATACGCGCAGCGCGCCTTTCCTCACACCGGTGATAGCGGCCTTCTTAAGGTTGAGCGTGACAGTCCCGCTGTCAATATCCAGCCGGTTGGCGTAGCTGATGCCGAACACAGTTGTTCTCTCCTCAATCAAAGGACGCGTCGCCGGGAAATCGATGCGCATATCATCGCTCCGGCTCCCAGCCACTCCACTGAGAATGCGGTTGAGCATCGAAGGATCAATCGTAGTGCTCATGTCCCGCTTGAGCTTGAAGCGCTGCTGCTCATAAGCGAGCAGCGGACGCTCAGCCATCGCCAGATCCGATTTCAAGCGCTGGATGCGGGCGTTCGATTCCTCAACCGTTGGAAGATCGATGGATGAGCAGGCAGACATGAGCACGACCAGCGTGATCACTATTACCGTCATAGACGCAGAAAACGAACGCCGACCCAAGCACGGTTTCCGCTTACATGGCAGCGAATCGTCAGCGCGGAGCAAGCGCTCCGCGATCCTGTTGCAGTGCGCACCTTCAGGTTTCATTCGTACCCCCGGTTTCACGCTGATGGCGCGCTGGTGCGCGCCGCTCCCAGGTTTCATTCCCACCCCCGGTTTCACGCTGATGGCGCGCTGGAGCGCGCCACTCCAACGTCCCTCACGATCCTCACGTCCCT
>JBATDG010000016.1:0-69409 GCA_049663345.1 Bacteroidota bacterium
AAGGCACTCCTGCGTGCCGAAGGCACTCTTAGAGTAGCGAGTTGGCGTGCTCCCAGTTAACGACATCCCAGAATCCTTCAACGAATTTCGGACGTGCGTTGCGGTAATCGATGTAGTAGGCATGCTCCCACACGTCGAGCGTGAGCAGCGGAGTCTTGTTGTGAATAACCGGTGTATCCGCATTCGCCAGCGGCATCAACTCAAGCTTGCCTTCTGCATTCAGTGCGAGCCATGCCCAGCCTGAACCGAAGAGTGTCACAGCTGATTTGCCGAACTGCTCTTTAAATGCGTCGAGACTTCCGAAGTCGCGGGTGATCAGTTCACCAATTTTTCCGGTTGGCGCACCGCCGCCGTTCGGCGACATGCAATTCCAGAAAAAGGAGTGGTTCCAAATTTGTGCGGAATTGTTGAACAACCCTGTGGCTCCGTCGGAAGCGGCTTTGCGAATCACTTCTTCGAGGGACATGTCATCCATCGGAGTATCTTTTATCAGATTATTCGCATTGTTCACATAGGCTGCGTGATGCTTGCCATGATGATAGTCAAAGGTTTCCGGACTGAGAAACGGTGCGAGTGAGTCTTTCGGGAAAGGCAGCTCGGGAAGCTGAAAAGCCATGGGGATCCTCCGTGAAATAAAATTTGGAACGGTTATTCAAAGGTATGTTATGGTAACAATGGAAAAGCCGTTTTCCGTTCCAGACTCAATTACGAATTTCTACAGAACCCAGAATCGCGTGACCTTTCAGGATCAATTTCATATTGCCGGTCATTCCTCCTCCCGTTTTGTTTTCAAAGCTTCCTAGTACAGCTGAACCGTCAACAACAACGGTCCAATTCTGCGGAATCTTCAGTTCCACACTTCCAAGGTAGGCGTCCACCTCCAGCACTGCTTCACCGTGAGCGGGAATGCTTGCCTGTCTGAGATCAATTTCATGGGAACCCAGTATTGCACTGGCCGACCCGCCTTTGAAATTCAGCGAACTGTTTCGCTGCTCGATGCTTCCGAGTATAGCCAGACCGCTGATATATTCTGTTGAAGTTTCTGCCCCCGGCGACGTCGGACGCTTTCCTGTCTTGAGCACGAGCGAACCGCCAATGAGGATGAGCACAAGCGGCCAAAGATCCCAAAATTCGAACCAGATAATATCGAGCCGGTCGAGCAGCATAAAGAGGCCAATTGCGCTGATAATGATGCCGAACATGCGTCCTCGGCTTCGTCCGGGCTGCAGCGCTTTAATCGCTCCAAAAATAACCAGAAGGACTGGCCAGAAGCGCAGTACAGAAGATGAATCGATGATGTCAAAATTTCCGAGAGTAAGTATGACGCCCAGCAGGAGAACGATAATGCCGACGACTGCCTGCGAGGTCATTGAGTAATTCTTTTCGTTCATTAGAATCTCCAGTGATGAAATACTTTCTCACGTACGGAGGAACGGCCGTAGGGTTGCAGGGGAAATGGGGCTGATGGCTCATGGCTGATAGCTGATGGCTAATGGCTGATGGCTGATGGCTGATGGCTGATAGCTAATGGCTGATGGCTGATAGCTGATGGCTCATGGCTCATGGCTGATGGCTCATGGCTGATGGCTGATGGCTGATGGCTGATGGCGGATGGCTGATGGCTGATGGCTGATGGCTGATGGCTGATGGCTCATGGTACAGTCTCAGCTTCCTACATCCTACATCCTACATCTGATGAACATGAACGTCGCGCTGGGGAAACGGAATATGAATACCTTCTGCGTCGAAGCGCTGCTTCATGCGTTCGTTGATGGCAAAATACACATCCCAGTAATCCGCGGTATTGACCCAGGGACGAACAGCGATGTTGACGCTGCTTGCGCCGAGTTCGAGGACACCGACGGAAGGTGCAGGATCTGCGAGAATGCGCTCGTCCTCGGCGAGCACGGCCAGAATATGCTGCCTTGCACTGCGGATGTCATCGTTTTAGCTGATGCCGAAAACAAAATCGATGCGCCGCATGTCCTCAGCGGAATAGTTGATAATGCTGCCGCTGGTGATCTGTGCGTTGGGTACGATGACGCGCTTGTTGTCCGGGGTCTTGAGTGTTGTGTTGAAGATTGAGACTTCCTGGACAGCACCGGACACTCCAGCAGCATCGATATAATCGCCAGCCTTGAAGGGACGGAAGGTAATCAGCATGACGCCTGAGGCGAGGTTCGAGAGTGAACCCTGCAGGGCAAGGCCGATTGCGAGTCCGGCGGCACCCACAATAGCCACAAGAGAGGTGGTCTGTATTCCCAGCTGTCCCAGCGCCGCAATGATAACGAACGCCATCATCAGGGCAAAAAGCAGACTGGTCAGAAAGTTGCTCAGCGTAATATCCACACTGCGTCTTGCCATGATTCGGCGGGTGAGCTTGACGACCATCTTCGCCGCCCAGCGCCCAAGTATGAGAATGACGACCGCGATGACAATATCGAGCGCGTACAATTGCACTGCCTGTTGCAAATAGGAAAAAATATCCGTCATGGTGACAAATCCTCTTGGATGAATGTTGAGTCTGGTTTTCTGCAGATAAAAAGTACGGAAACTGAATGCGTCGACATAATGCGGCGCTGTTCAGCCCGTTCCACGGCAAATCCCGCTTCGCCGAGAAGGAGTTCCGCTTCTACGCGGCTGTATTCGCGGAGAACGAGTTCGCCGGTAATTATTTCAATGAGCTCTCCTTCGCGAAAATGTTCATAGCGCGTCAACAATTGCGATTGCTGGGCGAAGGAATCTGAGACAGTGCGGCTGCTGTAGACAATGCGTTCACTGCCGCGGCTGGCAATTCGTCCGATCTGCCAGCTATTCGGATCTGTTCCTCCGAAAGGCGCAGGACCGACGACGAGATCGAGAATGAAGCGCCCGTTCGGCATAAGGTGTCCATAGGCGGTTTCCAACGCCCGCCTTACCCCCTCGAGCGTAGGGATGAGTTGGAAGGAACCACCCGAAACAAACACCGTTCGATACCGGCGGCCGGTTTCAAAATCTTCCATTGATTGATGGAACAGCCCAGCCGATACGCCCTCTGCCTCAAATTTCTCGCGGCAGCGCTCCAACATATCATTTGATACATCTACACCATCAACCTGCATCCCTTCGTGAAGCAGCGGCAGCATGAGCCTCCCTGTCCCGCAGGCGAGTTCCAGCGCCGGCC
This sequence comes from Bacteroidota bacterium, assembly GCA_049663345.1. Taxonomy (GTDB): domain Bacteria; phylum Bacteroidota; class Ignavibacteria; order SZUA-365; family SZUA-365; genus SZUA-365. Next base: position 3,164 of record JBATDG010000016.1, read on the forward strand.
CTTCATCCTCCAGTACAAGTCCGGTGTAGAGCAGAATGTCTTCACCTTCGCCGGCCAGAAAATCGTCATACCAATCGGCGATTATGCCGGTGTATTCTCCATTCGGTCGATTGCTGTCTCCGGGCGTGGTCACGTCAGCCTTGCATCGTCTTAAGAATTACTATTGACCTCTCTCCCCCGTGCCGTTGTTCTCACCGAAGCGGATGCAGATCGGAACATTCGAAGCCCATTTCCTCATCGGCGATCTGCGTGTTATAATCGACGTAGAAATATGTGGGAAAACCGAAAGTGCTATCGTAGCGGGCTTCGTAGTGCGCGACTGCAGTCGGATCGATTGCTGCGATGTAGTCGAACAGCTGATCGATGCTCAGATACCACTCCAACTGCGTCGCGGCAATTGCAGTGCTGTCCGTCAGGTCCACACCGCTGCTGAGACTGTCGCGCCACACAAGGAGCCGGACCGGCCTGCCGCCAAGCAGGCAAAAACAATTGCGGCGCTGCGTGATTTCATAGCTGTCGAAACCGGACGCATCCCAGCGGGCCCGCGCCAGCTCAAGTTCCGTCTTCGCGGGTGGAGCGACAGCGTCATCGCTGCAGGCGGCAATGACAAGCAGACACGCTGCAGCCAAAAAGAGTATGAAGTGCTTCACAAGACTTCCTTATAAATTGGTATTTCATCCAGCGCAGCGGCTGTCAGAGCCGGGGCCTGCGCGATTTACTGGTGGGGGGAGGAAGAAATTGAGCGCGAACCAATCTGATAGACGAGGGGTCGCCGATAATGGTGAGCCGATCGGATTCTTCGACGACCGTGCTGCCGCGAGGAACAATAACTTCTTCTCCACGACGGAGCCATGTTACGAGGCAGCCTTCGGGGAAGGCAAGTTCGCGCAGCGATTTTCCGATCATGGCGGTGGAAGGATCACTTCTGCGAACATGCAGGGCGATGGAACGCTCGTCGTGCAGCAAGGCTTCCTTGAGTTCCTGCTCCGTCACTGCCGCCTCCCACGCGGCGATGAAATTGTCGTCGTCGACGCGGCCGGCGATTTGTGCGAGGATGCGAAGATGCTGTCCCGGGTTTTGCTCTGGACTGACGAGAAAAAAAGAAGCGGACACGGTTTCTTCTTCGTCATAGCCGGTGAGTGGATTGTTGAATGCAATATGAATCCCGTGCCTGGCACGCACGAGTATCATCTCGGCTTCGAGAAGTCCGTCTACGCGCAGATGCGGCAACGCGACGCCATGCGTGACCGGGGTAGCTCCGATGCGCGTACCTTCCATGAATTGCCGCGCGATCTCCTTCGATGTATGCGGAACAACATGCGAAAGCCATCCTGAAACGCGATCAACGACAGCGTCGAATTCGACTGGCTCCTTGATATCGATCACCATGCTTCTGGCGACGATTTCGTCGAATGGATCCTGCTCCCGCAGACCTTTCTCCTTGAGTATGCCGCGCAGCTCATGATCGAGTCCGCGATGACGCATTTCACCGAGGCGCTCAAATACGTGATAAATCGCACCGGTTCGGGCAATTTTCCCCTTGGCATACAAGGCATACCATCCGGCGGCGGCGGCCATCAGTCCAACGGTGAAGAATATGGACATCGCTCCCATCGTCGCGATCAGTACCATCGGAGAAAAAATTCCGATAATCTGAAGCCAGGGATACCAGGGCGCCCGGTATCCGGGGTCGTAGGATTCGATGCGGCTTTCGCGCATGACGATTACTGCGAGCGAGACGAGGGCGAACATCAGCAGCTGGAACGCACTGGCAAGCTTCGCAATGCCTGCAGGATCGAGGAAAATGAGAATAAGGAGTACGACGCCGAGCGTAGACAAAATCGCGACGATGGGCGTTCCCTTGCGGCTGAGACGGTAGAAAAATCGAGGAAGCAAGTGGTCGCGCGCCATGGCGAGAGGATAGCGGGAAGCACTGAGCAGACCGGCGTTCGAGACAGACACAAAGGCGACGAGTGCGGCAATAGTAACAAGGATGCTGCCGGTTCTGCCGAAAATACGGTCCGCAGTAGATGCGACAGGAGTAAGATTCCCGGCGAGCTCTTCCATCGGTAATACCCCAACCATCACCACCGTACCCAGTGCGTAAACCAGCAAGGCCGTTCCCAGAGCGAGGAATACGCCCAGCGGCAGATTGCGCCCCGGATTCTTCACTTCCTCGGAGAGACTGGCCACCTTGGTGACACCGACATAGCTGATATAGACGAGGCCTGCGGTGGACAAAATTGCCGTACTGCCCGCATCAAAGAATCCCTCGAAATGAGCCGGATTGATATACATGCTGGCGTCACCGATAAACAGCAACAGTATGGAAAGCAGAATGACGACAAGAACCACCTGAAGCCGTCCGCTCTTCCCTGCTCCGACGATGTTGATGACGGCAAGCGCAACAGCAACAATGATGGCAACGGGTACGATCGGTAATGCGGGGAAAAATAATCCGATGTACGCGCCCATGCCGACGAGCGCGAATGATACCTTGAGGACCAGAGCGAGCCAGGTGCCGAGTCCGCCGATCATCCCCGTTACCGGACCAAGTGTTCGATCAAGGAAATAGTACACACCGCCCGCTCGCGGCATTGCGGTGCCGAGTTCTACGACGCAAAACATAGCGGGAATGAGCGGCACGGCAGCGATGAGATAGGCGATGATCATGGCGGGTCCCGCCTGTGCGGCGGCGATGCCGGGAAGCAGGAAGAATCCGGCGCTCAGCGTGGTGCCCGTCGCGATCGCATATACATCAAGCAGCCCCAGTTCTTTTTTCAGACGCCGCTGCGTTTTTCCCTGTCTCATGTTTTCTCGCTTCGTTTTTCCTTCAGGAGGATGCGGTTTCGCGGATTCCGGGTCTCGCCAACGGATGTGACATAAATTGCAGGCGAGCCCTTGATAGGACAGGCGTAGGTGCATGCTCCGCAGCCGACGCAGAGTTCAGGATCAACATGCGGACGCTTGAGATAAACATACTCACCATCCCGGGACTGAACCTCCGTTTCTTCAAAGTATATTGATTTCGGAGTCGTCGGACACCATTCCTCGCAGACGATGCACTCTGTCGCCATCGCATACGGGAGACATCGCCCGGTGTCGTAGAAAGCTGTTCCGATGCGTATCGGCGGACCCGGAGGTTCCGACTTGCCTGCTTGAGGCACCCAGGCTTTCTCCTTTTCGGTGATCTCGTCGATGGCGCCGGTGGGACAAACCTGCGAACAGAGCACGCAGGTCGGCTCGCAATAGCCAATCCGCGGCATGAGCATCGGCGACCAGATTCCTTCGTTCCCTGCCTGCAGCAGTGTGGGATGCAGCGCGTTGTTGGGACAGACATTCATGCATTCACCGCAGCGAACGCAACGGGAGAGAAATTCCTTTTCGTGCAGCGATCCCGGGGGACGTACGAGCGAAGGGTCAGGCGACCGGTCGGGATTCGTTGCGGCCCGCAGCACTGGTATCGCCAGTAGTCCAGCTCCCGCTGAAGCTAAAACAGCGCGCCGGGTCAGATTCACCGTCTGCGTCGTTTCCTCCATTCCCGGGAAAAATCGGAAGGCGAGGCCGGAATCGCGGCAGCTCGCGACACAGTTCATGCACAGGTGGCATTCGGTCTGATGCCAGGTCTCGCCGGGCTTAGGATTGTCGCCTCCCTGGCAGTGCAGTGCGCAGAGGTTGCAGTCCGTGCACACCGATGCGCGTTTTTCCAATCCGAGTATGGATACCTTCGACATCACACCCAGCAGAGCGCCGAGCGGACAAATCCCGCGGCACCAGAAGCGTGTGATGAAGCGGTTCGCCACGAGAATGCCTCCGAAGATCAGCAGAATCAGAAATGTCTGATCAAACACGACAGTCTTCGCACGAATCAGAATCGCGCCCGCTACCCATGAAATCGGCGTCAGAATGAAATCGAGAAAACCGAGATTCGTTTGGAGGCTCCACGTGTAGATATCCTGCGTCAGCGTGTTATAGCCCGGAAGCACGATGAGTCCCATCGACCGCGTGAGCAGAGCAATCGGATCCAGGAGTCCTATTTGCACGGAACCGTAGAGCGACGCACCGAGCATCGCGGCGAGGATGCCGTACTTCCAGCGTTGATACGGCCGCCAGCTGTTTTGCTCCATTCGCCTGCGTCCCTTCATACGGGATGATTTCATCGAGGCGAGCATATGATTGATCGTTCCCATCGGACAGATCCATCCGCAGAAAAATCTGCCGAGAAATAATGTCCCGACGACAATGATAAGCGCGAGGATCAGGTTGCGATAGAGCGTATGCGTGGAGAGAATGGTTGAGATTGCAACCAGAGGATCGAGTTCGAGGAAAAAATCCACAGGAGCCGATATTTGCGGCAGGGATGAGGATTTATCGAGCGCGTCCATGTTTGTCTGCAGAAGCAAGTACATGAACAGCAGAAGGAACAAACCCTGGCTCAGTCGGCGCGCATTGCGCAGGTACAGAAACCGCTTCTCTAGTGCACCCATGTTCAGAGTTCCTTGCAGGTCAGACAGTAATTTCTTCGAACGAAAGACTGGCGTAATCTGAGGTGCCGAGTCCGCGAGACTCGGCGAGCGTTACCCATTTCATTTCTTCAGCGGAAAGGTTGAATAAAGTTTCACCGGCGTAAGCATCGATCGCCACCTGGTCGGTGCTGGCAATGAGCATCCGGCGATCTTCCACATCGGAGAGACTGCCGCCCTGCGGTCCGTTGCGCAGGAGTATGCGGTAGGCATCCATGATGACCAATGTCGGCCGAAGGAAATTCGCGAGGTCCGCGAGACTGTTATGGATGTCCTGATGCAGCCGGCTGCGGTTGCCGCCCAGAATGCCGTAAAGATTCTTCATTCCCAGGGTCGCCTGTGTCAGGCTATGATGTTTGGCGATGGGAATATTGATAAATTTATCCGCTTCGAGGTATGCGTCATAGACGAGTTGGCGTCCGAGCATGACGCCACCGATGTTGGTTTCGCGAAAGCGTGCTTCCTCTGCAAGCTGCACTTCCGCCCCGGCCTCACGTGCGGCCGCAGCGATTCCGCTTCGGTTGAAGCAGCGGGTCGCGTCGTTGCAGGTCACATCGGTTACGAGGACGCGCGAAGCTCCCGCTTTGATGCACTGCCTGACAACTTCAGCGACGACATCGGGATTCGTGTTGGCGGCCTGTTCGGGTCGGCGATCCCAACCGATGTTGGGCTTGATGACAACAAAGTCGCCTGAGGAGACGAACGCGGCGATGCCACCGAGGGAATCGATTGCCGCGGCAGCCATGCGTGCGGGATCTTCACCGTGAACTGCCACGAGTTTGGGATCGGCTCCCGCGATGCGCAGATCACGAACAATCGGTTTGTCCTCTTTGAAGCTGAATGGATGCCGTTCCTTCTCACGAAGCAAAAAGCCTCCGGCAACGGCGAAAGCTGCAAAGCCTGCTGCTTTCCCGCCACGCTGGAGAAAAGTCCGCCGATCGATGTTAGGTTCGCTCATGACAATCCTTACCCGAGTAGTGGATTCTGATTTCTTAATAATGCGAAAAATAAGGGAGATATCACATGAGGAAGCGGTCGACAATCTCGAGCAGTTGATTGACGCGGAACGGCTTTGGAAGGTATTCGTTGCAGCCAGCTTCGAGACTTCGACGACGGTCGTCGGCAAAGGCATGCGCCGTTACCGCGATCACAGGGATGTGATGCAGATAGGCATCCTGGCGAATGCGTCCCGTAAGATGCAGGCCATCTTCATCGCCTCGCAAAGAGATATCCATCAAAACGAGATCGATGTCCACATCATGAAGTGTTTGCCACGCATCCTCTGCGGAATCGGCGAAATGAAGATCGAATGACGTAGCGAGAATGAGCTGGAGAAATTTTTGTGTTTCATGATCATCTTCGACAACAAGCAGCGTCCGCCGTTGCCTTGGAATCAGGGAATCCGCTTCGGTCTTCTCTTCGACAACTACAGTGTGTGCGAAGCGAAGAGCGATCGGGAATGTTACGGTGAATGTGGTGCCCAGTCCTTTCGCACTTTCGACACGTATGCTGCCGTTATTGACATCGAGATAGCGCTTTGTCAAACGCAATCCGACGCCAAGCCCTTCGTATGATCGCGAGTAGCCCGAGTCTTCCTGAGAAAACGCTTCGAAAAGTTCCTCGACATATTCCTCCGACATGCCAATGCCGGTATCCTGAACGACAAAGGAGATATGCGAGCTGCTGCGTTCCAGAGAAAGCTTGATTTCTCCGGCGTCCGTAAACTTCGTGGCGTTGTCCAGCAGATTCCTGAGCGCCTGTCCTACGGAGTACTTATCGACATTGATGTAGACATCCTTGCAGGAGGCCTCGAAAGATACTTTCAGTCCTTTATCCGCGGCAAGCGGGGTCAGCTCCTCGTACAGTTCCTTAACCAACTCGAACAGGTGGCACTGCTCAATATTTATGGCGTAGCTGCCAGATTCAAGAATGGAAAGCGATAGGATCTGGTCTACGGTCCGGAGCAGTCGCCTTACGGCAAGATCCACCTTCTCGAAAAACTCAGTCTGCTCCTCGTTGATCTCGTTTGCGAGTTCCTGATGAAGAATGCCGAAATACCCCATGATAATGTTGAGCGGTGTACGAATTTCATGGGAGATATTCGTGAGGAACGCATTCTTCAGCCGGTCGGCCTGAACCGCTATTTCCCTCGATTCGATGAGGTCATGCTCGACGCGCTTCCAGTTCGAAATTTCCAGCACGAAGCCGATCGCATTCGCCGTTGGGACGTCGCGGTATTGAATCGGGGCGGTGCGTATGGAAACTTGAAGCTCGTTATTATTGGTCGAAACGATATACTCCCCTTCGTAGGCGCCCAGCTTGCCTCCGATGGCCGCCTGCATGGCGGGGATTATCCTGCGGTCTTTAAGATTTCCGAGATTGACGCCTTCGAGCTTCGCGCGAGTGCTTCCGTAAATATCCGCGAAAGCGTCATTGACCTTGAGCAGCCTCATTTCCGCATCATAGAGCATCACCCCAACAGGCAGCCGTTCAAACAGCAATCGGTACTTTTCTTCAGAGTGGGCGAGGTCATGATTCAGTTTCTGCAGCTTTACATTCATCAACTGGATTTCGGAGTGCTTCTCAAACAGTGCCCTGTTGCTTCGTCCGCGCAGACGAAGTGCGGAAAGTGCAATCGCAACGATAACAACCAACAGCACAATCACGACGATGAGGAAGACGAGGAAATCTCCTGCTCGGGCATCTTCCGTGTCGGCTTTGTCAAACTGCGCGCGCATATCGCTGAACTCCACTTCGGCCTGATGCAGCCTGGCCGCGCTTATGAGCCGCTGGAGTGAATCCTGCGCAGTCATGTACCTGCGGAGCAGAGTAAGTGCCGCAGCATTATTCCCGGCGCTTTCCTCAAGCAAGGACTGCTCCTCAAGCACTTCGGCATAGACGCGGCCGAGTCGAATTCGTTCCGCAATTTCCAAGGCCTGGTTAAGTTCCTCCCTGCTTTGTGTGAAGTCCCGCAACTGGCGAAACGCGATTCCCCTATTTTTGTGTATCACCGCGATCATTCCTTCATCGCCGAGGCTACGGGATATATTCAGAGCTTCGCTGTAATAATCGAGGGCGCGGGATGGGTCGCCTGAAGTGCGGTAGACGTTCCCGAGATTGTTCTGGGTTGCAGCGACCTCAACACTAAGGACACCGAGCTGCTTCCTGATCGAAAGCGCCTCTCGATAATGAAGCAGTGCCGAGTCCGCCACGCCGGCATACCAGTAGATGGTGCCGATGCTGTTATGCGATTCCGCTATTGCCGCTTTGTAGTCCTCTTCTGTGCGGAGAGCGAGAGCACGAACATGCATGTTCATTGCCTCATCCGTACGGCCAAGATTTCTCAGCGTAACCCCGATATCATGCATCGCTTGTGCTGCTCCAAGCCGGTTGCCGAGAGAGTCGAAAATGTTGAATGCCTTTGTATGGTGAGAAAGCGAGGCATCGAAATTCTCGAACATGCGATCGATGACGCCCAACCCATTGAGCACACGTGCGCGTAGCTGCGCGTCTCCTCGTTCTGCGGCATACGACAACAGGAGTCCGAATTGCACCTGGGCTGCGGTATAATCGCCGGCCAGCCTCAGTGCCTCTGCGTAGACCTCCCGTGCTTCCGCCTGGAGGGCTGGGTCCCTGGTCGCCTGCATCGCACGACGTCCGTGCATTGCTGCCGAATCTGCATTCAGATTCAATTGATGACGAGCCTCAGACAACTCCCGCATATACGGGGAATTATCCTGAGAAAAGCCAGTGCTGATGGCAGCCAGGAGAACCATCGAAATTGCGAGCAGACGAGCTATGGATAACAACAATTCTTGAAACACGGTTTACTGGATAAACTAAATCATTCACGGAATATCCGAATACTTTCGATGCGCGTCAAGGATTGGCGGGGAGTCTATGAAGCGGCCGGAACACAAGGATGCATTTCATTGAAGCGGCCGGAACAAAAGGATGAATTTCATTTGCTGACAAAATCCCCGTACTTTTCCTCGATGGTCGTTGAATTCACTTTGGGTCGTACATGGTAGATCATATCCCCGTTAAAAATCTCCCTCAAGACACCGGCTGGATTGAGGTGGTGTGCGGCAGCATGTTCAGCGGTAAAACCGAAGAACTGATCCGTCGCCTCCGCCGCGCCCAGATAGCCAAACAGCGTGTCGCAATTTTCAAACCTGTCATCGATACGCGATATGCCGAAGACCGCATCGTCTCGCATAGCGGCGTGTCACTGCCGTCGATCAATGTTGCCAATGCCGCAGAGATTCGGGAGAAAGCCGTTGATGTTGATGTCGTCGGGATCGACGAAGCCCAGTTTTTCGACCTCGAACTCGTTCGCGTCTGCGAGGATCTCGCCGATCTTGGGCATCGTGTGATTGTGGCGGGACTCGATCAGGATTATCTCGGACAGCCTTTCGATCCCATGCCACAGCTTCTCGCAGTGGCCGAGTACATCAGTAAAACTCTGGCCATCTGCATGGTCTGCGGAAACCCCGCAAATCGCACACAGCGCGTCACCAGAAGATCCGAACGCGTTCTTGTCGGAGCCGACGAAGCCTATGAGGCGCGCTGCCGCAGGTGCTGGACAACCAATCTCGATGAGGTCCGAAAAGCCGAATGATCGAAACCATTCTACGCGGCCTGCTCGGTATGGGCTTGATCCTCGGGATTGCCCTGCTCTTTTCAAGGCACCGGAGCAAGGTGCGCTGGGCATTGGTGGGCAAGGGTTTGCTGATACAACTGGTATTTGGGATCCTGGTCATCAAGGGCGATGCACTGCGTGCGTTGTGGTCACCGCTTGGTTGGCCGAAGTCCGGATTTGATTTCCTCAGCAAAGCGTTCGTCAAAGTGCTCGGGTTCACCACCCAAGGTGCCAATTTTATTTTCGGTTCCCTGGCCAACAGCCCGGGCAGCACTGATTCCCTCGGCTTCTTTTTCGCGTTCCAGGTTCTTCCCACAATCATCTTTTTTGCCGCGCTGATGTCGGTGCTCTATTACCTCGGCGTCATGCAGCGCGTCGTGCAGGGCATGGCCTGGGTGATGGTGAAAATCCTCGGTACGAGCGGGGCCGAATCCCTTTCCAATACTGCAAATATTTTCGTGGGACAGACCGAAGCACCGCTTATGATTCGTCCCTTTCTGAAGGATCTTACCGAATCAGAACTCCTGACGGTGATGGTTGGCGGATTGGCGACCATCGCCGGGGGCGTAATGGCCGCCTATGTGCAGATGCTCGGATTTTCGTATGCGGAACTGCATGGGATACCGATTTCGGATGCACAGGTGCGTTTTGCCGCGCAGCTGCTTGGCGCCAGCATCATGGCCGCTCCGGCGGGACTGGTGATTAGTAAAATTCTCATCCCTGAAACCGGAACTCCGCTGACACTCGGACACGTGCGCGTTCCGAAGGAGAAAAATGCGTCCAACCTCATTGACGCTGCAGCGAGCGGGGCTTCCGACGGGTTGAAGCTTGCGCTGAATATAGCGGCCATGCTCCTCGCCTTCATCGCGCTGATTGCGATGTCGAATTATCTGCTTGGTCTCGTCGGACGAATCGGCGACCTCAACGGCTTCCTGCTGACGACTTTCGGAAAGCCCTTGAGTCTGGAATTATTATTCGGTCTTGTGCTGCAATTTGTCGCATACGGCATCGGCTTCCCCTGGGCGGAGTCGTTTCAGGTCGGGAGCCTGCTCGGTACAAAACTTGTGCTCAATGAATTCGTGGCATATCTCGATATGTCCGCCATGATTAAATCGGGTGCACTGTATTCGGACAAAGCAATAACGATGGCGGCGTTCGCGCTCTGCGGCTTCGCCAATTTTTCTTCCATCGCTATTCTTATGGGTGGACTCGGTCCCCTGGCGCCAGAACGGCGCAAGGATATCTCGCGGCTTGGATTGCGCGCCCTGCTCGGCGGAACGCTGGCGACGATGATGACTGCGGCTATTGCGGGAGTCCTTGTCAGCTTATGAAGCCGCAGGACGATAGCGCACTGCCTGCCAGCATCCCGCACGGTCTTTTAGAGTCTCTCCGGGACTTCACAGGCGGTCCGGTGGATGTCGCGGTTGTGCTCGGTTCGGGTCTCGGGGGATTTGCCTCCACCATAGAAATTCTTTCATCCGTTTCGACGAGGGAGCTGCCCGGCTATCCTGTTTCGACGATTATCGGACATGAAGGGCGTCTTCTGCTGGGGAGCGTTTATGGCCTTCGTCTCCTGCTTTTTCAGGGCCGGGTGCATGGCTACGAAGGATACAGTACCGAAGCTGCTGCCCTGCCGGCACAGATTTCCGCGGCATTAGGCGCCCGGCTCCTGCTGTTGACAAATGCTGCCGGTGGACTCCACCCTGCATTCCGGGCGGGCGACCTGATGATGATCAGCGATCTGCTGGTGCTTCCCGCCGCGCGAAGAATGGGATACGAACTGAATGCGATTCCTTCGCGTCAGACGCCGCTTCCCCGGCCGTTGTTCGATGCAAATCTTCTCGAGTTGCTGCGGCAATCAGCCGCTGATTCCAGTGTAGCGCTCCGTGAAGGAACGTATGGATTTTGTTCGGGTCCCACGTACGAGACGCGTTCCGAAATTTCCTTTTTCCGTATGGCGGGAGCGGATGCGGCCGGCATGTCTACCGCTCCGGAAGTCATTGCAGCCGCGCGCGCTTCCCTGCCGGTGCTGGCTATTTCCTGCATAACGAATATTGCGAGCACTGTCCGGCAGAAGGTTACTCATGACGAAGTGACCACCGTCGCATCCCAAGCATCCGACAAACTCGCCCGCCTCGTTCACGCATTGCTGCAGCGGATGTGATATGCGGCGTACGATTATATTTTTTCTCCTTTTCTCACTGTTCACCTGTTTTGCCGGAGCTCAGGACACAACCTCGATCGATCTGCGCGGACTCGCGGCTTTTCGCCCGGGAGATGATGATGTCTGGCGCAGCAAATACATAGACGAAGAGCAGGAGTGGAATTTTGTGACGGTGCCCGGGCCGTGGGAGGACAACGGTTTTCCTCTGATCGATGGTTTTGCCTGGTATCGGGTGCGTTTCCGCATTCCATCCTCGATGCGCAATGACTCACTGCTCCTGGTGATGAGCGGCGTCGACGATGCTGACGAGACTTTCCTCAACGGAGTTCTGGTAGGCAAGACCGGCGCCTTCCCTCCGGTGTTCCGCTCTGAAATACGCTCCCTCCGCGTGTATGCCCTCCCCCGCTTCATTCGTGAAGAATTCAATCTGCTGGCCGTTCGCGTCTATGACGCGGGAGACAATGGCGGAATTACCGGCAATATTTTCCGCATCGTTCGCGCCGATTCCATGCATCTCGTGCTGGATGAAATCGTCGACGCCCCCGCAAGAGAACCTGCGCGATTCCTCTCCAACGGAGTCATGGTATCGGCGTGGAATCCCGACAGCGCCATGGTTGTATGGAGCAGACCACGGCTCTACGACCGGATATCTCCGGATCTTCCTTCAGAGACGATTCTCTCACGCCTTGCGATTTCGATAGACGATGGCAGCGGAAGCCGTCCTTTCATCCCAACCGAGATGGGATACCTGGGCAGCACCGGCATACTCCGCGCGCAGGCCGACAACATAGAAGTATTCTGGTACCATCCGCTTCGTACGCAGTCGAGAATCATCGTCGTAGCGGTGCGGCAGCCGGTGGACGATCAGACGGAATCAGGGCTGCGGTTTGTGATGGATCGCCCGTACTGGCGCTACGAGGAACGGAAGGATGAAAACGCCGGCATGCGCACGACGTATCATATCCTTGCCTTCAATGCCTGCTGCACTGAACTGGTGGACAGGGATATGGAAGACTTTCTCGCCACCGGCGCGAACGTTTATTCACTTGAAAGCGAGATCGCGGCGTGGAAAGCGGAGCTGTCGGAAGCCCAGTATCTCCCGGATGTGCTCACCGTGGATGAGCAGTCCGTCTATCGCCGCTCGCTTGTCACGATGCTGCAGATGCAGGTGCGCGAAAACGGGCTGGCACAGGGCCAGCTGGTCGACGCATTGCAGCCTGCGAGCAAAGCGGTATGCACTCCCGCCGAGCATTTGCTTGCCGCCGAAGCGTTGGCCATAAGCGGGCTCACCAGTGCCGCGCGAGCTGCGCTGGGATTCATCGAAGAAGCACAGCATGACACCTACAAGCTTTATGATGTGTTTGGCCGCGAACACGGCGTCGGATTTCCCTATCTCGTCACACCCACGCGCTACGATGGTTCGGGCAATGAATGGCAATGGAAGCATCGCGAGGAAGCTGTTCTTCGCTTCGATGGAATGCCGCGCTATATCATGGCCGTCGATGCACTGCGTGAAAGCGGAAAACGGCGCACGCTGAGCGCGGGAGAAGCGTTTTCGGACAGCGCGTTCGTCGCACCGTTCTGGACTAACCTCAGCAGCGGTGCAGCGGATGTGCTGATGTACCGCCTTGACAGTATGGGATTGTCTGCGCAGGACGACAGTCCCTGGGGACAAGGATTATCGGATCTTCCGGGGTTATATACGACTTTGCTCACCGCGCATGCACTGGGCATAGCAGCAGAGCACGCGTCGCTGCTGGGATATGACCTGAAGGCGTTCCTCTACAACCAGGCCGCAGTTCGTGCAAGCGATGGAATTCAGAAGCTCATTGCAGAGGTGCTTTCGCGGGATAAGGCGGACGGACTTTCCGCCCTGGAAATGCGGCTGTTCCATCCTCTGATAGCCGATGGAATTACCTTGGGCATTCTCGATCCCGCTTCGGAAGCCGGGCGCTTTGTTCTCGACGTGGTGGAGTCGGGTTTCGCGATCGAGGATACTGTGAACCTCTACCGTGCTGAACCTGCAGGCGATTGGTTCGCCAGGCAGGCGCGTCCGCAAATCGCACTGCGGCTCGCACGCGCATACGCTGCCGCAGGGAATATCACGCGGGCCGAAGCGCTGTTTGCAGCGGTGACGCGCGAGGCGCTGCGGCATGACGGACTGCTGCCCGAGCTGGTGGATCCTGTAACGGGAAATTGGTTTGGCGGGATTCCCTCACTTCAAACCTGTGCGGACTATGTACTCACCGCCGAGGCGATCGCTATGAAGCGACTCGAAAAATAGCATTCCCTGAAATCTGTCGTTACCGCAATCGCATGCTGATTTCAGAATAGAGGCGATCGGAAGCAACTCCTCCCTCCCAATACCGCTCATAGTTCAGCGATAGATACCACATGGCGCTGAGGCGGTAATACATGTCCAGACCAATCGAGGATCTGTCCAGCGAACGGCTGTTCTGCGTGTACACATAGCGGTACTGCTGAAGCCGCAGTGCAGTGTAGAGTCCTTCAAGAAGGTCCCGGTTTGCCTCGAATCCGATCGAACGAGAAGTGTTGTAGATGTTGTCGGAATAACTGCCAAGCAGGTAGATATTCACGCGGGAGGCCAGGAAATTCGACCAGGTGTAGCGGGCGCTGTACGATCCTGCCGGCTTGCTGCTGGTTTCCTGCGCACGCAGCGCTGCAGTGACCGACGCATACATACCGCCGGGTATATTGAAGCCCGCACTGATCTGATAATTCTGCAGCCGCGATGTATTGAAAAGCGAATCGGGGACTGAGGCGAAGCTCTTGAGAAAGTACACGCTCCGCCGATCCGCGAAAGAGCCTGTCAGAGAAAGCCAGCGTTCCGGCCGCCAGGTGGCCGACAAATACAGATCCGTGAGATGAGGCTTCATGTGTCCGCTGCCGTTGTCAGCGTCATAGAGATCGAGACTGGCGTTCTGGTAGAGCGTCACCGTACCGCCGAAGGACAGCGAATTGACAAGGTAGAAATAGCCGCGATCTACAACTCCATCGCTGTAGTTCTGCGCGAACGCAAGGTTGCTGCGCAGCTGCCAGGATTCCGCTCCATTGGTGTACCCTGCGTAAGCCGCGACTTTCTGATCCTTCAAACTGATTTCCGAATCGCGGTACCCCGGCTGTGATCCGGCGATGATGCCGCCCTCGAAGGAACCGCTGCGTCCCGCGAGCATCGCACCATCGACAGTGCCGATTCCGCCGACCTGGTAAGGGACAAAACGACCCAGTACTGCTGTATAGGGCAGATCATCTCCTCCCATTTGCAGGGAAAGCTGATAAAAACGGTTCCGCATGCGTTCCTGCGTGACGCCGGATCGCGCAGCATCGCTGCGCGCATCATAGCGGTGATTCGAATAATAATTGAATTGCAGCGGCATGGAGAAAAGACGCTCAGCCGTGAAGCTGAGTACGGCGGCGGGCTGGGAGAAAATAAGTCCGTTGGTCGATGCGCTGGAATTCATCGCGTAATACTGGAGCGCAAACCGTCCGCGGATGGTGGTCGGCCGCTCGGGTGCAGCCCCGGGAAGAGAAGCCGGTAACCCGCCCTGCACCACCGTTGCAGTCGTCTGCCGGATCGGCGTGGCGGTACTGTCCACCTGTAACGTAGGAGCCGGTGGCACCACTATCCCGCGCACAGTCGCAGTGAGCGTATTTCCCTGCAGTATCGTCCCTTTCTTCTCAATGATTTCTGCTGAAAAGGATTTCGAAGCAAGATGCAGTACTCGCAGAGAGGCGATGCGTCCTTTGGAAGTGCTCACGTATACCGTGTCTCCCTCGCGAAGGCCGTTCCGCCGGCCAATGTCGCCGTAGACCATCGAGCTGGTGACATAGGTTACGACGCCGCGCTCTTCGCGAGGCTCCGCATCCTGCCCCCACCCTTTCGCAGAAGTGAGCACGAGTACACATGCCAGCAGCAGCAGGAGCAACGGAATCCCATGTGGGAGACCACGGATCATCTAGTCCCTCCCATCCGGATGACATCCGCTATTCGCACACGAGGTACACGAGTACGAATAACCCGGTTCTCCCTGATGGTCGCCATTCACGTTGCTTTGATTGCTGTGTTCATGGCAGGACGTACAGCAGAATGTCGCAGTGTTGTTAGTCGTGTGGCATTCGCCGCAGGTGTCCCACTCATCCTGGAACCCATGTTTGGCGGTGCCGTAGATCGGGAAACCATTCGGTGCGTTGACGTTGTGCATCGTGCGGAAGGGCGTGGCGGGCGACCACGCTGTCTGCGTATGACAGGTGAGGCAGTTGTGGCTGAGATTCAGCGCCTGGTGGTTGGCCGGTGTCGTTGCTCCCGTGAAGTCGCTCTGATGACACTGATAGCAATCGGTGTACGTGAGCTGGTAGTTCCCGTTGGTATGGCAATCCACACAGGGTACGCTCGTATGGGCGCCGGCAAGCGGGAAGTTGGTGTTTGCGTGGGAGAAAGTTGAGGGAGTCCACGAACTGGTCGTATGACAGATCGTGCAATCGGTGGAGAATTGATTAGACGCGTGCGATGGGTTCGTCGCGCTGTTGTAATCGGTCTGATGACATTGGAGGCAGTTTGTAAACGTCAGCGAATAATTACCGCCGGTGTGGCAGCTCAGGCAAGGCGCGGTTTGATGCGCACCCGTGAGCGGAAATGCCGTGGACGCATGATCGAAAGTGGAAGGTGTCCATGAAGTCTGAGTGTGGCAGGTCGTACAGTCCTGCGGGAATTGATTGCTGGCATGGTTGGGATTCACCGTGGCATTGTAGTCAGTCTGATGACACTGAATGCAGTTCGTGTACGTGAGATTGTAATTCCCGTTCACATGGCAATCCTGGCATGGCTTCGCCGCATGCGCGCCTTGCAGCGGAAACGCGGTATTGTTGTGATCAAACGTCGCTGGCTGCCATGCGTCGATCGTGTGGCAGGATAAACAGTCGTGGCTGAATTGTCCGGCGGCATGGGGTGGATTCTGCGAACTGTTGAAATCCGTCTGATGGCACTGCCAGCAATCGACATAGGTCAGATTGTAATTTCCTGCGATATGGCAGGACTGACACGGCTTGCCAATATGCCCACCGGTGAGCGGGAAATTCGTCGTCGCATGATCGAAGGTGGAAGGCTTCCAGCTGTTTATCGTGTGGCATGCCATACAGTCATGGCTGAATTGGCCTGCAGCATGATTCGGAAGCTGAACCTGGTTGTAGTCCGTCTGATGGCACTGGAAGCAATCCGTATACGTGAGATTGTAGTTGCCGTTTATGTGGCAGGCTTGACAAGCCTGAGCCGCATGTGCTCCGAGCAGCGGGAAATTGGTTGTCGAATGATCGAATGTAGCTGGCTTCCACGCCGTCAGGGTATGGCAAGTCGTACAGTCGTGGCTGAACTGCGCGGACGCATGATCCGGATTCTTAGCGCCGTTATAATCGATCGCATGGCACTGCCAGCAATCAGTGTAGGTCAGATTGTAGTTTCCGCCTGTATGGCAGGCCTGGCAAGGCTGAGAAATATGCGCACCCTCCAGCGGGAAATGCGTAGCCGCATGATCAAAAGTAGATGGCTTCCAGCTCGTCGTACTGTGACAGGTGGTACAATCATGTGTGAATTGCGCACTCGCATGATTTGGCTGCAGGGCTTGATTGAAGTCCGTCTGATGGCACTGCCAGCAGTCAACGTACGTCAGATTATAATCGCCGTTGATGTGACAGGATTCACAGGGCTGCGTGCTGTGCGATCCATCCAACGGGAATCTCGTTGCAGCGTGATCGAAGGTGGACGGTTTCCACGAAGTAGTCGTGTGGCAGGTGGTACACACGTGATCGAATTTTGCATTCACGTGGTTCGGCTGCTGCGTCTGATTGAAATCGGTCTGATGGCACTGCCAGCAGTCCGTATAATTCAGATTGTAGTCACCATTTTTGTGACAGGATTCACAGGGTTCTGCCTGATGCGCTCCATCGAGCGGGAATTTAGTGGCAGTATGATCGAAGGTAGACGGCTTCCAGGCAGTCATCGAGTGGCAGGTAGTGCAGTCGTGAGCGAACTGCGCACTCACGTGACTCGGCTGCTGCGTCTGAGTGTAATCCGTCTGGTGACACTGCCAGCAATCCGTGTAGCTCAGATGGTAATCCCCGTTGATGTGGCAGGATTCGCAGGCCTGCGTCTTATGTGCGCCTTCGAGCGGGAATTTCGTTGTTGCATGGTCAAATGTCGACGGCTTCCACGCCGCGGTCGTATGGCATGTCGTACACTGATGCGCGAATTGAGCGGATACATGATTCGGCTGCTGTGTCTGATTGAAATCCGCTTCGTGGCATTGCCAGCAATCGGTGTATGCCAAATTGTAGTCGCCATTGATATGGCAGGACTCGCAAGGCTGCGTTCTATGTGCCCCATCCAGCGGGAACTTCGTCGTCGCGTGATCGAAGGTGGATGGCTTCCACGCGGTCGTCGTATGGCAGGTCGTACACTCGTGCGTGAATTGCGCATCAACGTGATTCGGCTGGCGGGTCTGATTGAAATCCGTCTGATGGCACTGCCAGCAATCGGTATACGTCAGATTGTAGTTGCCGTTGATGTGGCAGGACTCACAGGGCTCGGCCTGATGAGCGCCATCGAGCGGGAATTTCGTCGTTGCGTGATCGAAGGTCGCCGGTTTCCAGGCGTTTGTCGTGTGGCACGTGCTGCACTCATGGGAGAATTGCGCCGCAGCGTGATCAGGCTGCTTGGTTTGATTGAAATCCGTCTGATGGCACTGCCAGCAATCCGTATAGGTCAGATTGTAGTTGCCGTTGATGTGGCAGGACTCACAGGGCTGCGTTTGATGCGCTCCGTCAAGAGGAAATTTCGTCGTCGAGTGATCGAATTTCGCCGGCTTCCACGCAGTAGTAGTGTGGCAGGTCGTACACTCATGAGCGAATTTTGCATTCACATGATTCGGCTGCTGCGTCTGATTGAAATCCGTCTGATGACATTGCCAGCAATCGGTGTAGGTGAGATTGTAGTCGCCTCCGATGTGACAGGATTCGCAAGGCTGTGCCGTATGCGCGCCGTCGAGCGGAAATTTGGTGGTCGAATGATCAAAGGTAGCAGGCTTCCATGCGGTATTCGTGTGGCATTTCGTGCAGTCGTGATCGAATTGCGCGGAAACGTGATTCGGCTGCTGTGTCTGGTTGAAATCCGTCTGATGACACTGCCAGCAGTCTGTGTAGGCAAGGTTGTAGTCGCCGTTGATGTGGCAGGATTCGCAGGGCTCGGCTTTATGAGCGCCGTCGAGCGGGAACTTCGTCGTGGCGTGATCAAACGTGGATGGTTTCCATGCAATGATATTGTGGCAGGTCGTACAGTCGTGACCGAACTGAGCGGTCACATGGTTCGGCTGCAAGGACTGGCTGAAATCCTGTTCGTGGCATTGCCAGCAATCAGCGTAGGTGATGTTGTAATCACCATTGATGTGGCAGGACTCACAGGGTTCGGCTTTATGCGCACCCTCCAGGGGAAACTTCGTCGTGGCGTGATCAAACGTGGATGGTTTCCAGGCGATGACGTTGTGGCAGGTCGTACAGTCGTGACCGAACTGTGCGGTCACATGGTTCGGCTGCAGTGACTTGCTGAAGTCGTCTTCGTGGCACTGCCAGCAATCGATATAGTCGATCTGATAGTTTCCGTTAACGTGACAGGCTTCGCAGGGCTCAGTAAGATGTGCGCCCGTGAGCGGGAATTTCGTCGAAGAGTGATCAAACGTCGCCGGCTTCCAGGCAATAACATTGTGGCAGGTCAAACAGTCATGATCAAACTGTGATGTCACGTGATTCGGCTGCAGCGACTTGTTGAAATCCTCTTCGTGACACTGCCAGCAATCGACATAATCGATCTGATAATTTCCATTGATATGACAGGATTCGCAGGGTTCAAGCTGGTGAGCGCCTTCAAGCGGGAACTTTGTGTTGGTATGATCGAAGGTTGCAGGTTTCCATCCGTCCATCGTGTGACAGGTAAGGCAATCGCGATCGAACTTCCCTGCAGCATGATCAGGATTCCTGGAATCGTTGAAATCGGATTCATGGCAGGCAAAGCACTCCAGCGGTGTCCCTGTAAATCTCATGCCGACGTGGCAATCAATACAGGCCACGGTACGATGGCGTCCCAATAGCGGGAATCGTGTTTTATCGTGGTCGATGTTGTCGGGCATTCGCTCGACCGGCTGCCAGGCATCGGTGTTGTGGCACTCCTGGCATTGCTGCGTAAACCCGATAAGCTGATGATTCGGCTGGGATGTCTGGTTGTAATCCTGCTGATGACATCCCTGACATTCCAACGGCAGGCCCGAGTATTTGCCATTGACATGGCAGGCCTGACACACTGCGCGCTGATGCGCTCCGGTCAATCGGAAATTAGTCAGATCGTGATCAAACTTTGCCGGGCGCCAGGCCGTCATTTCATGACAGCGTTCGCAATCGTGTGAGAATTGAGCGTCAACATGATTCGGGAAAGAAACGCTCCCGTAGTCCGCTGCGTGGCAGGACCAACAGTCCGTCGGCAGCTTTGACAAGCCATGGACATGACACGAGACGCAGGGCGTTGCCGCATGCGCACCGCGAAGCGGAAACGTCGTCGTGTTATGGTCGAAATTGCCTTTCCATCCACCGCTCCCCGGGTCATGGCACTGCGCGCAATTTCTGTCAAATCCGCCGGCGACATGATCGGGCTGCTTCGCCTCTTCGTAATCCTTCTGATGACAGGCGTAGCATTCCGTTGATGTATTTACGTACTCGTGTTCAGTCTGGTTGATATGGCAGGACTGACAATCCGCAACCGCATGCGCGCCGATCAGCGGAAAGCGTGTCAACTGATGCCGCGCGACTGCTTCATTCGGAGAACGCCATCCGGCCGGAGTATGGCAATCGCCGCAGCGGTTTCCGAGTTCGCCCTTGTGCTGATCCTTGTGGCAGGAGGCGCAGTCAATTTTCAATTCCGAAAAAGGCGTGCCGGAATGGCAGCCTGCGCAGGCAACGGAGGCATGGTTGCCAGCCAGCGTATACCCGGTCAGTTTATGATCGAAAGTGATTTCCTTTTTAAGGTCATGCCACGAGCTCGTCGCATGGCATTGCATGCAATCGATGCCGAAGGTTCGGTGTCCTTTATTCGATAGCGTATCTGCCTGCTGGGCAAACACCGAAAAAGGAATAAGCAGCATATATGCAAGGAGAAACACTTTTCTCATAACGCCTCCGGAATCGGAAACAGCACTCTACCTGCCTGTTGTATGGCAGCTTGAGCACTGGATAGCAAGTGGACGATAGCGCACAAAGGAATTTCCTTCCTGCGTCTCACGAACATGGCAGCGCTCACAGGGAAGTCCTGCATGCTTGCCGGATAATTCAAAGCGGGACATTGTACGATGGTCAAAACGCAGCTGTTTCCACTGGTAGGTATCGTGACAGCGAGCGCAATCAACACGACCGTCAGGACCGGCAAACTGGCCCTGATGCTGATCCTTGTGGCAGGCATCGCAGCGCGTGTCATCAATACGGAAGACCACGGCTTCGGTGCCGTTGACGGATCCCGTCTTGTGGCATTTCTCACAGAGTACGTCGCGGTGCCGTCCGGTGAGCGGGAATTTGCTTCCCGAATGATCATACTGCATCACAAACCAGCTCTCGACATTATGACAGCCCACGCAGCCTTCCGATGCGATGCGTGCATCAAATTGCCCGGCATGCGGGTCCTTATGGCAGGCCTGGCACGCGAGGTCTGTCCAGGCAAAGCGGAGCGTCTCCTTTCCCTCTATCTGCGCCATGGCATGGCAGCGGCCGCAGGGAATGGCTTCATGTGCGCCGCGCAGCGGAAACTTCGTCTCTGCGTGCTTCGCGACTTCGAAATGCGAGGGAGAAAAACCCTCTACTGTGTGACATGACTCACAAGCACCTTTATCCGCACGGCCGGCGAATTGTCCGGCATGGTAGTCGCTGTGGCAGGTCGTGCAGCGGGTGAGATCCGCGTTTTTAAATTTCCCGAAATCTCCACCGGTATGGCAGCGAACACAGTTGACCGCAGCATGTTTGCCTACGAGCGGGTAATGCGTTTTTGTGTGATCGAAGCTTCCCTCTGCGATGCGAAGCTGCTTCCAGCTTGCCGGCGAATGGCATTTCTGGCAGTCATTTCCGAAGGCACCCTTGTGGTGGTCTTCATGGCAATCAGTACAGCTGCTGAAGGAGACACCTTTAAATTGGAGATATTTCGTATCTCCGTTTCGCTTTTGCCCGTCATCCTTTACCGGATGACACTTCTGGCATGTGACCTGAGCATGGCGTCCTTCAAGATGGAAACGGGAGCTTGAGTGGTTGAACTTCGTCTGTTTCCAATCCTCCATTCCATGACAGGATGCGCAGTCCTTCAGCTGTCCGCGGTGCTCATCTTCGTGGCAATTATCGCAGGATGGAGCAAGACCAAGGTAGGTTTTCCTGAGAACGGAAGTCCCTTTGCGTCTGATATCGGCGGCCTTGATGTTTGAGGATTGATGGCATTTCTGACATTTGAGTCCATCATGCTTGCCCTCAAGCAGGAAACCCGTCTGCTTGTGGTCGAAGGTGGCCGGGTCCCAACGCACCAATTCAAATTTCCTGCCGTGATGCTCCTTGTGGCATTTGTTGCACTCAAGTTTGCGGGTATAGTAGTGAAACCCCAGGCCCGCATCCACACGCGTTTTGATTTCAGTGTGGCAGGACAGGCAGTTATTCCGGAAAGTCTTCTCTCCGAAATTGTGGCATTGAGCACAGTTGTTGACGCCCTCAAGTTTTGAATGTGCCTGTGACAGCTTCCCGGGGGAAGCTATCTGTGCCGACGTCTGTCCGACGGCAATCAGAGAGAGCACACAAAAAAACAGCAAGCGTGCAGGTTTCATCAAAGAATCCAGGTGTAGCCGAGAGATATTGAAAGTGCCACGTGTACAATAAGGATCACAAACATGATGATCGAGAACGGAAGATGGATAACATGCCAGTACTGAAACAGATATCGCGCAGTATCAAAAAAAGCAATCTTACGAACCAGCAGTGCCTTTTTCCTGGCTTCACCGAGCACATGCTCGACCTGATCGTCAGGGAGTTCTTCTGCAAGCAGCCTCTGACGCACAGCATGAAAACGTCTTCCTCGCGAAAAATCGTCTTTCAGAAGCGCGAGAATGGATCTGAATATCGAGGGTTGTCCCTGTCCGGGACGCAGAGTGCTGACCGAATCGATCATCTCAAGGGTCGCCGGAGCAAGATGGAATTGTGTGCGAAGCCGCATGTTCAGCAATTCATTCTCTCTCGCCAGATCATCGAGCGAAACCTCGTCACCATCCGTGGTCTTCGGAATCTGTGTGTAAATATAGCGTCCGAATAAACCGCTCAAGGCGACAAAAATCATGCTCCACAGACTGACTGATACGATGCCGCCAAACTTGAAGGTCGAATGAAAAACTACGAGCGTGGGTCCCAGAAGACAAAGAAATATGTGGAATTCCAGAAAATGCTTAATCCTGCCTGTAAAGCGGAATCGTTTAACCCGTCGCCTTGTGGAATAAATCGCAACGCCCGAAATCATCATGAGTGAGCCGATAATTCCCAGACCGTGACCGAAAAATCCGGTCGCACCCCAGTTGGACCAATACTCTGATTCGGAACGAATATTCTTCTGTTCTGCACGCAGTTCCGTTTCCGTCTTCCCCATGCTCCCGAGGCCTTCCTTCATCAATTCGATCTCAACGTCGATCTCGGAAATCTTAGCCTCATAATCAGCGATCAGATTCCCGCGTTCCTCTGGAGAAGTTGCGTAGAAACGCAGTCCTTCATATCCTACGAGGACTGCCGTCCCAATTCCCAAGGTAAAAAGGGCGATAATGTAGAAGCGATGCACTGCTGGCGACATGGGCTTTTTTCCGAGGTCTGAAATGATATATAATGTGGACCTAGCCCTCCTCTAATGCCGGCGTGCAATATTCGGAGGTTGAACATCGTATTCGTAAAAATCTATGCAATTCCTGAGAGTGACGCAAGCTTCCGGCCCATTTGCTGTATGAATATTTCGTTAGTATTTTTCACCCCTTGATGCATATAAATACAGGAATGGAATCGACATGGAAGGCTTTTTTATCTTTCTGGTTTTTGTCGTCCTCGTCTTTGCAACAACAGTACCCTATATGAAGCGTGTTCGCCGAAGGGAGCGTGAGTCCCGGGAAGCCGCCGAACGCGGAGGCATGCACTCCGGAGGACCGCAGGCGCAGCATCCTCATATAGATATTTCCAACTGCATCGGCTGCGGCACGTGTGTCACTGCCTGCCCTGAAGGGGATGTTCTGGCTGTTATTGCAGGAAAAGCAGCAATTATTAACGGACACAAATGCATCGGTCACAGCCTCTGCGAGGAGGCCTGTCCCGTGGGTGCGATCGAAATCGTGATGGCGAGTCCCGGAATCAGCGCCGACATGCCTCAGCTTTCAACGGAATTTGAAACCAACGTACCCGGAATGTTCATAGTCGGCGAATTGGGAGGACTTGCGCTTATCAAAAACGCGGTCAACCAGGGGCGCGACGTCATCGACATTATCGAACAAAGGATCTCCTCAACGGAGAAGTCCCCGGCCGATGTTGTTGACGTCTGCATTGTCGGTGCGGGTCCGGGCGGCATCAGTGCATCCCTCCGCGCCATCGAGAAAAAACTCAGCTATCTCACACTGGAGCAGGACGAACTCGGCGGCACCGTCGCGAAATATCCACGGCAGAAACTGGTTATGACCTCCCCTGTCGAGTTTCCGATGCACGGAAAATTTAAAACCCTGGAAATCAGCAAGGAAAGCCTGCTCGAATTCTGGAACAGCGTATTCGAGAAATCGAATCTCTCTGTTCGGACACAGGAAAAGGTCGACGAGATTCAGAGGGATGAAAGCGGGATTTTCACCATAACAACGGCAAAAGGCAGCTACCGTGCACGCTGCGTGGTGCTTGCCTTGGGAAGACGTGGAACCCCGCGCAAATTGGGTGTCCCCGGTGAGGATCGCCCGAAGGTCATGTACAGCCTCATCGAAGCCGACGCCTATGTCAACAACCACATTCTCGTGGTTGGCGGCGGCGACAGCGCAGTGGAAGCTGCAATGGGTCTCGCTCATCAGAAAGGCAACAAAGTCGTACTCTCTTATCGAAAAGACGGATTTGCGCGAATCAAGGAGCGCAACTCGCAGCGGATAAAGGAATGCGCGGATGCGAAAATGCTGGAAGTCGTCTTCAATTCGAATCCTGTAAAGATCGATGATACGACAGTCACGCTTGAGGTAAACGGACAGAACCGTGAATTGAAGAATGATTTCGTCTGGGTGTTTGCCGGAGGAATCCCGCCCAACGATTTTCTCAAAAAGGTGGGTGTACAGCTCGGCGAACGCGATATGACCAAAGAAGCAGCTGCGGAGGCGGCATCCTCACTGTCAGGCAGATAGCGTATGAGATATTCCAGTGCCATTCTGCAGATGAAATCGGATCCGCGCTACGAGACGGCAGCGCGGATGCTGCAGCAGATCGTCCATCACGATGTACCCGATATTCGGCTCCTGACCGCGCTTTATGGACTGCAGCAGGCGCAAGGCATGCACTCCGTCATCGGCCGATTTCTCGATCTCCGCGCCAGCGAATTCGGCACTCCGCGAAGCGGACAGCATAACGCCTCGACCGAAATTTCAGATGCGCGCAGCCGGGTGGAGGAATCGACCGATTTTCAGCAACTGCAGGAGCAGCTGCTGTTCGGCAAACTGCCCGGGCTCGATGAACTGGAGCACTTCTACGGACAGTACGCGGGAGAAGTACGAACGATATTCCAGCTTTTTCTTGATCATAAACTGCGCCGCAAATGCGGGATCACGTCGGCAGCGCATCTGAATCGCGTCGGCGCCGTCGTTGGGAAAATGGGATTGGAAAATCCGGGGGAATATCTGTTCAGCACAGTGGGTGTCATGCACGACGCACTTGAAGACTTGCTAGACGTGGCTCGCGATAAACATGGACGCATCTACGGACTGCACAACTACAACCTCTTCCTCGACCGGTATACCTCGCCAGAACTCCACTCCCACATCAAGCTCGTGACGAACTTCTATGATCTGATTCTCGCCGAAGTCAACGATCACCTGAAGAATGACGGGAAGTACATGAATAAAGAAAACCTCATGTGGGCGCTTGAGGATATGTATCTGCACGAACCCGTGGAAATTCATCCGTATCTGGAAAAGATCCATTACGTGCTGGAGGATGCCCCTCTGGAAGGAGATGTGTACGGTCAGGCGAAATGGAAATGCTACAGCGAATTGTATATTCGCGAAATGGCTGTTTATACACATTCGCGGGGCGATTATCGTACTTTCGAAATCAAGGCAATCGACCTTTCCGACAATGGACATGGCCGCGACGCGCTGGCGATGACGTCCCGCGTCAAGAATCTGATCAAACATCAGATCTATGTGAATTATGGAACCCGCCTCAAGTCGACCTGGCATGCGCTCAATAATCGCGTCGCAGAGCTTCAGGAAGATGCGCTCGTTCATGCCGAACACCTCGTCCTTAGCGATTTGCTCCAGCAGCAATCGTACATGGACTTCGCCGTATCGACCATGCTGAAGCTGCTTTCTCTAAAATCCATCTTCTTCACCGACAGATAAAAAAACGAATGGACGGCGATTGCCTTCCATTCGTTTAATGCTGCATCCCCCGTACTAACGCTTGACGAAGCGCCGGGTAAACACCTGTAACCCGGTTTCGACGCGAAGGACATACATTCCGGAGGCCGCACTCCGTAAATCAAAGGTGTAGCGGAGGGTCCCGCCTCCCTGAATTCGATGCGCGGCCACAGTCTGACCAAGCATATTCACCACATCAATCTTGAGATTGACACCAGATGGCGACTCCAGCCGGACATTCACCATCCCATCACTCGGATCCGGATAGATATCAAGAGCAAAACCATCTGGCAGGTTTTCTACCGAAGTCACATTGATCTGCTCCTCATCCGATAGGGTTCCGCAGCCGTATTCGTTGAATACTTCCACCGCATATTTTCCGTTGGTGACGACAGTGAAGCTGCGATTCGTGGCTGTGGGAATCGGCAATCCGTTGCGATACCATAGATAGCCCGGAGCGAGCGGAGCGATCAGCAGCGCATCCTGCCGGGTAAACGTGGGTTTCGCGGGACGGGGATGAACAGACACGGAAAGATCGCGTGAGGTCCCGCTGCAATCTTCGTTGTCATAGACTGTGACATGATAATCGCCCTGGGTGCGCACGACAATGCGGCTATTGGTTTCGCCGGTGCTCCAATAATATGAGCGATACCCGATGGGAGCAAAAAGGATGAGACTGTCTCCTTCACAAAGCGTCGACGATCCTTCCATCGTAATTTCCGGATCGATAGGGCGGCGAATCTGTACGATAACGGTGTCTGATCGCACAATGCAGCCTCCGGCTTCAGTCGCATCCACCCAGTAATCGCCCGAAAGCTGGAGATTCACCACTCGCGTAGTGTCGCCGGAATTCCAGCGGTATGAAAGATATCCGGCACCGGCATCTATGGTTACGGTCTCTCCGTAGCAAGCCACCTGCGCACCGCCGGGAGTAAGTACCGGACGCGAAACTCCTAAAATCTCAACAAACTCCGGCTCGGAATAGCAGCCGTTGGGGCCGGCGACCTTTACCCAGTAGGTCCCGGGGCTGCGGACGATAATGCGCCGCGTTGTCATTCCGTTGGACCAGAGGTAGGCAGAATACCCCGCCTGCGCATCGAGCGTGAGTGAGTCATCGGGACAAACGGTAAACGATTTGTCAGAAGTGATCAGGGCGATCGGACGCGGCAGTACCACCACATCAACTGTATCCGATACCGCCGCACAGCCTGCTGCGTTGATCGCGCGCACTGCATAGCGTCCCGACGACGTGACCGCCAATTCCTGCAGCGCTCCGCCGCTGCTCCAACGCCACGACGTAAATCCGTCGCTGGCACGAAGATTCAACGTATCCCCTTCACAAAGCGTGAGCGGTCCGTCGGCGCTAATGGTCACGGAAGGTTCATCGAGGATCACCTCCACGGTATCCGAGAAACCGTGACAGCCATTCGCATCGGTGACATCCACCCAGTACACCCCTGCGGTGTCAATGGAAAGCAGGGATGTTGTATCGCCTGTGGACCATCGGTACACCGCGTAGTTTTCGCTGGTGGAAAGAGGCAGCGTCCTTCCTGAACACAGCGAGACCGTCCCGGATGCAGTAAGTTTTGGTGTGGGCGCATCGAACACCTGGACCATAAAAGTCGGAGCCAGCGCAGTGCGTCCCGCATGATCCATCACAGCAACGCTTACCGCCCCACCGGTTCGTACGGTGATAGTACGTGTAGAATCTCCGGTCGTCCATTCATACCGATCATAGGTATTGGTGAGGCGGAGAACAACCGAATCGCCGGGGCAGACTGCGGACGGACCAATCGCTTCGATGATCGGCCTGGGAGGGACGCCGATATTCACCTGACCGCTGTGCAGCACTGGGATAAGGCAGCCGCTTGATACTGCGGCGCCGGTTTGCGTGATAAGGCAGGATGTAGAATCTATGCGATCCAGTACGAAAAATTTCAGCGCCAGAATGATTCCCGAACCGTTGATCACCACTGCGTCATGGGTCCGGATTATATAGTCGTTTCCCACAGGAATAATGGAGATGGTTTTGTTCAGCAGCGGTGAACTTCCAGTGACCACAATCTCCTGAAGCTGCAGGACAGAGTGCGGGAAGGTGAAACCGAGATTCATTGGCTGCAGTATCCCGCTGGTATGATTGACGATGGTCACGGGAACGTTGATGAAAGTCCCTGCAAGCGCTTCGGTATTGGTAATCTGAAGATCCAACAGAGATCGTTCCGAAGGGTCATTGGGTTTGACGAATGCGGTTGTTTTCCTTGCAGTACCGCTGCACAGATTATTCACCGATAGAGCGAACGAATGCATGCTCCCGTCCTGACAGCTCGTGTTATAGGTGAGCCTGCTTTCACGTCCGGCATCGCTGATGTGTTCATAAATCTCGCTATAGGCGTATTTGAGCTGCGTCGTATCCGGAACGTTGTAGAACGCTCCCCCTGTGCTGTCCGCCATGGTTTGGAGTGTGCTTATATCAGCGGAGGTGCCGAGTGCGATCGTGTAAATCCGCACCGAATATATACGCGCCAGGTCTATGACATCCTGCGGGGTGTAGCTGCTTGCGTTATCATATCCGTCGCTCACGAGGACCACAGCCTTGTTGGGATTCTGTCCGATGCTCGCGGTGTGAATCACACCGGCATGCGTGCCGTCGATCATGGCGCGATTCCCGGCGAATCCGAGCAGGTCAATCTGACTGCGCAGCGTTGTCTTTGAGGAGGTCATCGATTGCTGCAGAGTTACGATCGTGTTGAAAAACACGAGCGAGGCTTCATCCGTCGTCCCATTCATTTTATCGATGAATCTCGTCCCGGCATACTTGATGATGGGATTGAATATCCCGCCGGTCAAGCCGTTTGCATCCAGCACCAATGCCACCGACATCGGATGATGCAGCGTGGTGTCCGGTGAACTGATGGAAAACGCGGAAACGGGCAGACCATCCTCCTCCACAGCGAGATTCGCAATGGTGTGGGTAATGTTCAGCTGACCGAT
This sequence comes from Bacteroidota bacterium, assembly GCA_049663345.1. Lineage (GTDB taxonomy): Bacteria > Bacteroidota > Ignavibacteria > SZUA-365 > SZUA-365 > SZUA-365. Next base: position 32,186 of record JBATDG010000016.1, read on the forward strand.
GCACTTGATTTCGTAGAAGGCCTCAACCGTCGGCCAATTCACGACGCGGACCCTCTTGAGCGTGAGTGCTGGCTGAGCCATGGCCAGAGGGGCGATCAGACACAGCAGAATGTATATGCGGAGCATCATTTTCATTTTCTCAACCTCAAAGCGAAAAATAAAACAGAGACCGAACAACGAATTCAGCCTGGAAGCGTCGCCGCTTTATCCCCGGGTCTGAATTTATTTTGATGAAAGAATGTATGTTTTTTTGTGCGTAATTCCATCAGATCCGATCTCGACGAGAATTGACGCCCCCGCTGCAAAATCCAGTGTGACCGGAATATTCCGGCTTTTCCAGTGGACGCGTACATCCCTCCGGCACGCAATTGCCTGTTCTGCCTGACCGTACGCAAGCGGATACCGCAGATTCTGACTGGCGGGATTGGCGAAAAATAGCCAGGCGGTCTCTCCGTCGCTGCGGCACCAGAAATCAGGAAGCTGATCGCCCTCGACCAGCGGAGCTGCCTCCAGAATGGCCGAGTCGTCCGTCCGCACCGTCGGCAAAGCGAGCAGGCCATCAATGTCCGCTTCGAATTCCCGGCTTTTCTCGCGGCTTGCCTGCTGACCGGGCTGGGACGGACGCTGAAGGAGGCACACCTGCAGTCCCTCTCTCGCGCGATCGGCGATCGCTCTGATCGTTTCACGGTCAAGGTAGCGGGCATCCACATACAGCGCCCGGATCGAGGCGTCACCGAACTCGAGACGGCCGCTGCGGACCGATCCGCTTTTCAGCGCCTCGGCATTCAACCAGAGCGGCTGATATCCTTTGAGCTGCTCGGGGATCCGCTGATACCGCAGTTCGTATTCGCCCCAGGCCCACGGCATCTTGAGCGAATCGGGCAGCTCGACGCCCATCCAAGCGTCCTCCAGCGGAAGATACACCCCCACGTCGCTGTAGCTTCGTCCCCGTCGCATAGCTGCCGAAATTTCGGAAAGATACGTGTTGAATTCCGGGAGTCCTGCGGCGAACCCGGCGTCGGGTCCGACATGTACCGCTGCGTAGAATTTCTCATGCCGGCCCGGGGGATTGAAAGGCATCCCGTGCCAGATAATCCAGTTCACGCCGTTGGCGAACATTGCGTCCGCCAACAGCTTCATGTCATCGATGCGCTCTTCGCCCTGATGCGGACCCGGGCCCGGCCATCCTTTCCAGCCGTAGAGGCAGGTGAAGGTTTCCGCCGACACCAGCGGCTTGCCGAACAGCGCCGCCGCAGAGGCAGGAATTCGTGAGAATACGGGTTCATAGAGAATGGCCTCGCTTTCGGGCACATCGACACTGCCGTAGGCGGTGAGGAGATCCGTCGGCGATCCGCAGCACTGCACACGCGTGCGTGCGCCATGTTCGTGAGCGGCATCAGTCAGCGGTTGGTAGAATTGTCCGATGACAAATCGCGAGATCAGCTTCATATAGTCGTAATGCACCCCCTCGAAACCCGGCGAGTACAGACTGTCCATCATCGGCCGGATATCATACTGGTAAATCGAGCGGAATTCGTCGCCGAAGCCCCGTGTCCACAACCCGCGCGTCTCCACTTCCCAGGAGTCGCAGAACAGATGCCGCGTCCCTCCCCGCAGCGCCGGGGCGAGTGCGTCGAACATGCGCGTGGAATAGCGTTCGAGCGCGCGGCGGTCCAGGTGGTTGACAACCCGTCCCCGCACCGGATGTTCCCAGGTGAGCCGCATGCGCGTGGGAGCGATACTGTCGGTGAAGACCAGGGCGCCGTCCTCCGGCGGGACACGGCTGTCGCCGAACGGCCAGAGCGTCCCGAACGTGATGTCGCAGCCGAGTCCTATACTGTCGCAATAGGATGCCGCGTCGGCCACTGCCGCCGTCCATTCCTTCGAAAGCCACGCGAGGCGCGCAGCAGCCGTATCTCCGTGCAGCGGATAGACGAACGCAATTTCCACTCCACCGAAGCCATTGGCCTTCAGCCAGTTCAGCTGCGAGCGGACATCCTGCTTCCGGATCACATCAGCAAACCACCACCAGCGCGTGTACGGCCGTGCAGCACGAATTTCATCTTCCCCTGTCTTTCCGCCCAGCCCGTTACTCCAATCCAGCCCTGTTTCCCTATCCAGCCCGGCTTCCCTTTCCAGAATGGCTTCCCTGCCCAGACCGGTTTCCCTGCCCAACCCAGCTTCCCTGTCCAGCCCTGTTTCCCTTTCCAGCCCTGTTTCCCTTTCCAGCCCGTTACTCCAATCCAGCCCGGTTTCCCCGTCCAGCCCGGCTTCTCTGCCCAGCCCGGCTTCCCTGTCCAACAGGGGTGTGAAGGCCATATACCGCGTATTCTCTGAGCTGTCATTGTCCTGTGCGCAGGCGGAGGCAACTGATATTTCGGTATTCAACAATCCGCCCGCGAGGGAAAGCAGCAGCACGACAACGGTCCTATTCATTCGCATACCTCGATTTGAAGTCTGTATGCAGACAACATGCAGGATTCCGAGAAGAATCGAAAGAACTGCGGATTTCAATTTTTCCGCATGTATCCATCCAACCCCCTTGACAATGAATATGCGGTACTGTAGATTAAGTTAGACATTTGACTAACTACGCAACAGCCATGTACCAGGAAAGCCTTTTTACCGAAGAGCGCACGCGACTTATACCGCCCCGCAGCATCTGGAAGCTGCAGAAGCGGGGCGTGTTCCTGGGTACGAGCGGTTATTCCTATGAGGACTGGGTGGGGCCTTTTTACCGTCCCGGCACCCGCAAACCGCAGATGCTGGAGTATTACCAGCACTTCTTTCCGGCTACGGAGCTGAATTACACCTACTACACCATGCCGCGCGCCAGCACGCTGTTCCAGATCCGCAACAAGGCGCCTCATATGCAGTTCAGCGTCAAGGCGCATCAAAGCATGACGCATGAGCGGCGGGCGGTGCAGCAGACCTGGCAGGATTTCGCGGACGCCATGCTTGTCCTTGCGGATACCGGACAGCTCGCCTGCCTGCTCTTCCAGTTTCCCTACAGCTTCAAATGCACGAGCGACAATTTCGCGTACCTCGATGAACTGATCGAATACTTCGATTCATTTCGAGTAGTACTTGAATTCAGACATATAAGTTGGCATAACGACGTTAGTTACGCCTACTCCAAAAAGAAGAATACAACGCTGTGCTCTGTCGACGCTCCCCGCTTGCCTGGTCTGACCAGCAGCGTGATTTATCCGGGAAAGGATCTCGCGTATTACCGTCTTCACGGACGAAACGCTCAGCATTGGTTCGACGGAGACAACATCACGCGGTATGATTACCGCTACAGCGACAGCGAACTGCAGGAAATAATAAACAACATCATCGCCCTGGTGGAGGCATCGCAACATGTTTTACTCTTTGCAAATAATCATCCCCGCGCTCAGGCAGTGGAAACCATCTGTAAAATCGCCGAAGCATTGGATAAGCATCCTGCGCTGGCGGCACTTTAACCGCAAACGCATCTGCCGCCTGGCGTAAATTTGGGCTTCCCACGATTCACGGGGAACCTCGAATTCACGGGGAACCTCGAATTCACGGGGGATTCACAATCCCCGGGCTCACGCCCGGGGCTGAACGAATGCCGCCCCTTCGGGGCTCGCACGCACCGCAACGCTCATCATGCACCGCAACGCTCATCTGCGCGGGCTCCCGGACGCTCTTCTGCGCGGCTCCCGGACGGAAATGTCGAGCTGGGTCTTGACAACAGATGCCGCAGCACTTACCTTGGAATCGCTTCCATGTTATTCCAGGCTTTGAATCCATGCGGAGGATGCAGTGGGCGTCACTATTTACGATATCGCGAGGGAAGCCGGGGTCGGTGTCGGAACCGTATCAAGGGTTTTGAACAACCATCCCTCCGTTTCCGAACACACCAGGAAGCACGTGATCGAGATCGCAGAGCGTATGGACTATCAGCCGAACGCTTCCGCGCAGCGGCTCGCGCGCCGAAAAAGCCATACCATCACGACGATCATGCCGTATATCACGAACTATTTTTTCGTGGAACTGCTCGACGGGATTCAGAATTTTCTGTTCGAAAAAGATTACGACCTCCTGCTCTACGGCGTCAACCATCCCAGGCAGATAGATAGTTATCTCCAGCGATCGCTTCGTGCGGGACATTCCGACGGCATGATGATCGCTTCCATCGACCTTCCGCCGGACTACACGCAAAAATATCTGCAGAATAATTTCCCAATTATTCTGGTCGACCGCTTTAACGAGAATTTCGATTCGTTCTTTGTGCAGAATGCAGATGGAGCACGCGCGGCTGCCCGCTATCTAGTATCGCTGGGACACACGAAGCTCGCAATGATCACAGGCAATAGCGAAACATCGCCGACAATGGAACGCTCGGAAGGATATCTGTCCGCAATCAGCGAAGATGAGAACGTCAGCAGCGCAGGGATATTCTATCCGGTTGTCGAATCCAAAAGCGATGGCTTCAGTAAAGATGCCGGCTGTGAAATTATGAAAACCATTCTTGCACTGCCGGAGGATAAGCGTCCGACCGCGGTATTCGTTGCAAGCGATATTCAGGCCTTCGGCGCTCTGCAAGCCCTCAACGAGGCTGGAATCCGCTGCCCCGAAGATATTTCCATAGTGAGTTTCGACGATATCGAACTCGCGCAGTACTACGGACTTTCCACAATGCGGCAGCCCATCCGCGACATGGGAGTGCTCGCCGCAGAACGACTATTCGAACGCATGGAGAACCCCGCACTCGAACCCCTGCACCGGCACTTCACTCCGGAGCTTGTGATACGGAAAACCGCCGGTCCCGCTCCGTCCCGCTACCGCAATACCTAGCTCATGGCCCATTGGAGCGCAGCCGCCAGGGGCTCCGCTATTGCTTGAGCACGTCAACGCGCGAATGCCAGGGGCTCCGCTATTGCTTGCGCACGTCAACGCGCGAATGCCAGGGGCTTCGCTATTGCTTGAGGAATTTTGCGGTCTGAAATTGTTCCTGTCCGATCGCAGTGATCACGTACACGCCGGGATGAAGCCCAGATACATCGATCGATATCTCCTGGGTCGCGGAGGCCGCACGGACGATGCGTTCGGAAATTGTTTGGCCGAGAAGATTGACGATGCGGAGCAGAATTTCACGCCCATCGGCAGCCCCCTGCATGCGGACGCGCAGCACCGCACCAACAGGATGCGGATACAAGGTGAAGGAGAAAACGGAGGGATCAAGCGCTTCCTCGACCGGCAGAATATTGACGAGGAAAGGATCTGATTGATTTGTACAGCCGTTTCCGTCGATCACGACCACCACATAGGTTCCGGTCTGCAGCAGCGGATTTCTCGGGTCGGTAGCTCCGCTGACCGGGCTTCCGTTGCGATACCACTGCACCCCATTCTGCGTATCCACGATGAGTGTATTGAATTCTCGAGTGATGATCGGCTTGGGCGGACGCGGCCGCATATACACCTGAATCGATGTAGTTTGTCCCACATCCCCCTGAACATTCCGGATCACTGCGAAATATGTTCCGCTGCTGTGCACAGTGATGATCCGGGTTTTCAGGCCGTTGTTCCACCGATACGCCATGTATCCCTCACCGGCATCAAGCTGTACGCTGTCTCCCTCGCAGAAGGTGGTGGACCCGAGTGCCGTCGCCGTCCCTTGAAACACAGCGGGTACCCAGTCAGTGTTGAGTGTATCGGTACAACTGCTGTAAGTGGCTCCGTCATTGCGCAGCTCAATGCGGATAGGCGAAACGTCGCCGCCCAGCGGTGAAATAAGACGCAGCTTCCACTTGACCGTAGTGGATTCACCCGGAGCAAGGAAACTCGGGTTCAGGACCTTATCGTATGGTTCTCCATTTTCAACATACAGCCCCTCCGGCAGCTGCAGCACCGCCCGCAATTCTCCACTCGCAACAACTCCCGGATTATCCACAACCATCGAAATATCGAATGGATTCGGGACGAAGGCCTTCACTCCGCTATCGTATTGCAGCTTTGGTACAGTGAGGTCGCAAGTAAGCAGCATACCCGCTACGGGAACGGACACGGAAGCGCAGCAACGCTCTTCATCAACGCCGTCAAATTCAGTCCGTAGGCAGAGTTCGCTCACCCTGGTATTTGTCTGCGGCTTTATGGAAAGCTTCCACTGCAGACTCGACTGCCCCAGAGCACGCAGTGTGTCGACATTTTGAAACGGATTCTGCGGGTCCATCAGTTCGAATACCGACGGATCATACTCCAGGTACACTTTCCCGCCGACCGCCGGCAGAGTTCCGATATTGTTTACATCGAAGCGAACGAAAAGCGGATAAGGTTCGTAGCGATTGCGCGCTGCATTCCATGTCGCCTCGTTCGGGACCTGCACCCCGCATTGCAGAAGGGGCTTGCTCGGGGTCACATGCAGCACGCCCTCGGCGATCTGGGGAATAATGCAGCCTTTATCAAACACCGCGCTCTTCACACGTATCGTGTAATCGGCGGAACTGCTGTGCAGCGTTGTTTTGAACACCGCGTAGCAAAGCGTCCCTGTCGACTCAAGAACCCTGCCTTCGGGTATCCGGATAATGCCTCCGCTGCTCTGGTCCGCAATCTGGACATTCATTCCCGCCAACAGAGTGCCGGAGGGAGTTTCCACCCGCTTCAGCTGGACTTTGCTATGGTCAAACGTGAGATCAATGCTCGCCGGATAAAACAGCTCTTTGAAAAACGGTGTGCGCAGCTCGATCGCCATGCGGATTTCCGCACCACCCATGCCCGTGGCGTCCTCAATATCGAACTCCTTCACCCGCAGCGTGCTGCTGTCCTGCGGAGCGATGTAAGTGCGTATCATCGAGGCGCTTCCTCCGCAGAGGTCTTCGACGCGCAATTCAACATCGTGCGGTAAATAATCGCCGCAGCGGGGATCGAAATTGAGCATGCATTCCTGGAAATAATCGTAGAGAATGGTCGAAATTTCCTTGTAGATGCCGGCAAGTTCCGAGGCGTTTGGTGTCTGGTAATACTCGCCCCCCGTCAGCTCCGCCAGCATCTTCAGGTCGTCTTCAGCTATATTCTCGCCGTAGCCAATTGGAAACACACGGATGTTGTATCGCACAGCGAATGAAATGACATCCGGCAGGCCGTGGCGTGTGGACGAATTATCGTCGCCGTCAGAAAGCACGATGATAGCGCGGCACTGATTGTGTCCGTTGTTCTGCACTATCGCGAGGGAAGTAAATATCGCGTCCCAAAGCGCAGTAGCGCCGCTGGCCGGCAGCAACGATACAGAGGATTGCAGCATCGACGTATCCGTCGTCATGTTCTGGTAAACCCAGACAGACTGATTGAAATGCACGACGCAAGCCTCGTCGACGATGTCGTCCATATTGCGGATGAATGCCGCTCCTCCAGCTTTGGCGCCGAGATTCCCTTCACCCGCCATACTATCGCTCGCATCGAACACGAGTCCGACGGTAATGGGACAGCGCGAAGTAGGATCAGGACACCAGAGCCCAAAGTCCGTTATTTCCCTGCCATCCTCAAAAAGGCGGACGTCGGAAGGCTGTAGAAAGTAGTTTTTAATGCCGTTGCACCCGACAGAAAAGTAGACCTCGACATAAGGCCACTGCAGGCGGAGACGTTTGAAGTTGAGATCCGGCTGCGCTGAAACAGCGCCCCACAGCATCGTGAGCATGCAAAGTGTCAACCAAAAACGCAGGCGGAAAGTACGTGAATGATTCATGATTCACCGTAGATTGTGTTGATTCACCGTTAACATGCAGCCCTTATTTTGGGTGCCGTTAAACGGCCACCCCCCCGAGCAACACTTGAGTAAATATAACACCTGAAAAATACTCATGTTACATTTTTCTTTCATTTCGTGAAGCAGCGCAACTGCTGACGCCCCCCCTTCGCTAAGCAGCGGAACTGCAGGCCAACCTTTCATATCGTGAAGCAGTGCAGCTGACAGCCGACCTCTTCGTGAAGCAGTGCAGATGTCGACCGACCTTTCATTTCGTGAAGCAGTGCAGCTGACAGCCGACCTCTTCGTGAAGCAGTGCAGCTGACAGCCAACCTCTTCGTGAAGCAGTGCAGCTGTCGACGACTTATATTATCGCGGTCCAGTACACCAATCGACCTGATGCATGACGAAACACGTTCGGAACCGAAATCGGCTTGCATTTTTGCCATATCTCGCGTAATTTACTTTTCTCTATCACGGCGGGTTAGCTCAGTCGGTAGAGCAGTGGAATCATAATCCACGTGTCGGCGGTTCGAGTCCGTCACCCGCTACCAGCCATCCGCAAGGGTGGCTTTTTTTTCTATGCGAAAACACACAATCGATACCATCACTGACAGGCGCCGCAAGCGTCTTGAGGCGGTGCTGCGCAAGCGGCAGACCGAGCTCACTATCGTCGTCGAGAACGTCTGGGATCCGCATAACGTGAGTGCGATCCTACGTACCGCCGATGCCGTGGGAATCGGACATATTCATCTGCTCTACACTATCGAGAAAGCGCCCAACCTCCGCCGCTTCGGCAAACAGAGTTCAGCCAGCGCGAAAAAATGGCTCGAGTTCACCGTCTACGGAAACACCGAGGAATGCTTTTCAGCACTGCATGAGGAAGGGTATTCGGTGTTCGCCTCACACCTCAGCAGAGAAGCGGTTTCGCTGCATGACGTAGACTTCACAAAGAAAGTGGCGGTCGTGCTCGGTAATGAAACCCGCGGCGTATCCGACGATGCCTGCGCATTGGCAGATGGCATATATCTCATTCCAATGATGGGCATGGTGGAAAGTCTGAATGTCTCAGTTGCCGCCGCAGTCTCGCTCTACGAAGCCCTTCGACAGCGAAAGCAGGCTGGGCTCTACGACTCGCCTCAGCTCGGCGAACAGGGCGTCCACGAAAAACTCATCAAATGGGCATCGTTGTAATATCAACGCCCCTCTCGCAGCAATGGGACGAGCCTGAAGGCTCATCCTCCTAAGAATGCTCTCGCCCCTCTCGCAGCAATGGGACGAGCCTGAAGGCTCATCCTCCTAAGAATTCTTACTTCAACAGCAGCATCGGGCGTACCGTTTGTCCTGAGCTGGTTGTAACCACTGCAAAGTATTCACCCGCTGGCAGGGCTGACGCGTCGAAGCGGTGGACGTATGCTCCGGCAGTCAGGTGTGCATCGAGCAGCGTTGCAACGATGCGTCCGTGTGAATCCATCACCTGCAGGCGCACCGGCCCTTCGGATGTGATGTCAAGCTCGATCTGCGTTTCGGGTGAAAACGGATTCGGATGATTTCTTACGGTCGTCAAATTGCGCCGCCTCAGTAATGGCGAGCAGACACCATCGATAAAGAGATAATTCCATGTACTGCCTCTGTCCTCTTCGACCGATGCACGGCAGCCGCTCTCTATCTCAACTGAGGAGAGAGGGATCGTGCATTGGGAGGAAAAACGCTGCGGTTCACGAGCACGGACGCGTAAATAGAATAGCACCGAATCCGCCCTTCCCTGCAATGTCTGCACGATAAATTGAGTTTTCCCGGGACCCAATTCCTGCATGATCACCCCACCACCGGCACTCCAGGTACCGGCAGTTTCCACACCTAAAATTTCGAACGGCAGACCGGTGATGTCGATAATGAATCTGCCGGTAAACGCGCCTGTAGTCGACGGCTGAGCGAGGAGGCGGAGCGGGACATTCACGATGCTTCCATCTCCGGGAATCACCACATAACTGCTGTCTCCCACATAGAAATGATCCTCACAGGCAGCGACCGAAACTCCTCCGCTGAACGCTGTCATGATAGTCGGACAAAGATTGTGCAGCTCTGCAGCAAGAATTTCAATGTGCGTGACAGTGTCATTCAATTGGGGCAGACATACAAATACCAGCTCGCAAAGCGTCCCGGTCGGGAGGAATGGATAAAAGTCTGCACTGCTGATTTCAAGGGTTCCCTGTACCGGCACCTTTACATCGATAAGATGTCCCTGAGACATAGTTCCATCAGAAACGATGCTGATGTAGCGCATTAGGTCGCTATCGTAACCAACTGTCATTGCATAAGATAGGACCTTCGTTGTAGAGAATTGCTCAGCTACATTGATGGGCACGCGGACGGTATCTCGCCCCACTGCACTGATACCGTTCTGCACGCTGAGCGTGACGGGATTCAGCTGCAGAGGCAAGGAATAGCAGCTGTCTGCGGCACTGCTGAATCCCTTACCGGAAAGTGTCAGTTCGATGCCGCGACGGGATCCGTCCAGACAGGGATTGCTTGAAGTGTAGCGAAGGATGCAGGCGTCGGTGATCAGTGCAGAGGCGACATTGTTGAATACATCGGTTAGATCACTCGCCTCAGGAGCGAAATAGAAGCGTCCACCGGTAGCTGCGGAAAACCCCGATAACGCCCCGACATCAGCGTCGTTCCCCAGCCCGATCGTGTACACCGGGATACCGGCATTCACCGCATTCTGAATCGCCGGAATATGGTATGATTCGCCGAACTGGTTCCGTCCGTCCGTCAGCACGATGAGTACGCGGCGGCCCTGTCGGTTCTTGAGCAGGTCTACTGCATTGATGATCGCCTCCCACAGACGTGTGCCGCCGCTTGCGTCGATGGGGACCAGCGACCGTTTTACGGATGCAGCATCGAAAGTGAAATCATGTTCGACTGTGAAAATATGCCGAAGTGTGAAAGCATGCGTCGTGAAGCTGAAAAGAGCGGATTCGTCCTTAGGTCCCAGAAAATCCAGAAACGTGCTGATGGCCTTTTTCGCCTCACGCATCTTCGTGCTATCGACATCCAGACGATCGTTTTTCTGTGCCATACTCATCGAGCGGTCGAGCAGTATGGCGACCGAGAGACGCATGCTGTCTTCCGGACAATCGAAATACTCGATGAGCTGCGGCACGCCGTTCTCATCGAGCTGCACATTGTTGACGGTAATATTATCGGAAGAAACGGTCTTGGTGACTGACACCTGCAGCTCGACCGTCGGGAAACGGGAAATATCGATGTTTTCGATGCGGGACTGAACACTCACGCTCTGCGCTGACAGCGACGAAGCGGCGAGAAGCACACAGATGCATGCGGCCGGCAATCGAACCATGTCTACCTCGTGAAGACTATATTCCTCGTTTTAACCACCTCGCCTTCACGAAGAATGCAATGATACACGCCGCTGGGGAGTCCATCCGGATTCCAGGTCGCAGTATACGCTCCCGCCGGTTTCAGGCCTTCTTCAAGCACTGCGACAACTCGGCCAAACTGGTCAAGAATTTCAAGGCTCATCGGTGCAAGTCCGGTCACAGTGTAGCCGATCCGTGTCTGCTGCCCGTCGGCAGTAAAGGGATTCGGATGATTTTGCTGCAGAGAAGGATTAGGACGCAGACGCAGCAGCGGGGAGCATACTCCGTCAATGAAAACTCGTTCGCCATACAGCATTATTTCGGGCAGACAGTTATACCCCACAACGCCGTTTGCCGACTGTGCAACGAACACATCCGAAATAGAAACCTGAACCGCCAGGGCCTCTTTGGTTTCAATTGCCTTGAAATACACATAGAAGAGAACTTCGCTCGTATCGGATGGAATGCCCGGCGGTGCGGTGATCTGCAGAACACCCGGATTATCGGTGATGACCAGCTTGAGCTGCTTGGAAATCGTCCCGGCAATATCCAGATGATCAAACTCGACGCGTGTGGCGTCGTAATTCAGCGACAGGCGGTATTCGAGGGTCTGACGGAAATCTACGCCAGGCGTGAGCATGACCGGAAGGCGAAGCACACCGCCGGAGACAGTAGCAAGAGTGGAATCAAATCCCAAAGAAACGCTCTCAGGACAGCCGTGAATTGTAAAATCAGAGCCTGCTGATGTCGGTATGATCTCGCAATTCTGTTCAGCAAAGTCCACAGTGACGCTCAAGCTTGTCGGCGCCACGCTGTCATGATCAAGTATGCGGAAACGCAGAGTGAGCAGCTCGGTAGGCGTACCGTATGCAATCCCCTGCAGAGGCATGGCATTCGTCGCTTCAAAGAGCAGTAATCCCGGCTGCGGCTCGGTAACTCGGACATCAACATCCTGAATTATTCCCGGTGCGGGCTCCACCGCTTCGAAGGCCATATGCGAGGCATCATAGTCGAGACGCACGCGGAAGGACATCGCCTCCCCCGCACGGACTTCCCCGTCCACCATCAAGGGCAAGGAATACACATCACGCGCCCGGATTACCGGAGGCACCTCAACGTGCATTTGGAGACGCGATCTCATATCAGGCAGCGTATACGAAAAATTATGCTGCAGAAGGACACCCTTGATGTTCGCTTGGACCTCAACGTTGCGCGAAGACCCATCTTCACAGGTGTCTGCCGTACTGTAGGTCAGGACGCAGCCGATACTGTATATGCTCTGAATGATGTCGCTGAAAATTCGTGAGAGGTCCTCGCTCGTCGGGGCGAAATATGCGGCTCCACCGGTCCCCTTCGCGATTTTTCTCAACGTGTCCTGATCGATTCTGTTTGGCTGGGTCGGGTCAACGTAGAGACCCAGGCCGATCGGGTACACGGGAATGCCCGCCTGCCAGGCCTGGCTCACCGCCTGATTCAGCGTGTTTACGGATTGATTATCAACGCCGTCTGTAAGAAGAATGATCACGCGTTTCCCGGTCACGCCCGAGGAAAGGTTGATCGCGCTCACAATTGCATCGTATATCGCGGTACCGCTTCTCAAGCTCATTCCGCCGACGGCGTCGATCAATTTCTTTTTATCGCTTGTGTAAGGCTGCTCTTCAACGAACTGGTAATTGTTGAATCTGTATCCTGCGAAACTGGCGAGAGCGGCCTCGTCCTGAGGACGAAGAGCATTGAATCCCTCGATAAACACCGCTTTGGCGCGCCGCCATTTCACGCTGTCCTTGTCGTTGTCCGTCGTTCCTTCCTTGAAGGCCATGCTGAGACTGACATCCATCAGGAAGTAGAAATTGATTTTCTGCGCACCTTTCAGATCACCGCATGCAACCTCGATCGGCATCATCCGAACGCCGTCCTCATACACCATAAAATCCTCTGGCCGCAGCGTATCAAGCGTCGCACTGTTATCCAGCACTTCGAATGGAATCTGAATTTTTGGATAGTCCGTGAAAATCGGATTCCCCATGTTGAGCTTGAATTGCTGTGCAGAAGAATTGCCTGCGGGCAAGAGCAGCAGGATTACAAAGAAATGAACGAACGCAATCAGCGCACGTCGACGGAGTGCAGGGTGTTGTGACATGGGATCGGTCCTTTTTATACTCGGAATGGCAAAGTTTCTGCCATCAATAGAGACAAATACGGGACGTATTAGTTACAATCCAAGGTGCAAATTCCCGACTTTGAAGTCAAGAACGAAATTTGCCGGCTGTTGAAAGTTGCGGCCTAGCCGCTATTAATTCTGAGGCGTTAGTTGAAGGCGGCGGCCTAGCCGCTATTAATTCTGAGGCGTTATAAGAAGCTCTACGCGACGATTCAGCGAACGCGCTTCATTCGTGCCGTTTCCGGCAGCCGGACGACTTTCACCATAGGAATTAATTTTAATCGCTTCCAACGGGACACCAAGATCACGGAGGAATTTGCTGACAGCTGCACCACGCCTGCGTGACAAATTGATGTTGTATTCTTCAGTACCGCGGTCGTCGGTATGTGCATTGAGCGTGAGGGTGAATACTGTTCCAGCCGCAATCATTGGCTGTATCTCGGTCACGTACAGATCCTTCAATTCCTCCTGGAATTCAGGCAGCACATCCGATTTGTCGAATTCAAAATATGAGATTGTTGCATCCGCTGAAGGAGCATCCTCCGTCTCGGTTTCAACCGATGCAATCGGTACGAGTCCGACACTCTTCCGATATTCGTTGTAATACAGGGAAGACGGTACCGTGAAATTGACGGAAGCAGATTCATATCCCGTAGCGGTGACAGCCATCGCATACTCCTTCCCCAGTTCGGTACGGAACTGATAACGGCCGCTGCTATTGGATTCGATTGTGAATGCCGAGCCTTTCGCGGGCTCTACGCGAATGCGTGCGTTCGGCAGCCCCATCTCCGTTATTGTGTCGTAAATAACGCCTTTGACGTAGTAAATGTAGCGGGTACTGTCTTTGAAAGGATTCGGCCACACTGCGTAAATGTCCAGCCCCCCCTCACCGCCTTTGCGGGAGGAAGAAATGAAGACGGTGTCTTCGCGCGCAGAGAGACGCCAGAACATATCATCAGCGGCAGAATTGAAGGGCCTGCCCACATTGCGTGCGGGGGACCACTTATCTCCCTTCAGACTGCTGGACCGGAAAAGGTCGTGTCCGCCAAGTCCCGGGTGTCCGGTGCTGCTGAAATAAAGATCGATGCCGTTGGGCGCGACCATAGGTGCCTTTTCATCGCCGCTGCTGTTGATTTCCGGTCCGAGGTTTTTCGGCTCGGCCCACCGTCCACTGCGCAGCCGTTTGCTGCGCCAGATATCCGTACCTCCATAGCCGCCGCTGCGGTCAGAGGCGAAATACAGATATTCGCCATCAGGAGAGAGATAGGGCTGCGAATCCCAGTTCTTCGAATTGATCTTGTCGCCAAGGTTGGTAATTTCCTGCCATTTCCCGTTGTAATCCATTCTCGCTGAGTAGATGTCGCAATCACCCAGGCCGTCTTCTGTCCAGCATTGAACGAAATAAACAAATTCCCCATCGCCTGCAATGAAGGGAGAACCTTCATCATTCTGCGTATTGACCTTGCCGCCGTAATTTAGGGCCTTGCTCCAGCCGTTTTTTTCGCGGTCGGTGAACCAGAAATCATCGCCCTGGATATAGCCCTCGTAGGTCGGACGGTTGGTGGTGAAGAACAGGCGGTCCTGAAAGAGGAACATACCGAAATCGTCGTAAGGCGAATTTACTGCCTCCCCCAGATTTTCAGCGACGACGCCGTCATGGTCAATGATCATATCAGGGGCGATTCCGCCGCAGGCGGTTACAAGCCCTGAGAATGCAGCGACAAGGAAAAGGGTACGGATATATTTCATGCTATTCTGCTTCATTCGGCTTACAGTTCAAATTTGAAAACGCCCATGATGTGGATGGCTTCCGCCTTCCAGTTATCATCGGAGGAAATGTTGGACAAAGGCATGTTGTAGGATACTTCTGGCGAAAAAAGGAATTTGCGGCCGAGTCGAATATTCGCTCCAAGACCCGCTCGCAGATCGGTACGCATGCCTTCCGCTTCAGGAATCTCTCCGCTGTCGATTTCAATGATCCGTGAATCAGGATCGCCTATACCGAAATAATACCGTTCATCGACAATGGTGAGCGTATACGTTCGATTCCCGGTCGTCTTCACGCCGAATGCCGGACCGGCAAACACGTAGAAAGAAGGGAACGGATAAAGCTGCAGCACCGGATTAATCATGAAATACCCGAGCTTGACCACAGTTTTGCGCTCGTGATCCGCATCCACTGTCTCGCCGGAAGGGATGAGGATAGTGGGTTGGGTAATGAGGTAGCTGAAGTCCGCACTCATGTCGCTGTAGACGACTTTTGCGGCAATGCCGAACACGGATGAAAGCATGTGGCCGAATTCGAGACCAGCGCTGATGCCGAGACCGGATCCGTTCTCAAATGAGCACTTGCAGAAGTCGCTCACAAAATCTCCCGTATGCGAAACGACGTTGATACCTATCTGGGGACCGATCCACCACTGGGACGGATCAGGAGAAAGGACTCCCGGAGGGGGTGCCGCCTGCATGTCGCTGCGGAATTGCGCATGAACTCGCGGAGCGACGGCGAGGAAAAGCATGACGATGAAGGTGGGGACGATGAGTCGCGAGACCGTCATAAAAACCTTGAAACCGATGATGTATTGACGCGGGAGTTTGATAAAAGAAAGTATCGGCGTTTTTTCATTGAAACGCAATGGAAAAAGTAAGACGCAGTTTTTCTGATTCCGTTTACTACCCTTTCCGGGCACCGGTTAGGCCCGGCGCCCGGAAAGCAGCAGATGAGCATCAGATATAGTTGACACCACGTGCATAGGAGCGCAGCTCATCCCGGAACTTCGGGTGTGCAATATGTATCAGTTCGTTTACCCGTTGACGTACGGTTTTCCCGAACAGTGACGCGATGCCGTATTCGGTAACGACGTAGTGAACATCTGCACGGTTCGTGGTCACGCCCGCGCCCTCAATCAGATGCGGCACGATGCGGGAAAGTTCACCGCCCTTTGCGGTTGCCGGAAGTGCGATCACCGGCTTCCCGCCTTCGCTGCGCGAAGCGCCGCGAATGAAATCGACCTGTCCGCCAAAGCCGCTGAACAGACGCGCGCCGATGGAATCGGCACAGACCTGTCCTGTAATGTCAACCTGCAGCGCGGAATTGATAGCCACCATCTTGCGATTCTGCGCTATGATAAACGGATCGTTGACGTAGTGGCTGGGATGAAATTCCACGATGGGATTGTTATCGATGAAATCAAAAATCGTCCTGGTGCCGAGAACGAACGAAGCGACCATCTTCCCCTTATGCAGGGTCTTCTTCTCGTTATTGATGACGCCCATCTCCACCAGCTTTATAACGCCGTCGGAAAACATCTCGGTGTGAATTCCGAGGTCGCGTTTGTTCTCGAGATAATTGAGCACGGCATCGGGAATCGCGCCGATACCCATCTGCAGTGTGCTCTCGTCGTCAATGAGTTCGGCGATGTATCCACCGATCTTATCGTAGACTTCCTGCTCTTTCGCGTCCGTCACTTCACCGACCTGCGCCATCTCCCTGATGGGGAGATCAACCTCTACGATATGCTGCAGCTTGTTGACATGAATGAAGCAGTCGCCCAGCACGCGGGGCATGTTGGGATTGACCTGTGCGATAATAATCTTCGCCATTTCACAAGCGGGTTTTGTCATTTCGACGCCAACGCCGAAACTGCAGAAACCATGTTCATCGGGAGGAGAAAGATGCACGAGTGCTACATCTACCGGAAGAATTTTGTCGTAGAATAATTTTGCGACCTGATGCAGATAGATGTGCGTTGCATCCGCGAGGCCGTTATTGACTGCGCTGCGCACGTTGCTGCCCACGAATAACGCATTGTGAAGGAAATGCCCTTGCATTTCTTTGGTTACATATCCCGCTTCGCCGATAGTGAGAATGTGGTCCACATGAACATCGGTCAAGTCTTCGCCACGCGCTACCATGGCTTTGATCAGTACTTCGGGGACAGCGCATCCGGGATGAATGTAGACATGATCTCCGGATTTAATTACTTGTACGGCTTCTTCGGCAGTCTTCAGCTTACTTCGATAAATGGACATCCATTCCATAAACGTATTCCTTTTCAGTATCCACTTCTATAAGAGTTGTTGCATTAGCAGCAATTGAACGGTTCGACATCCATCCCATAGATGTCATGCAGAATCTCATGCGTCGCTTTCCCCTGCCAGGCAAGAATTCCACAACTGACACAGGGATTGGTTTTCAATTCAGGCTGCACGCCTTTCAGCATGATTTTCAGATACGGAAGAATCGTGTTTGTCAGCGCATACGTCGATGTGCGTGCGACAACGGACGGCATATTAGGAACGGCGTAATGAATAACTCCGTGCTTCACGAAAACCGGGTCTTTAATTGTCGTTGGACGGCTGGATTCGACGCACCCGCCCTGGTTGATCGACATGTCGACGATGACCGCACCGGGCTTCATTGTCTTCACCATATCCTCGGTGATGATATGATGACTTTCTTCGTCATTGATGCTGATCGCTGTGATCAGCACGTCTGCGATGCGGCAGCCGCGCCGCAGATTTTCGGGGGAGGCGACGACTGTCGTAATCCGTTTGTTGAAATGTGTGTCTGCCTCCCGCAGTTTGTCGACATCGTTGTCAAGCAGAATGACTTGTCCGCCAAGCCCGATAATTGCCTGTGCGGCAGCCATGCCAGAGGCGCCGCTGCCGATAATGACCGTCGCTGCAGGAGCGACGCCCCCGAGCCCGGCAATCAGCACACCGCGTCCACCGTGATCCGAGCGGAGATACCTGCCTGCAATTTGCGCGGCCACCTGTCCTGAAATTTCGCTCATAACGCGCAGTACAGGATAACTGCCATCGTTGTTGCGCATGTACTCGTACGCAATCACTCCCACCTTCTTTTCAATCGCATGATCGATAAACGCCTTGCGGCCCATGCCGAGGAGCTGAAAAGACATGAGTATCTGTCCTTCGCGGAGCAGTTCCCATTCTTCCTTCACCATGGGCATGACCTTCAGAACAATATCCGCTCTCCCTGCCGCCTCTTCGACGGAGTAGACGACCGTGGCGCCGGCTTTCTGATACTGTTCGTCAGGGAAACGCGCGGCGACGCCCGCACCGGATTCAATGATAACCTGCGCGCCGATCTGAGTCAGCGCTTCGACGCCAAAGGGAGAAAGAGCGACGCGCTGCTCATCTTCAAAGCGTTCCTTGAGAATTCCAAGAACCATGACTTACCTCTATCGCAGTTGCATTCTGGTTGCTACTTCCTATCAGCGCTTTGATTTTGAGCGCAAAGCGGACTGATACGTATTTTTCATCAGCATCGCAATCGTCATTGGGCCCACTCCGCCGGGAACCGGTGTGATCAACGACGCCTTCGCACGAACTCCCTCGTAATCCACATCTCCCACGATGCGGTAGCCCTTTTCCGCTGCAGCATCTTCTACCCTGTTGATGCCCACATCAATGACTACGACGCCGGCTTTCACCATGTCCGCTGTGACCGTGTTGACCCGCCCGGTGGCGACGATGAGAATGTCCGCCTGGCGAGTGTACACACTGATGTCCGGTGCCGCCGAGTGCGTGATGGTGACAGTCGAGTTTGCCCCGAGGGCCTTCTGGAGAAGAATGTTCGCAATTGGCTTACCAACAATATTGCTCCTCCCTACCACGACGACATGCTTGCCGGCGGTGGGGACCTCACTTCGGATGAGCAGCTCCTGTATCCCGGCTGGTGTGCATGGAATCAGGCATTCCTGCCCTATTACCAACTTGCCGACATTGATGGGGTGAAAACCGTCGACGTCCTTGCGCGGCGAAATCGCCTCAATCACGCGGTCTTCATTAATATGCTTCGGCAGCGGCAGCTGCACGAGAATGCCGTGGATGTCGGGATCGATATTCCATGTATCGATGCGTCCGAGAATTTCCTCTTCGCTCGTATCCGCCGGCAGACGGAGTGTCGTTGAGTGAAAACCGCAATATTCGCAGGCGCGCTCTTTCGACGCGACGTAGGTTTTTGATGCCGGATCGTCGCCGACGATCATGAATGCGAGCCCGGGAACAATCGCACGCTCTGACCGCAGGCTTGCGGTATCTTCGCGGACTTCATCTTTAATCAATTGGGAAATACGTTTTCCGTCAATTATCTCACTGTGCATCGCGGTTGAACTCCGGAAGCATCATAGGTTGGATGGATCGCGCCTTGCCCGATGTCATGTCCACAGTGATAAGCACCGCGGACATGTGAACATCGTCGGTCGCCATTTCGAACTTGTGCGGGGTCTGTTTAATGAAGCGTCGAAGTGCGATATCCTTGCGCATGCCGACTACAGAATCGTACGGTCCGGTCATTCCCACATCGGTGAGATATGCCGTCCCTTCAGGCAATATCTTCGCATCAGCTGTCTGAATATGCGTATGCGTTCCCAGCACTGCGGAGACCTTCCCGTCGAGGAACCAGCCCATCGCCACTTTCTCAGCGGTCGCTTCGGCATGGAAGTCGACGAGGATGATCGGCGTCTGTTCGCGCAATCGGTCGACGGCCCACTCGGCGGTGCGGAACGGACAGTCGATGGAATTCATGAATGTGCGTCCCTGAAGATTCAGCACGCCGATGCTGCCTGCCGCGCCGAGAGGAACCACGGTAAAGCCGCGGCCCGGATTATCGCGGGGATAGTTGGCCGGACGGAGCAGATTCGGCTCCGTCGCGAGCAATTTCTGGATGTGCCACTTCTCCCAGATATGATTTCCTGAGGTGACGACCTGCACGCCCAGCGATTGAAGCTCGCGGTATTGCTCCTCGCTGATGCTTTTGCCTTCCATCGTATTCTCGCCATTGGCGATTACACAGGCGATGTCGTGTTTTTGCCTCAGAGACGGAAGAAAAAGCCGGACTGCATTGAGGCCGGCATTTCCGACGATGTCACCGATAAACAGAATCTTTATTTCCGAAGTCATGATACCCGGGTGAAATGAGACAGAATAGTACGTAATGCAAAGTATCCTTTCTCGGGTATTCTTCCAAGTAAAACAGGCATAATCCAAGCGTTCGCAGATGGAAACTCGATCGCTTCTGCCCTGCAGCCCGGGAAAAACCGGAGACACCATCGTTGCCGTTTGATGGCATGGTTATTGCATCCTGTTGTCAGGCATGGACCACTCGTACCCCGTGATTTGAAAGGACTCTATTCATGGCAGTCAAATACAGGAACATCATCGCCGCTGCAGTTTTCGGCCTCCTGATTTTCCCGATTTCGAAACGGATCGCAGCGACTGAGGATGCGGTCGAACTTTGGTATCCGAAATCAAAAATGGTTAGCGTTCGAACGGGAATGGGTTCAGTGATTGGTGAGTTTACAGACGATGTCGCCTCCATTCAGCTCATTCGGCTTTCGGTGCTTCAAAGCACGATTTCTCTCCAATCACATGATGATAAGGAATTGTTTGCAAGGAAAATGCGGGATCTATTCCCCCCGAATTCCTTTGTGAAATCAGTTCGGTTTACGTTCAGTCTCGCGAGAGGCAAAAATGAGCTGATGAACTTTTCAGCACCGCTGACAGACCCGGTTGATTTGAAGGCGTTCTGGGATTCTCCGTTTTTCAAGGACGCCTACTCGTATGCGTACCAGCGATCAACCCTCGGTGTAATGATCGAACTGCAGCTCTGGAATGGTCCCGTCCTCAATGTAGGGAGCGATGAGCATCAAGCGCAGTTCATGAACAAATTCGCCTTCTCTCCCACGCTCGAACCGGGTGCGAATACCTTTTATCTCCGTGTTTCCGACGGGAATGGCTCAGTATTGAAGCTCGATTCGCTGCAATTCTTCTGGGAGACTGATGCAGTTGCGGAATCCAGCGCGGATTTCGCTCCTGAACCGCTGCATTCTGCTGAACAGGAGGAATTCTGTGGAGGGTGCCACACCATGGCTCCGGACGCGGAGGCAATCAAGAATCGTTCTGAAGTAAAGGAAGTCTGCTCTCCATGCCACTCGCCTTTGGTAAACCAGGCATCCTCGCACTTCCCTGCGGCCGAATGGGACTGTCTTTCCTGCCACGATGCGAATTCTTCCCCGCGCTATGCGCTGTATTCAGATCAATCATACGAAGCAGAATTCTGCCTTGGTTGTCATGCCGACATTCAGGAACAGCTTGAAAAGAAGGTACCGCACGCCGCCGCGGAAATGAACTGCACTACCTGCCATGATCCGCATGGTTCCACACGAAGGAAGCTGCTCAAGGGAGATGTGAAGCCGCTCTGTGCGTCCTGCCATGAAGAGGCAGCGAACACCCCGCATCCGGTCAACAAACATCCGCTTAGCGGCACTAAGGATCCGCTGGTCCCTGAGCGCGGCTTCTCCTGCGCAAGCTGTCATAACCCCCACGGTTCCGATACCCCGAAGCTGCTTCACGAACCGCTCAGCAAAATGTGCCAGAAATGCCACAACGTTCGATGAACATACGGATGAATGGGACGACCTCTACTGCAACCCTGCTGCTGCTGACGCTTCTGCTGCTTCGGCCCGGTGAGTCCACGCATGCACAGGAATACCAGCAATCACAGGGTGCCGAAACGGAGGCTGCCGGTACGGAACGAACGCTCACCGGACTGAGTCAGGAAGCTGCACCGGGGCTGTTCAGCGTACCATCGCCCGCCGTCACACGCTCTGGACATCTTGTCATAGGCACGACGGTGCTGGCCGAGGTTCGCGGATTGCATGGGTATCGCATGCCCTTCGCGGTCGGATACGGAATCGCCCGGTATTCACAGGCATTCGCGCGCTTTGTCAACGGCGTGGAGGAAGACGAGGTAGAACGCGACCGCATTCTGGTGGGTTTTCGCCTCTTCCTGGGAGCGCCGATGGGAATTTCCTTTGCCGCTGAGGCTTTCGGGAACTCTGTCTCGGAATGGCCCGCTTCGCAGCCTCAAAGAAGCGGTGTCGGTGGCGGACTCCGCCTGATTGCAGGCGGCAAGCTTCCTCTTGGACTACAGATGTCGGTATTCGGCGGTACGCTAAAAGAGGCTTTTCTGCCGCTTTCAGGTCAGGCGGGTGCGTCCATCGTCGGAAGCGTATTCCAACAGACGCTGATAGGCGCCGAGGCTTTCTGGCAGAATCACCAGGCAGGGAAAGCCCGAGTGTCTGTTGCCGCTGGTGTCCGCGTGTTTCTTTTCGAACATCTGCAACTCTCCCTCGCCTATCAGATAACTGACGCGTTGAATGCGTCTGACCGGCGAATTCTGGCAGGATTGACATTTTCCAGCGATATGCTGCGCACTTCCGTCGCCGAAGATGTTAATGAGCTTCCGCCCGAATTGCCGGGGCTCGAGCAATTGGACACGCCAAAATCCGATGGAGCAAATGAGGAAAGCGGTAATGTGGAAGACCCGGAAAAAAAATAATATCCGTTCACAAGCTGGTATAGCTGAAAGCTCGAAAACATGGCGATTTCTTCGAAGTGTTTTCCTGCGCAAGCATGCCAATTGGGGCAAATTACGCAGGTGCTATTTAACCCAGACTGGGGCATTTCCCCCAACTCACTCTCGCTCATTTGATAATTTTCAATTCAGACAGGCCGTATCCGTTCAACGGAACCGGCACGGGTTTTGCCATTGATACGATCAATGACTATGTTCAATAAAATTGGCAGCATATTACCCACACGATCCGGATGCCTGGCCTTCCTGATTGTGTTGATATGTCCGACAATCGTACATGCGCAACTCACCCACCTTTCGGGAGAATTGTGCGTAAACGCACAGCGTGACCAGTATTATTACGGACCGACTTCAAATGCCGAGGAATTATTGACACAGCAGTATTTTCTGACTGCGAGGGGCTACGTAGCCGATCCGCGCTTCCTTGCTTTTGATGTGACTTCGTCATTCCTCGATTACAGCTCGAAATTGACAATGACCAATTCCACCAGCAGCACGCATCGCAGGGATTGGGGCTATTATAACGCGAATGCGGTGCTATTCCCCGATAATGGTTTTCGTCTCTCGGTATCCTCAAATAAAAACCGCATAGAGTCGTCCGTCAATTCTCCTCTGCTCAGTCTCGGCGCACCGAACAATCCCGGCGTCACTGATATCGAGGGCTATGGAGCGGAAGCGTTTATCCCCGGCAACACGATTTACCCGCAGATAACCGTCGGTATGAGGCAGGAGTCACAGATTGGAGATCAGTTGGCGTACCCTGTTGATCAAAGAACAACGAATTACAATTTGAAGCTTTCAAACGCCAATAGTGAGAGTTCACAGTACAATTTCACCTATCTGGGCTATGATGTCAATGACCGGGTACGCAGTCAGCGTCTGACAAATCACGAGTTCCGGCTTCATAGTCAGTCAAGCCTGATGGCGCAGTTCCTGGTAAATTCGAATGCGATGTATGCGATTCGGAACGATGTACGGAATACATCGCTTGAAGTCATGGCAGACGATCTCCGTAATACCTCACTTCAGCACCGTGTTCGGGTTTCACATGTCGTCAGCAGCTATCTGACATCCAACCTGCAGCGAAGCAGCGCGGATCATCTTTCCGCTATGACCTTGATTCATGCGGGCGAGGACCTGACCATGCGTCTGGGAGGGAATGCCGAGTTTGCTTCTCAGCAGTCCTCGGGGAGGACCCTGCACAGCGACGAACAGAAACTCTCCGCCGAAGCCCAGTTCGAACGGAATTACTCGGCGCAGCGCCTGACGATTCTGCTCGGATCCGATTTCGGACTCGAGCGGGTTTTCGGCAGAGAACGCACGTTTGTCCATTCCAGCAGAGCAGGCATTGGGTTGATCGGAAGCCTGACTTCCTCGATCAGCTACCTTCTACGTGATGATTTCAACCTCCATAGGCAGGCAGTACTTGGCGATGCGTGGGGAAACATGCTGAGGGTCGAGGCGACGTGGGACCTCTTCTGGCGCGTCAATCTGTCTTCGAAATTCCATCGTACTGATACACGCAACCTGACCTCCCATCAAATCCCCGACCTGGTGAATACCAACTGGGAAAACCGCATCACCTGGTATCTCGGAGGCAATACCTCCCTGATGGCCAATTACACTCGCCGGGCTTCATCCTCATGGTTCGAAGACGTCTCAACCCGTTATATGGCTGGCATTTCTCAGTCTGAATTATTTCCTCGCCTCTCTTTCTCGATTTCAGCTGATCAGACCTACTCCACCTACTCGAGGCAAACTGTGGCGCATCTCGAAGGAGAACTGCGCTACCGATTCTACGCCTTCAGTCTGATCGGCCGGTACGTGCGGGACGTGATCGGTCAATACGACCGCAGCCGTTTTCAATTCGAAATTCGTCGGCCCATTGATGTTGCGTTTCAATAGTTCCATACAATCCGCCTGTCTGTTTCTGGTGATGGTTTCCTTTGGGGTACTTAAGTCACAGGCTCAGCAAAGCACGCGGCCGACCTGGCCGTCAGCGCCCGATACTGCGCGCATACAATTCGTGGGCTTCATTGCGCAAAGCGGAGACGTTGGGGCCGAGCGGTCGTTCCTCGGGAAGATCTGGGATGTGATAGTGGGCAGCGAAGCTGAACTCGACTTTCTCGTCCAACCGGTGGGGATTGCAGTCGATAGCCTTGAACGAATTTTCGTCGCCGATCCTGGTGCCGCCTGTGTCCACGTTTTTGATCGGAAGGAAGAGGACTACGAGAAACTCACTGAAGTAATCCAAGGAAATCTTGTCACGCCGATCGGTGTCGCTTGTTCGGCCGGCCGCATCTACGTTACCGACGCATCACTGAAAAAAATTGTTGTCTATGATGAGGATTTCGACCCGATTTTCATGTTCGACAGCGGAATGCTGCGTCCCACAGGAATCGCGGTGCGGGATGGGCTCATCTATATCTCGGATACCGGGGAACACCGCATCGCCGTGTTCGACCTTGAAGGACATTCAGTCGGAGGCTTCGGGAAGCGCGGCAGCAACCCGGGCGAATTTAATTTTCCCGTGTTCCTGACAGTAAAGGAAAATCTGCTTGTGGTCGATGCCTTGAATCATCGGGTGCAGACGCTCACTCCCGCAGGAACCTTCGTCAGTGAGTTTGGAATGCTTGGAACGGAACAGGGGACCTTCGCCAGCCCGAAAGGGATCGCAGTAGACAGCGACGGGAATATCTATGTGTCGGATGCCCTGTTCGACGCATTCCAGATCTTCGACGCTGCCGGACAACTCCTGCTAGTGGTAGGAGAAAGCGGGGGCGGTCCGGGACAATTCCAGTCACCCTCGGGCATCGCTATCGATCAGAACGATTTCATTTATGTTGTGGACACACTGAACAGACGTGTCCAGCTCTTTCAATATCTCGGAAAGCCGGAATGAACACGCCAAAAAAAATCAGCATATATATCGCTCTTCTCTGCCTTTCAGGCGGATCTGTTTTCGCGCAAAGTTCCATCATCAACACCAAGCACAACCTTTCAGCCGGAAGCTCCGCAACGATACATGCCCAAACCGAGCAGCAGGTATGCGTGTTCTGCCACACGCCGCATCATGCATCGACAACGGCGCAATTGTGGAACCGCAGCCAACCCACGACGTCCTACACCCTGTATACAAGCGATTACCTGACTTCCCTCTCGCCGTCATATCCATCAGTTACTCAGCCGGGAAGCAAGTCGAAACTTTGCCTGAGCTGTCATGACGGAACCATCGCTCTGGGGACACTGCTCAACGTCCCGGGACCCACAATGGGCGGCACCGTTACGATGGCGAATTCCGTGACGACCATGCCGCTGACGAGTCCCGGGCTTATCGGTTCGAATCTCGCAAATGACCATCCCGTTGGCATGGGCTATGATCCGAATTCTGATCAGGAGCTCGTAACGCGTGCGTGGCCGTGGACTTCGAAAGTGCAGCTCGATCCCAACGCATCCACAGGAAAAGTCGAATGCGTCACTTGTCATAATCCGCACAACAACACGTACTCCCCTTTCCTTCAAATGTCCAACGCGAATGCCGGACTGTGTACATTCTGCCACACCAAAACGAATTTTTCCACATCGATCCACCGTACATCGAATGTGGCCTATACTCCAACGGGAGGCTCGGCAACAACGGTCGGCGAATGGTCATGCCGTTCCTGCCACAAATCACATTCCGCCGGCGGGAGTATGTATATCCTCAAAGGCAGCGAACAGCTGTCCTGCTACGACGGCAGCGGCACCGGCTGCCACGGACAGAATGCTCCGGTAGCAAGGCGCATTGAAACCGAACTTTCGAAAACGTGGAATCATCCGACGAACAGCACGAATGGTCTCCATAAAGATCTTTCGGGAGGAGAAAGTGCAACGGATCTGGGCTCATCAAACCGCCATGCGGAATGTCCTGATTGCCACAATCCTCATCAGGCTGAACCAAATGTCGCGAAAGCCAGCCGGGGTGCGCTACGCATTTCGGGTACATTGAAAGGCGTTTGGGGCGTTGAACCGACCTGGCCGACTCCGCTCACCTCGATGACGAACAATGACGTCACCTTCAGCACCCCTACGACCTTTACACGTGTCGCGAACCCGATCGACGAATACCAGGTCTGCCTGAAATGTCATTCAGGCTATGTAACTCTCCCGGCAGGAAAACGGGATATTGCTAAGGAAATCAATCCGAATTATGCTTCGTTTCATGGGATCGTCCCGGGCGGCACGACCAATACATACGTGACGACAACCACGACGAACGCTCCCTGGGGAGCAAACAAACGCGTATGGTGCAGCGACTGCCACGGCAGTGAAAGCACCTCATCCCCCGCCGGTTCCCACGGTTCGACGCTGAACAATTCCGGTCCGGGAACCTCAAATACAGATAAAATGCTCGTCGCGACAATTCAAAGTTCCGCTGCGAGCATGACCCCCCTGTGTCTCGTCTGTCATAAATCCACATCGTATTTCACGAACGATACTGGCAGCAATTTCCAGGACCACAGTAAGAACGATCACCACGTCGCCGAAGGATGCTTCGCCTGCCACATGTGGGACCACGCAGGCACAACTCTCAACACCGGCGGCAACAGCGAAAAATTGTATGTACACGGACTGAACAAGCGCTACTACTGGCGCGAAAGCGGAACAGCTCTGACAGCAGGGACGCAGCAGATGGCGAATCGCTTTCTCTCTGGATACGTTTCCGATGTCAATTTCACAACCCGCCGCTGCTGGACCGATCAGACGAGCAACGTACGGGGTTGTGAGAAGCACCGCGGCGGGACCGGACGCTCCTATTAACCCATGCGTATCCGATTATATCATATCGCCATTTCCATGTTCCGGACGCTGTTCAAGCGCAAAGGTTCTGCTGTCATTTTGCTGTTCGTCTTGTTGTATGTGCTGTATGCCTATATCGCACCGCCTGCTGCTGTGGTCATACCTCAGGACATACTCCAGCGCTATGACGCGATAGGCGCTCAGCCCGAGAGCATGGGACGCGGGTTCGGCTCCACACTTTCTTCTCCGATCTTTGCCTCACTCATGGCCCTGCTTTGTGCGGTCATGATTGCTTCCATTGTCAAACGAGGCATCCAGATCTTCCGGAGTACGAGAAATTCGAAGCTGCTCGCAGCCCACCCGCTGCTCCCGCATGATCCGATCAGAGAGAGGCTCCTCAAACGTCTGCAGCTTCGAAAGTACAGCTGTCAGATTGCAGAGGAAGCTGGCGGAATTTCCCTTACGGCACAAAGGGGACAATGGGGCGGAATCGGTTCGATACTCTTTCACCTCGGTCTCCTGGGAATTATAGCAGGTATTACCTATTCCACTCTTGGACCCGGAACGGAATCTATACTTCTCACGGAAGGTGAGTCCTACGAACTCTCGCACGGTGGCGGCAACGCGTCCGCACCGGGACAACCGGCTCACACTCGCTCTACCCAATCTCCGTCCGTAGTCCGTCTTGTTGATTTTGACAGTCTCAGCAACTTTGATGATCTGAGGGAACCGGCCGCCTTGCTTGAAGCGCGGACCGGCGGAGAGGATCAGAAAGCAAGGCTGTACTCCAATTCATCCCTCACGGTCGACGGGAGAAAAATACATCTCGGTGGCAGTCACGGATACTCTCCCTATTTGCATATCACACGCCCGGACGGCGAGGTGCTCTGCTCCGCGTTCGTACGGATCGCCGCTCTGAAAGATGGCTCCCATTCGGATTTCCTTGATATCGACAACGGACGTATGCGCATTTTCCTTACGATGCATCCTCCGTCTGGAAGGCCGGAAGGCTCGGAATCTCTGCGCCTGGAATTCCGCTATCGCACCGAAACCGGAGAGGAAGGGCAGACCTTGCTTGCGCTTGGCGAAACCAAAAAAACGCCGGGTATTACTGTCACCTTCGAGGATCTTCGTGAATGGGCGCAGTTCGATATCGCCGAAAGCACGGCACCAGGCATCATCGCTTTCGGGGCTGTGCTCGGCTTACTGGGGCTTGCGTTCCGGCTGCTGTTTTTCAGAAAAAGTATTCAACTCCACTGGGATAGCGGCGACGCTCAATCGCTCCGAATTCACGGGACTGCGGAGTACTTCCCACAGTTGTTTTCGAGAGAATTGGGCGCTATAAAGTCTGAATTATTGAGTGAAATGGCTGAGTTTTCCAGACCTTCCGAAGTCTCTGAGCCTTCGATGGAAATTGGAGAGATTCATGAATAGCTTCCTGGTCAGCCTGGATATTGGAAGCGCGCTGCTATATGGCACGCTTGTGTTGTTGCTGCTTCGATCGAAGGACGATAGTGTTCGCAAGCAACTCCCCGTCGCCGTTTTCGTAGGAGCATTGACGCTTCAATTCTCGGGATTTGTTCTGCGCTGGTCCATTGCCGGGTATCCCCCTGTCGTCGCGTGGCAGCATGCCATATTATTCAGCACGATGCTCGCTATGGGCTTCCTCCTGCTGGAAAATGCTGTGTCCGGAAAATGGCGGAACCTCCTGCCTGTCGCTGCATCGTATGCAGCGCTGCTCTGTCTCTGGGCCGGACTATCGCCCGCCAGTCTCTCTCCGCTCCCCCTCTCTCTCCGCAGCGGCTGGTTGTTTATCCATGCCTCTGCTGCAGCACTCGGGCAGGCGGCCTTTTTCACCGGAGCTGCGGCTTCGACGACACGTATCTTAGGATCGTACTCACCCAGGTTTTCCAGCCATGCCCCGCTGATGGAGGAATTAAGCATTCGGGCCATGATCGCTGCCGTGCTTTTCTGGGGTGCAATGATAATTGGTGGAGCACTTTGGGCCGACGATGCCTGGGGCAGATACTGGGGCTGGGATCCTGTCGAAGTGTGGAGTCTTCTCATTTGGCTGCTTGCCGCCCTGCATGTTCATATCTACTTTGGATGGAAATCATTGCATGGGAACTTCCTGGCGATTTACGCGATTTTGCTTATGGTTCTGGCACGGTTTGCGCTCTTTGTGATTGCTGCGCTTCATCAAACAATTCACTGGTATGGCAGATAATAATAAACGGACACACACACGCACCATGGTGCTGATTTTCGTGTTCTGCCTGTCAGCTGGCGCGGGCATTCTGTACCTATCCCTCACAACCATCGGAGCGGATACCCTTGCTATACCGGTTCCACAGGAAGCCGCTGCCAATAGTATACCCACGGAATTTACATTCTTTATTCCTGACGGGACACGAAAGGGACTGTCCGCCAACGGCCTGTGTTATAGCAATGGCGAACTGTTCGTTTCCTACAGGGGAAGTGATCGAATCGATGTATATAATTCGAAGCTCGAACCGCTGCGGCACTTTGAGCTGCTGGGCGGATCGCCGGCCTCCATATCCAGCATCGCAGTAGGCCCCAAGCTGCTATTTGCAGCAGATTTCAAGGGTAATGAGATCCTTTTTGCCGACCAATTGACAGGCAAACTGGCTCAGACGTTCGGCTTTCTCCCCGATGGCAAAACACGGGTTAATCCGTATTCTGTGACGGTGCAGGGTGAAATGCTGTATGTTACCGACGTAGCGCAACACTCTGTGCTCGTGATTTCGACGACGGATTTCACTGCTCTTCGCGAACGTGGAGAAGTTGTTCTCCGTATACCACCGGAGTCTGATGCACATGCTCCCAAATTTCCAACATTCACCTGCGTCACTCCGGATGGCAGGCTGCTCATCAGTGACCTTGCTGGTGGGAAAATATCGGTATTCTCATGCAGCGGACGTTTTATTACGGACTTCGAAGTGCCAGGTGAAAAGATTGCTCCGATGGGATTGGTGCAGGACGACATTGTAACATCCGAATTGCAGGCACGAAAGGATACGCTGTTCGATCCTTCAGGGACGCTCGATCAGGGCCGTTTCCATGTTGCGGACGCTGCTGCAGGCTGCATACGCGTCTTCGACCCGCATGGGCGCTATCTTGGGTCGTATGGCGACACGTTGATTGCCCCGAGCGGCGTTGCCGTCGATATTCTGAATCACCGCATATTCGTTGCAGACCCGGGGTTGGGCGGCATTGCAATATTCACGTATTCGGCATCCGCTTCAGCACAATCATCGTCGCTTTCCAGGAGGATACGTCGATGAATATGTCCCTTCTCCAAAAAATGGTGTTGTTCACCAGCCTTCTGCTCATCACAGCAATTTCCATTCTCTTCTTTTCGGCACATCAGACCGGACACAAACTGCTCGAGGAAGTTGGCAACGCAAAAGCTATGGCTGTAATCGAAATCGGGAAAGCCGATGTTGAGCACATGATGCTGGTGAAGAAGCCGGATAAAATTCGCAACGCACTGATGAATATTGAATCAACCGGCGAGGCCAGCTCCGTCGCTGTTTTACGTGCGGACGGAAGAGTATTTTTCAGCTCCACGATGATGGAGGATATGGCGCAGGTGGATCTGCGGGGCTACAAATCACTTCCCCGTCAACCGTTGGTTAAATATTTTCTGTTCAAGCGGAATGACTCCACATTTCAGAAGGTACTCACACCGTTCCTCAACAAGCCGGAGTGTTATGCGTGTCACGATTCCAGGGAAAAAGTGATCGGATACCTTATGGCGACCGTCCCCTTGCAGGATCTCGAGGCAATTGCTGCAGTCCACCGCACAAGCAATATCTACCTGATCGTCTTTACTTTCGTAGGTCTTGCACTTAGCATTTTCGCAGTGATGTACTTCCTTGTTGCACGTCCTACTCGTTTGCTCAACAGCAGCATGAAACGGGTCATGGAAGGAATTCCAGCACTTCGTTCAGGAGAGATGATCAATCTTGCTCCGTCCTCAGTAAATCGTCAGAAAGATGAAATCGGTGAACTGTCACGGCTATTCGTGCATCTCGTTGAACAGCTTAATACGGCATATCAGCAATTGCTGCTAACCCACCGCGGGGAGCTTGCCCGCGCTGATCAGCTTTCCACAACAGGCGAAATGGCCGCCAGCGTTGCCCACGAAATAAAAAATCCCGTAGCCGGGTTGAGTGCAGCCCTTCAGGTGTTCAGACGCGATATCCCGGAATCAGATTCCAGGCTTGAGATCGTGGATGAAATGCTCGAACAGGTTGAACGTATTAACCACGCTGTAAACGATCTGCTCAGCTATGCCCGTCCAGCCAAGCCTCAATTTGCTCCAGTCGATCTGGGCTCCATTCTGACCCGAACGGTTATGCTGCTTCAGCCAGTGGCGAATGAGAGCAATGTTACATTCAGAGTGCTTCGCAGACTCCATCTTCCTGAATTTTCGGGTGATGAAAAGCTTCTGCAGCAGTTGCTTTGGAATCTCATGCTGAATGCTGTGCAGTCCATGCCGCGTGGCGGCGTTGTGTCAATTGATTATGAAATCGTTGGAAAGGTTATAAGGCTTGAGATCAACGATCAGGGCAAAGGTATCCCGCCCAAAAACCTGAATCTGATCTTCAAACCGTTTTTTACAACAAAGCACAAGGGCTCAGGGCTCGGGATGTCTATCTCGAAAGGCATCGTTGAGCAGCACGGAGGTACCCTGACAATCGATAGTGTAGTGGACCAGGGCACGACTATAAAAATCATTCTGCCGATCGAAGAGAACAACAATGAGATCTGAGCGCATACTTGTTGTCGATGACGAGAAACTGCTCCGCTGGAGCATCGCCTCGCATCTCCAGGCACAGGATTTCCAGGTCGAGCAAGCTGATTCCCTCGGGATGGCCTCGCGGCTCGTCGAGGAATTCGAACCGGATCTGATTCTTCTCGACCAGATCCTGGAAGATGGCGCCGGCGTTGACTTTCTCGCGGAGATCGCTGGCTCATATCCCCACATTGCAGTGATCATGGTCACTGCAGTTGATCGGTCCGACATTGCTGTTCGTGCAATGAAGCTTGGGGCATTCGATTATGTGACCAAACCGCTGAATCTCGAAGAACTGGATGTAATCATAGAGCGCACGCTTGATGTCAACCGTCTGCGGCGACAGGTCGAGTACATTACGCGGCGAGAGCCGGGAGCACATACCTTTCAGGGGATGATCGGTACCCACGCATCCATCGCTCGCACATTCGAACAGATATCCAGGATTTCCCAATCGAGTACAACGACGGTTCTCATCACCGGTGAAAGCGGGACAGGAAAGGAACTCGTTGCCCGTGCTGTGCATCAACTGAGTCCCCGCTCGAAAGAAAGTATGCTCACGATCAACTGCGCTGCCATCCCGCATTCACTGATGGAAAGTGAACTTTTCGGACACGAAAAGGGGGCGTTTACCGATGCACGGTCCCTGCGGAAAGGGGTCTTCGAACTCGCGGACAAGGGGACAGTATTTCTGGACGAAATCGGCGACATCTCGCCCTCGATTCAAGCGGCGTTGCTGCGCATTCTTGAAAACCGCAGCTTTCACCGCATCGGGGGCAGTCATGAAATCAGTGTCGATGTACGCTTCATTTCCGCCACGAACAAACCCCTGCAGCAGCTTGCGGCGGAGGGGAGGTTCAGAGAGGATCTCTTCTATCGACTCAACGTCGGGCTGATACATGTTCCCCCTTTGAGAGAACGAGGCGAAGATGTGCTGCTGCTGGCTGAGGCATTTATTGCAGAGTTCAACGGAGTATTTCAGAAGACCTTCAAGGGCTTATCCGAAGAGACCAGGCAACTGTTTCTGCAATACCATTGGCCGGGAAATATACGTGAGCTGCGAAACGTCATTGAGCGGGCTGTCCTTCTCGACGACGGTGAATACATTTTTTCGCACACCGTCGAGCTTGGCCATTTGCATGAACTGAATCCGGCGCCGGCCGCCATTCCCGACAACGTGCAGAGCCTCTCAGGATCGCTCGAGGAAATGGAGAAGCAGGCGATTATTTCGGCACTCCAGAAGTCCGGAAACAACCAATCGGAAGCCGCCCGCATTCTGAAAATATCCCGCGACACACTCCGATATCGACTAAAAAAATGGGGAATTTGATCTAAACTCCCACTGAAGTGGGGCATTTCCCCCGCCACTCCCGCCAATTGCGCCTCATCCCCCACGTGTCTGCGACCGATGTTCATATCTCAGATGCGTCTGTCTGAATTCCCTCATTTTCAGCCATATTTCGGCACTTTTCCATCCCTTTATTTGCAGACAATTTCAACTTCTGGCATGATAATTGATCTCTTCTAAGAGGCGCACATCATCCACGGGCGGCCTCATGCAATTAAATTCAGTAGTAATAATCGATGATGAGAGACTTCTTTGCACCTCCATTCAGGGTATTCTCTCCGCAGCCGGCTGCGAGGCCCACGCATTTCAGGCGCCCGGCGATGCCCTGGATTTCATCGCAGCAAATCATTGCGATTTAATGATCACTGATCTGAAAATGCCGGAAATGGATGGCCTCGCTCTGATAGAGCAGGCGCGGGCAGCCTGTCCGTTGATACGCACCATTCTGATGTCCGCATTCCTCAATCAAGTGGACCGCGATCTGGCGGCCTTCCATGAAGTCGATCTAGTACTCGAAAAACCTGTGGATCTTGACCTCCTCATTTCACAGACAAACTATCTCCTATCCACTCCGAACATGGCGCGAATCTAATCACCAATACTCGATAGATTTTTCAGTTCTTCAATAACCCAGCGACTTCACCCCTCTTAAAATAACAGGAGTACCTGATGAACCGTCTTTTCCTCTCTCTCACTCTCACCGCGTTCGTGCTGCTCATCGGCACGGCAAATGCACAATTGTCCGGCAGCGCGCACGATTTCCACAGTTCGACATGGAACGGTAGCGGCGAAATCTGCAAACCCTGCCACACACCGCATAACGGAAGCACGACTCTCACCGACGCTCCGTTGTGGAATCACGCAGCCACCGTCGCCTCTTTCACGCTGTATAGCAGCGGAACGATGAATGCAACCGCAGGACAGCCGACGGGTGTCTCCAAGCTGTGTCTGAGCTGTCACGATGGTACGGTAGCCCTTGATAACTTCGGAGGCATCACCAACGGAACAAACTATATCACCGGTTCCGCAAACTTCGGCTCCGATCTTTCCAACGATCATCCGATTTCGATCACCTACAATGCGGCTCTGGCAACTGCAGACGGCGAGCTTTATAATCCTGCGACCCAGAACTCCGGTCTCGGAAGCACGATTGACCAGGACATGCTATTCGGCACTTCCCACAACCAGCTGGAATGCGGTTCCTGTCATGACGTTCACAACAACGGCAACCACGGCAGTCTTCTCGTTAAGGCGAATACAGCCAGCGCCCTCTGCATCACCTGCCACAACAAGTAATTCATGTACGTCATCGCATTATTGCTCTGACAATCTTCGATGGTGCGGCATGATTTGTCGCACCATCGTTGTATATTTAGGAAGCTACGTATCCTTTGTTTGTACCTGTTTTCTCACCAATCACTGAAATTCATGCCTGACAGATTCATTCGCCCGTTCATGTTCCTGTCTCTGCTAGCCCTGCTGTTCGCTGGCTGCTCATCCACCTCTCCCAGGATGCTGAACAGCGAGACCACTGTTTACCCCTCTCCTCCTGACCCTCCGCGACTCGTGTACATCACAAGTTTCTCGTCGGATGAAGAGCTTTTCGGAGCACAGGGCGGGTTTCTCAGCGCTATCCTCGGCTCGCAGGAAACGAAATTCATCAATCGTCCATACGGGCTCACTGTCGCAAACAAGAAAATTTATATCTGCGACCTCCGTCTTCCAGGGATTGTGATCGTTGATCCGATGGACAAATCCTTCGAGTACTTTACGCCAGGAGGAGAAGGCAAGCTGCAAAAACCCGTGAACTGCGCAATTGACGGAAGCGGCAGGCTCTATGTCACGGATACTGATCGCATGCAGGTTGTGGTCTACAATCAGGATCTTTCCTTCGCGGGCATTCTTCGTGGGGACGTGAAAGGCAAACCAGTCGACGTTTTCTCGCACAACGGCAGAATCTATCTGCTCGACATGGACCTTCATTCGGTTTCCATTTTTTCCGAAACCGATTGGTCGCTTCAAATGACAATCCAACAGGATTCCTCCTCCGCTCCCGGCTATCTTTTCTCACCCACCAACATCTGGGTTGATGACTCGCATATTTATGTAAGCGACATTGGGGATCAGAATATCAAGATTTTCGATCATCAGGGAAATCTCACCTCCGCCATCGGCTCGCTTGGCATGCAGATCGGGCAGTTTACTCGACCGAAAGGCGTGGCCTCAGACATCTATGAAAACGTGTATGTTGTGGATGCAGCATTCGAAAATGTTCAAATATTCGATGCCAAGGGAGCATCGCTGCTTTCATTCGGCGGCCCCTACAGCGCACCGGGCGACATGTGGCTGCCCGCGAAGGTCATCACGGATGCCTCCCTCCTTCAATACTTCCAGCCGTTTATCGGAAGTCGTTATCCCCTGTCCTTTCTTATCTTCATCACCAATCAATACGGACCCGATAAAGTAAGTGTTTACGGGTTTATTAAGCGCGATCCTGCCTGAAGCATCCTCTCACGAGGTCCCAGTGCTCCATGGCTGTTTCCCTCTCAAGAGGTCCCAGTGCTCCATGGCTGTTTCCCTCTCACGGGGTCCCAGTGCTCCATGGCTGTTTCCCTCTCCCCGGTAGTCAAAGCCCCTGCGCTGGACCTCGATGCTCTGGCATATCTGTTCGGTTTGATTTCTTCTTGAGAACCCATAGATTACGCAGATAGTACATTAAACTGCGGTATGTACCAGACACCTGAAGAACGTCGCGAGCAATCGCGCATAGAAGACAAGCAACTTATCACCGACGCCATTGCGGGAAAACAGGAGGCCTTCAAACGCCTCATGAAGAAGTACCACAATGCGATCTCGCATTTAATCATGCGGATGGTCGGGAATCAGGGTGACGTCGAAGATCTCACCCAGGAGGCGTTTATCAAAGCCTTCAATTCGCTGCAGTCTTTCAATGATGAATTCGCCTTCTCAACCTGGCTGTACAAGATTGCGACGAACAACTGCATCGATTACCTCCGCAAACGCAAACTGAAAACCTTCTCGATTGACCGTCCGATACACAACGACGACAGTCAGCAGCAGTACGAAATCCCCGACAACTCCCACATTCCTGACAGTGACATCCTGCAGGATCAGCAGAGTTCCGCCATCCAGCGTGCGATCGATGCCCTGCCGGAAAAATACCGCCTTGTCATTGTCATGCGGCATCAGGAAGAGCGCAGCTATGAAGAAATCGCAACTGAGCTCGACCTTCCGCTTGGGACGGTGAAAGCCCATATTTTCCGCGCACGGGAAATGCTCTACAAGCAGCTCCGCGGAAGGGTCGGGAACTACTGATTTTTCTGTCCGAGCGCATAGATCTGCACCCAGGGCTCTTGCATATTTCTGATTTTCCCGCTATATTAATATTCTTGTTCGGGGCGTGGCTCAGCCCGGTAGAGCGCTCGGTTCGGGACCGAGAGGTCGGAAGTTCAAATCTTCTCGCCCCGACGAACAAGACAAAAGGAAGCCCCTCTGGCTTCCTTTTCTCGTTCCAGCCCCCCTCTCCCGAGTCCCGAAGGGACGGCATCCGCACCATCCCGGACGCCAGTCCGGGGGAGACGACACCCTCAGAG
>JBATDG010000017.1:0-42441 GCA_049663345.1 Bacteroidota bacterium
GGGTAAAGGGGTAAAGAGGAGGAGGGGAAAAGGGGTAAAGGGCTTGCCACGGCGTAGTCCCGCCTGGCGGGACGAAGCCGGGTAAAAGGGCACATTCGTAATTCGTAATTCTTAATTCGTAATTATCAATGTCCAAAGTTCCGTATGAACGCTTTGTCGCGGTCGCCGTCGATGCGATGTTTGTCTTCTAGCTGTGCGAGGATGTCCGGCGGCTGCAGGGCGAAGGCCTCGCGCTTGTGCAGGGGACGACGACCAGGATGCAATTCCTGCGCGACTATGTCGGCTGCATAGATGATGCGGTCTCCGAGATCGAGCGAGGCGACGACGCGGCATTCTGCCCAGCCGCAAGTGCCGGGAAGAACAACGATTCCTTCTGGACTCCGCGCGATTTCCATGCCGGCGAATTTATCGCGTTCACGGGTGGAGTGCAGACCGAAAAGCGGAAGGAGTTCATGCTGCTCGTCGCTGAGTAGATTCAGCACGAAGCTTCCGCTAACCGCAAGCAGTGAATGCGTGAAATTCTGCTGCGAAATGACGACTGCCACTCGCGGATGATCGGGCACCAGTGTCGCGGGCATGATCCAGGTGGCGATCTGTCCGCTGTCTTGCCCTTCATCCCTCGCAGTCACCACGAAAATCTCGTGATCGGTCAGAGAGAAAAGGGACCCGGGGTATGCGTCTGAAGGGGCATTCATAAGAGATCGGAAAGTGTAACGCTGCGCACAAGCCGCAGGCTGATTTCCGCGCTCAAAGTGTCGAGCAGCGACCGTTCGCTTTCGTGGGAGAACCAGTGTTCTTCGACACTGTCATAGTAGAAGGTCTCAACGTGTTCGCCACGATCGAGATTCAGCTGCTGTGCGGCATCATCCCGTGTGAGCTTAATAAATCCGCCGTTGTCGAAGTCCAGCCGCATCCCGTTGTCGGTCGGATACGCCTCGATGCCATCCAGCGCCAATTCCTCTATCGCACGCTCAACACTCACCAGTGTCTCGCGAACCGTAACCTCGAAATCCTGTCTATCCATGGGAAATATCCTCGTAATTATCCGATAAAGGGAGAACAACAAAACGTGGTGGGGAATTCCAGGGAGAAATTGAAGAGTAACCACAGATTACACGGATTACACAGATTGTTTATTAGAGCGCTGCTAGGACATTCAGTGCTGTGATTCAGAGGAGTAACCACAGATTACACGGATTACACAGATTGTTTATCAGGGCGCTGCTAGGACATTCAGTGCTGCGATTCAGAGGAGTAACCACAGATTACACGGATTGTTTTGGTAAGGCGCTTCTCGAAGGTCCCACTCATTGATTATTCAATCGGTAGGGGGCATCGCACCGGCTGACCGAGAAGTGCTTGATAAATCTAATCTGTGTAATCAGTGTAATCTGTGGTTACTCTTCCGTGTAATCTGTGGTTACTTTTCCTTTCCCAGCGCTTCAACCAGGAAACCCCGCAGCTTCTCCCCATGCAGATCATCTCCCGTTGCGATGATATTGCTGTCTCTGCCGATGAGTATGTAATGCGGGATGTTTTCGACATGGAAGGTGATGGCGAGGATGTCGTTAAAGCTGCTTTCGAGGCGTCCGTGCAGCCAGGGCATGCGGAAGCGCTTCTCCCGGAAATGTCGAATGCGCTCGTCGCTGCTGTCGAAGGAGAGGGAGATGATCTCGAAGCCGCGGGAGTGATATTCGTCGTAGATTTTCTCCAGATCGGGAAGGGCCTCAACGCAGGGGGGACACCAGGTAGCCCAGAAATCCACCAGATACACGTTGCCCGCGACAGTCGCGTTGGAAATGTAGCGGCTGCTGTCGTCAAGGGAGCGAAAAACAAACGCAGTGATCTGCTGACGAGCTTCCCCTGTTATCCCGCGATCATACCCTGTGGTCTCGCTCGCATCCGGTGAGGAATCGCTGTTTGTACGTACCGAAGCCGCGCTGCCTGCATGAGAAACGTCTGTTTGCTGCGGCGAACGGGATTGTCCCGAAAGCGAAGCGCTTAGCAGCATAAGCAGAAAACCGGCAGCGACAACGCTGGTGGATCCAAGGCGGAGGAATATTAAAACTGTCGCTCGCTTCATTCCTGTAAGATGTGAAAAAGTGTGATGGGATTCTCGGCATTTCGAATGGGTATGCATCAGCCGGTCTTTACTGGGGGCGGAATCCAACCGTTTCCCTCCCCCGCGAAAATTGCCTACTTTGATTGCATTGAATATTCACTGGGATCAATACTATGCGTATCGTGTTTTTTCTCATCGTGCTGTATGGACTATCCGCAAGCGCAATGGCGCAGCGAGTGGCCATCGACGGACGCTTCGCGGACTGGGACTCACTCGCCGTTCTGGCATCGGATCCCATCGGCGATGCCGGCATCGGGGGAGTCGATTTTACCCGATTGCAAGCGGACAACGATGGCGAATGGCTGTACCTCTCCTTCGATACCGGTAGCGATCTCCTGATTCAAGACGGAAACAGCATCAGTCTTGCCATCGATACGGATGCGAATTCTGCCACGGGCACGAAGACACAGGGGATCGGTGCTGAACTGATCTGGGACTTCGGCGATCGCCAGGGTGGGGTCATTATCGGGAACATCACGCAGGTCTGGCAGAATGATATCCGCATCATCACCGCGCCAAGCATGACATCCAAACGCTTCGAAATTGCCCTTCGGCGCGGGACGATAATCAACGGCAATCGCCTTTTTCCCTCCGACAGCCTCCGGCTCGCGCTTTCGGTCAACCCCGGTGACAGAATTCCGGATGCGAACGGCGGAGCACTCTATCATTTCCGAAACACGGGATCCGACCCCGGCAGCGAGCGCCTGATCCGGGATGCAGAGGCGGGAACGTTGCGGCTGCTGAGCTGGAACACGCTGTTCAATGGCCTGCTCGAATCCGCGCGACAGCCGGCATACACGCGCATGCTGCGCGCGCTCAAGCCGGATATCATGTGCTTTCAGGAATGCTTCGATATCTCGGCAGGGGATGTGCTGACTTTCATTCAGTCCATCTTGCAGCCGCCTTCAGGACGCAGCTGGCGCGCACTCAAGCGCGACCAGGGCGATATTCTGGTCACGCATCTCGATATTGATGACAGCTGGCAGCTTCAGTCGGAATACCGCGAGTCGGCCTACCAACTGCGCACTCCCGCCGGGGATCCGCTGCTTCTGCTCAACTGCCATTTCCGCTGCTGCACGGCCGACGATCATCGGCAGAAAGAAGCGGATGGAGTCATCCGTTTTATTCGTGATGCGAAAACTGCAGGCGGCAGCGTGACTGTGCCGGAGGGAACGCCTATTGTGCTCGTCGGCGACCTGAACCTCGTCGGCGATCACCGACAGTATGAAACGCTGGTCACGGGAGACATCGTCAATAATGCGGGCTTCGGCGCTGATGAAGCGCCCGATTGGGACGGAGGACCGTGGACCGAACTCGAACCCCGGCATCCGTCGTCGTTGTTCACTTATACCTGGGATGATGCCGGCAGCAACTTCGCTCCGGGGAAACTGGATTACATGCTGTACACTGCGAGCGTCCTGGATGTGACGCAGGATATGGTTGTCGATCCGCGGGAGATCAGTGCCGGGCAGCGTCTGCGCCTCGGTATCGAGCAGAGCGATGCCAGCACAGCATCCGACCACCTTCCGCGCATCGCCGACCTTCGATGGAAGAACCCGAGCACGGTCAATGCCGTGGCTCCCGCAGGCTGGCATTTCGGATCCGTCTATCCGCAGCCTGCGCAGCGGCAGCTTTCGATCAGTGTGAACTCCGAGCGTCCTGTCACTCTGCAGTTATCTCTGCACGACATTCTCGGCCGCAGCATCGCGCTGCCGGCCATCACCGCCGCCCATAGCGGCACCGGAACTCAGCACAACATCGCACTTCCGGAATTGCATCCGGGCGTGTATTTTCTCAGAATCACCGACGGCCTCCGAAGCGAAAGCCGCCCCGTCATTGTTGAATAGTCGCGACCTGGCACATCACAGATATCACTCGCGCTGAAAGCGCGGCCTATTGCAGCCCAGGGCGTCATCTTTGGGACAAGAGGCGGCGTGTATCACTCGCGCTGAAAGCGCGGCCTATTGCAGCCCAGGGCGTCAGCCCTGGGAAAATGCGCGGAGGAGAATACTACCCGCCCTGTAAGGGCGGACCAAATGCCAAGTATCGGTTGGCTTGGAGCAGCCGCTTAATTCCTAATTCGTAATTCGTAATTCCTAATTGTCTTACCGTTTTCTCCATATCGCCGACGTACACCTCGGGCGCCATCAGCACGCGAGTCCCGAGCGCTATGCCGATTACTTCGCCGCGCTGGCGTCGGTGGTGGACTATGCGCTGCGCGAAAAGGTGGACGCCCTGATCATTGCCGGCGACCTCTTCGACGAACAGGAACCATCGGCCGAGACGCTGCGCCGCGCGATGGAGACGCTGCGTCCCCTGCGCGAAGCGGGGGTGGACATCTGCGCGATCGAGGGAAATCACGACCGCCGAAAACGCACGGAACCGGCTGGAGCGCTTGATCTCCTCGACAGCGAGGGATATCTCCGATTGCTGCGTCCGCGCTTCGAGGATCAGAGCATTCAGCTCGATGATTATAAGCGTGGAGCCGGCGGCGCTGTCTGGATGCCTCGCGACGGCATTGCGATCGCAGGGCTCGGCTTTCTCCCGCACAACATCGAAGAATATTACGCGCAGACGGCTGCGCTTCTACCGAAGGATTCCGCCGTCATTCTGCTCGCCCATGTCATGGTATCGAAAAACGGAGATGCGCTGGAATACGGCTGCGTGGCGACGGAGGATATCACGCCGCTGCGAGATCGCGTCACATATTTCGCCCTCGGCCATCGCCACACGCGCGCGGGAATCGAGGGAGAAACGGATGGCTGGGTCTTTAATCCCGGCTCGCTCGAATATGTCAACACCCTCGACTATCGCCTTCCCCCGGAATTGCGCGGCTTCTACGATGTGACGGTGAGGGAAGAATTGAAGAATGGCGAATCGGGGAATGGCGGATTGAGTAGTGACGCGGATAAAAGGAGTCACCCGTCCCTTGATGCTGCGGCAGCTGCCGGGATCGAGACAGGAGCTGAAACTTCTAAGGTCAGTGTGCAGGACGGCCTGCTGGAAGCCGCGCGCGGGCGGTATCGGCTGTCCGTGCGGCATGTGCCGACTGAGAAGCGTCCCGCCTTCACGCTGCGGGTCGACATCAGCGGATGTGCCCAGCCCGATGAAGTGACGGAGACCGTTCGTCTGGCTGCTGTGGAGCAGGTGGACGATGTCCTCCGCGCTCGCCGGCCGATTCTCGTGGTGCGTCTCCAGGGAAGCGCTTCGCTTTCGCGCGTGCGCATTCCCCGAACAGCGATTACGGAAATGCTGAAGACGCAGTTCAACGCATTGCATGTAGAAGTGATGGATCGCGATTTGATGGGGAGCGTGGGTCCTGCCGCATTGCTCGCCGACGAAGGCGGACTCGAACAGGTAGCCGACCGCGCACGGGTGATCGCAGCGGACCTTCTCACCGCCCGCGGTATGGCTCACGGACGCGAAGCCGAGCTCGCCGCTCTGCTTCTCGATCTGAAAGCGCAGCTGCATGGCGTGGCGAAATCCCCGGCGGAATCCATTCTCGAACGCATGCGCGAACAGCTTCGACCGTTTGTGGAAAGCGAGGCAGAAGCTGAAGGAAAGGGCGAGCACGTTGCGGCTGACGAATTGGAATCTGACGGGGTCGCTCCCGCTGATGGCGCAGATGACGAGGACGCCGTATGATCATCACCGGCATGCATCTGAGGAACATCAAATCCTTCGTCGACGAGGAAATGAGCTTTGCCCGCGGCATCAACATTATCGCGGGAAGAAACGGCGCTGGGAAATCCACTATAATCGAGGCGGTGGGACTCGCCCTCTTCGACGCCTGGCCACAGCGCTTCAAGGAAGGCAACGCGCGCGCGGGCTTTCTCCGCAACGGCGAAAAGGATGGAAGCATCGAGGTGACAGTGCTTCGCGAAGGGACGGCGTTCACCGTGCGCTGTGAACTGGCGCAGCGTCGCAGAGGAGGAAGTACAAGCATCGACTACGAGCGTGTGCTGCTCGACGCCGGTCTTGCGGAGATCTCAAAGAGCGCTGGGAGGAAAAAAGAATTTCAGGATGATATTCGCCGTGAACTCCTCGGCGAATCCCGCATCGACGATGACAAGCTTTTCCGCGACATCATCGGAACAGAACAGGGCGCCTTCGACGAACCATTCACACGCAGCGAGGGCGAGAGAAAGGAAATTTTCGAGAAGATTCTCGGTATTTCCGATTTCCAGGATTTCGAAAAGCAATTTTACCACCTCGTCAAGTGGCAAAGCTCGGAAGCGAAGGAACTGTCGATTCGCCTGACCGAGCGGGCGTCCGTGCCGGAAGAACTTTCCGAAGCCGAGAAGCTGC
The DNA here is from genome assembly GCA_049663345.1 of Bacteroidota bacterium. Classification (GTDB taxonomy): domain Bacteria; phylum Bacteroidota; class Ignavibacteria; order SZUA-365; family SZUA-365; genus SZUA-365. The sequence goes on from JBATDG010000017.1 coordinate 6,431, forward strand.
TCATCACGCGTGAAGTTGCGGTCAAGGATGCAGCGAAAATCCTGAAAGCCGCCGCCGCGCAGGCTGCCGCCGCGAGCAAGATGGTGGAAGCGAAGTCCGCCCGCCGGGATGAACTCCAGCGGGCGCAGGCTGAACGCGAGCGCCTGCTCGAAAAGCTGAAGGGGCAAGAGTCTGCGGCGGATGCCGCTCGCAAACTGCTGGATGCCGCAGTCAAAGCCGCGGCCGCACTCGACAAGGCGCGTGCGGGACATGAGGCCTATCTCGCCGCAGAGACTGCGCTAGAGACGCTGCGGAAATCCGCGAAGGAACGGGAGGCGATGAGCCACCTTCTCGCGAAGGAAACAACCGTGTTCGAGAAGAAGAATGCGGAACTTCTCACGCGGCAGGAATCCCTGCGGAAGGAGGAACTGCGGCTTGCGGGCGAACTCGCCGCCGCCAGTAAAAGCATAGAGGAAATGAATATCCGCATCGAGGATATGCGGAAGCAATTCACCGCACTCGACTCGGCTCGTAAGACTGCCGACCAGCGGGCAGCGGTCGCCGGAGAATTGCGCTCCTATGTGCAGGACCTCCGCACAACGCGCGATGCCCTGCAGAATGCGGGCGAGAAAATGCGCTCCCTGCACGAGACCTTCGCCGCTCTTGCTTTGCGTCTCGAGGAGATGAAGCTGGAAGCTGATTTCCTGCCTGAGCTGCGCGAGGAAACGGAGTCAATGTATGCCCGGCATTCCTCAGCTGAAGGCAGTGCGGAGGAGGACGACGCGCTCGCGCGCATGTTCGCCGAAGCGAAACGCATCGAGGCGCAGCTGAAAAGTGAAGCAGCCGAAGCGGCGAATCTGACCAGCCGAAAGGAGGAGGAAGGAAAGGGCGAGCGCAGTCAGCTCGCGCTGAAGAATAAGGAGTTTGAAAAACTCAACAAGCTGAATGCGGAATGTGAAAACGCACTCGCCGCCGTCACGGAGCAGCAGGCTGGACTCAGCGCAGCATGGCAGCTGCGCGAGGCCGAACTCTCCGCCAATCTCTCCGCGCTCGGGGACGTCGAAGCGCAGATCTCTGCAAACGAAAAGCTCGTCGATACTCATCGCGAGGCGCATGCGACTTTCCTTGCGCAGGAAAGCGCAGCAGCATTGCGCGAACAGCGTCTCAAGGAGCATGCCGCTGCGGTGTATGCCGCAGCGAAAACGCGGAAAGCGATCGATGATCTGTTGGCGGTGCTGGACTCACTCGCAAAGGCGTTTTCCGAGGCTGACTACGCTGCCGCGAAAGCCGCGCTGGACGCCGCGCAAACGGAAGAAAAAACGGCGACGGCCCTGCACGGGGACGTAGCTGCGCGGTTGGAGGAACAACAATCCGCTGTGAAGAAATTGCGGAAAGTGCATCGCGAGTATGAAAAGCTTCGCGGCCAGTCCGCCCGGGCTAAAGCAGAGACGGCGTTTTCGAGCGAAGTGCATCAGCATGTCGTGCGGGAACTCGCACGCAGCGTGGGCGCCAGCATCGTGAGCGCGCTGTCTTCATTTGCCGGCGAACTCTACACCCGCATCGCCCCGGAACAGGATCTCGCGCTGCACTGGGATCCGCAGACCTACGCCGTGGAACTACGCGGCGCTCAGGGCGCGGTACGGGGACGCGAGCTTTCGGGCGGACAGCTCATGGGCGTATCCCTCGCCGTCAAACTCGCGCTCATCAAATGGTATTCGCAGTGCCGCATCGGCTTTCTCGATGAGCCCACCACGCATCTCGACAAGGAAACGCGCCGCCATCTCGCCGATGTCATCCAGCATCTCGAAGAGCTCACCGGCGAAGCCGATCCCTGGTTCGATCAGCTCTTCGTCATCAGCCATGAAGAATCGTTCAGCGGCGCGGGGCATAGGATTGAACTTTTTCGTGACCCGGAGGCGGGGAGCAGAGCTGTGGAGAATTAGGAATTGCGAATTACGAATTACGAATGTGGGATTCTGTTCCTTGGAACGCGGAGCGTTAGCTTCGCGCTATGCGGACCAGGGAATAATTGAAGAAGGAATAATTTTATGTCACTGACGAATGCTGAAATGATTGAACGGGCGATTGCTCTTGCGATGAGCGTGCATCGCGGACAGAAGGACAAACACGGCGCGCCTTATATTCTGCATCCGCTGCGGGTGGGTCTGCGCGCACGCAACGATGTCGAAATGATCGCCGGTTTTCTACACGATGTGGTAGAGGATAGCCGAAGCGAAATCACACTCGACACGCTGCGCGATGAAGGGTTTTCAGAGGAAATCATTGTGATGGTCGACTACTTGACCAAACGTGTGATCAATGGCGATGATGAAGAATGGAATGCCTACATCGATCGCGTTATGGAGCATGAACCAGCGATGCAGCTTAAGCTGCTCGACCTCGAGCAGAACATGGACACCACGCGCATCTCCAGCTTCGGCACTAACGACAGCGAACGCTTCACGCGCTACGTCTGGGCGTGGCATCGAATACGGGAAAAATTAGGACTTGAGTAGAAAATATGGCTGATAGCTAATAGCTGATGGCTGATAGCCAATGGCTCATACGCGAAGAAGATATGGCTAATGGCTGATAACTGATGGCTCATTCGCATTGAATCAGCTATTAGCTATTAGCCATCAGCCATTAGCCATCAGCTATCGGCTATCAGCCATCTAATCTAATTCAGCGCAGATTTCGTCGCACACCAGCAATCCCTTGCTGGTAAGCGACAGACGATCATCCTGCATACGGAGCAATCCGTCGGCGATACAATGATCGATGAAGGCGCGATTGTCGGCGTGGAGGTCGCTGCCGAAGCGGAGAGTGAAGTCGGAAAGGGGGATGCCTTCGCTGCGAAGGCGGAGGAAAATGAATTCGCTGCGGAGTGTTTCGGGAGTGAGAAATTCACCGCCGGATTCCGGGAGACGTCCCGCGCTCATGCTTTTGAGATAACCCTGCAGGCTGCTCACATTCCACCAGCGGCGGCCGTTGATTGTGCTATGGGCCGAAGGACCGAAGCCGAGGTAATCCTCATGCCGCCAGTAGGTGAGATTGTGCCGGCTTTCGTAGCCCTTCAAAGCGTAGTTCGAAACTTCGTATTGGCGGAATCCCCAATCGGCGAGAGTGGACATCGTCAGTTCGAATAGCTCGGCGTCGCTTTCTTCCGGCTGCACGCCCACCATGCCGCGTTCAACCATGCGCGCGAGCGGAGTCCCGTTTTCGATCGTGAGTGAATAGCAGCTCAGATGCGTCGTGCCCAGCGCGCGGGCCCGCTCGAGATTATCCATCCAACGTTCGGGCGTCTGTCCGGGCAGGGAAAACATCAGGTCGAGATTGACGTTCTTGATTCCGGCCGCATGCGAGAGGCGAATGGCGTCCTCCGCTTCCTCTGCGCTGTGGATGCGGCTGAGGAATTGCAGGTCGTCGGCATGAAAGCTCTGCACACCGAAGCTGAGGCGGTTTATGCCGGCGGAGCGGTAGCTGCGGAGTTTCGCGAGGTCCACCGTACCCGGATTGCACTCCATCGTGATCTCTGCGTTCGGATCAAAACGGAAACACGAGCGCAGGTTTTCGAGAATGGCGCCTATCTGTTCAGCGCTCAGAAGTGAAGGAGTGCCTCCGCCGAAAAAGATGCTGTGGAAATTGCGTCCGTCAGGAAGCAGCTTGGCACGGAGCGTGATTTCATCATGGAGAGCGGTGAGAAAGTCGTCGTAGTTGCGCTCTGATTCGATGGAGTAGAAATCGCAATAAATGCATTTCTTCTCACAGAACGGGATATGGATGTACAGACCGGCCATATTAATGCACCAGGCTGAAAATACGGTCCCAACGGATCGAGCCGAGGAGTGCGAAGGGGCTGGTGAAAGGCAGCTGCGAATCCCAGGACCAGTAGATCAGCATTGCTTCGCCGATCAGATTCTTCTCCGGCACAAAGCCCCAGTAGCGGCTGTCTTCGCTGTTGTCGCGATTGTCGCCGAGCATGAAATAATAGTCGTTTTCCACGACGTAAGTGTTAGCGTCGTTGCCGTCGACCTGAATGTCGCCCTCGGCGGTGAAGCGTACGCTATGTCCCTCGCGTTCGATGAACAGCCGCCAGCTGTCGATGTTTTCAAGTGTGAGTGCGACTTCCATATCCTCATACGGTACAACCATCGGACCCCACCAGTCGCTGTTGAAGCTCGCACCTTTCGGGTAGATGGCGATATCGAAGTCGCCGCGTCCGAGTACGCGCGAAGCTGTGATCGCCCCGACCGGCAGCTCCTGCCTTTCTCCGTTGATGAAGACGCGTTTGCCTGCGAGTTCCACGGTGTCGCCCGGCACGCCGATACAGCGCTTGACGTAATTCATTACCTGCGGCTGCTCCACGGTGGCGTGGTCTCCGGGATATTCAAATACGATTACATCCCCCCGCTTCGGCGATGCGTAGCCGGGGAGTATTTTCATACTGGGAATTCGAATGCTGGTGAGTGGTATCGCGCGCGGAGTCCGGACTCCATAGACGATCTTATTGACGAATAAAAAATCGCCCACCATGAGAGTGTTCTGCATGGAGGGCGTGGGAATTCCGAAAGCTTCAACGAGAAAAACCTTGAGAATCAGGGCGATGAATAAAGCATAGACGAATACGCGACCGTATTCTCTGAAAAACCCTCTTCTCGCAGGCGCCTCTTCCGTTTCATCGGCGCCATTTGCGAATTCCACCGCCTCCTCAGCCGGATCGATATCAGGGTTTTTCTGTTTTTCGGTCATATCAGTTGATCAGAGTGAACATGCGCGAGAAGCGAATTTTCTTTGCGAGATTGTTAATCAGCGGATCCATCGACCAGTAAACCATCATCGGAGTGCCAACCACATTTTCCTCGGGCACGAAGCCCCAGAAGCGGCTGTCGAGGGAATCATCGCGATTGTCGCCCATGCCGAACACGTAATTGCGTTCCACTTTATAGGAGCTGACAGCCTTGCCGTCGACGAGAATCTTTTCGCCCTGAACTTCGAGGGTATGTCCTTCGCGTCGGATGAATGTCGCCCATTCGTTGATGTTGTCCATCGAAAGTTTAATCACGTCGCCTTCGCCGGGTACGACGAGGGGACCGTAGAAATCCTTGTTCCAGGGCTTGCCCGGAGGGAAAATTTTAGGATCTGCATAGTCGGCGGGCATGTGGTCGTTGTACCACTGCACACCGGCGGGAGAATCGAAGGGCTTGCCGTTGATCGACAGCTGCTTGTCTACAATCCGGATTGTATCGCCTGACACCGCTACGCAGCGCTTCAGGTAATACTGGAATTCCTGCGCTTTAGCATCGTCGCGATAACCGGGGAAAATGAAAACGATCACATCGCCCATCTCCACATCGCTGAAACCGGGAGTCCGGAAATAGGGGATTTCAATTTCCTTGCCGAAAAGAATACCGATGAGAGGAATGGTTGGCGGTGTTGTACCGCCATAGATGAATTTGTTGACGAACAGGAAGTCGCCCGCCATGACAGTGTTTTCCATCGAGCCCGTCGGAACCTGAAACGATGCAAGCACAAAGCTGTTCAGCACGATGACGGCTGCCAACGCGAAGCCCAGAGATTTTAGAGTTTCCTTGAAGGAGTTTTTCATGGCTTTCCGCCTGTGATAATAACACGATTGCAATTTGAAAGAAATAAGAGGGAAAGCAAAAAGATACGCAGGGGTATCTTTGCGGTTGCAGGGGGATGTGCAATAGCACCGTGGACATTCCGGTCCGAAACTCGATGTCGAAGCTTCGGTGAGAGCCGGTTAATCGTCCATCGAGAGCACTGCGAGGAAGGCTTCCTGGGGAATCTCCACCGAACCGACCTGCTTCATCCGCTTCTTGCCCTCTTTCTGCTTTTCAAGAAGTTTGCGCTTGCGGGAGATATCGCCGCCGTAGCACTTCGCAGTCACGTTCTTGCGCAGGGCTTTCACCACATCGCGGGAAATGACCTTCGTACCGATCGCCGCCTGGATAACAACCTCGAACATCTGCCGGGGAATCAGCTCTCGGAGCTTGCGGCAGAGGCGGCGGCCCCAGTCATAGGCCTTGGAACGGTGCACGATGCTGGAGAGTGCATCGACGGGCTCTCCGTTGAGGAGAATGTCGAGCTTGACCAGATCGGACTGGCGGTAATCCTTGAAATCGTAATCGAAGGAAGCGTAGCCGCGGGACACTGATTTCAGTTTGTCATAGAAATCGAAAATGATTTCGGAAAGCGGGAGTTCGAAGGACACGTCGGCGCGCGTAGGATCGATGTAGGTTGTGTTGAGATACACGCCGCGGCGGTCCATGCACAGCTTCATGATATTGCCCATGTATTCCGCTGGCGTAATGATCTGCGCAACGATATACGGCTCTTCAATATGATCTATTTTGGCAGGGTCAGGGAGCTCCGACGGATTATCGACGACGATGCGTTCACCGGTTGCCGCAATTTCCACGACGTACTCGACGTTGGGCACCGTGTTGATGATCGTCATGTTGAATTCGCGCTCGAGACGTTCCTGCACGATTTCCATGTGCAGGAGTCCGAGGAAGCCAACGCGGAAGCCGAAGCCCAGCGCCACGGAGGATTCCGGCACATATATGAGCGAAGAATCATTCAGACGAAGTTTCGAGAGCGCATCGCGCAATTCCTCGAATTCCTCGCTCACCGTTGGATATAGTCCGCTGAAGACCATCGGCTTCACTTCCTTGTATCCGGGCAGAGGACCTGATGCGGGGTTTTTCACATGCGTGACGGTGTCGCCGACATTCGTATCGGCCACGGTTTTTACTCCGGCGATCATGTAGCCCACGTCGCCGGCGGAGAGTTCGCCCGTGCGCTGCTTGCGCATCTTGAGTACTCCCAGCTCTTCGACCTCGAATTCCTTGTCGTTGGCGAAGAACCTGATCATCTCGCCTTCGCGCACTTTCCCCTGCATCACGCGCATATACACCACCGCACCGCGGTAGGGATCGAACACCGAATCGAACATAAGCGCCTGTAGTGGAGCATTCTCGTCACCCACGGGAGGCGGAACGCGATCGATGATTGCAGTCAGGATATTGTCCACGCCGATGCCGCTTTTTGCGCTGGCAGGAATTATATCCTCGGGTGCGCAGCCCAGCAGATCGACGATGCCCTGCGTGACTTTCTCCACTTCCGCGCTGGCCAGGTCAACCTTATTGATCACGGGAATGATTTCGAGTCCCGCCTCGATCGCCAGATAAAGATTGCTGATTGTCTGCGCCTCAATTCCCTGCGTGGCATCCACCACCAGGATAGCTCCTTCACAGGCGTTAAGTGAGCGCGAGACCTCGTAGGAGAAATCGACATGTCCCGGCGTATCGATAAGATTGAGCGTGTACTCCTTCTTATCGGTATGCATATACTTCATCTGGATCGCATGCAGCTTGATTGTAATGCCGCGTTCCTGTTCGAGGGCCATATCATCCAGCACCTGGTTTTGTACCAGGTCGCGTTGCGTGATAGTGCCGGTAGTTTCCAGCAGGCGGTCGGCCAGGGTAGATTTCCCATGGTCGATATGGGCGATAATGCAGAAGTTGCGCGTTCTTTCCATCGTCTCAGAGTATTGCGATCGTGTATAGCACAACAATATACAGGAAATCGGGCGCAGGTGAAAGGGGGAACGGAGGGTATGCGGGAGGCGGATTTTTGGAGGATGAGCCTTTAGGCTCGTCGAAGAGTAACCACAGATTACACGGATCGCACAGATTGGTTTTTTGGAGGATGAGCCTTTAGGCTCGTCGAAGCGTAACCACAGATTACACGGATTACACAGATTGGTTTTTTGGAGGATGAGCCTTCCCGTCTCCGTCCCGCAGGGCGGGACTACGCCGCGGCAGGCAGGCTCGTCCATCCGTTAGGTCGCAGGAAGCGCACAGGACCGTGGAGCGCCAGCTCCACGCCAGAGGGTGCGTCACCCGAAAGGACGGAAATACATTGCCTTACAATGTAAATCTGCGTAATTTTTGAACTTGAACTCGAATCGAAACAGTGATGCAAAACAGGATTTCGATGCATTCGACGATCACGCTTGATAATGCTCTGGCGATACCCGAGAGGAGGGCGCTTTCTACGACGATGTGGATCGGCACCTTCGCGCTGATGACAGCGATCGGCGCACAGATCATCATTCCGACCGTGCCGGTGCCCTTTACGCTGCAGACGTTTTTCGTGCTGCTTTCGGGTGCTCTGTTGGGTCCTCGCAAGGGTGCTGCCGCGCAGTTGAGCTACCTGGCCATGGGCGCGGTGGGACTCCCCGTCTTCGCCGGCTTTTCCGGCGGTTTCCCGTTTCTGCTGGGACCAACCGGCGGCTATCTGATCGGCTTCCCGTTCGCTGCCTGGGTTACGGGCATGCTGCTGTATGAAAACGGACTCCTCCGCCACCTCCCCCGCGCCGTTTCCGGCGTGCTTGCGATGCTGCTCGGTACCATCGTGATTTTCGCCATGGGCATCACGCAGCTCAATTTTGTGCTTCTCAACGACTGGAATGCCAGCTTCAATGCGGGATTCATTTCCCTGCAGTTGTGGGATGCGGTGAAGATCGCCGCTGCCGCTGGAATTTACGCGGAACTGGGACGCCGCTTCGCGAAATAACCCCAGCCCATGTCCAAACTCAAGATCAGCGAAATATTTTACAGTATTCAAGGCGAGGGCAGCCGTGCAGGGCTGCCCTGCGTTTTTGTACGCCTCCATGGCTGCGGACTCCGCTGCTCCTGGTGCGACACGGGCTACGCGCTCGATCACCGTGAGGGTGGAGAAATGATGGATACGGGCGATGTACTCTCCCGCATCGCATCCTTCCGCTGCGGATTTGTGGAACTCACCGGCGGTGAGCCGCTGGAACAGGAAGCCGCGTTTCCCTTTCTCACCGAACTCTGCGACCAGGGCTTTTCCGTTGCTGTTGAGACCGGCGGACATGTGGACATCGCCCGCGTGGATCCGCGGGTGATAGTGATCATGGATCTGAAAGCTCCCGCCTCCGGCATGAGCAAGAAAAACCGGCTTGAGAATATCGCCTACCTCAAGCCGACCGATGAAGTGAAATTCGTCATCGCGAATCGCGAGGACTACAAATGGACCCGCGCCCTCATCGAAAGCGAACACCTCGCGAAGCGCTGCGGAGAAATCCTGCTTTCGCCCGTCTTCGGCTCCATCGAAGCCCGCGACCTCGCCGCCTGGATACTCGAAGACCGCCTCCCCGTCCGCATGCAGCTGCAGATGCATAAATTCATCTGGGCCCCGGACGCCCGCGGCGTGTAGAGCACGGCCTCCGGCCGCCCGATGTAGGATATTGGACATAGGACATAGGATATTGGACATAGGACATAGGATGTAGGATATTGGACATAGGATGTAGGATATCAAACAGCATCTGTCCATTTTTCCCATCAGCCATCAGCCATCAGCCATCAGCCATCAGCCATCAGCCATCAGCCATCAGCCATCAGCCATCAGCCATAATACCCCCATGCCCACCATCGAAACCTTTCCCAACAAATACCCCAACCGGGATTATGAAATCACCCATGTGAATCCGGAATTTACTTCGGTGTGTCCGATGACGGGACTGCCGGATTTCGCGACGATCACGGTGTTTTACATTCCCGACGAATTGTGCATCGAGCTGAAGTCGCTGAAGTATTACTATCTCGACTTCCGCAACAAGGGCATTTTCTTCGAGAGCTGCGTCAACGAGATTCTTGATGATCTCGTCGAAGTGTGCAAGCCGCGGTACATGAAGGTGGCCGGGGAATTCAACACCCGCGGAGGCATTAACTCCATCATCGAGGCGGAATACGCCCAGCCGATGGAATGAAAGCGGTCGTACTTACTTCCGGCGGAATGGATTCCTGCGTGACCGTCGCGATGGCCGCGCGGGAATACGAACTCGCCCTGCTGCATATCAATTACGGACAGCGTACGCAGGAGCGGGAGTTCCGCGCCTTCCACGACATCGCCGATTTCTACCGCGTGCCCGACGATCACCGCCTGGTGATTTCCATCGAGCATCTCGCGCGCATCGGGGGGTCGTCGCTCACCGACCGCCACCTCGAGGTACGCGACGCGGAGCGTGAATCACACGGCATTCCCAATACCTATGTTCCTTTCCGCAACGCCAACATGATGTCGATCGCCGTGAGCTGGGCCGAGGTCATCGGAGCCGGAGCATTGTTTATCGGGGCGGTGGAGGAGGATTCGTCCGGCTATCCGGACTGCAGGGAGAGCTTCTACGACGCCTTCCAGCGCGTCATCGAAACAGGGACGAAAAACGAAACGCCGCTGCGTATTCACACACCGCTGATCCATTTGGGCAAGGATGAAATCATCCGTCAGGGACTCGCCCTCGGCGCGCCGCTCCATCTCTCATGGAGCTGTTACAAGAACGAAGACCGCGCCTGCGGCGTCTGCGAATCCTGCGTCCTGCGTCTTCGCGGATTCCGAAGAGCAGGCGCAGAGGATCCGATTCCGTATGAACGGTATCCGGATGCGGGGTTGATGGAATAGAAGGCACAAAGGCACAGGGGCACAAAGGCACAAAGCAGAACGCCTCTGTGCCTCTTGCTCCGACGCTTTCCACGGCTAAGTCTCCGGTCCCCTTAAGCGGTGCCCGGCCTGCCTCCTGCGATCCCGCGAAGCGGGATCACTTTGTGCCTCTGTGCCGGAGCCTGCCACGGCGAAGTCCCGCGAAGCGGGACGAAGACGGGTGCCTCTGTGCCTCCAAAAGAGAACTTTGTGCACCCCACGATTGTTATCCCTATGATAGCCGTTACTTTGAAAATCGATTCATCACAAGGCATTATTGACATGACCGATCAGGAAAAGAAAGCACACGAAGCGATAGAGACCGAAGAGTGGATCGCTTCGCTGGATTATGTCCTCACCGAAGGCGGACACGACCGCGTGCAGCGCCTGCTGCAGGACCTCCAGCACCACGCATATAAAAACGGCGTGCGCATGCCGTTCTCCGCAAATACTCCGTTCATCAATTCCATTCCCGCCGACGAACAGCCGTCGTTTCCCGGCAGCCGTACTCTGGAACGCCGCATCAAGAGTCTCGTGCGCTGGAATGCCATGGCGATGGTGGTGCGCGCGAACCGCAATGAAGCGGGCATCGGCGGACATATCTCCACTTACGCCTCGGCGGCGACGATTTATGAAATCGCGTTCAATCACTTTTTCAAGGCCCGCGGAGAAAACGGCTTCAGCGGCGATCAGATTTATTTTCAGGGACATGCGGCCCCGGGCATTTACGCCCGCGCATATCTTGAAGGACGCCTCAGTGAACAGCAGCTGCAGAATTTCCGGCAGGAACTGGCGCTGGGCGGCGGACTTTCTTCCTACCCGCATCCCTGGCTCATGCCGGGCTTCTGGGAATTCCCGACCGTGTCCATGGGCCTGGGACCCATCATGGCCATCTACCAGGCGCGCTTCAACCGCTACCTCGAAGACCGCGGCCTCAAGGAGGATACCGGCACGAAAGTCTGGGCCTTCCTCGGAGATGGCGAGACTGACGAACCCGAGGCACTGGGCGCGATTTCACTCGCCGCCCGCGCGAAGCTCGACAACCTGATTTTCGTCATCAACTGCAACCTGCAGCGGCTCGATGGTCCCGTACGCGGCAACGGCAGCATCGTCCAGGAACTCGAGCGCAATTTCCGCGGAGCGGGATGGAATGTGATCAAGGTGCTCTGGGGCAGCGACTGGGACGCCCTGCTCGAGCGGGATCACGACGGCGTGTTGGTCAAACGCATGGGAGAAGTCACCGACGGCGATCGCCAGAAATATGCCGTGGAGTCGGGTGAATACATTCGCCAGCATTTCTTCGGAACTGATGAACGCCTGCTAAAACTTGTCGAGCACTACAGCGACGAACGCCTGCGCCGTCTGCGTCTGGGGGGACATGATCCGGAGAAAATCTATGCGGCGTATAAGTCCGCAGTGGACACCACCGACGCACCGACGGTCATTCTCGCCCGCACCATCAAGGGCTACGGACTCGGTGAAGCGGGCGAGGGAAAGAATATCACGCATCAGCAGAAGAAGATGAATGAAGAGGAGCTGAAGGAATTCCGCACCCGCTTCAATATTCCGATTTCGGATGAGGACGTCGCCGATGCGCCATTCTACAAGCCCGAAGATAGCAGCCAGGAAATTACATACCTGAAAGAGCGCCGCAGGGCGCTGGGCGGACCCGTTCCCGCGCGCAACACCAACGTCATGAAGCTGAAGACTCCCGAAGAATCGCTGTTCCAGGAATTCTACGAAGGGACGGACGAACGAGAAGTCTCCACCACCATGGCCTTCGTGCGCATGCTCACGCTGCTGCTCAAGGACAAGGAGCTCGGAAAATACATCGTGCCCATCGTCCCTGACGAAGCACGGACCTTCGGTATGGAGGCGCTGTTCCGTCAGATCGGCATCTACTCGCATGTCGGGCAGCTCTACGATCCGGTGGATTCCGCGTCACTGCTCTACTATAAGGAAGCCGTCAACGGTCAGATTCTCGAAGAGGGCATCACCGAAGCCGGATCGATGTCCAGTTTCATCGCCGCCGGCACCGCGTATGCAACGCACGGCATTCCCATGATACCGTTCTTCATCTACTATTCAATGTTCGGTATGCAGCGCATCGGCGATCTGGTGTGGGCCGGGGCCGATATGCAGGTGCGCGGCTTCATGATTGGCGGTACGGCGGGACGCACAACGCTGGCCGGCGAAGGCCTGCAGCATCAGGACGGCAACAGCCATCTGCTCGCGTATCCTGTGCCGAATCTGGTGACCTACGACCCCGCTTTTGCCTACGAAGTGGCCGTGATTCTCCGCGACGGCATCCGCCGCATGTATGAAGAGCAGGAGAACATTTTCTACTACATCACCGTGCTCAACGAGAATTATCCGCAGCCGCGCATGCCCGAAGGTGAGCATGTGAAGGAAGGCATTCTCAAAGGATTGTATCTGTATCGTCCCACCGAAATGAAGAAAGCCGCGCTGCACGCCGATATCATGGCGAATGGAAGCATTCTCAACGAAGCGCTCAAAGCGCGGGAAATTCTCGAAGAGAAATACGGCGTCGCCACGAATGTGTGGAGCGCGACCAGCTACAAGCAGCTGCATAATGACGGACTCGAAACAGAGCGCTGGAACCGCATGCATCCCACCGAGACGCCGCGCGTGCCGTATGTAACTCAGCAATTGGCGAATGCGAAAGGCGCCATTGTCGCCGCATCGGATTACGTCAAGGCGCTGCCGGATACCATTTGCCGCTGGACCCCGGGCGGACTCATCTCTCTCGGCACCGACGGCTTCGGCCGCAGCGAAGGACGCGCGCAGCTGCGCGACTTCTTCGAAGTGGATGCGCGCTTCATCACGCTCGGCGTGCTCTCGCATCTGCGCAACAAGGAAATGATCGATGCGAAGGTTGTCGCCCAGGCGATCAAGGACCTCAGCATCGACCCCGAAAAATCGAATCCGATGTTTTCTTAAAGAAGGACGCACATGCCTACCGAAGTCAAACTCCCCGAACTCGGAGAAAACATCACCGCTGGTGATGTCGTCAAAGTACTGGTCGCCGTCGGCGACACCATCACCGTCGACCAGCCCCTGCTCGAACTCGAAACCGACAAAGCCTCCTTCGACGTCCCTTCTCCCGTCGCCGGAAAAGTCGCATCCATCAAAGCCGAGGAAGGAAAGCCCGTGCAGGTGGGGGCGGTGATCTGCGTCGTGGATGAGGCTGAGGGTCAAAAGGTCAAAGAGTCAAAAGGTCAAGAGAAGAAGGGGAATGAGGGGAATGAAGGAAATAAGGGAAATGCGACTGCCTCCGGAGCCCCAGAGGTCGGAGGCCTTCAGGCCGGAGACTCGCCGAGGCGAGGGCGGCATTCGCAGAACCCGGGACGCGAGTCCCGGGAGAGCCACCCCCGGGAGAGCCACCCCCGGGAGACCGAGTCCCGGGCCAGCGGGTCCGGGGATACTCAGCCCCGTGAGACCCAGTCCCAGGCCAGCGAGTCCCGGGCCAGCGAGCCCCGGGAGACCGAGCCCCAGGTGCAGGCCTCTGTCCGCCGCTCCATCCCCACCAACGTCATGGCCCCGCCTCCCGTACCGGGACCGCAGCAGGGAGTGCCCGTCCCGGCCGCGCCCAGTGTACGGATGTTCGCCCGCGAACTCGGCGTCGACGTGACGCAGGTCAAAGGCAGCGGCATGGGCGGACGCATCTCCGAAGATGACGTCAAGCTCTATGTGAAATCCGTCTTCTCCGCCGGGGGTCCTGCCGCCGCCTCAGCGGCTCCGGTGGTCATGAGCGCCGGTGCTCCGCGTCCCAAGCTCCCCGACTTCTCGATCTGGGGAGAAATCACGCGCGAAGCGATGAGCAAGGTGCGGCGTATGACTGCCGCACAGATGGAAATCTCCGGCGCCATTCCCACCGTAACGCATCACGACAAGGCCGACGTCACCCGTCTCGAGGAATTGCGCAAATCCTATGCGAAGAAGGCAGAGCGGGCGGGCGTCAAGCTCACCGTCACCGCAATCGCGATGAAAGTGGCCGCGGCTGCGCTGCGGAAATTCCCGCAGTTCAACGCCTCGATCGACATGGAAAGCGGCGAAATCATAGTCAAGAAATACGTGCATCTCGGCGTGGCGGTGGATACCGAACGCGGACTGCTGGTCCCTGTCATCCGCGACGTTGACAAAAAGAACATCATCGAGATTTCGCACGAAATGCAGGAGCTGGCCGAAAAAGCGCGCAGCAAGAAGATCATGCCCGACGACATGCAGGGCGCCAGCTTCACCATTACGAATCTCGGCGGTATTGGCGGAACGGCCTTCACCCCGATCATCAATTCGCCCGAAGTCGCGATTCTCGGGATGTCCCGCAGCAGCATCGAGCCCGTGTACATCGACGGCAGCTTCCAGCCCCGCATGATGCTGCCGCTTTCCCTCACCTACGACCATCGCATCATCGACGGCGCCGACGCCGCCCGCTTCCTCCGCTGGATCGCGGAGGCGCTCGAAGAACCCTTGCTGATGGCGTTAGAAGGGTGATGGAATTAGGAATTACGAATTACGAATTAGGAATTAGGAATACCGGAGTACATAGATGTCAGAAACCAACACAACAGATCTCGTAGTTATCGGCGGCGGTCCCGGCGGCTACGCAGCGGCGTTTTACGCAGCGGATCTCGGAATGAACGTGACGCTGGTCGATACTGAGAAGAATCCCGGCGGCGTCTGCCTTTACCGTGGGTGCATTCCTTCGAAAGCGCTGCTGCACGTGGCGAAGCTCATCAACGAATCGCGGCACGCCGCGGCCTGGGGTGTGACCTTCGGCGAACCGCAGATCGACATCGACAAGCTGCGGGCATTCAAGGATGATGTCGTCGGCAAACTCACCGGCGGACTCGGCCAGCTCTCCAAAGCCCGCAAAATCACCTATCTCCACGGCTTTGCGACTTTTCGCGATAGCAATACGCTGGACATCGCGCTCGTCGATGGAGGAAATACGGAGCTGAAATTCCGCAATGCGATACTCGCGACAGGGTCGCGTCCCGCAATGATTCCCGGACTCCCCGAAAATTCCACGCGCGTGATGGATTCCACCGGCGCTCTGGCGCTGGAAGACATTCCCGCCAAACTCCTTGTCATCGGCGGCGGCTACATCGGCCTCGAAATGGCCACGGTGTATGCCGCGCTGGGGTCGAAAGTCACTGTGGTCGAAATGACGGGCGGACTCCTCCCCGGCGCCGACCGCGACATGGTCAACCATCTCAAGAAGCGTCTTGATGGAGAATTCGAGTCCATCCTGCTCAACACGAAAGTGATGGAAGTCAAGGAACAGAAAAACGGCCTGAAGGTCACCGTGCAGAACGCCGAAGGCGAGCAGACAATGATCTTCGATAAGGCGCTCGTGTCGGTCGGACGCAAACCCAACACGCAGGGCTTCGGTCTGGAAAACACCCGCGTGGCGGTGAGCGATCGCGGATTCGTGGTTGTCGATCCGCAGCGGCGGACTTCCGAAGAACACATCTTCGCCATCGGCGACATCACCGGCGACCCGATGCTCGCGCACAAAGCTTCGCATGAAGCACGCGTGGCGGTCGACGCCATCGACGGCAAGAAAGCCGCTTTCGAGCCCTGGGCAATTCCCGCTGTCGTATTCACCGATCCCGAAATCGCCTGGGCAGGACTCACCGAAACCGAAGCAAAAGAGCAGGGACGCAAAGTCGAAGTCGCCCGCTTCCCCTGGGCCGCTTCCGGCCGCGCCACCACCCTCGACCGCTACGACGGCGTCACAAAAATAATCGCCGATCCCGAAACCCAGCGCGTGCTTGGGATTGGGATTGCGGGTCCCGGCGCCGGCGAACTCATCGCCGAGGGCGTCCTCGCCATCGAAATGGCCGCCACCGTCAAAGATCTCGCGCTCTCCATCCATCCCCACCCGACGCTGTCGGAGACGGTCATGGAAGCAGCCGAGGCGTTTTACGGTCACAGCACGCACATGTATCGTCCGAAGAAAAAATAGGCACAGAGAGCAGAGGGCCGTTGACGGCAGTGGAGATCCCGGTCGATATTGTCAGGAACGATTGAGTTCCGTCCCGATATCCTGAACAGGCAGAGTGCCGATCTCCGTTCACATCAGCGTGTACGTGGTGCCATATCCTGATCGGGAAATGATGCCCGTGACCGTACCTTCACTGAAGGTCGTAATGCCGCGCCCGCGTTCGGCATTCACCCACCTGCTCTGCATTCCGATGGTCCCCGGGGTCCCGATAGTCTTGTTATTGCGATAGATGTCGATATCACGAGGGTATATACCGGGGATAGGGAATTCGTTGTAGGGCCTGAAATCTCCCACTACCTCCTGAAGGCCATCGTGCCGCTGCGTCAGGATGCCGGGACGGGAGGTGGAACTTCCATTCTTTTCTGAAGTCAGTGTGCAGTGATACTCAGTTCTGTCTGAATACACCACGGTGCTTTCAACATCGATAGTCAGGTAGGTAGAATCCTCCGGTACCGTCGCACCACCAGACGAGTAGCTGTTCACGCACATGTATTTGAGGTGCATGCCGACTATTGGTTGAAAAAACGGGGTCGTGTTGTCGACGATGGAAAACGGTCCGACCACACGCTCCACATTGAAATAGGCATTCGCATACCGCAGATAGCAGCGGGATGATGCCGGCTGCGTCACGAACCAGGTCGCCGGGATCGTTTCCCAGGTCGCGCCGTCGTCCGTACTAAGCGAGAGCACGCTCTCCGTCGTCGTGTTATTCACCTGCGGAGTTCCGGACTCAAGTTTAATCTTGAATTCCTTCCCGCGTTCGATTCCCTGTCCGGCCGAGACATTTTTAATGCGGAAAAGCAGTTGGGGGACGGAATCGACAACGACTTCGCGGGAAGATTGCTCGAGCCGGAAACGGAAACGTACCCAGGTGATGTCCGTGAACGGAAGTGTCGTCAACCGAATGGAGTCTAGCTCCACCAAAGCGCTGGTGAAAGACTGCCAACTCCCATCCTGCTTCGCACAATCGATGAACACTCTGCGTCCCGTCATCATGGGTGAACATTTCCAGTAGAAAAGGTTCGGCTCGCTTCGCAGAAACGGCATCCGGAACTGGGGAGAAAGGATTTCAAGCTGTATGGCTGTCCGTTCGATGCTCCCCGTACTGTCGCATCGCGCCTCCCCTTCAAAGCCGATCATAAAGCGCAGACGAGATTCCGTGAAATCGACGAGCGAAACGTCGACGGACTTGAGCGTCCGTTCGACCTGCCGATAGACGCGCAGGCCCGGCAGCGCAGCATCCTTCACGTAGATGACAATCCGCTTATTTGGGGACGCAAGCGAATCCGTTGTCCAGCGCAGCTCAATGGTCGCATCCTCCGGGACGGCAGTATCGCTGCGGAAACTCAGGAAATGAATCGGGGGCGTCCCGGAAGCAGGCGAGTTGGGATCACCCGGCAGCGAATCGTCAGAGCAGCCGGGAAGCAGCAGCAAGCCGAGTGTGACACTCATTAAAATTCTGATAGTCCATCCGGATCTTATACATGACATAGGGCAGTCTCCTTTTGCCAAGGACACTCATGCGGCGCCATCGTTCCCACAAGGATAGGAATATTCGCAGAATGTGTCAATTTATCCTCTCCCTTGATTTAATGAAAAAAAATCACTAATCTCGCCTTGATTATCCATTTTCGCCTGATCTGAATTCACAACGGGGACACCTGTGCGTGTACGAGACCTTTCGTCAATCCTTGGCGACAAAGCATCTGGATGCGGGATACCGTATTTTTTGGAATGCATATAGCACCAAAGGACTGACTTCTGATGACAAAAACTAACGGCAATGGAAAATCCCTCGAATCGTGGATCTGGGATGCGGCGTGTTCGATTCGCGGGGCGAAGGATGCGCCGAAATACAAGGACTACATCCTCCCGCTTGTCTTCACAAAGCGGCTCTGTGATGTATTCGACGACGAAGTGAACCGTATCGACTTCAACGCTACCACCCACGGACAGCGTGACCTCGACGACAACCGCCTCTCCAACCTGATCGAAGCAGAGGCGCGAGAGTCGGACAAGGCTCTCAGCAAGATCCTCAAGCAGTTCGGGGTGGCTCTATGAGTGATGAATCTTCCAGTGGTCTGATTCTTTACACCTCCGATGACGGACGAACACGCCTCGACCTTCGGGTGGATGGTCAGACCGTATGGCTCAGCCAGCTCGAGATCGCCGAGCTGTTCCAGACCACCAAGCAGAACATAAGTCTCCACGCCAAGAACGTACTAGCCGAGGGTGAATTGGTTGAGGATTCAGTTGTCAAGGAATCCTTGACAACTGCCTCTGACGGCAAGCGCTACAGGACGAAGCTCTACAACCTCGATCTCATCCTCGCCATCGGATACCGTGTGCGTAGCGCTCGAGGCACCCAGTTTCGCCAATGGGCCACCACCCATCTGAGGGAATACGTTGTGAAGGGCTTCGTCATGGACGACGAACGTCTCAAAAACCCCGGCGGCTGGGACTACTTTGACGAACTCCTTGCCCGCATCCGCGAGATACGGGCCTCCGAAAAGCGGTTCTACCAGAAAGTCCGCGACCTCTTTGCCATCAGCAGCGATTACCAGGTGCGGGAGAAAGAAACCCAGCTGTTCTTTGCCGAGGTGCAGAACAAACTCCTGTTTGCCGTCACGGGCAAAACCGCCGCCGAAGTGGTGGTGAACCGCGCCGATGCGAATGCACCCAATATGGCCCTTACCAATTGGAGCGGCTCGCGCGTCCGCAAGCAGGATGTCATTGTCGCCAAAAATTACCTCACCGCCGATGAGGTGGATACCCTCAATCGCCTGGTCGTCATCTTCCTCGACCAAGCCGAACTGCGGACCAAACAGCGCCAGGATCTCACACTCGAATACTGGCGCAGCAATGTGGACCGACTGCTCGAGTTCAACGAGCGCGCCATTCTGGAGGGCCCCGGCGCCATCAGCCGCGAGGCCATGAAACAGATCGCCCACGAGCGCTACGAGACGTTTGATGAGCATCGTCGATCCGAGGAAGTCCGGCTGGCCGACGAAGCCGACCTGCGAGAAATCGAGGAACTGGAGAAACAGTTCAAGCAGTTGTCGCCGCAACGGGAGGACGGGGAATGAAGGGTTGTATGCTGTCAAAGGTTCGTCCACGCCAGCCCAGCGAACACCACTTTCCACTTTACTTGAATTAATGGGAATAATTCATTAAAGTCCCCTGCTACGGGAAAGTAATGCGCAGTCAGTCGTACCGGAGGAGATGCAAATGTTGACCGAAAAGCCTATCCTGAATGATCCTGAACAGTATCCAACGGAAGAAGTGATTTTCTCCTGCATTGGAAGGAAGAAAGCGCTATGGTGTTCATTTTTCGATGGCCTTCATGAGCAGCACCCCGATTTTTCAGAGGAATGGAGGTACTATCAAGATGGCAAGAACTGGCTCATGAAGGTTACTCGTAAATCGAAGACGATATTCTGGCTTTCAGTATGGAAGAATGCTTTTAAGATCACATTCTATTTTTCGGATAAGGCAGAAGAGATGATCAATGAGAGCGATATTTCGGATGACCTGAAAGAGGAATTCAGGAATGGGACGCGGTACGGGAAAATTCGGGGGTTGACGATTGTTTTCAGCAAAAAGCAGGATATTGCATACGCCGAATCATTGATCGCTATCAGACTCAAGAAGTAGCCGATGCGTTGCCCGCGGTCGAAGGACCAGGCGGGACCAGACCCAAATTGTTGTGTAACGATTGATATGGGTGATAACGTGGCAATGAAAAGATTCACAACGAAGAAAACAGCGAAAATATCGATCACAGCTGTTCTTTTCGTGGCTGCAGGTTTACTGGTGTATCATCTTCTGTGGGGGAAATTGTTTGCATATTCTCACGTCAATGTAGGCTTTTCGAATCATGAGTTATCGAACGTCATCATTTTTGTGCAGCAGGGGGCTGAATTAAGCAATGTATCCGGGATTGACTCGTGCCTCCCCGCAATAGAGGAGTGGCATACCCTGAAATTCAGGGAGAAGCCGCGATTATATGTCTTTCGTGACAAAGACAGCTACCTGAACCGTTCAACGACAAAAGCAAGGTTCTGCGCCTATCCGAACGGCAGCGTTGTGATTGCTCCCTGGGCAATAGAAGAGGCTGGGGATGGCGCCATTTCCTTAAAGACATATCTGATACATGAGTTGTCCCATACGCTGTTATATCAGCATATGGGAGTTGTTGCCGCATATACATATTATCCTCGATGGCTCATGGAGGGGATCGCTATGTATAGTTCAAAGCAGATGGGGACATCCTGGTATCCCAGCAAAAAAGAAACTTATGATTATATTAACCAAGGTAATTTCATCGATCCGAATGACTATGCAACCGCAAAAGAGGATGAAGCCGTTCTGAATGTGGAGTATCGCATTGCCTTCATCTATTCGGAGTTTGGCTGTATCGTGGACGATCTCATTGCAACGTACGGGAAAGAGGCATTTCTGAAATACATGAAACTGCAGCTTGATGATTCCGACTGCTATGGTGTATTCAAAGAGGCATTTGGGATTGATTTTAAAACCTATTTGCGTGAGTTCAAGAAACGAGTCCATGAATCCGAGGATACATAGCAAAGGCACACACCGGGGGAGAGGATCGGAACACTCTCCATTGGCTTGAGAACAGAGGCGCGATGACTGCAGTGGAGATCTCGGTCGATATCGTTCGACAGGAGTAGGCGCAGGCAATCGGACATGGATCGAGCCATTGAGTACATCATGAGCGGGCGGTAAGGTCGTGGCGGTTCGTTTGCGTCTGAAAAAGAAAATCTGGATATTCGACACTCAATCAGTTTAATTATCCGTCCCATGCAGGTTAATATCGGAGGGGTCATGTCCGTGAGAAAGCAGAATCCAGTGTTCACATCCGGAGCGAGTGTCCTGCTCGCCGCACTGACCGTCATGCTTATGCTCACCGGCTGCAAGAAGGAAGACGAACCGACGGCGCCGCAGGTGCAGAATGGCTGGGTTTCACAGCAGAGCGGCACGAATGAACGGCTTTTTTGTGCGCATTTCGCGGATGCGAACACGGGTACCGTCATTGGCGATGACGGCACCATTCTCTGCACAACTGATGGCGGAGCGACTTGGACGCCGCGGGTCTGTCCGTATGCCGAATACGGGGTTATGCTCACTGGAGTCGCATTCGCGGACGGCAACAACGCTACGATCACTGGAGAGGTCACTCTCCTCATGCTTCGCACGACCGACGGCGGTGTTAGTTGGTTTCCACAGAATACCGGCCTCGACTTCACACACAGTCCGCAGCTACGAGATGTCACCTACCCGGACGCGAACATCGGTATCGCGGTCGTTTTCGATCCTTGGACAGCGCCCATGATCCTGCGGACGACGAACGGCGGGGCGGATTGGAGGAAGCATTATCTGCCCGTGGAGCCGTGGAAAGGTTTCTACGCGGTGTCTTTCCCCACGACGGACATCGGGTACATCGTGGGGTCTGAAGGGTTCATTCTTCGCACCGATAACGGCGGCGTAACCTGGTCCACGCAGAATAGCGGGGTCACCGAAGAAATTCACCATGTGAGTTTCGCGGATGCGAACACCGGCATCGCGATCGGATATGGAAGCGAGGCGGTCGGCGATACCGCAGAGCATCGGTACCGCAAATGGAGCATCATTCTTCGCACCACCGACGGCGGGAGCGTGTGGACGAAACTGCTGACCATCCCGGACATGGCGCTGTCGGCTGTCTGCGTTACCGATGCAGACAACGCTACGATCGTGGGAGAACGGGGTACCATCCTCCGCACGACAGACGGCGGCACGACCTGGGTGAATCAAATCAGCGGCACGATGGAAAACCTGCATGATGTCTACTTCTCCGACAGCAACACCGGTACCGCCATCGGAGACAACGGCGTCATCCTCCGAACGACAAACGGCGGCTTCTCGAAGTAGCCGGGCAGGTTGGAAGGCCGGTGGGAATAATTCATTAAAGTCCCCTGCTACGGGAAAGTAATGCGCCGCCAGTCTTATCTACTTCGTGAACAGATTCCGAAAAGCGGGATAAATACCGCCGCAGAGAGCACCTCCCCTACACGACAACCTGCAGAACAGCACGAGCCGGGTTCTTGCCCGGGTCGAGTATATGCGGGAACATTGCTTCGTCCACACCCCCCTCTTGCTTTAGTGGAAAAAAAAACCTAATGTCGCATTAAATACTCATCGCTACCTGATTTGAAGTCACAGCGGGAACCCATGTGAATGTACATGACGTTCCGTCATTCCCATGCGACACAGCACCTCGAATCGAGGTACGGTATCAGGACGTGAAGACAACGTGTGAGGGAAGTCCCTCAGGTTGTTCTATTCCGATGACTGGACGGAGCTATGATATGAAGAAACGATCATACTTGTTAGGCCTATGAAAGGAGATTGATCATGCACATGTTCGCACAGAGACCCGGGGCCACGAAGCAGACTGCTTCCACAAATTCCACGATACCCGCACGATGCCTACTTGGGCAACGCCCCAAGGCGGGAGCGATACAGACGAAACTGGCCATCAACAAGCCGGGGGATAAGTACGAGCAGGAAGCAGACCGTGTCGCTGAGCACGTCATGAGCATGTCCGAACGGAAGCTCCAGCGTGCCTGCTCATGCGGTGGAGGATGCACGAAATGCCAGAATCAACAAAACAAAAAAACAAGAATACAGATGAAGCCTTCGCAAGGCCTTCATGTCAGCGAGGCTGCTGGCTCTCCCGAGAAGGTAATATCATCCCCAGGACAGCCCCTGGACCCGGCCACACGCGCTTTCTTTGAGCCGCGATTCGGGCATGACTTCAGCAATGTTCAGGTGCACGCGGATCGGACGGCTGCGGAGTCCGCTCACGAGCTCGGCGCGCTCGCCTACACCGTTGGCACAGGTATCGTATTTGGCAAGGGGCAGTACGTGCCGGAGAGCCCGAGCGGCCGGCGCCTGCTGGCCCACGAACTTGCGCACGTCGTGCAACAGAGCGGCGGCGGGGAAACACCCCGGGTCCAGCGCTGGGCCTATGGAGCAGGGAACCACGTCACGGGCGGAGGCGCCACTCTCAGCGAGGTCACCGCTGCTGAACGGGCGGGAAGTAACGGCTTCGACGCCGCCATGCGCATCGTCGACCGCGTCGTCACCAACCCGGGATGTAGCCAGTGGTTCACCGACAACTGTACCGACGTCCCCATTTCCACGCTCGCCGATCTGAACAACCGCGCGGTCATCTGGATGTGGAGAACCGCCGATGGCGCCCCTGCCGGTAACAATGGTTTGACCGATGGCGCCGCGGACGAGAATCATGCCATCAACGAGAGACTGTATAATTTCCAAAGCCGCTGGGCCATGGCCGCGACCATGATCCATGAGTACTGGCACGACTGCGAGACGGGTCAACCGGACATCGGAGACGATGCCAAGGCCGCATGCGGACTGCCGAATATCTGATCCTCACTGGCCTGCTGCTCGCGCGGATGGCGGCAGCGTGTGCGCGAAACTGTGATATGAAGGAGAAATTCGATGCCGGATATAGACAAAGCACTTGCTACTCAGTTGACCAACATCGAGACGCGAACAGGTAAGACGGTTGCTGAGCTGAAGGAAATCGTGCGAAGCAGCGGCCTGACCAAACATGGAGAATTGGTATCGCTACTGAAGACGACACTGGGAATGGGTCATGGCGATGCGAACCTCGTGGTTCAACTCGCGCGCAAAGCCGAGGAAGCAGCCGCGGTGGAACCGTCCTCGTCGGAAGGTGTGCTGGATGGGTTATATTCAGGACCAAAGGCGGCGCTTCGACCAATACACGACAAGCTCCTGACGAAGATCAGGAAATTCGGCAGCTTCGATGAAGCTCCAAAGAAGACCTACGTCAGCTATCGCAGAAAGAAACAGTTCGCGATGATCGGGCCGGCAACGAATACGCGTGTGGAAGTCGGTTTGAACATGAAAGGCGTCGAGGCGACGGACCGTCTGCTGCAACTGCCGTCGGGACAGATGTGCAACTACAATATCAAGCTCACTGATGTGAAGGAAGTTGATGCGGAGCTGATCGCGTGGATCCGCACGGCGTACGAAGCTGCGGAATAAGGTGCATCGCAGCTAACATCTCGATGCTGTCCATGACCGCGGCATTGGAAGATTCAAGACTCTTTCCGGCCGTTGAGGCGACAAACCTCGCGGAATGTGCGTAGGGGAATGCTCCTGACTGAAGGAAAAACTTCGTAGATTCTCCTGTTACCTTCTTTACAAAACTACAACGAACAGGAGAGCTATATGCAACTCGGCGCATTTTCCGTCAGTCTCGTGGTGAAAGATCTCGAGGCATCAAAGGTGTTCTACGAGAAGCTTGGCTTCACATTCAAGGGCGGCGATCAGTCGCAGGGATGGCTGGTCCTGAAAAACGGCCCGGTGGTGATCGGCCTGTTCAAGGGTATGTTCGAAAAGAATATGCTGACCTTTAATCCCGGCTGGGACCAGTCAGCAAACAAGCTCGAATCCTTTACGGATGTCCGCGAGATACAGCAGATACTCGACGACCGGGGCATCCCGATCGAAACGCGTACGGACCCCGACGGCTCCGGCCCGGGCTATATCATTCTCTCAGACCCCGACGGCAATCCGATCATGTTTGATCAGCATGTGTGACATCAGGACTGAAGAACAGCCTTACTCTGCTGCTTCCCTCAGGTCAGTATTTTCTTGTGAAGGGGAAGGCGAAATCGTCTCATGAAGTATTGGGGACGTTCATAACATTGGTTCAGTTCAGACAAACGCAAAAAAATGGAGGATAGTCATGCCAGAGTTTGGTTCACCTTTTTCAGGGTTGGCAAACGACAGGAAACTCACGGATCAGGAACTCATCCGGGCAATACGCTTCATGGTTGCCGCAGAGTACGAAGCGATTCAGTTGTATATGCAGCTTGCCGAATCAACGGATAATAAGCTTGCGATCGAGATCCTCAAGGACATCGCCGATGAGGAACGCGTTCACGCCGGAGAGTTTCTCCGACTGCTCCATGAGTTGGATCCGGATGAAGAGAAATTCTATGCGGAAGGGGCAGGCGAGGTCGAAGAAGAAATCGAGAAGTTAAAATAAAACACTGCCCGGCGACCTCACGGCCAACACCGTTGGTCAAATGCTCAGCGTGATGACGACGACGAAAGGCTCTGCCGGCTACGTCGCTATTTTACGAGTTCACATATTCCTTGCCCGCGCAGGGGAGTGAGTGGAATGATTAAGACAATTGCTCAAGCACATCGGTTCGTGAAAAAGGTGAAGGTATGCACGGTTTTTCCCAGCGAAAAGACTGAACATACTTCGTTGTGGGAAAACGTTGATATCCCCGAAAAACAGGAAGGCGAGTCGGGGTGGGGAGAAAAGGTGAGCGCCGTCTGGTCGTGGAAGACACGGCTTCCGGCGGAGTATCCGGATGACATTTATTACGGGAAAATCCAGGGCGGCCTGGCTGTGTTGATGGACATGAAATACATGGCCGACATCCACTTCCCGCAGGCGTACAAGCCCGTCCGCGAGCTCAATCGACTGGCGCAGCAGATCAATAACTTCATCGAGGAGCAGCCGTGGGATACCACCTCGCTCCGCAGGCTCGTGATGGAAGAAGTCGGCTGCAGCAAGAGCCAGTTCGACACCGCCTTGAAGCAGCTGCAGATTTCAATGAATATCGTCCGGCTCAATGACCCGAAGGCGGAGAGGGACACCTGGGTCCCTTTCCGTGAGCTGTACCTCGACGTCTGGCAGCGGTATGTTGAGGGCTGATTGCGCTGGATGCGAACCTGTCGGATCCCGTGCGATTGAACGACGGAATTTTCTGGATCTGCTTCGCGTTGTACATGGCCTACACGGGATACTGGACCGTGAAGCTCATACTGGCATTCCGATCACCGGGATAGAGGAGACTTGAAATGAAAAAGGAATTGCGTGACGAATTGATGAAAACCCTGCAGGATCGCTTCGCGAATAACATGCCTCGTCACAAGGGAATAGAATGGAGCGCGGTGCAGGCGAAGCTGGAGGCAAGTCCGGACAAACTGCAGGTACTCAGCGAAATGGAGCGCACGAGCGGCGAACCGGATGTCGTCGGTTTCGAAAAAAAAACCGGCGAGTTCGTTTTCTGCGATTGTGCGGCGGAGAGTCCCGCCGGCAGGCGCAGTCTCTGTTACGACCGCGCCGCCCTCGATGCGCGCAAAGCAAACAAGCCGGCTGGAAGCGCTATGGAAGCTGCGTCTTCGATCGGAATCGAGATACTTACCGAACAACAGTATCGCGAGCTGCAGCAGCTTGGGGAATTCGACCGGAAGACGTCAAGCTGGGTGAAGACTCCGGAAGCGATACGAAATCTCGGTGGTGCGCTCTTCTGCGATCGCCGCTATGACCAGGTCTTCACCTATCACAACGGCGCCGACTCCTACTACGCCGCCAGAGGATTTCGCGGTCAGCTGAAGGTGTAGCGCTGTTCTCTAATCAGGCAGGAAGCGGTACATGTAGCCGATCTGGAAGAACGCTTGCGGCGAGGAGAAATCTCCGCTTCCTACAGTCAGACCTCCCTGGACAAAAAAACCGCGAAGATTCAGCTCGTACACTGCACCGACAAAGGTCCACTCGAGCGAGCGCTGCTGGGAGGTCCTGTAATTCTCCTCCAGGTGCGAAGCGCCGAAGATTGCTGCGAGGACGTGGCTGCGTTTTCTGTTGTCGGAAAGCTTGAATCCGATATTGCCTTGAAGGCCCGCTAGCTGATCCCCGAAGTACATCCCGGAGAGTCGCGCGCCAACTATTCCGAACCATTTCCCCATTGCGAGATTGATTCCGGCTGGAGTACCGATGTTGACACCCAACTCGTAGTAGGACGCGTCCTTAAGATCCGGAGCGGGAGCGATGGGCGGTTCATCAATGGTTTCCTTTCGAATCACCTCGATTTCATCGAAAGTGTAAACGAATTCACTGCCGTCACGCGTCCTGATCTTCAGTTGTTTGTTGGGGATCTGCTCAACAATCGTTCCCAGGATTTTTGAACCGTTCTTCAGGTAGACCGCATCCACCTCCTCCTGAGCCAGGCAGTTGCCCGAGAACAGCAATGATCCGATGAAGAGAATAAGGAATGCATGTGCTTTCATAGTATCTGTCTCCGGAAGTAATGAATCGGCAGCAGGGGCGCCGAAAACTGGAGCCGCCGCCCGCTCCTGAACATAGCAGATATATTCAGCTTATTATATGGAAACGATGCGACGAATTCAACATCCGGCTCTGAATGCAGCAAAGCGGATAACAAAGCTTAACCGAATTGTTGTTCAGTAATGCAACCTGCGAGGCAACTCTCCGTATCTGCTACACTCGGAGCGATTATTCAGAACAGGTATGAAAATGGAGCGAAGCAGCATGAAGGCGGTGGTGTATTCGGAGTATGGTCCCCCGGAAGTTCTCAAGGTAAACGAGATTCCGACTCCTGTTCCCGGCGACAACGAAGTGCTCGTACGGAACTATGCGACGACCGTGAATTACGGAGATCTCGCGGGCAGGAATTTCCCGGCGATCAGTCCGCGTGACTTCAACATGCCGCTGCTATTCTGGTTCATGGCGAAGCTGTATTTCGGTGTAGGAAAACCGCGGAACGGAATATTGGGAAGTGAGTTTGCCGGCCAGGTCGCAGCGGTTGGAAAGAACGTTGTTGCCTTCAAGACGGGCGACCGCGTGTTCGGTTATCTCGGTCAGAAAATGGGCGCATACGCGGAATACATCACCATGCCGGAGACCGGCTGCCTGACGTCCATTCCGGCAGGGCTTTCATACGAGGAAGCTGCCGTAATGCCCTATGGCTCCACCATGGCGCTGCCTCTGCTTCGAAAGATGCAGATCCGGCCGGGACACAAGGTCCTCATCAATGGCGCAAGCGGAGGAATCGGTTCCGCCGCCGTGCAGATCGCCAAACACTTCGGCGCGGAAGTCACCGGCGTTTGCGGCGGACAGCGAATGGCTTTCGTCCTCTCCCTGGGAGCAGACAAAGTCTTCGATTACACGAAGGAGGATTTCCTGAAGAATGGCGAAACCTATGACCTGATCATTGATATTCGCGGACGTCTGCCATTCTCCCGAATCAAGAATTCTCTTAAAACCGATGGACGAATCCTCTACGTCAGCTTCAAGGGAAAGCATCTTTTCCTGAAGTTCTGGACCGCGTTGTTCAGCAGCCGGAAGGTGCACTGTACGCTCGCTTCCGGCAGTGCCGAGGATCTCCGCGCAGTCAGGGATATGATCGAGAGCGGAACGCTGCAGTCAACCGTCACCGAGAGCTTCCCGATAGAAAAGGCGGCCGAAGCACACCGTCAATTGGAAGAAGGACGGAACAAGGGAACGGTTGTCATCCGGATGGCGGAATAAATGAAAGCGATCGTAATGAACGCGTATGGAGGACCGGAGGTCCTCGAGCTTAAAGAAGTCAAAAAGCCAGCGGTCAAGGAGAATGAGGTGCTGGTTCGGGTTCACGCTGCAGGCCTCAACGCGGGCGACTACTTCTCCATGAGAGGCAGTCCGTGGCTTGTCCGCTTTTCCGTTGGCTTTCCCAAGCCGAAGGATCATATCCTCGGATGGGATTCTGCAGGAGTGGTTGAAGAAATCGGCTCAAACGTTACGCGGTTTCAGCCGGGTGACACGGTGTATGCAGCATGTGAAAGCGCTCTGGCCGAATACCTGTGTGCACCTGAAAGCAAATTCGCGAAGACGCCAGGCAGCCTCACGCTCGAGCAGGCGGCGGCGGTGCCGTCCGCTTCGATGACAGCCCTGCATGCGCTTCGTGATCAGGCGAAAGTGCAGCCGGGGCAGAAGGTCCTGATCAATGGCGCATCCGGCGGCGTAGGAACTTTCGCGGTACAGATTGCGAAAGCTCTCGGGGCGGAAGTGACCGGAGTCTGCAGCACACGGAACGTGGATATGGTCCGGGCGCTCGGCGCGGATCACGTTATAGACTACCGCCGCGAGGACTTCACACGAAACGGACAGCGCTACGACCTTCTCCTCGACAACGTCGGAAGCCGATCTTTTTCCGACTGCAGGCGAGTCCTCGCAGCTGACGGAAGCATTCTGCCAAACACCGGCCATGCCGGCATGAGCTATGTGTTGAAGGCGTACGCCTTGTCAGTATTCATTCGGCAGCACGCGACTCCATTCATGTCCAACCCCAATGCCGACGACCTGCGCCACATCACCGGTCTGATCGAGGAAGGCAAGCTGCACCCTGTCATCGACGCGACCTATCCGCTGCATGAGATTCGCGAAGCGTTTCGTTATTTTGCCGAGGAGCATGCGCAGGGCAAGGTTGTCGTTGTCATCTGAGGTAGGGAATGCTTCCTCCGCTTGTGAACGCAGCCGGCTACACAAACAACAGATGAGGCACGCAAAATGAAACGCGCAAACGACCAGGATGAGCGAATCGCCAAATTGACCTTCGCTTCCGTGTACCCGCATTATCTTGCGAAGGTTGAGAAGAAGGGGCGGACCATGGAAGAATTGCATCAGGTGATCACCTGGCTGACGGGGTTCGATGAACGCACGCTGCAAAAACACATCCAGGACAAAGCGACCTTTGCGCAATTCTTCCAGCAAGCCAGTTTGAACCCGCATGCACATCTGATCACGGGTGTCATCTGCGGCTATCGTGTAGAAGAGATTGAGAATCCGTTAACGCAGCAGGTCAGATACCTCGACAAGCTGGTGGATGAACTGGCCAAAGGGAGGAAGATGGAGAAGATATTGCGCACAGTCCGGTGAATGGACTGTGATGCGGGTACCTTGCGGGATCCGCATAAGACGACAGTCGAAAACACGATTTTTATGCAGACCAGCAGGGTTCAAATGGCAACCAAAGTTTCACTCATCGAAGTGGTGGACGCGCTCGAAATCGCGAGCGATGAGATGTCGAGTTTCGTGAGCAAACTAACAGGCCAAGTCCTCACCCTGTCGCACGAAGCGATGCAGCTGGCAGAGGAAGATTCGAAGGCAGTCCTCCCCGCCTGGCAAGCGGAAGAGCTACGCATGGCCAAGGATGTTCTGGAGTCGACAGACTGGCTTGAACTACCGGGCAAATTCGAGATCCACGAGTGGGAGATCATGAACCGATTTGGCCAGTCCCTTTCCGTGCCGGCGCAGTGCGAGGAGGTCTTGGATGCTATCCACGGGAGCGGTGCCTTCCGTGGATTCAAGAGTACGATTCGACGGCGTTCCCTGGAAGACGCCTGGTTCGCGTTCAGGAGTTCCGCCTTCGAGGACATCGCCAGGGCGTGGCTGAGTGAACACGGTTTCGAATTCAATGACGTCCGTCGGTACGGAGGCCGCCCAATAAGGTGTTGAAGCTGATGGACGGCCGCGATCGGTGGGAGCTGAAATCGCCGGATATTTCGTAGATTCGGGATATGAACGCCTTGCACCTCTCCGTCCATAATGGTTCTCCCTTTTTCTGGATTGAACAGGGAAGAAGAACGACGCTCGACGCCGCCGGAAAGGAACGCGTGCTGCGGGAGCATGGATTTCCCACGAAAATAAAACCGCTAGCCGGGACGCTGGACGATATGCTGGCGGGAACCGAAACAACGCGACGGGATTGTGTGAAATGCACGGCATGGCTTCCCGCCGCCGGTCGAACGGTACTGCCCTCCTCTCCACTCCTCGGATCTCGGCCGGCCACCAGCGGCATTCCCACCCTTCTCCCCGTTCACGTGATCGCCCGTCGCATGCCGATCGAGGAATTTCTCCAGTTCGCCAGCGTCGCGATGAACGCCGATCTCCGGCCTCCGGGAATACTCATCGGAGAATCCCTGCACTGGGCGATGCAGTTGCTGCGTTTCGGTATGGAACTCGTCCAGCGCCAACGTGTCCTCCCCGGCATCGTGCAGGAAGGAGCGGAATGGACGGCACGGTGGCAACCGGTGATCGATGTGACGGATCGCGATCGACGCCTCGCGCTGGAGCAGACAATGCCGGCGGTGCTGCGCTGCCTGGCGCTTCCCGATGCCGGAGCCCCCCGTCTCTCGCCGGGAATCCTGCTCGACCAGCTGCTCGAAGCGATTGTCAACACGCTCATGCGCGATCCGTTGGAGATCCACGACGAGGATGCCCCGCGCAAGCGCAGTAAGCCCGCGACGCTTCACGATGCCTGGATCGCCGCGCTGACGGCGAAGGATGCCGTCATCCGCTGGACGAGCGGGAGTGAGATCGCCGCGTTTGCCGCGGAACTTGACCGTTGGAAACGGCCGCTGGAACTCTCCACGACCTCGCCGTTTGTCTTCGGTCTGCGTCTGCGTGAACCGGAGAAACGGGCGGGTAAAAACGGAGAATGGTATCTGGAATTCCTGGTGCGTCCCCGCGACGATCCGAGTCTCCTGCTTTCGTTCGCCCAGGTCTGGCGCGCGCAAAGCAAGGCCGCGCAGCGTCTGCAATCGTTCGGACCCCAGCTCACCGAATTCCTGCTGATCGCCCCGGCGCAGGCCGCCGTGGTGTATCCCGCGCTGAAGGCGAGTCTCCGCAGCGCGCATCCCACCGGCATGTTCCTCGACGGAAACGATGTCATCGCCTTTCTCCGTGAATTCGCCGTGCTGCTCGAGCAGTCCGGTTTCGAAATATTTTATCCGACGTGGTGGACCCGACAGGGAGCGAAACGCAGGATTGCCCTGCGCGCGGAGGTCGCGGCACCGGAAACGGACACGCCGTCGACATTCTCTCTCGATGCGCTGCTGGATTACAATATTACCGCCTCCATCGGCGGTGAACGTGCGGGAATCGAGGAACTCCTCGCGCTGGCGGAGATGAAATCGCAGCTCGTGCTGTTGCGGGGACAATGGACGCATATCGATCAGGATGAACTTCGTTCCGCCATCGCGCTCATGGAGAAACACAAGACCTCGCGCATTACCGCACGCGAAGCGTTGCAACTTTCATTGGGCAGTGCTCGAACGATCGAAGGACACCCCATCGCCGGCGCCACACTCAATGGGTGGATCGCCGAGCTTGCCGCGAAGCTGTCGGGGAGTGAGCGGCTCGAGATGCTCGACGCGCCGAAGCGATTCAACGGC
Organism: Bacteroidota bacterium; assembly: GCA_049663345.1. GTDB lineage: Bacteria > Bacteroidota > Ignavibacteria > SZUA-365 > SZUA-365 > SZUA-365. The sequence goes on from JBATDG010000017.1 coordinate 39,066, forward strand.
ACGCTGCGGCCCTATCAGCTCCGTGGGTATTCCTGGCTCGCGTTTCTGCGGCAATGGGGCTTTGGCGCCTGCCTTGCCGACGATATGGGACTCGGAAAAACCGTGCAAGCCCTCGCGATGATCGAACGCGATCGGGCGGGTGGGGAACGGCGTCCGGTGCTGTTGATCTGTCCCACCACCGTCGTGAGTAACTGGGTCCGCGAGGCCGCGCGTTTCACGCCTACGCTGAACGTGATGGTGCATCACGGACCCGAACGCCATCGCGAGAAGTCCTTCGTCCGCGAAGCGAAGCGCAGCCATCTGGTCGTGTCGAGTTACGGCCTGCTGCACCGGGACGTCGAGCATCTACGGAAAGTCAGCTGGGCGGGAGTGATACTCGACGAAGCGCAGAATATCAAGAACCACGAGACGAAGCAATCGCGTGCAGCGCGCAGCCTCACAGCGGATTACCGCTTCGCGCTGACAGGAACGCCCGTCGAAAACAGCGTGGGCGATCTCTGGGCGCTGATGGAATTTCTCAATCCCGGTTTCCTCGGAAATCACAGCACATTCCGCAACCGCTATCAGATCCCGATTCAGCGATGGGGCGACGGCGACGCCGCCACGCAGCTGCGCCGCATCACCGCGCCTTTCGTGCTGCGGCGGGAAAAAACGGACAGGACCATTATATCCGATTTACCGGACAAGATCGTGCAGAAGGAGTATTGTCCCCTCACGAAGGAACAGGCCACGCTGTACGAAGCGGTGGTGCGCAATCTCGCCGCTGGCATCAGTGAGAAGGGAGGAATGCAGCGGCGGGGACTCATTCTCGCCACGCTCCTCCGGCTAAAACAGATCTGCAACCATCCTGCGCAGTTCCTCGGCGACGGTTCCGAATGGCGGCATCGTTCGGGGAAACTCCGGCGGCTCCTGGAAATCGTAGCGGATATCCGTCAGCGCTGCGAGCACGTCCTGGTTTTCACACAGTACATGGAGATGGGACTCCTTCTCCAGCAGGCTCTGCAGGAGCATTTCACGGAAGAAGTGTTTTTCATTCACGGAGGAGTTCCGCGCAAGCGGCGGGATACGATGGTCGAGCGCTTTCAGTCCGACGACGCGGCGCCCACGGTATTCATCCTTTCGGTGAAGGCGGGGGGAACCGGACTGACGCTCACGCGCGCCAATCACGTCGTGCATTACGATCGCTGGTGGAATCCCGCGGTGGAAAACCAGGCCACCGACCGCGCTTTCCGCATCGGACAAAAGAAGAACGTGCAGGTACACACCTTCATCGTCGCCGGAACGCTCGAGGAGCGCATCGACGAACTGCTCGAGCGAAAGCGGGAGTTGGCCGATAGCGTAGTGGGAAGCGGAGAACAGTGGCTTACGGAGATGACGGATCGGAATTTCCTCGAACTCGTCCGCCTGGGCGAAGACGCCACCGGCGAGGAGGATTGACATGCGTATGGCCCGATGTGGCGCATTGACTAACGGACAAGGATGCGAGCGATGAGCAAATATTTCAAGGAACCCCTATGGCATTACACGCCCGCCGAACCGCGTCCGGTGGAAGGAGGCATTCGTGCGAAATCACAGCTCGGCGGATTCGGCGGTACCTGGTGGGGACGCAAATGGGTGAAGACGCTTGAGTCCTTCAATATCGGTGCGCGGCTGGGACGCGGAAAATCGTACGCACGCGAGGGACAGGTAGCCGAACTGGTCATCGGCGCGGGCAAGGTACGCGCGCGAGTGCAGGGGACGAAGCGCAAGCCCTACAAGGTCAGCATCCGGCTCCGCGCATTCACCGCCGGGGAATGGCAGGGCATCGTTCGTCGTCTCCGCAGGATGCCGATCGAAGTGGCGGCGCTGTTGCGCGGCGAGATGCCCGAAGCACTCGACGCCATCGTGGCTGAAAAAGGGCTGTCGCTTTTTCCGCTCACCGACAGCGATCTGACCACCGACTGCAGCTGTCCCGACTGGTCGAATCCCTGCAAGCACATTGCCGCCGTGTATTATCTACTGGCCGAAGCTTTCGACGACGATCCGTTCCTTCTTCTGCGTTTGCGCGGGATGGATCGCGCGCAACTACTCTCGCAGTTGCAGACCGCCGCCGTGCGCCGCGTGGCGGAAGCCCCTCCCGAGCGGGAGGGTCCCCCGCTCCCCGCCGACCCCGAAACATTCTGGGGCAAAGCCTCGTTGCTCCCGTCCCCGACCACGGTCGAAATCGATCCTGCGGTCTCCATCATTGCCGCCCTCGGTGCGCCCTCCTTCTGGCGCGCGGTGCGTCCTTTTGAAGAAACCCTTGCCGGCATCCACCGCCAGGCCGCCCTGACCGCCGCGGAATTTTCCGCCTTCTGGGAGTCGGGCGAAAGCGAGTGATGGCGGGGAGAGGGCAGCCATGGTCACAGTGAACCGATCGTTCCACACCCGCGCCGCTCGCATTCGGAAGTGATGATGGGCATGTGGTTCCGTGAAAACACGGATCGCGAGACACTTAAAAAATCGGATAAGAATCTGGATATTGCGCCGTCGGCCGGGCCGTATAGATTTTTCTTCTATTCGGGCGATAGTAATGAGCCGCCACACGTTCATGTTGAGCGTGAGGATAAGATCGCGAAGTTCTGGCTCAATCCGGTTCGTATCCAGACGAGTGGCGGTTTTTCCCGCATGGAGATCGTTCGTATCGAGCGGATGGTACGAGAGCATAATTCCGAGCTGATGGAGGCATGACATGAGTACTTTGGCAATTGAAAGAGAAGTAGTTCTCGCGGAGAACGTAACAATTACCGACGATACACTGAGCGTGGACCTCAGCGATGGACGAACTATTTCTGTTCCGCTCGGCTGGTATCCTCGCCTGTCGCACGGCTCACGGGAGGAGCGAAACATATGGCGACTCATCGGGCGGGGGAAGGGTATTCATTGGGAAGAGCTTGACGAAGATCTTAGCGTAGAGCAACTGCTTGCCGGGGTACCATCCGGTGAGAGCCAGTCCTCATTAAGCCATTGGCTGTCGAAACGCGACCCGTAAGGGAAAACTACGCCGTCTCGTAAGCGCGACGCCTAATAATAGCATGAACCTGACTCGCTTCGGATTCGCCCAAAGGGCCCTCAGCCTAAGCAGGCGCTGCCGAGGTCACAGGGCAAAGAATGAGTCGTTGCGCGAGGCGCTCGCTTACCGACATCGTCTCGTTCAAGAATGCCTATGAACCAGGGATTGTCATATCGAAGAAACCCTTGCCGGCATCCACCGCCAGGCCACCCTGACCGCCGACGAATTCTCCGCCTTCTTTGCGCAGGGGAAAAACAGCGGCAACTCCCAGACGGTTGTTGACAACGTCCGGAATCGAATCAAACAGTATCGTACGATTTAGGAGAATATAGCATGGATGCACAG
>JBATDG010000018.1:0-38196 GCA_049663345.1 Bacteroidota bacterium
CGCCTCCTTCGCTGCCTCGCGCAGCAGAAGCAGCAGCGCTTCCTGTTCGCCGGGAGCGTCAGTCTGTGCAAATGCCGATGACGACAAACCGCAGCTGAAAAGTGAAATCAGAAAATATGTGAGAAAGCGAGTCAACGGCGCAGCTCCCGGCCGCCGATAACGCGTGCGAGTTCCCTCTGAAGCAGGTACACATCTTCATCGAGAAAATGCCGTGATTCCCGTCTCGCTGAACGCACGGCGTCGTTGTCGATCGCAGCTGTTTTAAGCTCGGGAGCATTGTTTCCGCAGACTGTGAGCACTTCGCCGGAGGCATCGACGATTTCCGAGCCGCCCCAGAACTGCACACCGTCTTCGTATCCCACCCGATTCGTGAAAACCATGTTCACCGTCAGAAGCCGGCACAGGGCACGATGATGCTCGCTGTTGATGTCGTAGAGACTGCGTCCGCCTGCCGGAGCCATTCGTGTGGGACTCGCAGATATCACGCAGAGAAGTTCGGCGCCGTCGAGTGCCTGCAGCATGGGCAGAGACGGATGCCACAGATCTTCGCAAACCAGGACGCCGATGCGTCCGAACCGCGTATGGATGAGCGCAGCTGATTCGCCGCGCAGAAAATACCGGCCTTCTTCAAAAATTCCGTAGTCGGGAGGATAGATCTTCCGGTAAGTTTGCGTCGTCCCTCCGTCGAAAATGAAGGCGCTGTTGTAAACTCCGAAGCGCTCGTCCTCTTCAATTCCGCCGAGAATGATGACCATGTCTTGACTCTCGCGGCGAAAGACGTCGAGCCGTTCATCATCCATGCGCAGGCATAGTTCATAATTCATGTCGCGCACCGTGTAGCCGGTCAGGCTCAGTTCCGGAAACACCAGCAATTGCGCCCCCGCTTCACGCGCGGCTGCTATTGCTTCAAGATGCAGATCGATGTTCGCCCGAAGGTCTCCGAGTCGTGGCGCGATCTGTGCGACAGCGGCCTGGATCGTCATGATATTCTCTGACCGGATTGTTCGTATTCCATTGTGTTGACGTCGTCGACAAAAGTCTCCAGATCGCCGAATTGTTCTTCACTCAAACGCTGCCGTAAAAATGCTTCCTCTGTGTGCCAGACAGTGTTGAGCCTTGCTGTTCCCCCGCGTGCGAGGTTCCATACGAGATATTCCGCAGCTTTGGTATAGAGCTGTGCTCGTCCTTCCTCGTTGTCCCCGCCGCCGCGCGCCTTTTCATAATCGCGCCTCCGCGCTTTGAGAATGGAATCGAACCATTTCGAAAAGGCCTCATTCGCAAGAATGTAGCTGCCGCCGTCGAACGCGTAAACCTCGCGAGTGAATCCGATCACCTCCGAACGGGCCATCATACCCCAGAACTGATCCGACACGAGTATCTCGCTGCGTCCGTCGTTGTCGAGATCGCGCAGCACCGGTGCCCCGCTGGGCGAAAAGAACAAAAGACTCAGTCTTCCTTTATTATTGAGGCCGTAGATATGCAATCCCTGAGCGGTAATCGGGTCATTACCACCGGCGTCAACGCGTACCTGCACGTCGCTAACGCCATCACCGGTTATATCTTCGCAAGTGATGGATGCACCATATTCGATGACATCGACAAACAGGCGCCGGTAGCCTTCGCCGGTCTGCGTGTAGAAATCAATCCGATCAAAGCTGTCGCGCAAAAGCTCATCGTCCTCGGCGTTTTCATCAAGCCGCGAAGTGACGATGAGTTCTTCTATACCATCGCCGTCCACATCAGCACGCAGGCTGTCGAGGAGGACGCTCCCCACCAAGTCAGGAAGAATAGACTTCCGGGTACTGTCGGAGGCAGACATGTCTGCCTCCGCCTGTTTTTCCTTACCGCCGCAGCCGACAAGAAGCAGCATTAGACACGCCGCCAATACGACTGATTGGAAACGGGAGGCCGGAGTCAGGATACGATGCGTCATGGATGTATTTTTTTTGCCTACCAGCTGCCTGAAGAGCCGCCGCCGCCGAAGCCGCCGCCACCGCCGGAAAAACCGCCGCCGCCGCCAAAACCACCGCCGCCGCCGCCGAAGCCGCTGCCGCCGATGAACCACATGCCGCCGCCGCCGCGTCGTTTGTTCCCTTTATTGACGAGGATCATGATCACAATGAAAATAATGAAGCCGATGATATTGCTCCCTCCCTCATCGTCCTCGCGGCGCGAAGTGCTCTCGCTCACGGAAAATTCACCGGTGGAGATTTTGATCGCGGTTTCCATCCCGGCGTAAACGCCCTGCGCATAATCCCCGTTGCGGAACTGCGGTGCAACCATGTCACTGATAATCAGCGAGGTAGCCGCATCCGTAAGCAAGGGCTCGAGCCCGTAGCCAACTTCGAAGCGCATTTTCCGATCATTGACAACGACGAGAAAGAGGAGTCCGTTGTCCTTTCCTTTCTGACCAATAAGGTTTTTCTCAGCGACCTGCATGCTGAAATCCTCGAGCGATTCCCCTTCGAGAGTAGGAACGATCAGTACGACGAATTGATTGGATGTCGCGTCATTATACTGCTGCAGAAGTTGTTCGATGCGGTCGATGTCGCCGGATGAAAGCACGCCTGCCAGGTCGGTTACATAGCGCTTCAGCTCCGGCGGTTCGAGCGCTGCGGCTGTCAGCGTCGATCCGAGGAGTAGTAAGAGAATCGCCAGTATCCTTACCCGGTATGCCTGCATCAGAATTTCACCTGCGGGGCCTGATCCGCTCCGGCGGATGCGCTGAAGGTTGCCTTCTTGCTGAAGCCGCCAATACCCGCTGCCAGAGAGGCCGGGAAGCGGCGGATTGCTGTATTGTATTCCTGCACAGCTTCGATAAAGCGTTTGCGCTCGACCGCGATGCGGTTTTCAGAACCTTCGAGCTGCGATTGCAGCGCGAGGAAGTTCTGGTTGGACTTGAGGTCGGGATAGTTTTCCGTAACCACCAGCAGCCGCGAAAGTGCGCCGCCAAGCTGTCCTTGTGTGGCCTGGAATTTCTCGAATGCTGCGGGGTCGTCAAGAATGTCCTTGGAAATATTCATTTGTCCCACGCGGGAGCGGAGTTCGGCGATCTCGGTGAGGAGTCCCTTCTCCTGCGCAGCGTAGCCTTTCACAGTCTCCACGAGATTCGGGATCAGATCCAGTCTGCGCTGATAAACATTCTCAACCTGACTCCACTTTGCGTTGACGTTTTCTTCCTGCGCAACGAGGTTGTTCTGCGTGCTGACGAACCAGAGCACGAGAACCAGCACCACGCCGCCGGCAATAATCAAAGGCAGGTTTTTCTTCATATCTGCACCATTTTCCTCTGTATGACAGTGTTCTTTAGTTGCGGTGAAAACGCGTTATATCGTGAAAAGCTACGAAAACAGCGCATGAGATAAAAGGCAGGGGAAAATCTCTGGCCGGATACGTCAGTGAACGCAGCAACAAAAGAACCGCTCGTAAGCGGTTCTTTACATACCCTCGAAAAACCCTGAATGTCGGAACGGCGGAATCAGTCGAGCGTGAAGTTCACGGAGAACATCAGCGCGCTCGTGGCCTGATTGTCGAAATACTTGTCGTCGTTGACGAGGAAATATTCGATCGTGCCGTCGAGGCTGATTTTAGGACTGACGAAATACCGGAAGCCGCCCATGATGCTCATGGTGACAGCGCTCTCCGCGGCCTCAACCGGTTTGGTGCGCGTCACGATCCCGGAAGTTTTCCAACTCTCAGAATAGATAGAATAACCGAGTCTGGCGCCGCCGTAGGCATCGAACTGAGCCTTCGGCAGGAAGTGATAGGCGGCCTGCACCAGCGGCATGATCGTAGACCGCTGCAGCGTACCGGTGCCGGTGGATTCGTAATGCTTTCCTTCTGCGCGGGAGAAATATCTGACCACTAACCCAAGGCCAATATTTTCGTCAAAGCCGAATTCGTAGTTGAGGCCCCAACCGACGGGCTCAGTAACGACAGTGGCGTTCAAGCCGATATAATGCGCACCCATGTGGTACTGCGCTTGAGTTGTGGTGCTCGCGAAGATGAGGGTAATCAGGGTAAGCAGCGAAAGGGTAAACCAACGTTTCATCCCACCGTCCTTGATAAGTGAATGATGATGGTGACTCAGCCCAGGGTATCCGGGGTGTATGGAATATCGTAAACGGCAACATGAAAGAGAAACACTTTTAACGCGGAAAAATATTTCGGCTCCGCTTCTCTTATGGAGAAGAATCTACCGAAAATCCGGACAACAAAAAAACGTCCCCGCCAGAGCAGAGACGTTCGATAGAATCTTTGATCCTGAATGTCAGATTGTGAAATCGACACCAACCGAAAGCTGGATCGACCCGCCGAAATAGTCGTCGCCGGCGACGCGGAATTCGAGCTGACCGTTGCCAGCGATTTTCGGTGTGAAGAAGTAGCGGACACCGCCATAAGCAGTCAAAAAGAGTCCTCCGCTGCCACCACCAGAGAAAGTGCTGTAGTCAGATGAGTAGCTGTAGATTGCCCATCCAAGTCGACCGCCAGCGAACGGATCAAGCTGTTCACCTGGCATGAAGTGGTATGCACCCTGGAACTGCGGCATGATGATCGACCATGACCAGCTGTTCCCTGATTCGCCATAGGATTTTCCCCAGTAGCGGACGATAGCGCCGATGCCGACGTTCGGCGTCAACCCATGCTCGTACTGTGCACCAAACCCAATGGGATCAGTCGCGAGAGTAAGAACCGGACCGAGCCAGTTGCCGCCCTTAGTGTACTGGGCTTCACTGGTGGATGTGCAAAGCACAAAAGCAACCGCTGCAAGCAGCGCAACATGAAGAACAGATTTCATAGAAAGCCTCCACTATAAAATGGTAGAAAACATGGAATATGCCTTACGCGATACGCAGGAAACTGTTTTACGTCTTTACGTCCTAACGTCTTTACGTCTTTACGTCTTTACGTCCTTACGTCTTTACGTCCTAACGTCTTTACGTCCTAACGTCTTTACGTCCTAACGTCTTTACGTCCTAACGTCTTTACGTCCTAACGTCCTAACGTCTCTTCGTCTTTACGCCTTCAACAACTCACGGGCAATGACGATATTCTGCACTTCTGACGTTCCTTCGTAGATCTCCGTGATCTTTGCGTCCCGAAGGTAGCGCTCAACGAGATACTCGCGAACATACCCATAACCACCATGGATCTGGATTGCTTCAAGGGCATTTGCAACAGCAACTCGTGACGCGTACAATTTAGCCATTGCGGACTCTTTTACAAACTTCTGATGCGTGTCTTTCAGCCATGCGGCGCGATAAACCAATAAACGTGCGGCATCGAGCTCCATCGCCATTTTCGAAAGTTTGAACTGGATGGCCTGGAATTCGGAGATCGGCTGTCCGAAAGCTTTCCGTTCCTTGCTGTATTTGAGAGCAGCTTCGAAGCTTGCAGCGGCAATACCCAGCGCCTGCGCGGCGATACCGATGCGTCCGCCGTTGAGCGTATCCATCGCGAAATTGAAGCCCTTGCCGACTTCCCACACCACGTTTTCGTCAGGAACCAAACACTTCGTAAACATCAGCGTGCAGGTGTCGGAGCTGCGGATGCCGAGCTTGTCTTCCTTCACCCCGTGCTCAAAGCCCGGAGTGCCTTTCTCAATGAGAAAGCAGGTGATGCCGCGATAGCCCAGCGTGCGATCGGTCTGCGCAATCACGAGGAAATGGTCCGCCATGACGCCGCTGGTGATCCAGTTCTTGGTGCCTGTGATTTCCCAGCCGCCGTCGACTTTCACGCCTTCGGTTTTCTGCGATGTTGCATCGCTGCCGGCTTCAGGCTCGCTCAGTGCGAATGCACCAAGTTTCTGACCGTTGGACAAAGGTTTGAGATATTTTTCCTTGATGTGATCGCTGCCGTATTTCTGCAGTCCGTAGGTCACGAGGGAATTGTTCACAGACATGATCACGCCGACGGACGCATCCACCTTGGAGATTTCCTCCATGGCGAGCACGTAGCTCATCGTGTCCATTCCTGCACCTTCGTATTGGGGATCCACCATCATGCCGAGGAAACCGAGTTCGCCCAGCTTCTTGACGATCTCTGTAGGAAATTCCGCGTTCTTATCGCGTTCCACTGCAGTCGGAGCGATTTCCTCCTGAGCGAATTCACGTGCGGTCTGCTGTATCATTTTCTGATCTTCAGTCAACTCGAATTGCATATTCTACCTGCCTTGTTCAATAATTAGCGGAAACGTCAGGAAGCCGAATAATCGTAGAAGCCCTTGCCGGACTTGCGGCCGAGATGTCCGGCGGCGACCATTTTCTTGAGCAGCGGACAGGGACGATATTTCGGATCGCCGTGTCCACTATAAAGCACGTTCATGATATCGAGACACACGTCAAGACCAATGAAATCGGCCAGCGTGAGGGGGCCCATGGGATGCGCCATTCCGAGCTTCATCACCGTGTCGATCGATTCGGCGGTTGCTACGCCTTCCATCAGCGCGAAGACCGCTTCGTTGATCATCGGCATCAGTACGCGGTTGGAAACAAATCCCGGATAGTCCTGCACTTCGACGGGCACCTTGCCGAGCTTCTCGCTCAGTTCGTGAATGACTTTGTACACTTCGTCGGAGGTTTCATGCCCGCGGATAATTTCCACAAGCTTCATGACGGGAACGGGATTGAAGAAATGCATGCCGATCACTTTGGTCGGGCGACCAGTGACTGCGGCTATTTTCGTAATGGAAATCGAAGATGTGTTGCTCGCGAGAATGCACTCAGGTTTCGTTTTTTCGTCGAAGGTGCGGAAGAGGTTTTTCTTCACTTCCTCGTTCTCAGAGGCGGCTTCAATTACCAGATCGGCATCCGCGAGCGCTGCATCGAGATTCGTATGGGCATTGATGCGGGCAAGGGTTTCCTGTTTCTGCTCTTCGGTAATCGTTTCCTTTTTGACCTGACGGTCGATGTTCTTCGTAATCGTAGCTATGGCGCGGTCGAGATATTCCTGCTTGACATCGACCAACTGCACCTGAAATCCTGTCATCGCGAATAAGTGTGCGATGCCGTTTCCCATGGTGCCGGCGCCTACAACGGTAATGTGCTGCATGGCTGCTTCCTTGACATATGAAAAAGATGGATAATAGACTCTTGACCGAAGCGAACGCTGACGGATCAGCGCTCGATAATCAGCGCACTGGCTTCGCCGCCGCCGATGCAGAGGGACGCAAGCCCGCGCTTTTTATCGTAGCGGCGCATGGCATAAAGAAGCGTCACGAGCACGCGCGTTCCGGAGGCGCCAATCGGATGGCCCATGGCCACTGCGCCGCCGTGTACGTTGACCTTCGCCGCATCGAGCTTCAGCAGATCATTGTTGACCAGGGAAACCACGGAGAACGCCTCGTTGATTTCAAACAGGTCGATATCATCGACGCCGAGACCGGCTTTGCCAAGGGCTTTGTTGATCGCATCGGCAGGAGCCGTCGTAAACCACTCGGGAGCCTTGGCAGCAGATGCCTGCGAGACGATGCGTGCCAGGGGCTCGAGACCGAGTTCCTTTGCCTTGGCTTCGGACATCAGCACTACCGCAGCCGCGCCATCGTTGAGCGACGATGCGTTGGCTGCCGTCACTGTACCGTCTTTCTTGAACGCCGGCTTGAGTTCGGGCACTTTCTCGAATTTCACTTTACGAATGTCCTCGTCGTCAGTGACGACGATCGGGTCGCCCTTGCGCTGAGGAATTTCAACCGGAACTATCTCATCGGTAAAGAATCCCTTGTCCAACGCTGCGATCGCGCGAGTGTAGCTTTCGATGGCGTAGGCGTCCTGGCGTTCGCGGTCGATGTTGCACTCGGTGGCGCAAAGCTCGGCGGCGATGCCCATGTGATAGTCATTGTAGACATCCCAGAGACCGTCCTTGATCATTCCGTCGATAAGCTGCGCGTGGCCGAAATTATATCCGGTGCGGGCGCGATCGAGGTAATAAGGGGAATTGGACATGCTTTCCTGGCCGCCTGCCACGACGATCTCTGCGTCGCCGACCATGATGGCCTGGGCGCCGAGCATCACTGCCTTGAGCCCCGAGCCGCATACTTTATTGATGGTGAGGCAGGGCACTGACTGCGGGAGTCCCGCAAACAGAGCGGCCTGGCGGGCAGGAGCCTGGCCGACATTGGCCGTGAGCACATTGCCCATAATAACTTCGGAGACATCTTCCGGTTTTACATTTGCGCGCTTGAGCGCTTCCTTGATGGCAATAGCGCCAAGCTGGGGGGCGGTGAACGATTTCAGCGAGCCATTGAAGGCGCCGATAGGCGTACGGGCCGCGCTGACGATGACGACTGCATTCATAGCGTTTCCGTGAGTTGGTGAATAAGAATCAGCTGTTCATGTATTTGAGAAATTCCTTGTTGCTCTTGGTTCCGCGCATTTTCTCGATAAGGAATTCCATGGCCTCGACCGTGGTGTATTCGCTGAGCACTTTGCGCAGCACCCATACGCGGCTGAGCTCCTCGGGCGTGAGAAGCAGATCTTCCTTGCGCGTTCCGGAACGGTTGACATCCATGGCAGGAAACACCCGACGATCGGAAAGCTTGCGGTCGAGCACGATTTCCATGTTGCCGGTGCCTTTGAATTCCTCGAAAATGACTTCATCCATGCGGCTGCCGGTCTCGACCAGCGCCGTGGCGATGATCGTAAGACTGCCGCCCTCTTCCACGTTTCGCGCAGCGCCGAAAAAGCGCTTCGGACGATGCAGCGCGTTTGCGTCGACACCACCGGAAAGGATCTTGCCGGAATGCGGCACGACCGTATTATGCGCGCGTGCGAGGCGTGTTATCGAATCGAGCAGGATCACCACATCTTTTTTGGATTCGACGAGGCGCTTGGCTTTCTCAAGCACCATGTCCGAAACCTGCACGTGACGCTCAGGCGGTTCATCGAAGGTGGAACTTATGACCTCGGCTTTCACCGACCGCTCCATGTCCGTGACTTCTTCAGGACGCTCATCGATCAGCAGCACAATGAGCACCACTTCCGGATGATTGGCGCTGATGCTGTTTGCAAGCTTCTGAAGCAGGATGGTTTTTCCGCTCTTCGGAGGCGAGACGATCAGTCCGCGGTTGCCCTTGCCGATCGGCGTGAGCAAATCCATGATGCGGGTAGAAAGATCGTTCGGTGCGACCTCCAGCATCAGCCGCTCGTTGGGATACAGCGGAGTGAGATTGTCGAAAATAGTGCGCTCGCGGATTTTCTCCGGTCCGTCAAAGTTGACGGCTTCGACTTTCAGCAAGGCGAAGAAACGTTCTCCCTCTTTTGGCGGACGAACCTGTCCGCTGATTGTGTCGCCTGTGCGCAGAGCAAATTTCTTGATCTGGCTGGGCGACACGTAGATGTCGTCGGGAGAAGGCAGGTAGTTGTAGTCCGCGGCGCGGAGGAAGCCGTAGCCGTCAGGCAGTACTTCCAGCACTCCCTTGCTGAAGCTCATGCCGTCTTTTTGCGACTGTGCCTCGAGAATCTTGAAAATCAGCTCCTGCTTTCGCATGTCGCTGTAGCCGGAAATCTCAAGCTCACGTGCAACTTGGGACAGCTCGGCGATGCGCTTGGACTTCAGTTCGGCGATGTCCATCGTCATGATGCGTACCCTATGGTATTGAAACGGTAAAACATTGTATTGAATTCTATGAAGCGGTGGCCGCGCAGGCAGCCAGTAATTGCGGAAACAAGGCCCGATTGCAGCCGAAACCGATGGGCATCAGTGAGAATAGACCGAGGAATTGCGTTATAGGAAGTGCGGGATATTTGTATACGTGGCAGGGATGAGGCTACAGATGCAAATATCCGTTAAAGGACTCAAAGAATCAAGCACCATCGGCAGACATCAGCAAATTTTTCCCCATTCCCTGAGGAAGGCGCCTGCAACATAGTGCGAACCGAACAGCAAGACTGATCCCTCACCCGGCTGATTCATCCTGTTCAGAACCGCCTGCAGCACGTCTCCGGCTCCTTCTGCGGCTATGCCGGCTTCACTCGCCAGCTGCAGCATGTCTTCAAGGGACCGCGCCTCTTCCGAGGCCGCCTGCACCAGTGTGATCGATCGGGGAGAATACCGTGTGAGTATCTGGAAGATAGCTTGAAGATCTTTGCTTTTCAAGACCCCGAACACAATATCTGTCGTTTCCATTTTTCGCACCGCAGTCCAGCACTCCAGCATGGCGCGGATGCCATCCGGATTATGGCCGACGTCGACTACAAGCTCCGGCTCGACGCGTACCCATTCCAGCCTTCCGCGGAGTCCGCTGCGCCAGCGCACTTCGGCGAGTCCGGCAGCGATACGATTGTCGGATAATGCAGAGAAACCGCTGGCAGCCAGCAGCCGCAGTGCTGTCACAGCCGTCGAGGCATTCTCAACTTGATGCGCCCCCACGAGACCTACTTCGATCCCGGTTCCGAAGCCCGGGAGTGTGCAGGTCATGGAATCCAGTTCGCTGAGCACCGGAGGCTGTTCCGGCAGCGGGACCATGTGCAGCGGAACGCCGAGGACCGCCGCATGCTGTCGGAGAATGCCGAGCGCGGCTTCATTCCGGTTCGGAGTTACGCAGGGAACGCCCGCTTTCATAATGCCCGCTTTTTCGGCGGCGATGGATTCGATTGTATTGCCGAGAAATTCGCTGTGTTCGACGGACAAGCTGGTAATTACGCTGAGGACGGGCACAACAATATTTGTGGCGTCGAGCCTTCCCCCAAGCCCTGTTTCCACGACTGCGATATCCACTTTTTCTTCAGAGAAATATTGGAAAGCCATCAGCGTGGTCGCTTCGAAAAATGTGGCGTTGAGCCGCTCGATTTCACCGCGCAATTTGCGGGTGTATTCCACAACCCGCTCCCCGGCGATGGGAACGCCGTCGACGCGGATTCGTTCGGAGAAATCAACCAGATGCGGCGAGGTGTAAAGTCCGGTGCGATATCCTGCTGCCTGCAATGCCGAAGCGATGAAGCTCGCGGTGGAACCCTTGCCGTTGCTGCCTGCGATGTGAATGATCGGATAGCGGAGATGGGGATTGTCCCAAAACGCGGCCAGGGACCGGATGTTGTCCAGTCCCAGCTTCATGCCGACGAATTGAAGGTCGAACAGCCAGGTGATAGTATTGCGGTAGTCAGCGTCTTGATCGTTCAGGGTTTGATTGTCCATGTCATTGTCTGGTCGGGCTGCACGAATAGCACCTCGCTGACGGTGTTGCCGAAGGCGTCGGTCACTCGTGCATGCGTAGTTCCATTGCCTGTGGAATAAACGACGGTATCACCGCCATATTGAAAACCGACGTACTTGCCGTCGATGTAAATATCGAGCAAACGGTCGCAGTCATTGGCGATGCTTACGAAGCCGAGAAATTCGCCCTCTCCGCGGTTTTCCGCGAAGAGCTCTGCGGTATCATGAAGACGCTGTACAATCACTTCGCTTCCGGGGATATATGCGCTCGCGGTTTCCACGGCGTACACTGCGGCGCGATTCTGCTGTTCCTCTGCGATGCGTGCGGCTTCCGCAAGCATTTGCGCGGCAGTCACGGTAGTCGCCTTCTTCCCTGCCAGCTTTTCCGCAAAGCTGAGAAGCACGGCCTGTGCCGCAACCGCTGCCCCATCGGCATCGCGCCGCGAATCATCCACACGCGCTCCGAAACCGCGAAGTATTTCGGCATCGAAACCGAATTCGGCATTCAGGTTTACATACTCAAGCTTGGGGAAAATCGGCTTGCCCAGGGTGGACGATTTTTCCTGCGCCTGCGCCTTGCCCATTACCAGCAAAAAGACCATGCTGAAGAAAAACAGGACAACTTGCTTCATGGTGAACCTCCAAAATCGATCCGTGTTTTGAAAAACAAAAATATCCTTGTTTTACTTGAGGAGCAATGGGGATGTTCCATAGGGGGATGGCTCATGGCTGATGGCTCATGGCTGATGGCCGATGGCTAATGGCCGATGGCTGATCGCCGATGGCCGATGGCCGATGGCCGATGGCTGATGGCTGATGGCCGATGGCTGATGGCTGATGGCTGATAACGCGGAGCGTAGAGAGCGTCTGGCGGGCTACCGGGCGTCGCCCATGTACACGAAGGCGGACCAATAATATGGAAAGGCCCAATCCGGATCTTCTACGTGGGCGAGCATGCTAAGAGCAGCCGCCCGGGCGGATTGCATTTTGCTTAATCCGAGACGCAGCCACGCGCGGTAGAAATTCCGCATCCAGCTGAGCGTTGCGGCATCGTCAACCACCCAGAGGGAGGCGATGACCGACGGCGTACCGGCATACATGAACGACCGCGTCAAACCAACCAGATCATCGCCGGCGCTGAAGCCGCCCTCGCCTCCCGCAAGCTGCGCGGTCTGACATGCGCTTAGCGTCACCAGCACTGCGTTCAGATCGAGGTTGAATATTTTCGCCACGGTCAGATCGCCGTTGTTCAAACTGTCAGGATGCGCCGCCGCAAGGAGTATGCGCGACTGCATGGGGTCATTCTTATTCAGTTCACCATGAGTCGCAAAATGCAGAAGATCGCGGGTACCCATGATGCTCTTGACCACGCTTTCTTCGGCCTCTTCGCGTGTAAGAACCAGCGCATCCCCTGCATAAACAGCGACGGTGTCAGCTTCGATCAGCGCACCATCGAGCGGGCGGCGGCGATACTTCGGATCGGCATACAGCGGATCGCCGACGATGAGCGCCGTCTTCTCAGTTCGCATTTTTTTCTCCAGTGCAAAACTGAGCACGCTCGCGGAGGGCAGATAGGCGATGGCGAAATCCTCAATCAGGTAGCGGGGACGAGCCATATGCGCATCCATCTGCATGTCTATATGCATCGGGTTGATCAGCGCCTGAAACGGCAGGTGATGCAGCGGACCATGCGGCACTACATACAGCTGCGTGATGTGCTGCAAAGCATCGGCGACTGGCGCGACCAGCAGCGAGTACATCGTCACGAGATCGAATTGCCAGCTGTTGTCCAGCGGCTCGGCATACCAGGCGCGCATGGCGTCTTCGCTGCTCGCGTTTTTCCCCAGCCGCTGTTCACGGATAAAGCCGAGCTTCTTCGTCGGGAAACCGAAGTACAGCTTGCGCCGAAGCTGCTCCACTTCCTTTCCCAGTTTGAATTCCGGGTCTATGAAGATCGGCTGCACAAGTATCGTGTCGCGGCGAACGAGAAAGACAAACGAGGCGGACTCTCCCACGAAATACTCCAGCACCGCCGTACTGTCGTCGAGCATCGACTGCAGCTGCTTGACCGGCACGGGTTCGATGCTTTTGACCGATGCGTATTCAGGATCCTTCTCCCGTAGCTCGTTGAGCACGAGCTGATGCTCTGTGATGGCTTTTCCCAGCACATCGCTGCTGTCGGTATCGCTGATGAGCCGGGAAATCCGCTGCTGCAATTCCTGCTCGCGCTGCACAAGTTTTTCGACTTCCGGGGGACGCTCCTTCCCCTGTCCCACCGCCTTGTTGCCGATCAGATCGAGAAAGGACCGGGCTTTCGCACGCTCGACGTATTCGAATGCCTTGGCCACTTCACCGTTTGCGACGAGAATTTCAATGAGGTTTTCGTAGATATAGAATTTGTTGGAAACGAAGCTGGTGCGCACATCCACCGAAGAGAGGTTGCCGCGCAATTCCTCAATGATGCCGATGCTCTGCTCAAGCACGCGGGCAGCTTCATCGTGGCGATCTAGCCGCTGGGCCAGCACACCGATATTCCCCAGCGCCAGAGCACGGTGGACACGGAATCCATCCCGCGCATAAATCTCCTCGGCACGCCGGTAGCAGACAATGGCGCTGTCGAGCGCATCGACGAGCGTGAAATTATTTCCGAGGTTCAGCCAGGCATCTGCGGTGGGATGCTGGGCGAGAGAACGGAGAAAGCAGCTCCGGGCCTTCTGATGGAGTTCATCTACTGCGCTGCTGTCCTTCGCAGATCGCAGCACGACCTCATGTTGATGGTACACATCCCCCAGATTATAAAGCGAGATCGCTGTCCGATAACTGTCGCCGCGTGCGCTGTCGTATGCGAGCACGCTGAGAAACAGGGCCTCGGCTTCCTGAAATCGCTGTGCTCCCTTGAACACGACGCCGGTGTTGCTCAGCACGTTCTGTCGTTCGTCGAACCATCGGCTGTCCACGGGCTTGCCCAGGCTGTCTCCGCGGCTGATGCCGCTTTCGAGCAATGCCAGGCTGCGCTGGTAATGAAGGAGACCGTTGTCGGATTGCGAATAAGCGAGCTGAATGTTCCCAAGCCACTTTTCCGCCTGAGCTTCCAGCAGCGCATCGCCCGTTGCGGCTGCTGTGTCTCGCAATACCGTGAATAGTTTTTCCGACCGATCGAAATCAGCCCGGTCGTAAAGTGAGCGTCCCTCAGTAATGCGCGGATCCTCCCGCATCGCATCGCCCCCGCCGCTGCAAGCGGAGAAAAGCAGAATCAGGGATAGGACGAAAAAAGGACTGCGGCGTATCATTTCCCGATTAACGCTCCGGGCGCGTTGCGAAACATCGGTGCGAGTGTGGCGACCTGATTTCCGAAGCGCAGAAACATCCGTGCGATCTGCTCACCGGCATATTCCTGTCCTTGCGGCTGCGCGGCAAGCGCGAGAAGATGCGGCAGGCCATCGGAAAAAAGCCGCTCGCGTTCGTCAAGGAAAAACGCGCAGAGCAGTGTGTGATACGAGGTCTCATCGACCTGACCGGATGCCTCCAACCCCTTCAGACGGTCGATCTGTGTAAGTGCAGCTTGCATTCCCGCCTCATCGACGAAAACGAAAGCAGCATCGAGCTGGCCATCGGGAACCGCCGCGCCTTCGGAAAGCACGGTCCAGTTGAAATGCATGCGCGGCGTAGCAGAGAATCCTGCGGGCGGGGTTTCGAAACGGAAGCTGTTGAGCCGTCCTGCTGCGCCGCGTACCTGCTGCCGTGCGAGCACGGTATTCTCTTCGCTCTTGAGTATCAGCAGGTAGCTGCGTTCGCCGCCAGCGCCGCTCGTGTCGGTATCGAACCAGTAGAAGGTCGGATTTTCACCAGCGATCGCCAGACGCGGTGCGACTGCGATGGGCATGCCATCGCCGCGGATGCCGGAAACGGAGGCCAGCTGCGCCTGCCAGATCCGGCTTTCGCCGTTAGTGTTCAATCCTTTTTCGGTGACTGTCATCGCATCGTCGGGACCCAATCCACGCGTAGCGCCTCCCGTCGTGAGCATGCTTTCTTTCGGCGTGGCACCGAGCTTCAGACTTTCACCATCCTTGAGAGAAAGGAAATCACCGGCAAAAAATACGAGGGAAACCTTCCCGGTTGCTACGGAAATTTCATCGCCCAGGCGTACGCGCATGCCGAGCGTCAGCGGCTTCTCCGCTTCTCCGCTGCGGAGCGTAGCGCCGCCGTTGACCGCAGTGACAAGGGCGACTTCCTTCCCCGGCTCATCGGCAGAGAGATTGGGGCTGCAGCTCAGTACGAGCAGCGTTGCGAATAACAGAAGGTATGTCAATCGTATCATCGTACTCTCACAAAATCAAAGTTGGCGAATTGTTCGAGGCGGGGAACCATCGGATTCTGACCGCCTTTGGTCATCTTGCGCACCGCAGTGCCGACATAAAGCTGAAGTTCGCCCCAGTCGATTGTTTTATCAGCCGTGAAATCGGCAGCCCCTCCAATGCCGTCGAGCAGAGCGCGCGTAAAGGCGCCATGTCCCCAGCTCCGGTCTTCGTAGGAATACTCGTTTCCGGAACTGCTGGTGAATACCACACCAACTTGTCCGGCAAGCGAGGAGGCGACTTTTTCGTTCGAGGCGCCGCTGCTCACATCGCCCGAATGACAGGCATCGAGCAGCAGAATGATGCGGCCGGCATTCAGGCGCGCAATTTCTGCGGAAAAATCTTCCCATGCCAAACCGCGGCTCGTCACTGTCTTTTTAGTTGTTCCGGCAGGAAGGTAATAATATTTCGTCCGGCCTTTCTTGTCGCGCTCGCGTACGCCGTGACCGCTGAAAAACAGCACGAGCACGTCCTCCGGCTTCATTTCTCCAAACTCTTTCAGCGCTCCGAATATATTTTCTTTCGTCACGTTTTTTCCAGTGATCGCCCGGGTGTAGACGCGCGCATACATTCCGCCCTCCTGCCGGGCGAGTTCGTCGGCCAGCGCTTCCGCGTCAACGCTGGCGAATTGCAGATTCGGATACGCAGGTGCGTAGTTATCGGACCCCACCGCCAGCACGTACAGGCTGGGATTGATGCTGGTGCCGCTTTCGACAGTGATATCGGCGCGTACCTTAGCGCTGCGCACGCGCGAGGCGTTGAAGGCCACGGCCTCAATGCTGTTTTTCCCCGGGAGCACGTGAATGCGGCAGCGTACATGCAGTCGGGTATCACTCTGTTCGACCACGGACCACTCAATCAGCTGCTCGCGGGAAAGCTGCCGGCCGTTGAGCAGCAGCGCTACGTTTTCAATTCTGCTGATATCGGTGGCGAGAACATCCACTGTGACTTCAACGGGTTCGCTGCCGAATGAAAACAGCTGATTGTCTCGGGGAGAAAGCAGCTCCGCGACCGGGGGATCGACGATGGATTCGATGCTGCCTGCGGGCTTGTATCCGCCTCGAAGCACATCCTCAATGATTGAGGGACGGTGATAGAGTTCGCTGTAGCGCTCGAGGGGGAAAAGTTCTTCGCCCCGCCGCCACCGCACGTAGCGATCGCCGAAAGCCGAGCAGTCGTAATAGCCGTCGGGAGTGAATGAAAGCCATTGACCGTCGCTGAATCCAACCATATCGAGGAGAAGTGACCCGTCGTCAGCAGTCCACACTTTGATTGCTCCGCTGGTGTGCGCGCTGTAGATGCGCTCGTCGTTTGAGGAAAAAACAGCGGACATTGTACCGTAAGAATCTCCGGAAAGTCTCTTCCGGATCAGACGCTTCTTCCAGTCCCACAGCTCCAGGAGGCCATTCATCTTGCTGACGAGGAGCATATCACCGGTGCGGTCGAGCGCCAAACCATGCGCATAGCCGTCCTCCAGCTGCACATCGCGATACATCGCGCGCGTCTGCATATCCCAGGCCAGTATCCTTCCATCCGCCCCTGCGGAAAAGAGATAGCTGCCGTCATGAGAGAAAAGCAGGGTGCGTGCGAAGCGGCTGTGGCGGCCCAGATCGGCTTCCTTCTTTCCGTCGCTTGTACGCCAGAGAGAAACGCTGCCGTCCTGCGATGCCGAGGCGACGAAGGCGCCGTCGGGCGATACCGCGATCGCATTGATCCAGAGAGTCGCAGCGTCAATGCTCCAGAGCGGAGTACCGTCACCGAGTTTCCAGGACCGGATGAGTCCGTCTCGTCCGGCCGTGATGACCGCAGCTGCATCCGGTGTAATAGCGACCGAAGTGATATATTGATCATGCGCGGGAAGATCGTAGTATTGCACTCCGCTGTGCGCATTCCAGACCGTCAGATGTCCGTTCATGTCCCCAAGCGCAAGCCAGTTGCCTGTGTGATCCAGAGCCAGCGAGGTGATGAGCGTCGGGCGCTCTGCCTTGAACATACGGTTGGCTTCGCCCGTCGCCAGGTCCCAAGATTTGGCCGTCGAATCCCGACCGCAGGAGTACAGCGTATTGCCGTCCGCCCCCAGCACGAGATTCCACACTGCGCCGGACTTGCCTTCTTCGAGATCGAGAGAAAGCCGCTCCTGCGCGGAAGTGCTGCCTGCCGGCAGGGCTAATGCGGCGATTAGGAAAACGAGAATGCGCAAAGGGCCTGCGTATGCAGACATCTTTCCGGCCTGTAGTGTGGAACACTGCTGAAGCATCAGATTCTGGGTTCGTTGTGGATGCTTCAATATACGGAAACTGCGCGACTTCAAAACGCCGGCACCCTGCTTGATATTCCGGATGTATTTTTCTATTGTCGCGCATACAAATTGTCAACAATCACCTGAGAATGTCATGCCCCTCGGATCCCGAATTTTTTTCAGCTTCATTGTGTTCCTCGTCTCGATCATCCTTTTAAATATCGTGGGAGCAATGCTCAATTCCTGGGATATCCACGGTCCACTGGTAGACGGCGACTACCTCACCGACTGGGCGGTCTGGAAATACATCGCCGGACTCTCGGCGGCAGTTCTCGCCCTGCTGAGCTTCTGGCTGTTTGGCCGCAGGAAATCCGAAGCCTGATCATGTCGCGTTCTTAGGGAATTCTTAGCTTCACCTAAGGCTGGCTTAAGGAAGACCTCCTAACTTACAGAAGAAACATTTATCAGGAGATTTTTCATGTTTGACACCAGCCATCTTCATCCCATGATCGTGCATTTCCCCATCGCGCTCGCGTTGGTAGGACTTCTTTTCGAAGCTCTCGGCATCGCTACCAAGAAGGAGATGTTTTCGAAGGCGGGGTTTATTCTGCTTCTGCTTGGCACGGCAGGCGCCGTCGCCGCCTATTTTTCGGGCGATATCGCCGGTGATGGTGTGAACGAAGCCGGCGCACTCGGTGCGGCCCTTGAAACTCATGAATCTGCGGCAATCCTCGCGATGTGGCTCCTCATTGCAACTTCCGCGGCCCGCACTACCCTGGTCGTAATGAAAAAATATTCCGGCTGGCTGCGTCTGCTTCCCCTGACGCTCTTTCTCATCGCCACTGCAGCCGTCGTACGTACCGGCTATTACGGAGGCGAACTCGTGTACAAACACGCCGCCGGCGTACAGCTGGATCTCGGCTTCGGTGCGGCTTCGCAGCCTGCAGCGGTAGACGAGGATTGAAGTATTTTTTTCCAAAAGTTCTCTCAAGGTGGTGAATAGCAATGAGAATTCTCATCGTCGAAGATGAACCCGGCATAGCAAATTTCGTCCGCGATGGACTCGTGGAGGAAGGCTACGCGGTGGATGTTGCCCTGGACGGCAGCACCGGACTCGAACTGGCGCTCACCACGGATTATGATCTCGTACTGCTCGATTGGATGCTCCCGGGAAAAAGCGGCATTGAAGTCTGCACCCGGATCCGTGCCGAGGGCCTGCGATACCCGATCATCTTTCTGACGGCGAAGGACACGGTACAGGATACGGTGTTCGGTCTTGAGGTCGGTGCGAATGACTACATTAAGAAGCCATTTCAATTCGAAGAACTGCTGGCGCGCATCCGCGTACAGCTCCGGCCGCAATACGAGGAAGACAACACGCTTCGCTTCGGGGCAATTGAGCTTCAGCTTGATACGCATACCGTGCATCACAGCGGCAACGAGATCGCGCTCACCCCGAAGGAATTCTCGCTGCTGTCATTCCTTCTTCGCAACAAAGGCAAGGTCTGCACGCGAACGCGCATCATCGAGCATGTCTGGGATATGCATTTCGACTCGGATACCTCAGTGATCGACGTCTACATTAACTACCTGCGGAAGAAACTCGACTTCGGTGACGGCAAAACCCTCATCCACACTATCCGCGGCGTCGGCTACCTCATCAAGGAAGAAGAATGAAGCGGAGTCTTCGTAACAGAATCGCACTGTATTATTCCGTTTCTGCAGCGCTGCTATTCGGCGTTCTGCTTTTGCTCGCGTACCTGGTTGTGCAGCGGTCAGTATTCAACAAACTGGATCAGGACCTCGATCTGGAAGCGGAGGAAGTGACGAACGGGTTCGCCATTTTCGACAGCACTATCATTTTCTCTGATATGCCGGAGTGGACGGAACCCGAGCATGGGCAGGTGGAGGTGAACCCGCGCTTCCTTCAGGTAATGAATCAGAATGGCGAGGTCGTGAAGCAGTCGCCGAATATGCGGGGAGAAAAGCTGCACAGGGACCCTTCCGCCGAAGACGACTCGTATTACAACACAACGCTCTCCAAATCACCCATCCGCCAGCGGCAGTCGGTCGTCCGCAATGAGAAAGGTCAGGCATACGGATGGCTGCTCGTAGCCATGCCGCGCGCTGAGGCTGAAGAAGTGCTCGGGAATATGCGGATGGTGCTTTGGATCGCCTACCCTATCGCTGTGCTTCTCCTGTTCCTCGTCGGACGCTTCATCGCCATTCGCAGCATGTCGCCGGTTGAGCGGCTGATATCCACCGCCGAGCGCATCACCTCCGAAAATCTGGACGAGCGCATGGCTCTCCCCGTCAGCAAGGATGAACTCTACCGCCTGGCGGTAACGATCAACCAGCTTCTTGATCGCCTGAGAGAAGCTGTACATCGAGAGCGGCAATTCACCGCCGATGCTTCCCATGAGCTGCGGACGCCCTTGGCAGTATTGAAAGGCACGATGGAAGTCCTGATCCGGAAAACGAGAACTCCGGAACAATACGAGGAAAAAATTCGCAGCCTGATCGGGGAGGTGGACCGGCTGTCCCGCATGGTCGATCAGCTGCTTCTGCTCGCAAGACTTGAAGACGATGTGATGCGAAGTTCACAGCGAAACCTTCTGCTCGACGGAGTGATTACTGATGTTGTGCGCCGACTGGAGCCGCTGATCGTAAGCCGCGGGCTGAAAATCATGCGTGAGGGCGATATTTCGCTCTCCGTCATCGCCGATCCGGTGATGCTCGACGCGATGATCGGAAATATCGTGGCCAATGCCTTGAAATTCTCACCGCAGGGCGGACATCTCACTATACATAGTGAGATCGATGCACAGGAAATCAGATTGAGTATAAAGGATGAAGGCGACGGCATCCCCGCCGCACATCTGCCGCACATATTTGATCGTTTTTACCGCAGCGACGAATCCCGCACTTCCTCCATACAGGGCACGGGACTCGGACTCACCATCGTCCGCCGTCTTGCTGATCTGCAGGGACTCCGCGTCTCTGCCGAGAGCGCGCCCGAGAAGGGAACCTCCATGACAATCCATTTCCCTCCCGTAGCGTCCTAAGCAACTTTTAAGCTTCCCTTAAGCTCGCTCAGAGGTTCAATGTCGTAGGTTGTAAGCAATCTTTTTCACCAAACTTCTGGAGTCCCGGTCATGAAATATCGCTTTATCATCTTCACCCTGTTAATGTTCGCGTTCATGGTGCCCTTCACATCCGCAAAGCCTGTCAAAACCATCGTCAATCTGAAAGATGCTATCAAGGGCGAAACAACCGCCAGCGCAAAATATGCCGCCTACGCAAAAAAAGCGCGTGCCGAAGGGTTTGCGAAAATCGCTGTGCTCTTTGACGCTGCCTCCAAATCCGAGGGAATCCACGCAGCGAATCATCGCTCGGTGCTCGAGGATATGGGAGAAACCCTGGCCGCGATCAAGCCGGAATTCACCGTGAAATCGACGAAGGAGAATCTTGAGGACGCTATCAAGGGAGAATCCTACGAGGTTGCCACCATGTACCCGGACTTTCTGAAGGCCGCTGCGACCGAAAAGGCCGCTCTTGCATCAGTATCGATGAATTACGCCTACCGCACTGAGCAGCGTCACAAGGTCCTCTACGAGACCGCCCTCAAGGCACTCACCTCAAAAAAGGAGTCCACCCTACCCGGTCAGTATCTCGTTTGCCCGACCTGCGGCAACACCTACGAGGCAAACGTCCCCAATCGCTGCGGCATCTGTATGACAGGTAAGGATCGTTTTCTGACGGTGAAATAGGAATCTTCTCTCTCACATCTGTTTTTCGTTAGAAAAACCACCCCTCTGCGGGTGGTTTTTTTTATTTATCCCCGGGATAAACCCTCCATTTTCGGCCAATATCACGTGTTTTCCTTTTCTGAACAGTTTGTCAGCCATTCGTAAGCATGCTGTAATCCTGAATTCAGTCCCCCGAAAGGTACGACCCCTAGATTGAGCACTGTAGACCAGCACAAAAAGAAAAGTCTACGGAAATACAGGTCTCAGGTAGTTGGTAGAATCCCAGGAGGATCTCATGAATCGGAATTTGGTTACACGGAAAGCACTCAGTTTGGTCTTCGGTCGCACGATGCTGTTCGCCGCGCTGCTGAGTCTGTGCATTCTCGCGAATAATATAGAGCTGCTCGCTCAGGATCTCGGCGGAGAGAACGGCTCGACGACGACGTTGTCGGCCGACAATCCTGCCGTTCAGCATGTCATGCAGGTTCAGAATTCTGTCACCGACGCCATGATGAGCATCGAGGGCATCACCGGAACCGGCACGGGCATGACTCCGGAAGGCCTTCCTGCAATCGTGCTCTTCACCTCTCCCGACATGAAGGGCAATCTCCCGACAGAGATTCAGGGTATTCCGGTAATTCGCTACGTAATGGAAACCGGAACTCCGATCGCCGATTCCGAGGCAGCAGCCCCTTTGGGCAAGTCCTTCGGAAAAGCCACAGTCTCCCGCACGACGCGCCTGGATCGCCCCGTACCCATCGGTGTTTCCACCGGCAACTGGAATGACTGCAGCGGCGGTACCATTGGTGTTCGCGTGAAGAACGGCAATAACTACTATGTACTCTCCTGCAACCATGTATTTGCCCGCACGAATTACGCAGCATTGAATGAAAAAATCGTGCAGCCGGGACGCGGCGATGTGGGCTGCATCGGAGCGCTCGCAGCGGACACCATCGGCAGTCTGGCCGATTATCAGGTCATCACCCACACCACCAGCGCGAGCAACCTTATGGATGCCGCCATGGTGCGGGTCCTGCCGTGGTTTGTCAACAATGCCACCCCGAGTGATGGCTATGGTATTCCCTCCGCCACCGTCGTCAACGCCTCTGTTGGCATGAGTGTGAAGAAATATGGGAAAACAACCGGACAGACCGTCGGCAATGTCATGGCCATCAACGCCAGCGTGTATATCAACTATGGCGCCGGCACGACGAAATTCATCAACCAGATCGTCGTCTCCAGCTCTACGACCTTCATCGACGTAGGCGATTCTGGCTCACTCGTAGTGACGAACACTAACCAGAACCGATCGATCGGCATGGTTTTTGGGCGCTCCGGCAGCTACACCTTCGTCAGCCCCATCGGACCGATCCTCACCCGCTTCAACGTCCAAATCGATGACGCTCTGAACAATCCTCTTCCCGTCGAACTCACGTCCTTCTCCGGAAGAATGCAGGATTCCGATGTCCAGCTCAAATGGCGCACTGCCACCGAACTTCAGAACTTCGGCTTCTACGTCCAGCGCTCCGCTGACAAGGAAGCATGGGAAGACATCACTTTCGTCGCCGGCGCCGGCACGAGCTTCTCCCCGCGCAGCTACGAATACACCGACAGCAAGGTCACGGACCTCTTCGGTTCCGAGACGATCTATTATCGTCTGCTCCAGGTTGATCGCGACGGCACCGAGGATTACACCTCCATCGTCGAAGTGGCATCCCGCCCGATGGCGGTTGATATGCAGGTCTATCCGCAGCCGGTACGCTCCGAGGCCACAGTACAGATCAGCACAGAAGAATTGGGCGATGGCGAACTCGCAGTCTACGACGCGACCGGCCAGAGGCTCGATCAATTCACACGCAATGTTTACACATCCGGCGGCATGCAGCTCCTCCCGCTGTCATTCAGCAATGCCGCTCCGGGACATTACTTCATAGAATTCAGGAACAATGGGGACATCATCAGAAAACGCATTCTCGTCGTACGCTGAAACGACCCCTCCTCATAGCCGCAATTATCCTCCTCCGCACAACGGCCGTCCTCTCAAGGGACGGCCGTTCCGCATTCAGGGCTCTAACATCCTGATTTTACAGAACCTGCGGAATCAATTACGCATCTTCATATCCGAATATTCAATTCGCTGCATACCCAACTATGCAGTTCATTGCATAGGGAGCGAATTGAATACTTTTCAGTGGTACTTCTCGATCGCTGACACCCGCATTAATACTTCCCATCAACTGTTGCCCGCATCACCTTATTATACAATACACATCCCTCCGTTTTTCATCCTTTAACCGCTAAACCGCGTGCTCGTGGTCATTTCACCCGACTCGTTGGGATTGAAAATGTTACCAAGATTAGCAACTGCGGAGTCTGAATATGCAATCGAATGCATACATCAGCTGTGTACGCATTCGCCTTTCCGCCTGTCATCTCCAGGAGCCGCATCGAAGTGCACTCGCCTCCTGCTTCGCTTTCCGCCGATAATACGACCAATTTACTCCGTTTTGAGCACTTTTGCTGTCAATCAAATCAGCGGAACTGCTTCAATGACAGCAACTTACGAGGCGTAGAGCAGTTTGGCCCGATTGTTGCTGCGCTTGATGCATTGCCATATTTCTGAAATCTCAGGAGGAAAAATGAATAAGTTTTACACGGTTCTTGTCTTGGCTGTGCTCATTGTGGGTAGCGCGAGTGCGCAGACGATAAATTTTGATGCTGTCACAATTACATCACCAGGTACTCTTGGGAGTTATTCGAGCAGTAATCCTACGGGGACCTCGCTTAAAAATGCATACCCACAATCTCTCATAAGCTCATTAGGTTCTATTATTTCCGGCTGGTGGTCAGATTCCTACGATGATATGGCAATCGAATCAGGTGCGATTCCTGGCTACGGCAAATCGTTAAGGATGCACGAGCACGACAAGGACTCCTATATCCAGTTTGGACCGCTCAGCTCCGGCGGGTTTAGCTTTACTGCTTTTAATACCTCGGACAAAAATGCACCCGGGAGAGTGGTTGCATACTCCTCAAATCCTACGTCTTCTATTACTTCAGCTTATGATAGCGTAGCCTTTTCTGTTGCGAAACGGAGTAATAATACTAACGGGCAAACTACGCCATCACAGGTGTTAGTGCCACATGGAGGCTACGTCAGAATATACGTGGAAGACAAGGAGTTTTATATCGACGCAATCTCGGCGGCTGGTGGCCCCCTCCCCGTTGAGCTCACCTCCTTCCGTTCCTATCTGAAGGACGATCAGGTTGAACTGCAGTGGACGACCGCGACGGAGCTGAACAACTACGGCTTTGAGGTTGAACGCAGCGCGAACGGCGACGACTGGTCGACGCTCGGCTTCGTCCAGGGACATGGCACCTGTTTCACTCCGCAGCAGTACTCTTTCCGCGATGCGCAGTTGGATCGCTCCTCGACTCAGCTTTACTACCGTCTGAAGCAGATGGATCGCGATGGAACGACGGAGTATTCTGATGTCCTTCGCGTGGCGCTTGCCGCTCCGACATCAGTGAATCTGAACGCCTATCCGCAGCCCTTCGCCGGCAGTCTGAATATTGATCTTTCTGCGACCAGCAGCGAGCAGGCGACTGTCACACTGTACAACAGCGCGATGCAGAAAGTCCAAACCGTGTATGAAGGCACCGTCGATGGCAATTTGTCCATGACCGTGCCCACCACCGACCTGCGCGACGGCAGCTACTTCCTCATTGTCAACCATGCGAATGGCCAGACACAGGTGCAGAAGCTGCTCCACATGCAGAGCCGGTAATTCCCCGCCGAAAATTTTCCTCCTTGAGATAAAGCGCCGTTCCCTCCGGGAGCGGCGCTTTTTGTTATTCGCGTATTGCTCGAAGCAAGCCCGGATCCGCCAAACTCAGCATCCCTCTAAGCAAATCGGGATTTGCAGCAAGCAAAATGGCTGTGAACTACCAGCTCTGTACTCCAACGTAGCACATCGGCTAAATTACTGTAAACATTCAGCTTGGCGACCAGAATTGCACCTATTCATATCCGAATATGCAACTGATCGAATACATGATGTGCAAACCACTGCATAGGGAGGCAATTGAATAGACAGGGTCCGTTTTCAGGAAGCGACACGTCATGTCCGAATTTGGATTCTGCATCAATTGTCATCCGCATCGCCTTTGTTTCCATAGTCTTGGCGTCCATCTCCATTCTGATGACAACCCGGTTCGTCAGCTTTTCCCCATCCCCACTCCGCGTCGATACTGCCTGGGAAATGCTCGCCTCTCCAGTTGCGAGATTCGTCACTATGCAATTCGCTGCGCAGTATTCGGCTTTGTAGGACTGATTTCGTTGTTTCATCGACAATTCCCATTCCTCCGCCTCCCGGAGGATTCTTAAATTCCATTCCCAACACGCCAAATTGACCGGTTTTGGCCGTTTTTATTCTGCTATGCAATGAAAAAACCCAGTCTATTCACGAATCAGCTGAAATTTGACACTTTGGCCTGATTGTTGCATTAGTGGATACATTGAACCGTTTCTTGAATCTGAGGAGAAAAAATGAAGACCCTTTACGCCCTTGTGATCATGTCTCTGCTCCTTACGGGCAGCATGAGTGCACAATCGTACACACAAATGACTTTTGATTCCCCAAATATCGTGACTGGGGATTTGAGTTCGTTCACAAGTACACATAACCAGCCAGGTATCCAGCTTAAACTTGCGTACCCGATGATTTCGTACTGGACCGGTGATCACGACTTTGCGATTGAAACGACAGATCCCGCTTATTACGGCATTGGTCCTGCACCTAATTATGCGAATTACTATAAAGCGCTCCGCTTCAAAGACGAGGATGGCTACATGAATTTCGGGCCGTTGGCCGCTGGCAACATTTCCTTTACGGCTCTTTATGTTCCCTCGAGCTGTAGCACTCCGTCCCCAAAATTTGAAGTTCGCATCTATAGTTCAGATCCGGGACATAATAATCCTGCTGCCACGTATACGACAGGTGTTGTCGACGTAACGCGTACGGTACCTCCTGTGCAAGATCCGAACTATGGTATCAATTTCATTATGATTGCTACTGCAGTCCCTGCGAACGGTTATATCCGCATCTATAGTCGAGATGATGATGAATTCTTCATTGACGGTATCGCCAACTCTGGCGGCCCCATGCCCGTCGAACTCACTTCCTTCCGTTCCTATGTGAAGGACAATCAGGTTGAGCTTCAGTGGACCACCGCTACGGAACTGAACAACTACGGCTTCGAGGTCGAGCGCAGCTTTAATGGCGATGACTGGTCGACGCTCGGGTTCGTCGAAGGACGTGGCACCTGCTTCACTCCGCAGCAGTATGCATTCCGCGATGCGCAGCTTGATCGCTCCTCTACGGAGCTTTACTATCGCCTGAAGCAGATGGATCGCGATGGAACGACGGAGTATTCTGATGTCCTTCGCGCGGCGCTTGCCGCTCCGACATCAGTGAATCTGAGCGCCTATCCGCAGCCCTTCGCCGGCAGCCTGAATATTGATCTTTCTGCGACCAGCAGCGAGCAGGTGACTGTCACACTGTACAACAGCGCGATGCAGAAAGTCCAAACCGTGTATGAAGGCACCGTCGATGGCAATTTGTCCATGACCGTGCCCGCTACGGATCTGCGCGACGGCAGCTACTTCCTGATCGTCAACCATGCGAATGGCCAGACACAGGTGCAGAAGCTGCTCCACATGCAGAGCCGGTAATTCCCCGCCGAAAATTTTCCTCCTTGAGATAAAGCGCCGTTCCCTTAATTGGGAGCGGCGCTTTTTTCTGCCCACCCTTTTCCGCCAACATACATTCGACCGGCTCCAAAAAGCCGAATGCTCTGAAAAATGCCCGTCCCAGGCACCGGGATTCCAGTCTGCTGCTCCCGCGCTTATTCCGGAATTCAATTCGGATTTCGTACGTCCGATGTACGGATTCCGGATGCGCATTTGTGCAGGACTGTTCCGGATCCGTTCCGGCACGGATGTGAAAATCATTCAATATGCGCGAAAAGACAGGTATTAAAGCGATATTCCACGCAAAGCAGGCGAGTAAGTACTCAAGGAAATCCGCCTGAAACTCATTTGGCATGTGCCTTGCAACTAAGAAGGGAAATGCCTGTAACTCCCTAACCTTGAGGAATAAAATGAAGACATTGTTTGGATTGTTCGCTTTGGTGATTCTCCTGGGCACTGCAACTTTTGCACAGAATATCAATTTTGATGCTGCAAATATTATCACCGGAGATCTCGGAAGCTACAGCAGCAACAGCACAAACAATCCTGGCTACCAGCTTAAAGCCGCATATCCCGCAGTTCCAACCGGTTCTATGATTTCGTCTTGGTATGGCGACTCCGATCTTCGTATCGTTTCCAATGTCGGTACCTATGGCGGAATCAATTACGGCAAGGCGCTCAAAATGGAGAAAAATAATCGGTATATCGAATTCGGCCCGTTTTCATCTGGTGGATTTTCCTTCGTGATGCTCGGCTCGGGCGACGCCTCCCGTTCAATGGTGCGCGTCTACAACAGTGGTTCCATCCGGGTGCAGACGGGCAATGACCAGTATTTTTCGGTCGGTTCCTCACATTCAAGTTATTCTTACTGCAGTGTCAGCCAGTCGATTCCGCAGGGCGGCTTCGTTCGGATCTATATGCAGGATGATTCTTATGACGAACATTCCGATGATTTTTACATCGATAACATCTCCTCCACCGGCGGCCCCATGCCTGTCGAATTGACTTCCTTCCGCTCGTATGTGAAAGACAACCAGGTTGAACTGCAGTGGACCACCGCAACTGAACTGAATAATTTCGGCTTCGAGGTAGAGCGCAGCGCGAACGGTGAGGACTGGACAAATCTCGGCTTCGTCGCCGGCAACGGCACGAGCTACTCTCCCCGTCAGTACGCCTTTCGCGACGCACAGCTCGATCGTTCGTCCACCGAATTCTCCTACCGACTCAAACAGATTGATCGCGATGGCACAACCGAGTACTCGAGCATTCTCCATGTGACTCTTGCAGCTGGAGCATCGATCAATCTGACCGCCTACCCCCAGCCCTTCGCAAGCAGCCTGAATATCGATCTCTCATCGAGCTCCAGCGAGCAGGTGACGGTCACACTCTACAACAGTGCGATGCAGAAAGTCGCTTCGTTGTACGAGGGCGCAGTGGACGGCCGGGTATCGATGAACGTTCCGACTTCCGATCTGCGCGATGGCAGCTACTTCCTGATCGTCAACCACGCAAATGGACAAACCCAGGTTCAGAAAGTGCTCCATATGCAGAGCCGGTAATTCCCCGCAGAAAATTATCCTTCTTGAGACAAAGCGCCGTTCCCTCCGGGGATCGGCGCTTTTTTTCCTCAATATACGGGCTTTGCCGGTACCCCCACCTGACTTTATCGCGATGCTTCGCAACCTTTGGCGTTCAGTATTCGCACATGCCACGTTCGGTTTTCGTAATCTCCAGAAAGGAATAGGAAAGGGAATCTGTTCCCAGGTTCCCAATTATGGCGTGCAGCTACTCCCCAAAGCCAATTTTGACAAGAATGGACATATTCGACCTTCGTGCAGCGCGTTCGTCCAGAGGTCAATATTAAATATCGAAGAATGCATATATCGGCACGATAATTGCATATCTTTATTCAGTTACACGCTCTACTCCACGCCCAAGGTATAAAGATGAAAAAGCTGTTTTCGATGGTCGCTCTTCTCCTCCTTGGTTTATCGATTTCTCAAGCCCAATCGATTGACTTCGAGGCAATCAGCATCCTCACCGGCAACACTGGTTCATTTTCCCAGCCAACAGGCGCGGGTCTCGCATTAAAAAATACATATCAGCAGATTTCCGAATGGGATCTTGAGTTCACGATCAATAGCGGCGTCTCACGTAATACAATGAACTACAACAATGCTCTGATGTTCGATCAGGGCGATTCGTGGATGACTTTCGGTCCCCTGGCGGAAGGTTCGTTTTTCTTCACCATGCTCACCGATGCAGACGGAAGCGACCAGAACTTCCATTATGCGGAATGTGAAGTGCGCGTGTATTCAAGCAATCGTACTCAGGTGGGGAACGAGGAGATATTCTCGGTCAGCAACGATACACCAGCATACGGCGCGCAATTCTGCAATGTGTCTGAATTCGTGCCTGCAAACGGTTATGTAAGGATAAAGCTGGTAGCGAACAGCTACCTGAAGTTCTACATTGATGGAATTTCCGGAACAGGAACACCCCTTCCCGTAGAACTGACTTCGTTCAGATCTTTTGTGAAGGACGATCAGGTTGTACTGCAGTGGAACACTGCCACGGAACTGAACAACTTCGGCTTCAATGTCGAACGCAGCACAGACGGCGACACCTGGTCCTCCCTTGGATTCGTCGCGGGCTTCGGTACGAGCTCCTCCCCAAAGCAGTACAGCTTCCTCGACGAGCAGCTTGACCGCAGCAGCGGTACTCTTTATTACCGACTCAAGCAGGTGGATCGCGACGGCACAACGGATTATTCAGACATTCTCCGCGTCGCTCTCGCGGCTCCGAATTCGGTTCAGCTCAATGCCTACCCCCAGCCCTTCGCAAGCAACCTGAACATTGATCTCGCATCAAAGGACGGCGAGCAGGTGACGGTGACGCTCTACAACAGCGCAATGCAAAAAGTCGCTGCAGTCTATGAAGGGCCACTTGATGGCAGCCTGTCTCTCACAGTACCAACGGAAAGCATGCGCAACGGCGGCTACTTCCTGATCGTGAATCATGCCAATGGGCAGACGCAGGTGCAGAAACTTATGCGGATGCAGGGACGATAGACTTCCCGGAGTACACATACCCAAATTTTGTTGGTAGGTAATAAGCCGTTCCTCGCAATGTGGAACGGCTTTTTTGTGTCCATTTTCAGGTCATATACGGCGATTTTTTCGTCTATGCAGTTCACTGCATAGCGACCCTGCAATTGACTGCATAGGGAACGGTTTGCATAGCCAGGGGTCCTTCAGAAGCACCGGCATCCAATGCGTTGCTTGAGCGATACTTCGGTAAGTCGTTAATTATTATAAGGTTTATCCTGTTTTCAGCTCTCTGCTTGCACTCCTGTGCTGTTGATTTTCAATCCTTCCAGCCCGCCCGCCACCGGAATTCCAACCCACTCAATGACTTGGTATGCAGTCAACTGCATAGAGTCACAGCTTCCTGCCTGCTTGCACTGCTCATCGCCGCGTCGAATTTGAGACCTTGCCCTGCCCAAGATATTACGAATCCCTTATTTCACCCCGCATTCAGCTATTCAGGATTCGTAAATCCAAGCGTGGCATCCGACGGGTACCGCAGGGCGATTCGGCACGGTATTTGTAATAGGTCTATATACACAATCGAGTATCATACTGTTTTTATGAATCTTGAGGAGAACAACTGATGAAAAAAATCTTTCTACTCGTTTTTCTTGCGTCGCTGCTGACGGTTAACATAGATGCCCAGACCATCAATTTTGAGCCTTCAACTGTGATTACAGGCAGCATGGGGCCATTTAACTCTCCCCAAACTGCCGGAGTGGCTCTGAAAGCGACGTACCCGCAGATTTACGATTGGGACGAGCAATTCCAGGTCGACGCCAACGTGACTCGGAACTCATTCAACTACAACAAGGCGCTGCTTTTCGAGGATGATGACGCGTGGATGAAGTTTGGCCCCCTCGCGGGTGGATCGTTTTTCTTCACCATGCTTACGCACTCAAATGGAAACGGCAACAATTATTACTACACCGAGTGCCAGGTGAGGGTGTATACAAGCTCGCACACACAAGTAGGAAACACTCAGACTTTCGCCGTCAGCAACCAGAGCCCTATCAATGGAGCGGCATTCTGCAATGTCTCGCAACTTGTTCCGGCAAATGGGTATGTCAGGATCAAGTCGGTGGACCACGATTTCCGCAAGTTTTACATTGACGAGATTTCCGGAGCTGGCGGCCCGCTTCCTGTTGAACTGACGTCGTTCCGCTCCTACCTGAAAGATGATCAGGTAGAACTCCAATGGACCACCGCCACCGAACTGAACAACTTCGGTTTCGATGTCGAACGCAGCACGGACGGCAATACCTGGTCAGCGCTCGGATTCGTCGCTGGCTTCGGTACAAGTTCCTCACCGAAGCAGTACAGCTTCCGCGACGCGGAACTTGACCGCTCTACAGGCACGCTCTACTATCGCCTGAAGCAGATGGATCGCGATGGTACAACGGATTATTCGGACATTCTCCGCGTCGCTCTTGCGGCTCCGACTTCGGTCCAGCTCAGTGCCTATCCCCAGCCTTTCGCAGGCAGTCTCAACGTTGATCTTTCATCGATGAGCAGTGAGCAGGTGACGGTCACACTTTACAATAGCGCCATGCAGAAAATCTCCTCGGTGTACGAGGGAATGGTTGATGGCAATATGTCCCTGACTGTGCCGACCACTGATCTGCGCGACGGCAGCTATTTCCTGATTGTCAACCATGCAAGCGGCGAGACACAGGTACAGAAACTGATGCATCTGCAGAGCAAATAAAGCTCCGGCCAGCGCATTATCCGACAATTCACTACGAAACGCCGTTCTCCTTTACCGGGGAACGGCGTTTCGCATTACCGGTTGGCGGCCTGCGTGATCAGCAAGCGTACAATCAAA
The DNA here is from genome assembly GCA_049663345.1 of Bacteroidota bacterium. GTDB lineage: Bacteria > Bacteroidota > Ignavibacteria > SZUA-365 > SZUA-365 > SZUA-365. The sequence continues at coordinate 32,158 of JBATDG010000018.1, forward strand.
ATCAGCAAGCACACCAGGTAAGAAGAAAAGCCAGACCTTTCGATCTGGCTTTATATCCCGGGGCGGAGGGTGTAGGGCTCGAACCCACAAGGGATTACTCCCGGCGGTTTTCAAGACCGCTGCATTACCATTCTGCCAACCCTCCAGGTTGAATATTAAAAATACAAGTGTTCGCCCGAATTCGCAAGGCGTTTGATGTTTTCTCGTCCTGCTTCGCAGTCCGAGCACTCGGGGTGACGTCGGTATTTCCCTCATTTCCATCATTTCCCTCATTCCCCTGATTCCCATCCGCGCAGACAAAAAAAGTCCCGCACTGGGCGGGACTCTATATCGGGAGACGACGGGTTGTCACTTGTTGATTTGGTAGACAATCTTGCGGACAGTGTCAAACTGAAGATACGGATACATTTCGCGTATCTTGTCAATTGCATCGCCGGCGCTCATGTCTTTGCGCATGTTGCGGAAGAGGCGGCGAATCTTGTAATCACGGATGGCTTTCTCACTGAAAAGATTGTGCTTCTCCAGTTCGAAATAGGTCTCGTCATCAATGATTTCGCGGAGCGGATTGTCGCTCTTCATTACGTCGTTCTGCATAGTGCCTCCGAAGAGTTTGTGAATGAACGGATGAAATACGTGAAGCACTAACAACAACTGTCGATACGAATTCTCCTTGCCTGATGCTTCGTTCTGTGTTTTAGACACGAGCCGAGGAAAAAAGTTACAAATTTATGACCGTACGAAATTTTACCTCAGCAACAACCATAACGCAAAGGAGGGGCGTTTTGTTTCATCGTGCGAGATAAAAAAGTAAAGATGTGTCGATAGGGCAGTGTTTTGTGAGATTGAGAGAAAAATAGGGTGAATGTACCCGAAATGCAAGGGTTTTTATTCAGGTACTGAATTTATGACCTGAAGGAGGTTTCCGGTGGATTCGTATCCAGCAGAATGAATCCATATGCGCGGAATTTCATGCAGCGGGGCTGTGAGGAAACGCCCGTCGCTCATCCTTGCTGCCGCGCTCTCGAATACCTCATTCCATCCCGGAAAATCATGTGCATCGTAGCTGGTGTTGTGAAATAGCAGAACACCGACCCCTTCGTGAGCAGCAACGACGTCGAGCAGCTCCGAAATGCGTGCCGTCGCGGATGCAGTGCCGAGGCCGCGATAATGCGCGAGCGTGCCGTCCATTACCATCAGAGGAAGCTCCCAAATCGGTATGGGAGCCCTGGTTTCGAGATCCCAGGGAAGAAACGGATGGCAGGTGCCATTGCGAAATCCTTCGCGCTCCGCGAAGCCGAGCGTGGAATCCGCCATAAAACCCTCGGCAGCTTGAAGCCGCCATGTTAGTGGGTATTCAAAGCGAAGATAATGCTGACGAATGCTCAGCAGTTCCTGCCCTGCTGCCTTCCGGAGCCGCTGGGCTTCATTTGCGAGCATTATCGGGTTAGCATGTGCATGGAAGCTTGGGTGCAGCCCAATGTCCTGACCGGCTCGATGGAGCTGTTTTAGCGTGTCGCGAGCGCGCGACGATTCCAGGCGATATGTCACATCGCGTTTATCATGCCCCCCGGCCTTGAACAGCCAACTACCGATGATGCTGCGGCGGCGTTCTTCTTCCAGCATTCGCATGATTGAAACAACGTAGGGATCACGATCGCGGCGAAAGAACGAGAGATACTCCCACAACCGCGTCATGCGTTCCGAGGCGGAAACGTGCCTCCGGTTGAAGAGAAAATTCTTAACCAGTTCTCTGAACAGCAATCCGGGAGTGAATTTAGAAAGGTAGTCGATGTCATGCGTCATCACTGCGGCCGCGGATCGTCCTGCGTAGCGGATTCCCGGTCCCTCGTTTTCCTGCGTCAATCCCGCCACAGCGGCGAATACCCGTGCATATTCGGCGACAACAGGCCGGTCGATTTCTCCCCTCTTTCCCCGCAGACTGTCAGCTGCCATGAAGCGACCGAACTGATCCCGCCTTTCGGTGGTCCACTCCTCGTGCAGCGAGAGGAAAAAGAATGCAGCTGCAACAACATCAGAATGAGGTTCGGCCTCTGTCTGCACCGGGAAAAGGCTGAGAAAGCGGAGTCCCATTGACTCCAGATCCCGGGCTTTGAGGGATGCCGACTCTCGGCGAAGCAGGATACCCGCCATCGGGCTTGATGGCAGCCAACTCGAGTTTTCGCGGGGAGACGGACCATAATGAATATCCGCGGCGTCCGCAACGAAGCGGACGCGTCGTCCGGCTATCAGCGCCAGAGTAGCAAGGGTGTATTGCGCAGGCTGCCGGAAGCCCGCATCACAATCGATCGATATGCGTAACTCCGGCAGCATGGCGTACTCCACGGTGATAATGGTATTGGAGGAATCCGGCGAAAGCCGGAATTCGAATCAGCAGCTGCAATGGGTGATCAGGAATCACCCCAGGTCAGGACCTCAACCCGGACTTCCATAAGTCCGTCATGGATCATGTCAAGCTGCTCAGCGGCTTCCCGGCTCAGATCGATAATACGCGATTTCGCGAAAGGACCTCGATCATTTATCCGCACAATTACCGATTTACCGTTGTCGAGTGAAATCACCCGCAGCCATGTGCCGAACGGGTAGTCGCGATGCGCGGCGGTGAGCTCGCGGCGGTCATACCGCTCTCCGCTCGCTGTCAGTTTTCCGTGAAACTTGTTGTGGTAGTACGATGCGACCCCCTCTTCCGACTCAAGAATGTCGCGCGGGGGATACTTGCTGATGTCCTGCCAGTCAGTGGTCTCGCGTGTCGAGGAACACGCAGAGATAACGACAACCAGCAGCACCCAGAGCAGCGCTTTCGGTCTGTTTCTCTTGAATAATTCCATTCATGGCACGCTCACTGTGATACAATTTTTTTTCTCGTTGCAGAACGCAGCCTTCCTGCCTCCTGCGCGGCGGAGGCACTCTTGCGTCCCGGAGGCACTCTTGCGCGGCGAAGCCGCTCCTCCGTGCCGCAGGCACTCCTCCGTGCCGTTAGGCACTCATGCGTGCCGCAAGGCACTCATCCGTGCCGCAGGCACTCCTCCGTGCCGAAGGCACCCATCCGTGCCGAAGGCACCCATCCGTGCCGCAGGCACTCCTCCGTGCCGTTAGGCACTCATGCGCGGCGAAGCCGCTCCTGCGCGCCGAAGGCGCTCTACAAGTACTGCGTCAGACCTTTCTTTCGCAGATAATCCACGATCTCCTTGACCTCCTGCGACCTGCCCTTGCGGCAGACGAGCACAGCGTCGTCGGTGTCGATAATGAGAAGATCTTCAACACCGATGACGGCAGCCATGCGTTTGCCTGTCGTGGAGACATGGCAATTGTGCACGTCGCGGAGAAATATTCCTTCGGATGAAGCATTATTGTTTTCGTCCTTCGGGAAAAGCCGGGCAACTTCGTCCCAGCTGCCGAGATCGTTCCACCCGAAATCCGCGGGAATAAGAAAACGATTCCTGGCTTTCTCCATCACACCATAGTCGATAGAAATCGGACGCATTTCGCTGTATGCGCGTTCGAGGGCTTTGTTGAAATCAGGAGTGTCGATAGACTCTTCAAGTTTCTGCAATTCATCCGCAAGTTCGGGAAGATGGTCCACTATCCCGTTGAGGATAGTTGAAACACGCCAGACGAACATTCCGCTGTTCCACACAAAGTCGCCGCTATCGAGGAACCGTTCCGCCGTCTCAATATTTGGCTTCTCTGCAAAGGTGATGACGGAATACCCCTGATGTTCGGCGTAGGGACGATCCTTTTCATCCTTGTGAAACTGAATATATCCGTACCCGGTCTCGGGACGAGTGGGAGTCACCCCGATCGTTACGAAGCCATGGGATTCATCGGCAACAGCTATAGCATTGCGGAGAATGTCCTGGAACGCTGTGATATCATGCACCAGATGATCAGCGGGCAACACGACCATCATGGCTTCCCCCACTCGCTTGTGGAGGATCTGCGCTCCGAGCCCGATTGCCGGGGCGGTGTTGCGGCCGAAGGGCTCAACAAGAATATTTTCCGCAGGAATCTGAGGAAGCTGCCGACGTACTTCGTCCGCCTGCTGGGCGCTGGTGACGACGAGAATATTTTCCTTCGGAACAATGGGATCCAGCCGGTAGACGGTATTCTGTATCATCGTACCGCTGCCGATGATTTCGAGCAATTGCTTCGGTGAATGTTCGCGGCTGCGCGGCCAGAACCGTGCACCAACCCCACCGGCAATAATCAGAGCGTAAACTTCCATGATTCAGATTTCATCCTGTTGTCGCCGTGGCTGCGGCTGGTCAAAGAAAACCCGCTTCCGAGAATTTCCGCGGAAGCGGGTAAAACAATTCGAGCGTCGCTATATCTGCTGAGAGACCTTCAATCGGTTGATTGCACGCATGAGCGCGGCACGAGCGCGGTCTTCGTCAACGCTTTCGTGGTGTTGATGAATGCGCTCCTCGGCCCGTTCCTGCGCACGCTTTGCACGGTTAACGTCAATCTGGTCAGCTCGCTCGGCGGAATCCGCCAGCACTTGCATCTTGTTGTGAAAGACCTGGGAAACGCCGCCGCTTATGGCGTAATGCAATTCAATGCCCTGCTCATCAATGACTTTCACCTCTCCGACAGCAAGTGTGGAAAGAAACGGCGCATGATTGTGCAGCACCTGGAAACGGCCTTGCTGTCCGGGACAGGTGACCGATTCCACATTCCCGCTGAATTCCTTCTTCTGCGGCGTGACGATTTCCAGCTCAAAGAGATGTGCCATGATAACCTGCTCAGGCCTCCTGCATCTGTTTCGCGCGCTCGAACACTTCGTCGATCGTGCCAACATAGAGGAACGCATTCTCGGGAAGTTCGTCGCACTCTCCGTTCAGGATCTTTTCGAAGCCTTCGATGCTGTCTTCAATCTTGACATACTTGCCCTTGTAGCCGGTAAACTGCTCGGCCACGAAGAACGGCTGGGAAAGAAATTTCTGGATGCGGCGTGCGCGGTGCACGGTGAGCTTGTCTTCGTCCGACAGCTCGTCAATACCGAGAATGTTAATGAGATCCTGCAAATCTTTGTAGGTCTGAAGAACCTTCTTCACGCGCTGCGCCACGTCGTAGTGGCGATGCCCGATGATGTTCGGATCGAGAATGCGTGAAGTGGAATCAAGGGGATCCACCGCGGGATAAATACCCAGCTCTGAAATCTGCCGGCTGAGCACCGTCGTCGCATCAAGATGGGAGAATGTCGTGGCGGGAGCGGGATCCGTAAGATCATCCGCAGGGACGTACACCGCCTGCACGGAAGTAATCGAACCCTTGTTCGTAGAAGTAATACGCTCCTGCAGTTCGCCCATTTCGGAGGCCAAGGTCGGTTGGTAACCCACTGCCGAAGGCATACGGCCAAGGAGTGCGGATACTTCGGAACCGGCCTGCGTAAAGCGGAAAATATTATCGATAAAGAGCAGAACGTCCTTTGCTTCCACATCGCGGAAATATTCCGCCATAGTGAGTGCTGTCAAAGCAACACGCTGGCGCGCGCCCGGGGGCTCGCTCATCTGACCGAACACGAGCGTCGTTTTGTCGATAACGCCAGATTCCGTCATTTCAAGATAGAGATCGTTTCCTTCGCGCGTGCGTTCGCCGACACCGCCGAAAACGGAATAGCCGCCGTGATGCATCGCGATATTGTTGATCAGCTCCATGATCACCACGGTCTTTCCCACACCCGCACCGCCGAAGAGGCCGGTTTTCCCGCCCTTGGAATAGGGTTCGAGAAGGTCGATGACCTTGATGCCAGTTTCGAACATCTCTTTCGTTGTAGTAAGTTCGTCGAATTCAGGAGCTTTCCGGTGAATCGGGAAATACGTGTCGGTTACAACCGGACCTTTATTATCGATCGGCTCACCGATTACGCTGAGCAGACGACCGAGAGTGGCAGGACCTACCGGAACCATGATCTGGTTGCCGGTATCCAATACTTCCATACCGCGGACGAGACCGTCGGTGGAATCCATGGCCACGCAGCGGACGCGGTCATCACCGAGATGCAGCTGCACCTCTACGACG
>JBATDG010000019.1:0-15382 GCA_049663345.1 Bacteroidota bacterium
AAATAGACGCCGGATGGCAGATCCGAGGCATTGAAAACGACCCGGTGGCGTCCTTCCTGCTGAAATCCATCCACCAAAGTGCTCAACAACTTTCCGCGCGCATCCAGAATTTCCAGCGTGATATATTCGCTCTGCGGCAATCCGAACGCAATAGTGGTCGAGGGATTGAAGGGATTGGGATAGTTCTGCTCCAGCGCGAAATCGGCGGGAGTCGTACTGCCCCCCACAACGAGCGTTTGATCACATTGAACCTGCAGGGTATCCGCGCATGAGGCTTCCGATCTGTCGAAGGTATTCACTTCGACGAGGAATGGTGCATTTCCAGTCGCATCATTGTCGAAGCAAAGCTTGAAGTACGCCAGACTGAATCCGTTTGCGATAGGGATCGTAGCAGTGGACCATGAAACTTCAGTTTCAGTTCCGCCCGAGAGCCATCCAATGGGTGATTCTACTGTGGATTGATACAGGATGACATCGGGAGTCAACACCCGAAGGTAAACGCTGTCGACAAGTGATCCGGGACCCCGAAGATTCAGGACATCCAGTTCGAAGCAGCATGAAGCGCTTGCCATAATTGAAATGCTGTCGCAGCCCCCTGTTTGCTCGGCGGCGCAGGGAAGCAGTTCCTGCTGACAGCAGATCGACCGGCCAGAATTCCATGTGCATATCTCTACAGCGACATCCCCGCCTGCAGGAATCGGAAGCAAACGCACAATAAAACCTGACTGGACGGCGCCTGCTGGCAAGCCGCCGGATGTATGCATGAAGGAAATGTTTTGAGCGTCCACACGAACCGCGTTCCAACCGGCAGGCGCAATGATTGTATCGATTTCTCTTCCAGGCGTAGTAATCGAAACACTGAGCTGGTCAACTGGGAGCTGCCCCCCGTTCATATTCCGCAGAGTTATCCCTGCAGAACAGGCGGCGGAATTTTTACTGACCGCAATCGAATCGCAGCTTCCCCATTCCGGCAAGGCGACGGCGATAGTCTGACAACAGATCACTCCGTTGGAATCCTCACTGCACCAATCCAGTGTCACGTCGGTTGCCGAATTTTCAATGAAGCTCAAATCAAATCCGCTTGATACATCTCCCGCAGGCACTCCTCCGCCCTGGTTCACAAATCGAATGAATCCAGTACCTACAGAATCAGCTAACCAAGGAGCCGCAGGTGCAGCCGTGAGCTGCAGCTTGCTGTTGCCCGAGCTGACGCGGAAGGAAACTGCTGTCGTGTTCGATACAGGCAAATGCATATTTTTCACCGAGTAGGTGAAATCGCGCACGCCGTCAGTGGTGATGAGCAGCGAATCGCAGGCGGTTTCGACTCCCGAGCAGACGATGCTGCGATCTTCCTGACAGATCATACGGCCGTTATAAAAAGTACTCCACCGGATGGAAAAAGATTTTCCTGCTTGAACCGAAGTGAAAGCAATATCAAAAGGCAATGATACGTTTCCGGGTGTGAGGCCGGTCCCGGAACTGCTGAAGCGAGCGACACTGCCGGTTGAGGAGTCGGTCTGCCACCCAGGCGGCGGGACGACCGAAATAATGCTCTCAGTGCCGGATACTATTTCGAAGCGGAATCCATTGACAGGCGACTTGGGCTCATGCCGGTTCGAGATATGAATAGAGGATACGCAGCTCTTATCCATGAGCAGCGCAAAGTTGTCGCAGCCGAAATATTCTGTTGGCGGACAGTACAGCATTATCGTATCGCGGCAGATGAAATGTCCCTGATATGAACTCAGCCAGATGACTGCAACGGAATCGGAACTGCCCGCGTTGGTGAGGGCGAAACGAAAACCTGGCAGACTGTCCTGCGAAAGCAATGCTGCAGCAGTGGTTGAAAATCGAAGAGTGGAGTCGCCCAGCACGGCAGTAGTCCAGGGACCGGAATTCGAATCCGCAAAAGCGATACCGGAGTTATGCAGTTGCAACTCCAGCTTGTCAATCGGTCCGGAAGGCCTGTGGCGATTGAGGATGGTTAATGCATAAGGATTGAACCGACCGCCTGGTGGACGCGGCAAGGAATATACACGGATCGAATCAAGCATGGGCTGTCCCTTCCCGATCAGCAGGTCCGCTTGTGAAATCGTCCGCAATTCGGAAGTAGTACTCCATTCAAAGACGTAGGGTGGAACGGCAGAACCGCCGATCGTGAGCGTAAGTGCGAAGCCGGGCAGACTGTCGCCGACGAGAAGCGGGTCGACTGTCTTCACGAAGCTCGCACTCGTGCTCGAGGAAGTTCCAATGATCCAATCGTTATTCGCCTGAGTCGTGAAACTGATTCCCGGAGTCACGGATCTGATGGAGAATCCATCCAGAGAAACGCCCATGCTGTTCTGGTTATGCAGCGTGAGCAGAAACGTGCCGGAACTGTCCTGATAGGTTAGCTCGTCAAGTTGAGACAATGGAATGCAGGTTAGCCACAGAGTGTCGGAAGTCAGGACGGTTGTTCCATTAAAGGTTTGCCAAAGCACTGCGATAGTGGAGGCCGTCTGACAGATTGGATCCAGGCAGATATTGTTCAGTACGAGCTTCCCGCCCGGCTGTACCGGATTCGCCGTCCCTGTGAATTGCATGGTTTCCGGAACGGGCAGACTCGCAATCCACGATGCTGGTGGTTTTACCCGCAAGTACCAGTACGATCCCGGTGTTAGAATGCGGAGCTGAAGCTTATCAATTTCCAATTTCTGAGCATTCGCATTCTGAAGCGAGAAACTATAGCAGCCATTCGACCCCAAAGGGGAGTGCGTCAATATATCCTTCGCTGGCTGCGCATGGAGTCCGGGCATAAGACCGACAGCCAATATTGCAACGCAAATGAATGACCGAAGATATGTTCGATTGAAAGTCACCGGTGGTTCTCCACTGTACATAGAGTTAAAAAAATAATATCATCTTGAGCTGAATATTACAAAATTAATTGCTACATTTCCGCACATAAGAAGACGAAATCAAAACTTCCTTCGCCAAGGATTCCCGTGCATCCTTGAAAAATCTTTTTTCGGGCAATAATTAGTGTGGTGAGTTGTTAAATCACTTTTTCGGAGGTTTCTATGAAGAATAGAAAACGTCTGTTTTTGTCGGTCATCGCGGCCGTTCTATTAAGCATGGCAGGGACGAACACTGCGTTCAGTCAACCGTGTACACACTCTGTGGTTTTGTATGATAGTTTCGGTGACGGGTGGACCACCAGCAGCACCATTCCTTACCACTACCTCACGGTACGTGTGAACGGTGTCGCAGTCCTCACCAACATCACTCTCACGACTGGCGTGCAGTCCTCTCCTTTTACGTTCTCGGCAAGCACCGGGGATGTGATCTCGACCACGTTCACCAATAACGGCCTCTGGTCGAGCGAATGCTCGTATTCAATTTTCAATAACACCAATACGCTGCTCGCAAACACAGGCCCTGCGTCTCTGACGAGCGTCGCAGCGCTTTGCTCCGTGGCACCTCCTGCGCCTTCCCTCTGTGATTTCAAGGTCATCATGCGTGACAGCTTCGGGGATGGCTGGAATGGCGGTTACCTGCGCATTTACATCAACGGTGTCCTCACCTACACTAACGTGACACTTCCCAGCGGTTCCGGTCCTGCAAACTTCCTGTTCACAACCAGTCATGGCGACGTTGTACGCGTGACCTTTGTAGCCGGCAGCTGGGCAGATGAATGTTGCTATGTAATCGAGCAAGGTGGTGTTCAGATCTTCGCCGATGGCGCTTTATATTCATACGTTGCTCCAACTGCAAATAATACTCTTGTCGGTACCGGCAGCTGTCCGGTGGATCTGGTTGTGGACGAAGTCCTGCTTGACTATGCAGATGGTTACTGGGCAAGACGTGAAGCTCCTGATGGCAACGCCGTTCGGGCCGCACTCACGCTTACGTCCGGTACGGGGCCGTCAAATGTGACCGCCGTCTACAAATTGGGTTCCGCCCCGACGAGCGCTGTCGACGGTGTCGTCGAGAATTTCAGCGGTGTGGTGTGGAACAGTGGTGTGGCAGAAATCGAATTCACCCAGCGCCTGACCAACCTGATGCCGGGCATGAACACTGTTTATGTGAGAGTGTTTGCCAGCGGTGATCCCGATCCGACAAATGATTCCTATGGCGAGGCTTTCGAAGTCCAGACCTATGAGGTTCAGGGGTATGAAGACTTCGAAGGATTCTCCGCTCCGACGCTGGAGCATGATGGCATCTTCGATATGGGCTGGACAGTTACTGATGTCAATGGCGGAAGCACATGGCAGACCGGACTTTCCGGCGGCGACATGACGATCATGTTCCCGAATGGCGCATCTGCTGATGACTGGATCTTCTCTCCCGCGACAACTCTTGAGCAGAACTCAAGCTATCGCCTCCAGGGTGCGATGAGAACACTCGGAGCATCCAATAAAACCCTCCAGCTGGCTTATGGCCTGTCCCCGAATCCTGCAGCGATGACTGTATTTGCAACCTTTACCGGGTTCTCAAATACTTCGTTCATGGAATTCAAGAGCATCGCGGGCAACCTGTTCGACCCGTATTTCAATACGACCGCCGGTCCGGTTACCATTTACATCGGCATCCATCTTGTCAGTGTTGCGAGCGATGCTGTCCTCATCAGCTATCTGTCGCTGAACGATAATCCGACTCCTCCGCCGGTTATCGGCTACGCGCTGCCGGGCTCCTCAATTGGCAGCTACATCGATGATCCTTCTATTCCGATCAAAATATCGGCAAACTACAAGGCCCCTGGAAAGATCAACAAGACCTTCTCCGTTGCCAATACGACTGATATGTACGGCACAAACGGCGATTTCCTCTGGGACGTCGAAACTACGACTCCGTGGATTGCCATTACGAAATCCACTCCTGAGCCTACGCTCCAGTCATACAACACTTCCCCGCCGCGTCCGCGTCAGTTCCAGACGTTCACGATGACCGTCGATCCTGCCGGAATGGCTCCAGGTGTATTCACTGGCGAACTCACATTCTACGGTATACTTTTCAACGATGAGTTCCCTCCTCCCGCAAGCGGCTTACCGGCAATCAACGAGCCCTTCGTGGTTCCTGTTGAACTTCGCATCAGCACAGCTGGCGGCAAGGCCGGAGCATCAAGCATCTGCTCCACGATTGCAACACCTATGACTGCTGGCAACACCTATCCGTTTGCGGACCCCAGCACCGGCGAACGCATCGCTGAGGTTCAGGTGACCGGTGGACAGATAGACAACATGACCATCTGCGCCTTCCCGAAACAACTGCCGCAGAATATCACACGTCTGCGCTACATCGAGCGCTACTGGCAGATTCAGGCCGTTGGTTCGTCATGGACCGCAGATGTGACCTTTGCGTACTCAGATCAGGAAACCTCTATGATTTCCGATCTGAATCAGCTGCGCGGTGTTCGTCAGGCAAGCCCGCTCGGAATGTGGGAAAACCCGATCAATGGCACTTCTTCCGTCTCCACTCCGATTGATAACTCAGTCACCGTAGTGGGCATGAATCCGACGAATTACCAGGGCAACATCGCTCTCGGTCATCCGTACGTTCTCGGCAGATCCGGCGATGGAATTATCCCGACGGAACTCAGTCTCAGTCAGAACTTCCCCAATCCTTTCAATCCCACAACGTCGATCTCCTTCGGGATTCCCGAAGAGGGTTCAGTGCGTCTGAGGGTGTTTGATCTGTTTGGCCGCGAAGTTGCAACACTGGTGAACGGCAACGTTCAGGCCGGTTTCCATAATGCAGAATTCAATGGTTCGGATATTGCATCCGGAACCTATGTGTACCTGCTCGAATGGAACGGTACTGTGCTTTCACACCAGATGACTCTGATGAAATAATGCAGTCCCGGGTTAACGCCCGGAACTCACGACTAACCAGAAAAGGGGGCGCAAGCCCCCTTTTCTGGTTTTAATAACTTTGTTGGAAATCTTATGAACTCGCAGCGCTGCTCGCGGCGCTGCTCGCGGCCGTTGCTGCGACAATGGCTGCGACCACAGCGGCATTGATCTCATCGACGACGGCCTTCACAGCCGTACCGATTCGTTCGTTGGAAAGCAGCGCCTTGACTGCTTTCTTCGCCTCCCTGCGTTCACCGTTCGGTATAATTTCGTTGAGCAGTCCACAAGCGTTCACGAGACTGAGAAGCGCCAACAGCCGATCGTCGGGAACGATGCGACCGCGGATGGCATCGTACAATTGGTCCCGCACAAGACGCTCCGGCTGAGGATCACGTTCCGGATAACGCGAATATGGGATCACCCAAAGAAAATGCTTGTCGACTTTCGATAGAATCCCCTTCTCAACCAGCGTGGCGAACACGCGGGCATCGATCTTCTTTATTTTTCTCGCAATTCGACTCACCCAGTACCTGGCGTGCTTCTCTTTCGGCGCGGCCGAAATCATTTCAAGTGCTTCATCGGTCAGCGGGTCTCCTGTCGCAGTACTATCGATGACGGAGATAAGCTTCTCCCGCCAGGTAAACCGCTTTTCAAAATGCAGGTCAAGCAGAAGAGCACCCGCCAGTCCGTAAGGAATCGCAGTTGACCCCGCCATGAGAAGAGAACCTTTTTCGTCGTTTGTAGCTATGAGCAGAAGCTTTTCGGCGAGTGTGAGGTGCATGACTAACTCTTACGCGGAGTGATACAGATAGCGTTTGATTTTTTGCGTTGCGGTTTTTTCGAACGGCATACGCTGCTCGTGTACTGCGGCCAGCTGCGAAAATCGATTGACATTCGAATTGACATAGGAGTGGAGATCACGGAGAATCTCGCCGGCTTTCTGCTCAACGTATTGCAGCGCCTCTTCTTTCATATGCGCAAAAAGTTGTTCGATTTCCTCATAATTGAGGTGGACGAAAGCGACGAGACGGCCTTTTTTCTCCATCACCAGGGACTCAAGCACGAAGCGATGGGTATTGATGACGGATTCGATTTCTTCCGGATAAATATTCTCTCCGCCTGAACCCACGATCATATTTTTCAACCTTCCCTTGATGGAAAGATGTCCGTCGGCGTCGAATACTCCGAGATCGCCTGTTTTGAACCATCCATCCTCGGTGAAGGTCTCGCGCGTAAGTTCGGGCTCGTTGTAGTAGCCGCGCATGATGCTCAGACCTTTGGCCTGGATCTCGCCTTCACCGGTTTGCGGGTCGGCGTTTGCGATGCGGAGAGTGATTCCCTCCATGGCAGGACCCGTACTCTGGAAGCGAACGTTCTGAGGGTTCGCCCCCGCAAGCATCGGCGCTGTTTCGGTCAAACCATATCCGATCGCATAGGGGAAATTCGCCTCGCGTAAAAACCTCTCCACTCCCGAATCAAGTTTCGCACCGCCTATGCCGAAGAAATGCAGCCGTCCGCCGAAGGTCTTGAGCAGCTTCTTCCCAGCAATCCGATGCAGGAAGCGGCGGCCTTTTTCGGTGCCGTAAATACTACGCATGAGTCCGTTTTTCGTCAATTGGGGCCGCACGCGCACCTTGAATATCTTCTCGATGACAAGAGGCACGCTGAGCATGATCGTGGGACGAACAATTTCAAGTGCAGGCAGCAGCGCTGCAGCAGTCGGAGGCTTCTCCAAATAATAGACCGATGCACCCTGCATGATCGGGAGAATAAGACCGAGCGTGTTTTCGAAGGTATGCGACAGAGGAAGAATCGACAGGAAAACATCCTCAGCGAGGATCGGCTGAACGGTCTGCACCTGCTGTGCGTTGTACGCAAGATTCAAATGCGTCAACATCACTCCCTTGGACTTTCCCGTAGTTCCGGAGGTGTAGATAATCGAAGCGAGGTCCTCTTCCTGCACATCAGCTGGCGGAACGGTGCCCAGATCCGGTGTCCACAAAGGCACGCTGCCGTCTTTCGAAATGATGGTCAGGTCGTCAAGCAGGATATGATGCCTGAGCGTCGGAATCTGAAGATTTTCAATATGTCCTTTGAGTTTTTCAGAGACGAACAGCACATCGCAGCCTGCATGCTGCAGGAATATGGCGATCTCCCTTTCATGAAAATCAGGCAGCAGCGGAACAACCACCGCACCCATGCTTGTGATCGCAAAATATGCGACTCCCCAGTTCGGCATATTGCCGCTCAGGATCGCAACCCGATCTCCCGGACGCACGCCCCGAAATCGGAGTGCCGCGCGCACGCGTCCGACTTCCTCGCCAAATTCCGCGTAGGTGATTGGCGTGCCGGATACGAATGAGAGTGCAGGACGCTGAGCGTATCGCTCAATGCTGTTCTGCAAAACTGAAGCCAGGGTAAGGGGCGAATGATCCGGCATATTTACTCTGCGTTTTAGGTATTTCAGGAAGTTTTATCGTTCTCAATGAGATGCACGGAACCGTGAGAAAGTTCAGTGTTCCTTCGCAGTATTGCGAGGCGTGCTTAGATGTAATATCTCCCTGCACGATGAATAATCAAAGCCCCATCCCCGATTCGCTACTTGAGCAGCTGCAGCCGAATCATGCGGCTCGCGGTAGCAGTCTGCAATACGCACAGATAGCTTCCTGAAGGAACGTCGCGAAGTTCCAGCACCCTCTCGTATTTCCCCGGGTCCAACGGCTGATCAACAAGCGTGCGCACCATCCTGCCGAGCAGATCAAGTACATAAAGCTTTACTGGACCTTTCTCAATAGTTTCAAATTCGATCAGCGTGGACGCGTTGAAGGGATTGGGACCATTTTGCGCGAGTCTGAGTTCTCCTCCCGCATCGAAGAAGCGATCACCGCCTTCGCGGCAAATGTCCGTCAGACGAAACATTCCGGGTGATTCCAGCACAGCAAATCCTGCCCCGATCGCTGCGGAATTCTGCAGCGTCAGCGGTGTAGTCTCTGCATTTCCCAGAACGGCGAGGAAGTCGAAGCGAGCGAGTACTCCCTCGGCATCAGGCATGACTGGCAGTCCATCAAGTAGAATTATTCTTTCATCCCCTTCCAGCCGGCCTTTGGGAGTTGCTCCAAACGGCACGAGCAGCCCGGCGCGGTAGCGGAGTTCTGTCGTGAAAGCAGATGCACCGGTAAACTGCACATTCTCGGCGCTGTGCAATCGAATCGGTATGCTCACAATTTCTCCCGGAGCCGCTGTGAGCGTGTCAGTGGCGAGAGTCGCACTCGCATCGAGCACGAGTCCTTCACCGAAAAGCTGCGCAGTAAGTCTGTCCACAGATCCATCCAGGGTGAAAAGGATGCTGCCGCTGCTTCTTCCACCCTTTTGCGCTTCATACCGCACAGTCATCTCCTGCACTCCATACGGCGGAAGTGAAAAAGGCGCTTGTCCGCTGATGATAGAGAACTGCTGCGTGTCTGGTCCGTCCTGTTCCGCGCCCGAGATGGTGACGGGACCGGGCGACAGATTCCGGATGAGCACGAGCGTGCTGTCGCGATGCGCGCCCAATGGGATTGCTCCGAAATCAATCATCATCGTCTCAAGTGCGATCTGCGGAAGGATCGCTTCACCCCGGATGGCGTAATACTGCGTGTCGATCTGCGTCATCACCTCGATGGTCGCCATTTTCACGCCGGCGCTTGCCGGATGGAAAGTAAAACCGACATCATGTCCGCCGCCAACGGGTACGTACACGGGACCCTGTCCGGCGGCGACGTCGAAGGATGCCGCATCCGCTCCGGTAATTCGCAGAGCGTCCATTCGAATGCGTGCCCGGCCGGTATTGCGCACGAAGGGCTGAAGAAGAGAATCACGCTGTCCGCCAACCGGAAGAATCCCCATGTCCACGACCTGCGCCTCCGCCGAAGGGATCACAATAGAGAAAACGGCATCGGAAACATCGCTGATCTGCGCCAAAGTTATCCGCGGAGCAGACAGCAGCATGATTATCAGATATGCAAGTCCTGTTTTCTTCATGTCAGTATGTCCTCACAAGCCGGAAGCCGACGCGGTTATCCGGAGTCATCCACTGCAGCCTGGCTCTGGATGAACTGCGGCATCCCGCTGCAGTACTCGTGTAATTGCCGCCGCGTGCGACCAAGTCCCTGGACGAGGAGCTGGGATTGAGACTTTCCGGGTCGTTTTTATCCTCCGCCGTATAGGGTGTGCCCCAATCGCCCCAGCACATCTCCGCCACATTGCCGTGCATATCAAACAATCCGAAGGCATTTGCGCGCTTCAAGCCGCAGAGCTGGCTGCCGCCGCCGGCGTTGCCGCAGTACCATCCCGCCGGGTCCAGCCTCGGATCCAGAGGGACGCAATACGGTTCCTGCATGCTTCCGGTATAATAATCCTCACTGACGCCCGCTCTGCAGGCATATTCCCATTCGGCTTCGGTGGGCAGACGGTAGCCCGTACCGTTAAAGTCACACAGCACGGTGCTTCCGTTGAACACATAGCAGGGTGTGAATCCCTCTGCCAGCGAACGCACGTTGCAGAATTCCAACACCTTCCACAAAGACACCATGACGGCGGGACCATCGTCCGGCCCCGATCCCCCCGTGCCTGGAACAAACACCCCGCCATTCACCCATTGCCGCAGCGTGACCTCGGTCCGGCCCATGAGAAACGGACGCGTAATGGTCACCCTCGAGGTCGGGCGCTCTTCCTGTGCACCAGTTCCGTTGACGTCGCCCATCGTAAAGGATCCTGAAGGAATGATGACCATATCGTCAGGGACATCCGACGGGAGGCGCGTGGTGACGCGGGCGAGGCATTCATCACTGGGTGTGTTGGGCACATGCCAATTGTAGGAGAGTCCCGTAACATTGCCCGCTATCAACCGCCAGGTTGCGCCGTTGTTGGTGCTGTACTCGAGCTGCACGGGATCTGTCGGGGCGACGCCTTCCCATGTTATGACGGTGTCGCTGCCTGCGACAAACATTTCCCCGCCGTTGGGATGCAGAAGTTTGATCACGCGGCGATCCCTTCCCGAACCCGGATTTCCGCCGGTCGCGAAAAAGCCGGCTTCGCAGGCATTCGTTTCGATGAAAAAGCGGCAGATAATGTAGGCGGAATCCTCGGCGGTATAGCTGATCCTGATCGTGCGCTCTTCTCCGGGATAGAGCGTGAATGGCGGAGCGGGACCTCCGTAATCCGTGACTGCGAACAGAGGGAATTCAGGATTGATGGCGGTAATATCGACGGGCGCACTTTCTCCGCGCAGCGTGACGGACTCTTCAGCGGTCGCGCCCGGAGCGACCACGCCGAATTCTATCACGCGGGATGGGAGAACGGTGATACGCGGCAATTCGGATAGCGTCATCGAATAGGAGCCCATGGCGCCAAGCTGGTATGCCGGAATCGTGCAAGCGACCGAACGGTAATATGCACAGCCCTCGCTTTCCCAGGTGATTTGACACGGAGGCAGATTCTGCGCCTCTTCAAGAATGCTGCGATAAATGCTTCGGGCTTCTTCGACGGTTGTCACGTTCTCGAACCATCGTCCCCCGCTCTGTTCTGCCACGTGCCGCAAAATATCCGGCATGACATTGTCCAGCGTGATGCAATAGATCTGCGCGCCTACCTGCCTTGCCATGTCGAGAATTTCCTGCTCCCTTCCTACCGCACGTCCGTCCGTGAGCAGAACAACTACCTTTTTGTATTTCCCGCGCGCAACGATGCCAAGCGCCCCGGCAAGAGGATTGAGCAGCGCCGCATCATAGCTGGTACCGCCTCCGGCCTGAAGTCCCGCCACGGCTGAACGTAAAAGCAATTTATCATTTGTGAAATCCTGATGGAGGGCGTTAACGGTATTGAAGGACGTGATGGCGCATTCGGATTGTCCCACCGGAAAGGCGTCGATCCAGGCGCCCGCAGCGCCCTGAGCGAGTGCGAGTCCCGAACCGAACATTGAACCTGAGACATCAACGGTAAGCACGGCGGAGAGAGGGCTCGGCGTCTGCTCGGGAGGACAAGTGACATCAAGCACCTTCCGAAGCTCTCCGTTTTCCATGAGCACGAATTCCCCGGGAGCGAGTGCAAGCATTCGCTTTCCGTCCCCATCGAAGGCGTAGAAGCCCGCATGCAGAATCGGGTAGCTGCGGGAATCGATATCCAGCAGCGTAAGCGATTGCGATCGGGCTTCCGGAGTCAGCGCCGGAATGGCGAGAAAGCAGAGAATGAGGATCAGGATAATGCGGCGTAAACAGCTGCGCACAATAATCCCTCCTAGCGGTTGAAGCCCCGCAAACCTGGGTTGGCGATACGGGGAATGTCAAGAATTCCGCGGCGAACAAGATCACCGCTCACTGCACTGAAGAAGCTGCGGGAGAGCAGCGCTTCACCGACGAAGGCATCGCTGCCGGTAATATTGCCTGCCCAAACTACCTGGCCCGTCGAAGGAAGAAACACCTTCACTGCGCTGGATTTCCAGGCCTGGGTCTCCGTTTCTATATCCTTCGCCTCAGGCAGAAGCCATTCGCGCAGGGAACGGCCGCTGCCTCCGCTCGAGAAGTAAATGACACCATCTATCTTATTGTCGCGGAGGGCCCATTCTTTTTCTTTTTCTTCCAGCTTCTTCAGCGGTGAGTACAAATCGATATCCAGGTACACCTCAGCTGAGGAGTTTCCCTGGAGATAGTCCTTGAACCCGGATTCGAATTCCTGCTTCAGAGCGAGATCCCGACTGTCATAAACGATGAGTACGCTGTTCAGGGGAAGCAGCCTGCTGCCAAGCAGAAACTGCGAATCCACCACCGAGGTGAGTTCGACGGAAGTGCAGCCTGCCATCGATAGCGCTGCCGTAAATATCAGAAGACGGAAAAATCTGGTTGCTGTGGGCATTTGGAGAACGCCTGGTGGTTGCTGGGTTGACGGGTTATTACAAAGGCATCAAACCGAAACCTAGGAAATCGTGAGGCAAAAGGCAAAGCCTCAGTTTCCGCCATGCATCCATTTCGCGTTTTCTTGTATTCCCTATCGGGTGTAGCGCAGGACCATATCGCCGAGAAGGAGTCCGGCGTCTTCGGCTGTGTAGAGAACGGCGTCCTGGATTTGCTCCTGATCCATGGCCAGGAGTTCAACTGCACCGATGACGCTCCCTACGGCAGCAGCTGTCGGATGCAGGATAAAGCCGGGATGGTAGCGCAGAGGCAATTCCTGCCGGAGATTTTCTTCCCACACCAGCGAACTGTCGTGCGCGCTGAACATCTGCTGGTTGACCTTCACATTCAGAAAGACTCCCGCGGCATTGGACATGAGAGAGATCTTCTCGACATGCGTGGCCATCAGAAAATCAACTCCCGGATCATCGGGCTGCACTGAGCGGACACCCAGCTTATCGACAAGCGTGTTCTCTATTCCCTTCGCAAGCAGGCGGGAGACTCCTTCGGTATCGATCGCGCCGTCGAGTTTAGCATCAGCGGAAATTGATCCAAAGATGGATAGCAGCAGCGAGATCAATCCACTCATTGGTTTGTCATCCCAGGGTTCCGGGTCGTCTATCCAGACACCACCCGACACATCCTCCACCTCGGTGCGATTGAGAAAGGCCACGTTTTTGCCGCGCAAATCGTATTCGCGCAGCCGGTTTGTCGACGCGCAGCCGATGAATAAAAGACTGATGAGTGTGATAGAGAGAAGCCGTGTTTTCATTTTTCCATCCAGGTGAGCACAAAACGTATTATATGTGTTTTTCCCTGCATTAGTTTCACTGACTGGCGGAAATATTTCATCTGTATTCACATCGATATGGTTTTTGCTGACTCGCAGATTATTTTACGGCAACGCCCTACATATGATTCCCGAGGTTTCCATGCGCTTTCAACTCATTCTGTTTTTCATTCTCATCCCCGCTTTCGTCCAGGCACAGGTTGATTTCGATCGCTTCTTCTTCGACAAAACCATGCGAGCCGACTACTACCATGTCGGAACCAAGGGTGAAGAACGCATCACGCTCGACAAGGTATTTCAGGAGGGTCCATGGCCCGGCAGCATGGTCAATCTGGTCGACACGCTGAACATGGGCGAGTTCCTCGTTCGCGTCTACGATCTGCAAAGCGGCATGCTGCTGTACTCACGCGGCTTTTCGACCGTCTTCAACGAATGGCAGACCACGGGCGAAGCCGGCAAGGGCGTGTGGAAAACTTTCCACGAGTCCGTTCGCTTCCCTTTTCCGAAGCGTACCGTACAGATGACGCTCAACCGCAGGAACAAGTATCTGGTTTTTGAGGAAGTGTTCTCCACCGTCATCGATCCCACGGATCCCACCGTCGTAATCGCTGAGCAGCAGGAACCGGATTTCGAGGTGATCACGCTAATGGAGAATGGGGACATTCATAAGAAAGTCGACATCCTCATCCTCGGCGACGGCTACGCAAAAGCCGATATTGAGAAATTCAAAAAGGATGCGAAGCACTTTAACGAGGTGATGTTTGCTACGAGTCCGTTTAAAGAACGCAGCGACGATTTCAACGTTCGTGCCGTTTGCGCGATTTCACCCGAATCCGGTATTGACGTGCCCGACCGCAACGTGTGGAAAAACACAGCGCTCGGTCTGATGTACAACACCTTCGGCAGCGCCCGCTATGTGCTCACCGAAGCCAACCGGGAGCTGCGCTACATTGCCGCTGCGGCTCCCTACGACTTCATCTGCATTCTCATCAACGACAGCCGCTACGGCGGCGGCGGCATTTATCAGCTTTACACCACGACATACACGAACGAAACCCATACCGGACAGGAATGGCAGCGGGATTACGTGTACGTGCATGAATTCGGTCACGCTTTCGGCGGACTCGGCGACGAGTACTATTCCTCCTCCACCGGATACGACGAATTCTATCCCGCCGGCGTCGAGCCCTGGGAGCCGAACGTCACGCGGCTGATGGATGCTCCGGATGTGAAATGGCGTTCCCGGGTTACTGCTGGAATCGCAATTCCCACCGAATGGGGGAAGAAAGATTACGATGCGCTGCGAGATGAAATGACGAAGCTCGACCGTCTTGCCGAAGACTATTATCAGAAACGCGACCCCATCATGAAGAAATCAGAAGAGATTCTGAAGAATGCCGAGCTGCTCGGAAAGATCGGCGCCTTCGAAGGTGCGGGCTACATATCTGAGGGTATGTATCGTCCCTCTCTCGATTGCCGCATGTTCTCCCTCAGCCTCGTCGACTTCTGCGGCGTCTGCCGCGCCGCCATCGAACGGCAGATCGATTTCTACGCGCATTAACCATCCGCTTTGTTGACTCCTCTATCGCCAGTAAAGGGCCGCAGCCGCTTGGTGACGAGCTGACAAAGACCGAATCAGGTCAAGGGCCGCAGCCAACGGCTCGGCCCTGCATCAACGATCGTAACAGATCCCTTTGGAGTAGGGGCGAACCAACGGTTCGGCCCCGCCAGGCACGAGAACCTGGGGCCGCAGCCAACGGTTCGGCCCCGCCAGGCACGAGAACCTGGGGCCGCAGCCAACGGTTCGGCCCCGCCAAGCACGAGGACCTGGGGCC
>JBATDG010000020.1:0-40698 GCA_049663345.1 Bacteroidota bacterium
CTGGTATGTTGATTTCTACTATTCTAATCTAATTGTACGTGACTATGACTGATCTGTTTTGCATACTTCCGGTTCATCCGGCTGCGGGAGAAAACGATTTGTGCCTTGAGACATTGATCTCGTCACAAAGATTGTTTCTCCCCCGATATCGCCGCGGTCGAGTAGGTATCTTGTGGCATGACCACGCATGGACCAGGCTGGCCGATCGTCGATTGAGGAGGAGGCCCCTGCAGTGGATATCAGTCCGTTTCTCATCACGGAGGTATGCACAATGAACGTTCAGACACAAACGTTGTTCGTCGGCATGGATATTTCGAAAGGCTATGCCGATCTGCACGCTATTAATCCTGCGCGCAGCGTGATTGCCAAGGGCCGGTACGACGACACCGCTTCCGGGCACACGCAGGTGCGTGCCCTGCTGGGCGACTGGCTGGAGAAGCATCCCGGGGCCGCCATCCTCGTCGGTGTCGAAGCGTCCGGCGGGCTCGAACGCAACTGGGTCCACATGTTCAAAAAGCTCAGACCGCAAGTCAGAGTGTCGACCCTCAATCCGCTGGCGGTCAAGCGCTTCCTCGCGCTGGATCTGCATCGTTCGGTCACCGACGCGCGCAGCGCGGCGGGCATTGCCGAGTACTTGGCGAGTGGGGAACGTCTGCATCAAATCCAATCTGATCCGGCCCTGGAAGGGGCACAGGATCTGTATCGCTGCATCTGTGCCAGTATTGAGCAGATGAGCGAGACCAAAAACCGATTGCAGAGCATTCTGCCGCGCGTGCAGCCCGACCTGATCCAGTTCTTGCGTGACGATATCCCGCAATGGGCGCTGGCAGTACTCGAGCGCTATCCGACCGCGCCGCAGCTGGCGCGCGCCAAGACCACGACCCTCGCGCGCATCCCGTATGTGACGGCCCTGCGGGCGAAGGCACTGATCGCGGCGGCCAAACAGAGTGTGGCCGCGCAGACCGATGCGTTTTCGGCCGCGACCGTCACGTTTCTGGCCAAGGAGATTGCTCATCAGCGGAGCACGATCGACAAACTCAAGCAGACCCTGGCGGACGCGGTGAAGGACGACCGCAGCTTCCGGGTCATCGAGAGCATCCCGGGCATCGGCACGTGGAGTGCGCTGAGTCTCCGCATCGAAATCGGACTGATCGAGCGGTTTCCTTCCGCCAAAGCGCTCACCGCCTACGCGGGGCTCGATCCCCGTTACCATCAGAGCGGCGACGATCTGCGCACCATGCATATCAGCAAGCATGGGCGCCGGCGTATCAGGGCCATTCTCTACATGTGCGCGCTCTCGGCCACCAAAGCCAATCCGGTCGTCGCAGCCTTCTATGATCGTCTCGTCGCTGCAGGCAAACCGAAGATGGTCGCCCTGACCGCTGCCATGCGCAAGCTCTTGCATCTTGTCTATGCCTGCTGGATCAGCGAAACCCCATTCGACGCGCAGTATGAGAGGAAACGGCAAGAGCGCATCGCTCAGGAGCGCATCGCGCTTGAGAACACCCAGAACGCGGAAACCGATGAAACCCCGGTGCAGGCGGCGGATGCAGAGGAAACAGACATGCGCATTACTGCGCCCGTCTCCCGGCGGGAAGCACAACGACGAAAGGCAGCAGCCGTGCCACAAACGCGTATCATACGTGTCATGCGTGGTCCTGGTGCCGCCTCTCGCCATTAAATACGGAGGAGGGGGGGGGGTCGAAATTTACGAATGAGTTTAGTCATTCTCAACCGCTTGACTTTCACCGTGGTATCTCTGTGCCTCTGTGCCTCTTAAAAATAATACAGGTACTTCACCTTCAGCACGGCGGCCTGGCCGATGATGTGCATGCGGGAGGGGAGGAGAGTTCCGAACGTGTCGTACTGATCAGAGCGGTCGCGCACGTCGTTTATCGCGAAATAAATCCAGCTCTTCGGTTTGAAATTCCAGCTGAAGAGGAAACCGCCGATGACCTGCTCCATGTGATCGGAAGAACGCACGAACAGGTTGTCGACATAGAGACGGAGAGACACGTCGTTCCATGGAGTATAGGTGAGCGTGGGACGCGCATTCCAGGTGATATCCTCGATGCTGCCTTCCGGATTGCTCTCAATGAACATGCCGAGATTGAGCCCGAAGTTTATTTCATCCGTGGTGTGCCAGCTGAACGCTCCTCCCAGCTGCGAATAATATGCCAGCCAATCGCGGCTGAAATTGTAGGTGCGGGACCAGGCACCCCATACGTTCGCCTCCCACAAAGGGTTCGTATGGAACCAGGTAGAGAAATTCAGCTCGTGTGAGGTGAATTCCTTTTGCTCATCTTTCGATTTGGCGAGCACGAAATTGATTTCCCCACCCCAATTCGATCGAAACTGCATGTTGTAACCGCCGGCGATGCCGAGATCCGTGTAGAGATCCGCGTCTTCATAGTTGGCGAGACCGCCCAGATAAAGAAGGATCTGGCTGATCGGCCCTTCATTGTAGTACCATCGGGGACCAGCCATCGCGACGATTTCTGCCGTCCCCTTCCAAGGCACATAGCCGACATCATCAACATCGAAGTCCTTGCCCACAGCGCGGGCCCGGACCATCGCGAGCCACTTTTCCGTAGGCATGGTAAAGCCGGCGGACATTGCAAAATCACCTTCGTTGTCGCGGAACGATCGCGCGAACTGATAGGCCAGCTGCCAGTCGGAGGCACGCAGCGCTCCGTCGATATCAATGACTCCGTTATTTCCTGTTGGAGTCCACTTCCCCACAAACAATACTCCGAGATCCGAATTGCTGAAAAGCTGGCTTTTCATACGTCCGCTTGCAAACGTCGCGCGCTCCTCCGTCATCCGGACACCATCGTCGGTATAATCGACTTCCCCGGTCTGAGCGACGAAACCGCCGTATTCCCAGCCGCCGAGTCGTCCGAACGCCTTGCTGCCGAGATACAGCGGCACTTCCTGTCCATCGGCAAGCTTGCGTCCGATGCGGCGGGAATAAAAAAGTTCGAGCGGACGGTAGAAGCCCATGTCTTGCTGCCGCCCGGAGGCCATGAAAATTTCCTTTCCCTCAGTAAAGAACGGCCGCCGTTCTTCGAAATAGGATTCGTAGCGTGAAATATTGAACTCGAAAGGGTCCGCCTCGATCTGCGCGAAGTCGGGATTGCCGGTGAGTTGGAAAGTAAGGCTCGGCGAAGGATTGTAGAAAAGATCGAGTCCGGCGGTGGGAGAAATCTCGTACACACCGTCTCGGATGTAATCCGCTTTCAACACGCCGACCGGATAGATTTCGAAATTGAAGCCGCGGCCGGAGGGACGAAAACCGTCGAAATCCATCTGCCCGAATTTCGAGACACGGATGCCTTCGGATTCCGCGTAGGGACTCCAATAAATATCTTCGCTCTTCGTCGGTATCCACCGGTCGAAATCAAGTCCCCAGGATGCAAGATTCTGCTCGTACTGTATCGACCGATAGGGAATCTCCATTTCTACCACATAGCCCCAGGAATAAACCTCGGCTGCGGAGAACCATACACCGTCCCAGCTATAGTCACGGTTGCGGCCGTCGTCGAGCAATCGCGCATCACCACGAACGCCAGCAGCGGAAACGATGAGTTTGTATGCGCTCTTTTTGTCGCCGAACGTATCCAGCATTATGGAGACGAAATCCCCGCTGTAATTATCAAGAAAACCCGTCTGCTGCTGCACCTCCCCGCTGGGGTCCTCACACACGATCATGCAATAGAGCGCTTCTCCGGTGCTGAGCAGTTTCGCGGTCGTGTGATACGATGGCGGCACGCCATAAAAGGGAGAATGCTGCGTGAAGTTGCTTACGGAATCCGCTTGCTGCCAGATCGCGTCAATGACTCCGTCGATGCGCGGAGCTTCTGAAATCATCCGCACCGAAAGAGTGCGAACCTTGTCTCCGCTTTCACCGCCTTCGGGTTCCCCCGCACTGCGGGATGCCCCTGCACTTTCAGTTTGTCCGAAAAGTATGGGAGGGAGAATAATTATGAGAATGAAAATACACACAAGGCGGGGAGCTCGATCAAATTGGCTCGAGTGTCGCATAATATCACCTGCTGGAACTGGGCTGAGGGATCGGAATAACCGACGGACCGGTGTTGTTTACGCCTTTTTCTTAAAAAGGTTGCGGAGGTCCGCAGTACTCGGATCAGTCGAATCCAACCTGCACGACGAATATACATATCGGCGCGCATTCCTGAAATGGAGGAGCCGATCTTGACAATAGGATATACTTATCGTAATATATTGTCCTGAACACCTTGCACACGTACTTTCTTTTCTCGTCCGCTGCAGCGGCGAGGCATTTGTCCTATATTTTCGGAATACCATGAACACATACTCCCGCTCCGCCCTGCTGATCGCGCTGCTCACATTTTGCTTCATCCCGCTATCGGCACAGCAGCGCATTGTGCCCGATGACTTTACTGCCATTCAGGACGCCATCGATGCATCCGCCTTCGGCGATACCATCATGGTGCGCGCCGGATCCTATCACGAATACCTCGTGCTGCGCGAAGGCGTGGTATTGCGTGCCGAAGGTGAGGATGACGGCCAGTGGAATCGCGCACTGCGCACGATCATTCATTCCGAAGGACTCCGCGACAGCAGCGGCGAAATCACGCCCGTAGTTAACTGCGCCGATTTCGCGGTCATCGACGGCTTCACCCTCACGGGAATGGACACGGTCAATCATCACCTGCCGGGACATTCACATGCCGTGCAAAATCGAGGCACCTCCGCCACGGTGATGAACTGCATCGTGCACTCCAACGGTTCGACCGGCATCGGTTCCCACGACAAAGACGGCCGCGAAGCAAATCCCATGATCATCCACAACAAGGTGTATCGCAATTTCGGCATCGGTATTGGCTTCAATCATACTTCGAAGGGCGAAGCGCGGGATAACACGGTGTATGAGAACCGCGAGGTAGGAATCGGCATACAGAATGGAGCCTCCCCGCTGATCATGAATAATCAGGTATACAATAACGGTTGGAACGGGATTTCGGCACGCGAAGGGGCTTGGCCCATGCTTGCTTACAATACAGTCTTCAACAATGGCGTCGATCCGACCGGTGAAAACGTACCGGAAGGGACGGGGGCAGGCATCGGGCTCGACAGCACCGGCTGGGTTGCAAGACCGGGTGAGGTTCCGGGTCGGATGCTGATCTTGGAAAACACGGTGTATGACAATCCCTCCGGCGGCATCATGAGCCGGAATTCTTCCAGATTCGACGCCTCCCAAAATCTTTGCTACGACAACGTAAACTTTCAGATATCCGTAACGGAATATTCTGATGCGTTCGTCACCGGCAACGTTGTTTACGGAATCGATACCACTATTCAGGCAGGCGGAATAGTAGTTGCTCGCGGAGCACAAGCCGAGGTTTCTGATAACCTGGCCCGGGACCTGGCTACCACAGGGATCGCAGTAACAGACGACGCGATAATTACCGCATCGCACAATACGATAATCTCCTGCAAAGGAAGCGGTATCCACGTGAATGGCGCTTCTTCTGAGGCTGACTTTACAGGTAACTCCATTTCCTTCTGTGCAGGACCAGCGGCCATCATCGAAGAAGGGCGTGTCGACATGAGAAATAACACGCTGCGGGAAAACGGCAGCGGTACGATTTTCCACCCCGCTGCGAATGTGCGTTTCATCAACAATACCGTCGTCGCTCCGACGGGCGCTGCAGGACGAGGCATCGCGGTCAACGGCCGCTCGGGTTCGACCTGCTACAATAACATCGTCGTCGGCTATGGCGTCGGATTCTTTCTGGAAGAAAGTCCGGTCATCGATTACAACTGCACGTTCGGAAATCAGGGATACAACGGTCCTCCGGGAACAGGCGGCGCCAGCGCGATCGCCGCAGATCCTTTATTCACCGACCCAGCCCAGGGAATATTCACGCTGCTAGCTGCTTCTCCCTGCATAAACACCGGCAATCCTGATCCGCTGTACAACGATCCCGATGGCTCGCGCAACGACATGGGTGCGTTTCCATTTGACGGCCCAGTTGGTGTAGATGACCCGGCGATTCCTGCGAAAGCAAGTCTCGTCGCCTATCCGTCCATCACGGATGGAAGAGTCGAAGTACTGCTTCGCGGTCAAACCGAATCCAGCGTGACGCAGCGTCTGCAGCTGTATTCCGTCACAGGCGCACTTCTGCGGACTGTTGAAATGACGAACGGACATTCCTCGCTCGATCTGCACACGCTGCCGAACGGCCGGTATTTTCTCCGAGTCCTCACATCGGATGGAATGCTGTCCGCCAAAGTGCATGTGCTGCATTGAGCGCAGTTGTAACCACTCGAAGCTTATCGTGTCTTGACCTTCATAAGGATCTCGAAATCCGAAACAGAAAATAATTCATGGGGGTTCTATGAACCTGCGACTCGGGCGGATGATTCTTTGCCTGTTTCTGCCATTGATACTGTCGTCCTGTTCCGACGACCCTGTCAACGAGCCATACGACGACGTTGCGATTCGCGTACTCGTCTACCGTGCGATGTACGACATCCTTCCGCTCGATACGTTGGGTTGCGAAGCGATGGCAGTAGCGCTGGGAGATTCGCTGAAGGACGAACTGTTTTGGCCGACGGTAATCACTCCGCACTCACAGCAATTGATCACCGACCTGGCCTTGGCCCTGCCTCTCCGCATCGTCGCCATGGATGAGGTTGAGATGGTATGGCAACCCACCGGCTACGCGATTTACAGAACAATCGACACACAGGTGCCCGCTGTCGCCTGCTTCACCGCCAGCATCGAACGCGTCGACGGCACGCACCTGATCGTTACCTGCGGGATGAGGCACAGGGACAACTATTACGCCTATGCGGCCTGCGATCTCGTCTTCGAAAATGACGGATGGAACGCACGTGCTATGAACGTCTATTACAGCAGGAGGGGGTGACATGCAGTACAAGTATTTTTCTCCCGTCAGCTCCGATGCCTCCCGTACGCTCGCTCTGCCGCTTCTTGCCGTCCTCGCCATGCTGCTTTCGACAAGCGCCTGCACGGACAGCAGCACGGAACCCGCATTGTCTGATGAGGAGCGCATACAGGAAACGACACTGCGCTTCATGACGGAATTGAACTGGGAATCGCGTTTGCAATTCGCGACCTACGCCTCGATTGCAATCACGCCCTTTGACAATAGTGATGAACAGCTTACTGCTCTTTCGCCATCCGTATTCCACCAACTGCAGAACATCGACCATCCGCTGCGGCCGTTCAGCGAATGCACCATCGGTATAGGTGGGGTCTCACACCCTGACTTCACATCCGGCGGTATCTGTATCTGGGTCGGGACGATAACGTATACCGGCTCCGGAAGTGCTGTTGTGTATGCCGGATATTTTGTCGGCAGCCTTGGGGCTGCGGGGTATCTCGTACGCGTCGAGAGGACAGAGACTACCTGGCAGATCGTCGGTTTCCATATGGTATTTGTCAGCTGACGGAGGTATCCGGTTGCTTTTCGTTCAACGCTTTCCGAATATTCGATCCGGAGTTTTTCCGCTGCTTCATCTTTTCGGTAAGGATAATCCCATGCGCGTCGCCGCAACTCTATTCTGCCTCCTGCTGCTTCCTCCCACTCTCTTTGCGCAGACCTGGACATGGACACAGACGACCGGCTCGCATCCCGTGATTGCGGACATGCGCAACGGCAGTGCACTGGTGTATGCCGCACCGAAGGAAGACGAGCTTTCGGATTGGCAAACGCTGCCGTTCCCGTTCGATTTCGGCGCCGAAACGGTCAACGGGTATTTCATCAGCGACAACGGCTATATCACTTTCGACAGCAATGCATCGGTAAGTGAGCCCGACAACGAGCGCGGGACCGTGCATGACGCGATATTCGGATACTGGGATGATCTTCATCTGGAAGGCGGCAATCCCGTCTGGTCCAACGAAGTGCGCACGAAGACCGAGGGCACCGCGCCCAACCGCACGCATGTCATCATGTGGATCAGCGCCGTGCCGAAAGGACAGACGTTCAGCCGAAGCAATGTCAGCTTTGCCATTGTGCTTTACGAGCAGGGCGGCTTCGACGTGGTGTTCGTTGCAGGCCGCACCGATGGCACACTCACTGGAACAGTAGGTGCGGTCAATGCCGACGGCAGCATCACGACCCTGCTGCCGGGGAGTCCGCGCTTCCCCTACCCGGAGGTCACCGCCGACCCGACCGACGACGTTCGCTACATTTTTAATTGGAGCAGCGTCGGCACCGATGCGGCGCTTTCGGCCTCGCTGACCGAATCAGTCGTGAAGGTTAACACGCGGGTGGAAATCCGGGGCACCATCAAGAATCTCGGCAGCAATCCGCTGACGGCCTTTTCGATTTTCTACAGTATTGAAGGTTCGCCCGAGCAGGAAATGCAGGTCAGCGGCATGAATCTGGCATCCAGCGAGACCTGGGATTTCACACATGACATCGTCTGGACGCCCTCCGAAGCTGGCAGGCTGTACACGGTCGCCATGCGCATCGAGCTGGGTGACGGATTGACCGATGAGAATCCCGTAAACGACACCCTTTCATCGACGGTGTTCACCATCCTCGGAGTATCCTCCGAAAAGCGCGTGTTGGTGGAAGAATTCACCGGCGCGTGGTGCGGCTGGTGTCCCGACGGCGCGGTACAGATTGAGAAGCTGCTGCAGACATATCCGCTGGCAATCCCGGTGGCGATTCATTCCGGCGGCACGGATGCGATGATCCTTCCTGAGGGCGACTCGCTCGCACAGGCATTCTCTCCCTCCTATCCCACCGCCATGATCGACCGCATGCATTTCGATGGTGAAGCCGGTGTCCCGATCTCCCGCACGCGCGATGCATGGATCACGCGGACCGGGGAGCAGTTTTCCGCGTACACGCCGCTGTCAGTTTCGGTGTCGGGAATATGCGATCCTGAAGCCTTTGGCGGCTACCTGGACGTCACGGTGGAGTTCAGCGATTACGCACCGCCGGCGGATTACCGTGTGCATTGCTGGCTGGTAATGGAAACCGTGAAGGGGTCCGGCAGCGGCTGGGATCAAAGCAATTATTTCAGCGGCAATGCATCCTACCCGGATCATCCATTCTACAGTCTGCCCGATCCCGTTACCGGGTACGAGCACCAACATGTCCCCATTCAGCTGCTCACCGGTGCATGGGGCGTTGCCGGCGACATCCCCGATATGCCCCGGGCGATGGCGACATACAGCAGACGCTTCCACTTCGAGCAAACGGGTATCACGGAGTCCTCGCGCCTATACGCCGTCGCATTCGTGACCCGGCATGGGGAGGATGTCCTCGACCGCCCGGTCCTCAACGCGACATCAGCGGCAGTACGCGTCACTGGCATCGAACAGGCGTCACCCTCTCATTTTTCTCTGAACGCGGTCTTCCCCCAGCCGGCAACGGAATCCGCCACCGCAGTGCTGACATTACCGCGCGGCGAATCCGTGCACGCGGCGATATACGATCTTCTCGGCCGCCAGCGCCTCCTGCTCCGGGACGGAATGCTCGCTCCCGGCAGCCACACCCTCTCATTCCCAACGGCCGGGCTGGAGAACGGAGTCTATCTCCTGCGAGTGCAGGCGGGTGAGGAGACTTTTACCACTCCGATGATCGTGCTGCACTGAGTTGTTGTCCCATCGATGGTCGTGTTGCACAGAGCCATACGAAAATTGTAGTGGAGAAATCATGCGACTGATTTTTTGCTGCGTTGCAGCTTCCTTTGTACTGATGATCAATGGCTGCGCCTCGACAAGAAGCGTCAATGGGGAATCATTCAGACTTCTGCAGGCGATGGATCGCGCGATGGAGAAGTATCCCACGCGGCGATTCACAGAGCATTATGCAATGAAATTCATGACGCATGATGACACCACGCAATCTGTCTACGATGTGACGCTGCAGCGGCTTGAAAATGATGCGTTCGGGTACAGAATTCGCGCTACAAACGATTATGGTTTTTTCGTGAGCTACGATGGCTCCGAAGCGTGTATGGGGAAGCTGGCGGACAGCTCCGTCACTCTGTTTCATGAAAAAGACAATCCGAAGCGTCATACTGAAGGCAGTTTTATTTCTGGTGCATCCTTTCCCCATATTGACGGTATCAAACGATTCTTCATGCTGTTCGATCCCACTGATCCGCCGACCTTCAAACTCTCCAATGAACAATGGCGCGGCGAGGCTGTGAAGGTTATTGAGATTCGTCGCGTACTAGACGGGGATACTCCCTTGCACGTCCGCCGCATAACCTTTCGGTTAAGTGATACCATTCCGATACGGATAACCGAGGAGATGCATATCGCGGATCCTATGGGTACACTGCTGCAGTACCGCGACGCATGGGTGGAAAATCTCGAGCTCAACCCCGTCCTCCCTCCGGATTATTTCAGTGCATCTTCCCTCCCCGACTATGTGCGTGTGACGGATTACGTCGAACCATCAAAAGAGGATCGTCTTCCGCTACAGGCCGGTAAGCCCGCACCCGATTTTTCTGCTGCCGTGTATGAGGGGGATTCGCTGCGTCTGTCTTCACTTCGAGGAAAAATAATCTTCATCGATTTCTGGTATGCGTCCTGCCATCCCTGTCAGCTTGCCGTTCCGGCCATCGAAAAAATGTACGAGGAATTCGGTCATGACGGCAGCGTGGTGTTTCTGGGAGTGAATCCGTATGACAAGGCGGACAATCGCTTTCTCAAGAAATTCCTCTCATCGCGCGGAGTGAATTATCCCGTCCTCCTCGCAGAATACAGCGTCGCAGAAAAATATGAAGTTCCTGGTTATCCGACCTTCTTCATCATCGACCGCGAGGGTATGATCAGCTGGTCATCCGTTGGCTATGCGGAAGGATATGAAGAGAGGTTCAGAGAAGCACTGACCGAGGTGCTGGCAAAATGACGGCGCGCTTTTTCTGCCGAACCAGAAACAGCTTCCGCCCTGAAGTGTCAGTTTGGAAAGAACACTGTACCGTATTATCCGTTCATGCGTCTACCGTTCATCATCATCCCGCTCACGATTCCGTTTCTACTGTTTGCGCAGGAGAGGCAGGCCGCAGCTTCCGCAGCCGCTGAAACTCAGCAGCTGTTCGGTCCGCGTGTCGGCAGCGTTATCGACAGCACGGAACGGGTGTATTTCAATCTGTTTCCGGATATCGACGAATTCGTCTCCGCCCGGTTGGAGGCGGCGCACGATTCGGTCGTTGTCACGATATTCACCGGGGGTCCGGCCGGCAGACAATTGCGGCTCACACCGCGCGATGCCGCATTTCTCCGCTGGTACTTCGATAATTTCGAGGCCATAGCACACAGGGAAGAAGGTTCCGCGAGTTCGGCAATGATCGCGACGGCTACGGACCTGAATATGCTGCGTTCGCTTTCACCGCTTCTTGACATCGGCGTTTTCGATCCGGTATCCCGCCGCACGATGTCGGAGGCGCCACATGCCCGGATTATTCTGTTGGACTCCTCCTCCGTCTCCGGACCTGTGCTGTGGAACGATACGGCAGCAATTGCGCTCTGGACCGGAGGCGGGCCATTCTTCGCAGCCGAGATGAACGAGCGGCTGCGCATTGTTCCTGTCGATTCCATAATGGAACTCAACTCGAAGGTTCCCATCGGCTTCTCTCGGGCGTTCTCTGGGGTCTTTACCCTTCTTGGTGCAATCACCTACAAACTCATCGGCGGAGTGACGTTCAACACTCTGAAGCATGAAGACGCGATCATGGTCGCTGCCGCGGGCCTGTATGCGATACTGTACAGCGCCATTCCCGCGGCATTGATCGCACTGATCGGAAAGGGAATTCCCGTTCCTCACACGATCGAGGCCGGGATGGATATCGACGACGTCCGTCATGCCCTTGAACGCCTCGCTACCCGCGAATTCTTTGTCGACGGGCTGCCGCTGGAACTGCGTTACGCCATCCGGGATTTCAGACTCACTCATGCGATGCGTGAACCCCGACCGCTTGTGTCGACCCCGGTGCCATCAACGAAGCGCACTCCTTTGATCGCGGGAACATGGATCGGCGGTGAAATGGTCGTCAGCTTGTTCGGTGCCCGTACGCAGCCGTATGGTACCGGAATCGGTATCTCGGCGGCCTATGCCTATCCGCTGCTGCGCCTGGCGGAAACGGAGTGGGAACTGGGTATTCGTCCTCGCGCTGCGGCCGGGCTCACTTATCTGTCCGGAGAAGTGGTCACGACGCTGCAGCTCAATAGCCCGTTCTATCTCTGCGGCGGACTGACCTGGCTGTGGACCGACGGTCCTGAAGATGAAGTGCAGGACAGCGAAGGACATGGTCCGACCTACGAGCACACCAACACCCTGCACCGCGACTCTTTCTGGCAGCAGACCTCGCTTACAATCGGCATCGGTTATGTGTTCAGTAATTCTTTTGTCGAACTCCAGTACCGCAGGCTGCTAGAACCCGCGCTTTCCGGAACGACGTGGATGTTTCCGGGCTGGTCCTCATACCCGAATAATACACCGACATTTGAAGATCTCGGCACCTGGGCGTATCCGTCGGTATCGCTTCTGTTCGGGTGGAGGTTGTAACACGCCCGTACATGCGAATTCGTGTTTGTGCTTTCCCAAGGTCTTCCAATGACAGTTTCGCAAAAAGCCTTACCTGGGAGCGGCGCGCCCCAGCGCGCCTCTTCAACAGGAGGCAACGGCCTTCAAATTTGCAGCATAAGGGCGCGCTGGTGCGCGCCGTCCCCAAACTGCCGATGACTTGTTCTATCTCATCACCACCACCGTTCGAACCGATATTCCATCAACCCGCAAATAATACAATCCCGACGGGAGGCCGCTAAGCGAAAGCACCGCAGCCTGTTCGATGCCCGCGTGCGTCTCCAGCTCTTTCACCACACATCTTCTTCCGAGATGATCGTATAGCGCGAGTTGTTTCATGCCGCCGGTTTGTGGGCGAAGGCGAATGTGCAGGATGTCCCGGGCGGGGTTGGGGTATGCCGTGAGCAGCGGAGTCTCGGGTCCGCTGATCTTTATCTCCGACGGCTCTTCGTAGCGCCGCAGTGCGAGTTGATCGAACCAGACCTCGCCGGTATGGCGGCGGAAGAGCACGTACACGCTGCAGAAGGCGATGGGCTTTTCGGGACGAATCACGAACGACGAGTATTCCCAATCATGCGTGCCGGTCGCGAATCGTGCGCACTGCCCGTACAGCGAAGTGCCGTCGGCGTAGCGGCTGTCTACATACACGGCGTAGTCGTTGTCGGAATTTCCACTCACGCCGATGGCCTTCGACCATCCGGATATTTCCAGCGCCTCGGCGCTGTCCTGATCCAGCTGCACGCTGATGTACACGCCGCGAAAGTCCGTCAGACTGTCGTTGAACACATGCACGGAACGGCTGCCGCTCTGCGCAATTCCGCTGACATCGTAGTCGAAGCCCTTCGAATAACTCCGCCAGAAATCAGGGATGCCGTCGTCGTTGTTGTCAATTTCGTAGCTGTAATTCATCAGCAGATTTCCCGCGTCGCCGCTTTCGATCCGCACGGTGACGTAGCCGATGGTGACGAGTCCCGTCGCGGCGTAAACGGACACCAGCAGCCGGCCGCTGTCCGGCGGAGCACCCACGGGAATGGGAAACGAACCCTCGAACCAGACGGGGAGTTCAGGACTCCCACCCGACATCGGCAGTAGCGAGAGTTCGCGTGGTCCACCCACCGCACCCGCATCCACCACCACCGACAACGGAAGCGCGGGATCGCTGCGCCAGCGCGGGGCGGACACATCATGCGCAAGCACGCGCACAGTGCATGGCGTACTGCCATCGGAAGGAACGCGCTCCGGGACCGCCATGACAGAATCAATCACCGGTGAGGCCAGCTCTTCACCGGGAAGCATGGTGAGATAAATCCGTGCACTGCCGGATGCCAGTGTGTCGCTTTCGAATAGAGTCTCGATGCGTCCGCCGTCGGTAGTGATGCCGCCGATCGCAGTGACGCTCTTTCTTCCACGCGCATCGGGATAAACCACCGGCACCGTTCCGGCATTCACTACCACCGTACCGCCTTCGAACTCGCGGCGGTAGTAGCGTCCTGCGCCATTGTCATGCGCGAGAGTATCGACGTCGAGCTCCGCGCTTTCGAGCGGCTGACCGAGAGGAATATCGAATTCAGGGAAATGCGAAAGCTCCTGATAGCTCGTGGCGTTGGCGAACATTGAGAGACTGTCCGCCACCATCAGATAGCTGGCGAGCGCGTACAGGCGTCCGGGAATGTCGTCGAAGGGCGCACCGCCGAGGGACATCCACGTCTTGCCGTAGGCATGCGCGGCGGAGAGTCCGCGATTGCAG
This sequence comes from Bacteroidota bacterium, assembly GCA_049663345.1. Taxonomy (GTDB): domain Bacteria; phylum Bacteroidota; class Ignavibacteria; order SZUA-365; family SZUA-365; genus SZUA-365. Next base: position 14,317 of record JBATDG010000020.1, read on the forward strand.
CTGTTGCGCCAGCTGGCTCCGCGCACGAGACCCGACCAATGCGTGTAGGCGAAGCCTTCGGTCATTCCGCCCTCGGTGTGCGCGAGCAGGCTGTCCGATACGTCGGTGTAGAGGCCGTTGAAATACGCAGGCCGCGGCGCGATTGCCGCTCGGATGCTGTCGAGCATTCCGTAGAGATTTGCGCGCCACTCCAGCTGATTGTACGGGACCGGGGGATAGGAATCCCCTCCGTAATTTTCGATGCGGTACCAGCAATCGTCTTCAAACAATCCGCTGTAGCCCTGTTTCGAAAATGCGAGCAGTATCTGCGAAATCGTGGCCTGCCGCCAGGTGCTGCTGCCGACGTTCATCACATAAAAACCGTAGGTGTCGTTTTTTACCCGGTTGTTCACATTCGTATGCCATTTGCCCTGCGTGGGTAGCACCGTGCGCTTTCCTCCCGACCACACCTCCACCGTAAATTCGTAGCCGCAGTTGCTGCGCAGTCCGGTGATGTCGACGGAGAAATCGCGCTCCCAATGATCGCCGTTCCATTGCGCGGACATTCGCTCCTTCGTCGCGCTCAGCGTGTTGCTGCGGTCGATGTCCGCGAGAATGAAAATCGAATCGGGCCGGAGCGTCCCCGCCGTACGAAGCTCGATGTGATTATCGACGGAGGTTGACGAACGCGATTCGCTCACAACGGATGGCCACACAAACTCGGAAGTCTGCGCGCTGCTCCAGCGGACCGGCAAACCGTAGTTGAGAAGGCTGCCGTCTTCGAGTTCGGTATCGACGCGGAGAAATACTGCGGACTTCGGCAATCGCACGCCCACCGGCAGCGCGGTGATCACCGTATCCACCAGCGCATGCGAAGTGCCGAGGGAGTCCGTGCTCCACTGCAGCCGGTAGCCTTTGATCGGGAGGGAGCGGCGGTCGGGCATCCACGCGATCACAGCGCTGTCTCCTTTCATCGAGCACAGCAGCGCAGATGGTTCGGTAGAATGCATGAAGGCCTGTTCATCGCGATCGACCTCTGCGAATTCCGGAAAGGACGGATACACCGCAACCATGTCGCGATACCTGAGCACGGGGATGTCGGGAGAAATCGCACGCATCATCGGAATGTCCGCCGCGCCGGCCTCGTCAATAAGCACGAAGCGCCGCGCAGAAAATTCCGCCAGGAAGCGGTCGCCGTGCACGGCATTGTAATTCACGAGATAGGCTTGCACACCGCGCGGGGTGTATCCCGCGGGCTGCGCGACGAGTGTGCCGCTGCAAACGAAGAGTGCAAGTGCGAGGAATATGGAATAGCGCATGAGATACTCCGGTGGAAAGATACAAACATGCGAAGCGGGAACTTCAATTGCCAACCGGTTCCGCGCGCTCCAGCACACTTTCGGATGCCGCGAGCTCGGTCACGCGCTGAAAGCGCGCAATATTGCAGCCCAGGCCACGTGCCACGTCAGAGCGTAGCGAAGACGGGGCACGTGGCCTGGGTTGCGGACGACTCCGAACCTCTCCATCCTCCGCCCTGAAAGGGCGAACCAGTCTTTCCCGAGCTACTTGATCCGCCCTTTCAGGGCGGAGAGGGGGTTTTTGCGGCCGCCTGTTACCCAAGGCCTCGGGCCCTGGGCTGAAATAGGTCGCGCTTTCAGCGCGAATGAGGGAGCGGGGGTTTGCGGCCGCCCGTTACCCAGGCCTGATCCGTCTTCGTCCGCTATCGCGGACTACGCCGAGACGAGAAGGCCCGGGCCATGATAGGTCGCGCTTTCAGCGCGAATTAGGAGCGGGGGTTTGGGACCGCCCGTTACCCAGGCTTTAAAGCCTGGGCTATGATCGATCGCGCTTTCAGCGCGCTAAAAAAGCCAATCTGTGTAATCCGTGAAATCTGCTTGCCACGCCGTAGTATCATCCTGTATTTCAGGATGATTACGGAGGCGGGTGGTTACTCTTCAACGGATCGCGGCGCCTAGCCCGGCAGCACGGCCGGTGGCCCAGGCCCAGAGGAAGTTGTAGCCGCCGATGGGACCAAACACATCAAGCACTTCGCCGCAGAAGTGGAGTCCGGGGTGCCGGCGGCTCTCGAGGGTTTTCGGATGGACCTCAGCGAGATCGACTCCGCCGCCGGTGACTTCGGCGACGCGGTAGCCTTCGCTGCCCGACCATGGAAGATCGCAGCGCAGCAGCACATCGAGCAGACGCTTGCGCTCGTCGCGCCGCAGCTGCGAAAGCGTGCGCGAGGGATCCACAGTCGCATGCGCGCAAAGTGCATCGGCGAGACGCTCCGGCAATTCGCGCCTCAGCACTCCAAGCACGGTTCCAGGACGCGAATGATCGAAACGCCGCAGCCATTCTTTCTCATCAACTGTTGTCCAGCACACTGTCAGCTGCGCGTCGTGGCGGCCGCTCTCCTGGGAACGCACAAGCACATGCGATACATCCAGCACGGAAGGACCGCTGTATCCGCGATGCGTGAAGAGAAATGCATCGCGTGCACTGGCCTTGCGCTGCGCGTCATGCGCGGTGATTTCGACGGGCACTGCGATTCCGGCGAGTGTGTGAAAGCGTTCGTCGTGCGAGGTGATCGGTGTGAGCGCGGCGTAGGTCGGATTCAGTTTGATGCCCAGCTTTTTCGCGAAGGCGAAGCCGCTGCCGTCGCTGCCGGTTTTGGGGACGGAAAGTCCGCCCGTCGCTACGATCACTGCGTCCACATCGAGCGCCGGAGCGGCGGCGAGCGAGATGCGCCATCCGTGTTCTGTCGGGGCGACGTCGGTGACCAGCGCGTTCGAATAGAGTTTCGCACCCTGCGCCTGCGCTTCATGCAGCAGTCCGTCGCGCACATCGCGCGCCCGCTGCGAGGCGGGAAACAGCTTCCCGGTTTCGGCTTCCTTTTCCAGCGGCAGCTGAAGCTCCTTTTCGAAGAATGAGATCTGTTCGCGCAGCGGCCAGCTGCGGAGAATTTTTTTCAGGGAATTGGTTGAGGAGTCTGTGACGAAGCGTGATTCATCGACTTCGGTGGGAAGAATGTTGCAGCGTCCCCCGCCGCTGATCAGCACCTTGCGTCCGCCTTCATCAGTGCGTTCGAGAATAAGAGTCTCGGCTCCGCTGCGTGCGGCGAACACGGCCGCCATGAGTCCTGCCGCGCCGGCGCCGATAATGGCGACGCGGGGAGGGGAAGTGGTATAGGTCGAAAGAGTAACCACGGATTACACAGATTACACGGATTGATTTGGGAAAGCACCTTTTTACACAGCGCGGTGCTTTTTTCCAAAGATACGAAGCTTCGGACTATCGTGTCTGTGTTTTCGTTTATGGCTTTTCGCAATGCGTTCACAACGCCCCCCTTCCCCCACCCCTCCGATGTATTCGTGGTCAGGACACCCAGACTATCATGCTGGTCAGTACTTCCCATTTCCCGGAGACCTTCCGGCAGAGCACTGCCCAACCCACGCTCGCGAGGAAACCGGTGGTTTGCGACATATACACCAGTCCCTGGGTTCGGGTGCTGTTGAAGCCGACGCGGGAAAGGGTGGTCACTCCGTTGCATTTCGGATAACGGTTGTAGATTTCGTCGTAGCCGCCCTGCGTGATGATATCCTGAATCTGCAGCACGGTGAGGAGATGGTATTCCGCAGGGAGGGTCAGCTTTCTTTCGATCGTTGACGGTGTTGCGTTCCTGTCTTTATAGCTCACGATGGCATCATCAGTAACCTTCAGCTGCTGCTTCAGCCAGGAGGCCGTGGCCGAATCATGCAGGGCATAGCTGTCGGTGCCGCTCTGCAGCAGAACGACATCGTCCGCCTCCCACACCACCATCGAATCGAGCGTCGCCGACCACACGGCATATTCATCGTCAGTTACATCAGTGGGTGTCGTGCCGGTAGGATCATCATCGCTGCAGGCCGCCAATATCAGCAGTGGCAAAACGAACAGAAGGAGTAATGTATGTTTCATATCGATCTCCAATGTATGGGCAATGCACTATAGACACGCTTGCAGGAGAAGAGTAACCACAGATTACACGGATTACACAGATTGTTTTTTTTGGCACATCTATGAATGTGTTTACCAAGTGGTTCCACACAAGCGCAAGCCACTTTTCCGATAGGCTGATATTTCCTTGTTAAAAAATCTAATCTGTGCAATCTGTGTAATCCGTGGTTACTCTTTCTTCTGAATTGCCGCACGCAGCAGCGTGAGCAGAGGGTTTTCGCCTGCGAAGGCAGCGGCGGTGGCGTAGAGTGTGCGCATGGACATCCTACGTTCATTCGAGATCGCATACACCGTCTCCCATTCGGGGGAACGGAACTTGGCCTTGAAATTGTCGAGTCCTTCGAAATTGTAGAATCGCCGGCCATAGGCGCGGACGAAAGAAAGCAGATGCCGGAGCAGAAAGGGATTGCTCTCTTTCTCGAGTCCTGCCTGCCGCGAAATCGGCGAAAGGCCCAGCGTCACATGCGTGCTGCCGCGCGCCGCCATATCATTCACCGCCGCATCAATCAGCAGTTCCGCCGTCCCGTTGGGAGCTTCCGCGCCGCGTACGAGCTGCTCGATGAGCCAGCCATCGCGCAGGGGAATCGGCGAGGCCACGAGAAAACCGACCGGACGGTCTTCAATCAACGCCACAATCACCATGCGGTTGAACAGCCGTGCGAGCGTCTGCGGTTCGACGAGAAAATGCAGCGGGGGAAGCCCGCGCGTGCGCAGCCACTCCTGCAGACAGCGTTGAAGTTCGGGATGGATGGTGGCGCGGTCGTTGTCCCATTCTTCGATGCCCACGCCCTTGTTGCGGGCGCGGTTCAACTGCGCGCGCAGGGACGGATGTCCGGCGAGCATACCGGGCCAATCCATCGGATTCCAAGCCGGCTGCGCGCCAAGTACGATGCGTGCGCGGGGAGCGTGAACGGCAAGCGCTTCGGCCATGCGTTCTTCGGCACCGAAATAGCACACCGCCGACCTGCGCCCGGCTGCCTCAAATTCAGCGACTACCGCGGCAAGGCGGTCGGTCGGACAAACCGGCGCACCTGCCACAACACGCACGCCGTAGTGCCGCACATACCCGATGACCGCGTCTCCGCGTTCGCTGAACCAGTGCTCAATGCCCGGATTCAGTATCTGATATGAAGTCGCGTTCCACCCGTACTGCAGAACCAAATCCAGCGCAAGCTGAAGATTCATTCCCGCTATTGGTTGAGAATTTTTGTCCTGTGATTCTATCATGTTTGCATTAACGCGACCGCAGAGATTTCTCCTGCTCTATCCGGTGCGCCGCATGCCCGCTGCAATTCCGTTTACCGAGGCGCGGAGCACGTCCAGCAACGCCTTGCGTTCGGCAGGGCTTGGTGGAGAACTACGGTACCGGCGAAGAAGCTCGACCTGAATGTAGCTTATGGGATCGATATACGGATTCCGCAGCTGAATGGATCGCCGCAGGGATGCATTCTCATACAGCAATTCTCCGCCGGTGATATTCGTAATTGCTGCGCGCGTACGATCGTACTCTTCCGTGATCATGGAAAACAGCTTTTTCGCACGCCGCGGATCATCGCATAACGTGACGTACTCGGCGGCGATAATCATATCCGCTTTCAGCAGCGTCGTCTCGATGTTGCCGACGAGAGTATTGAAGAAAGGCCAGTGACGGTGCCACCCGCGAAGCTCGGTCCATTTAATTCTCTCTTCCTGCACAGCTTTCTCGAGAGCGGAGCCGAAGCCGTACCAGCCGGAAAGAATGTTCCGTGATTGCGTCCAGGAGAACACCCAGGGAATGGCGCGGAGATTCTCGATGGAATCGGATTTTTTTCGGGATGGCGGACGCGAGCCGATTTCAATTTGCTCGATCACATCGATCGGCGTGGCCTGACGGAAAAATGGAATGAAATACTCCTGTTCCAGCAGTTCGCGGTAGGCGTCCAGAGCATCCTGCGAGATCTGCTCGAAAGCCCGCATATTCGCGGCGGATTCGATCCGGCAGGGCAGGTAGGTGCATTCCGCTGTCGTGCGCAGCACTGCGGACGAAGCCAGCTCGAGACTCCGAAGTGCGATTTCCGGCATGGCGTATTTCGCGGAAATCATTTCACCCTGTTCAGTAATCTTGATGCCGCCGTCGACGGTGCCTACGGGCTGTGCAAGTATCGCCTGGTTGAGGGGTCCCCCGCCCCGGGAGACGCTGCCGCCGCGGCCGTGAAAAACAGAAAGGCGCACGCCGTGCTTTTCGCAGACATCCCGAAGCTGCATCTGTGCCTTGTACAATTCAAAGGTCGAAGACACGATGCCTCCGTCTTTGTTGCTGTCGGAATATCCCAGCATGATTTTTTGCTGATTATTCCGCCACGCCAGATGCTGCGAATACGCAGGATTTGTGAACAGATCGTCCATGGTTTCGGCAGCGCGGCGGAGATCGGCGATAGTTTCGAAAAGAGGAAGAATATCCAGCCGGGAATGTGTGATTTCGCCCTTGCGTACTCCGGTCAGCCCGGCTTCCCTCGCGAGCAGCAGCGCTTCGAGCACATCGCTCGGCGCTTCGCTCATGCTGATGATGTAGTCGTTGCAGGCCTGTTCGCCGAAGCGGTCTTTCCCCTCGCGCAGTAAGGAAAATTCTTCCAGTACCTGCAGCGTCGTACCGTCGATCTCATGGCGCAAGCCGACGACGGGACGGCTATTGAGCAGTTCGTGCGTGAGCATCTCACTGCGCTCGGCCTCCGACAGCTGAAGGTAGTCGGCGGAGACTTCCGCGCGCGCGAAAAGCTCGGCAACGGCATCACCCAGCATTTCGGAGTTCTGCCGGATATCGAGCGAGACAAGGTGGAAGCCGAATGTGCGCACTTTATAGATCAGAGGAAGCAGCAGACGCTGCGCAACGATCTCTCCGTGATTCTGTTGAAGACTGTCATGCATCAGCTGCAGGTCCGCAAGGAACGCTTCAGCGGCGTCATACCCTGCGCCTTCACCGGCGAGCGTATTTTTCAGCTTATGCCAGATGCAGTGGGTCTTGACGCGGTAGATTTCCGACTGGTCGCGGAGGTCATCGTCGGTTACCTGCCCTGCAAGCATCTCCCGATCACGGGCGAACGAAGCGATGAGTTCGTCGCTGGCGAGAATCAGCCGTGTCGAATTGCTCATCGTGTCGAAAAGCTTGTCGGTGTCGTCGATATACAGCTGAAGAATCTGACTTCGATGAAGATCCAGCGCCATCCTCGTCACGTCGGCAGTGACGAAGGGATGTCCGTCGCGGTCGCCGCCGATCCACGAGCCGAAGCGCAGGAAAGGGGGTACGGGATCCGGAATGCCGAATACCTGCTGCAGATCGTGATTCAGCGAACGATACAATTTGGGAATGGTATCGTAGAGAATGTGACGGAAGAAAAAGAGTCCTCGCCGCACCTCGTCACGCACTGTGGTTTTATGCATGCGAATCGCATTGGTCTGCCAGAGTATGGTAAGTTCCGTCCGGATTTCCTGGCGGATTTCCTCCTGCTCGTCTTCCGTCAGCGCGGTAACATCGCGGCGGAGCAGCAGTTCTCCGATATGCAGAATCTTCCGCAGCACGGTCTGCCTCGTCGCTTCGGTAGGATGCGCCGTGAATACCGGAACAAGATCGATGGAGGCGAACACTTCACGCAGATCTCCTGCCTGCAATCCTTCCAGCGCCAGCTGCTCAAGCGTTTCACGCAGCGATCCCCGCTGGGCGCTGCCGTCTTCAATTGCATGAATTCGCTGACGGCGAATGCGGTGAATTTCGTCGGCAGAGTTGACGACGACAAAGAAAAACGTGAAGGCCCGTATCAGTTTGTGTGCACGATGTATATCGAGCGATTCGACGATCTCGCGAATGGTGCGTTCGGTTTCCTCTTTGCCCTCAGCGCGGTAGGATTTGGTCAACTGCCTCATCAGCTCAACGAGTTCAAAGAAATCCTGCCCTTCCTGTGCGATCAATACTTCGCCCAGCATAACTCCGAGTTCACGGATATCCCGCCTCAGCAATGCCTCCTTGTCCCCGCTCAGAGTGCCTCTGTTTATAACCGCCATCGTCTATTGCCTACCTATTTAGTGGGAGTAACCACAGTTTTTCACAGGGGGAGTAACCACAGATTACACGGATTTCACAGATTAGTTTTGTCAAGCGCTTCTCGGCCAGCCGATGCTGTGTTTTCGACAGACTGGACAATTAACGTACCTGCCTTCCGAGAAGCTTTTCTACAAAACAATCTGTGCTATCTGTGTAATTCGTGGTTACTCTTCCATTGTATGTAAAGAAAGTTCGTGTTTCAGATACTGTCCGGTGTAGCTGGCGTCGCAGCGTACGATGTCTTCCGGTCCGCCCTCTGCAACGATGAATCCGCCTCCATTCCCGCCTTCGGGTCCGAGATCGATGATCCAGTCCGCAGTTTTAATGACATCGAGATTGTGTTCGATGACTACCACGGTGTTGCCTTTCTCAACCAGCTGCCCGAGCACATTCAGCAGCATGCGAACGTCCTCAAAATGGAGGCCGGTCGTAGGCTCGTCGAGAATGTAGAGCGTGCTTCCGGTGCCCACTTTCGAAAGCTCCGTCGACAACTTGACGCGCTGGGCTTCTCCGCCCGACAGCGTCGTCGCCTGTTGACCGAGCCGGATGTAGCCGAGTCCCACATCGTGCAGTGTCTGAAGTTTGCGGCGAACTCGGGGAATTTCGCTGAAGAAATCCAGCGCCTCGGCGACGGACATTTCAAGAATGTCGGCGATGGATTTCCCATGAAAGCGTACTTCCAGCGTCTCGCGGTTGTAGCGCTTTCCCTTGCAGATTTCGCACTGCACATAAACGTCGGGAAGAAAGTTCATTTCGATCTTTCGCACGCCATCGCCTTTGCAGGCGTCGCAGCGGCCGCCCTCCACATTGAAGCTGAACCGGCCCGCGTTGTAGCCGCGAATTTTCGCTTCGGACAGACTGGTGAAGAGATCGCGAATGAAGGTGAAAAGTCCGGTGTATGTTGCGGGATTCGAGCGCGGGGTGCGTCCAATCGGAGTCTGATCGATGTCGATAACTTTGTCGATATGCTCAAGACCCTCGATTCCGCCATGCGGCAGCGTCGCGATTGTGGATTTGTAATAATGCTTCGCCAGCAGCGGATACAGAGTTTCGTTGATGAGGCTGGATTTCCCCGATCCGCTTACACCGGTCACGCAGGTAAACACCCCAAGCGGAAGCCGCAGATCTACATTCTTGAGATTGTGGCCGCGGGCGCCGCGAAGCACGATCGAATTTCCGCTGCCTTTGCGACGCTCCGCAGGTATTTCGATGCTGCGTTTCCCATTCAGATAATCGGCCGTGAGCGATCCCTTGTTGGTGATGCGCCGCAGCATTTCTTCTTCGGTGGCGCTGTTGGCTTTGCGCGTCGGCGTTCCGTTCGCTTTCCCATTGACCTTGCCGTTGCTGCTGAGCAGCTTTTTCAACGTTCCTTCAGCGACGACCTCGCCGCCGAATTCTCCCGCGGCAGGACCCAGATCAATCACATAATCCGCGCTTTCAATCATCTCGCGATCGTGCTCGACGACGATGACTGAATTCCCCAGGTCGCGGAGCTGCTTGAGCGAATCAATCAGGCGCGTGTTGTCTCGTTGATGCAATCCGATCGAAGGTTCGTCGAGAATGTAAAGCACGCCGACCAACTGTGTACCAATCTGAGTCGCCAGACGAATGCGCTGCGCCTCGCCGCCCGAAAGCGAACGGGCGGAACGATCCACCGTCAGATAATCAAGGCCGACATTGGAGAGAAAGCCAAGCCGTGATGTTATTTCCCTGATGACCAGCGCGCCGATTTCCTGCTGGCGCGAAGTGAGTTTAAGGGACGCGAATATTTCCAGCGCCTCCTTCACGGAAGCGCGCGTCATCTCGTGGATCGAATGTCCGTCGATCAGCACCGCCATGCTTTCGGGACGCAGCCGACCGCCCTGACAGGAGGGACATTCCTTCGTACTCATAAAAGACTCGGCCCACTCGCGAATTCCGTTGGACGTGGTATTCTCATAATACTGCTTGAGACTCGCCAGCACTCCCGCTATGCTGTGATTATAAAGCGTGACCCTACCGTCCGGGTGCGTGTATTCGATGCGGTATTTCTCCTTGCCGCTGCCGTTGAGCAGCGTAGTCATCGCTTCCTCGCTGATGTCGCTCAGCGGCGTGTCCAGATCGAAACCGTATTTCCCGGCAACTGCGTATATCTGTGCCCACCACCAGGTGTGTCGCGGTTTGCCCAGCGGAGCGAGTCCTTCTTCATTCAGCGACTTTGCAACATCTGGTATGATAAGGTCCAGATCGAATTCACGCTTCTCGCCCAGGCCGTCGCAGGTGCTGCAGGCGCCGTAGGGAGAATTGAATGAAAAGGAATTAGGGGCTGGTTCTTCATAACTCGTGCCGCAGATGGGACAGGAGTTTTTCTGACTCATCAGAATGTCCGCACCATCCACGTCAACGATGACGACGCCTTCTCCGAATCTGAGCGCGATCTCGAGCGAATCGGCAATGCGGGAGCGCGCTTCGTCATTGACCACAAGTCGATCGACTACGATCTCAATATTGTGGATCTTGTAGCGGTCGACTTTCATTCCATCTTCGATTTCGAGCAGTTCCCCATCAACGCGCACTTTGGTAAAACCGTCTTTCTGAATCTGTTCGAAAAGTTCGCGGTAATGCCCTTTGCGGCCGCGCACCACCGGCGCAAATATCATGATGCGCGTTCCTTTATTGAATCCCAGCAGACGGTCAACCATCTGATCAAGACTCTGCCGCTGCACCGGGGAACCGTCCTTATGACAATGCTGCACCCCGGCACGGGCAAACAGCAGGCGAAGGTAATCATAGATTTCGGTCACCGTCCCCACGGTCGAACGCGGATTGCGGCTGACGGTTTTCTGCTCAATCGAGATGGCGGGACTCAGCCCGTCGATGTTATCCACATCGGGGCGTTCCATACTTCCGAGAAATTGGCGGGCATAGGCGGAGAGGCTTTCCACATAACGGCGCTGACCTTCGGCATAGATTGTATCGAAGGCCAGACTCGACTTGCCTGATCCCGAGAGGCCGGTGATTACCACCAGCTGCTTTCTTGGGATATCGACGTCGATGTTCTTGAGATTGTGTTCGCGGGCGCCGCGGATGGTAATAAAATCGTGTTCCATCTCTCTATGAAGCCGGAATTTTTCGTTTGAATGATTTCAATCTTCTAAAATGATGAAACATGCGCCGGAAGCAAAACGGTTCTCGGGGTAAAAGAAAATCGCGAGCGGCTGCCCATAACCTCTCACTGGCAGCCGCTCGCGTCGAACAAATTCATATCTTCGGTTTTTACGGCGACACAAGCATAGGCAGCACATTCGCGCCGCTGCCTTGATCAAGGCGCAGCATGTACATGCCAGTGGCCAGACCGCTCACATCAAAGATGGCAGAGTGCGATCCTGCATTTGCATTGAAGTCCTCGGCCAGAACGCGAAGCTGGCGTCCGCTAATATCGTGCAGTGAAAGCCGCATAGCTCCGGCGCTTGCCAGCTGGTAGTTCACGGTGGTCATGCCGGAAGCTGGCGAGGGGAAGGTCCCGCCGATACCCAAAGGCGCAGCGGCATTGTTGACAATTTCGACGACTGGTGAATATTCGAAGGTTCCATCCCTGTCGACCTGGCGGAGACGATAGCGCAGTCGTGGCGCCAGTGGCATGGATGCATCGTTGAATGAATAGGCGCGCGGACTGCTCACTGTGCCGGCGCCAATCACAAAGCCGATCTTTTCCCATTCTCCCTGCTCCGTTGCGCGCTCCACTTCGAACCCGAAGTTGTTCAGCTCTGTCGCTGTATTCCATTTCAGTATCGCGACTCCATTTTTTGCATAGGCTGAGAAGGATGTCAGTTCCACCGGATTTGGAGTGAGACTGCCGTGTTCGATGCCGTTGAAGTTCGTGGTCGCCAATCCGAGAAAGCTCACCGAACTGCCGGTCATAAAGTCCTTGTTGATTGTCCCACCCGAAGCGGAGCTGCCGTAGAAGAAACGGAGTGTAGAGCTTCCATCGATGCCGATGCGCGAGGTCATCGCAGCCATGGGTACCTGGAAATCGAGATAGAAATACCCTGATGTGCCTGCTGCCATCGAGCGTACTGCTCCTGGAGCGGCGTTGGTTTTTGCGTATGTGTAGATGACATCCGCCGAGCTCTGATCCTTCGCCTCTACATCAAGACTGCTGCCCGAAGCGCTCACAGACAGATACCCGATAGGGGCGCCCGACCGTTCGAGCCGCTGACCGCGACCACCCAAGCATACGGAGCCCAGCTGCCGTTGCTCCGCCAGGGATTCGCTGCAAGCTGTATGCGAAAGAACGCCGTACTTCCGTCATAAGCCACCATCACGGATGCCGGCGTCGATGTGGAAAAAATGATATCGGTGTAGGTAGGATTCTGGTCGCTGATGTCCTGGATATAATTGCCCGTGCTGTCCCTATATCCTACGAACGTAGACGGCCACGCGGCAGGTGTATACTGCGCTTGCGCCGACTCCAGCATCGCCGCTATTATGACGGCCGTCAGTATCAAGAGTCGGCTCGCCTTCATCACAAATAATGCTGATATTCTCATGTGCACACCTCAATGAATATATATGATCAACAATGTCTGAATTAAGGAGGAAGCTTCATCTGGCTTGTGTTCGAGTCCTGTCATCTCAATCATCATGCAGGAATGACAGATACTCAGGATACACGCAAATGGTAACTGACGAACACAAGATAAACGTCCGTTGCAGACGCTGCATGAACAACACATTAAATCTACATTACAAGAAATTCAGACAACGGGTGTCCGAAAACACAAAACGCGATCCGATGACCGCGCTTCCACATCCGATTGATGTGTGTTCTTTCAATGAACCGCTATAATACGAATGAAGTCCGACCTTCCGGCCGGACTCCATTCATCTCTCATTCTCTCATGCTCTTTCTTACTCTCTCATATTCTAACTCTTACTATTTCGACAATTTTATTTGCTGAGCAGTACCGAATACACGCTGCGGGCGGCAGGAGTCTGCAGCACGACCATATAGCGGCCGCTGGGGAGTCCGTCGGCATTTATGGTCTGCGAGTGCGTGCCGGCTGAAAGCGGAGCGTTGTCGATGATGGTCTTGACTTCGCGGCCAGTGATGTCGTACAGCGCAAGGCGGACATTCGCAGTTTCGATCAGCGTGAAGTTGACGATGGTCGTGGGATTGAAAGGATTGGGATACGCGTCGGTGATGCTCACGATGGCAGCATCCGCGATCTTGACCATGACCGTCGAGGAGTAGTCCGTGGTGCCGTCGCGATCAACCTGCTTGAGGCGGTAGGAAACCGTGCCGTTCAGGCCATCGACTGCATCGTTATGCGAGTAGCTCTTGGGACTGTTGCTGTTTCCAAAACCTTCGACGGAAGCAACCATCGACCAATTCTTGCCATCGATGCTGCGTTCAATTTCAAAACCGTAGTTGTTTTTCTCGGTGGCAGTGTTCCAGCGAAGTTCGACGACGTTGGATTTCAGATGCGCACTGAAGGAAGTCAATTCCACCGGCAGCACGCCGCCGATCAGACCGCCAAGCGTCGCAGAGGAGAGTCCAGCGAAGTCTGCGGCAGTAGGGACACCTGAAGCCGTCGGGGTCATCCAATCGGTATTGATGTTGTTGATGTTTCCTGCACCCGTGTTGGTGCCGGCATAAAATTAGAGAGAAAACTGACCATAGATGCCAAGGACGGTCTCAAAGGCACTGCGCGGTACCTGGAAGTCGACATACTCATGGGTGGAATTCGTGACGGAGGAAAATCGCGCCCAGCCGCCGATATTCGAAGTGTGCGAACCGCTTCCTGTTGTCTCATCAAACGTCCTTGCTGCATTCACAACATGAATCTGTCCTGCGTTCCCGCTGAGCGTGAGATATGTCTTTCCAAGAACCGTTCCGCTGCCGTCTGCGACAAACAGAAGGTAGGTACCAACCGTCCAGCTCGTAATGTTGCGGACCTGCAGACGAAAAAACACGGCCGTAGTTGTTGCTGCAACCTGCACAGTGTAGGGCGCGACATACGGCGTTGTTTCGTACACGAGATCGAACTCGATCTGATTGTTCGGAATATCCTGCGGATCCTGAATGGCACTTGAATTCGCAAACGTATAACCCACCCACTGAGCCTCGGTCGGCCAGGCTGATTGGGCAGAAGCATTATTCACCAGAACCAGGATCATTGCTGCGAAAAGGAGGGTGGTGAAGCGTGTCATTTTATTTCTGCCTGTATGTAAGGGGTTTTAACTTCCACGAACACTCATCTTAGATGCAAAGCCCATGCCAAATGCGAAAACGGCTATATTTGCCTGTTTATGGGGATATTTGTGAATTATCGCGGTAATCTGTCGGAGCCCCGCACAGCACATTGATTGGTTGTTCGGAATCCGCACGCGTAATAGCGAAAAATCCCCCCGGACCGAAGCCCGGATACTAAATCGGCGAATAGAGCTTTTTCTTCTTGACATTTGCAATGCCGTTTTGTAGAATCACCCTAACGCAGTCCCCCATAAAAGACACGATGTACACGCCGGACCTCCATCCGGCTGGCATTTCATGTTTTCAATCAGGTTTCACCTGCTGCAAGCGCATGCTTTCTCTGCGTGTTCCTGCACGAAATTTTATAGAACGGAGAATCTCATGACTCAATGGAAACAGTATCAGCTCCCGCTCAGCGTTATAAGCGGCATTTTGCTGTTCCTGCTCGCGGAGTCGGTCACTGCGCAGGAATCGCTTACGCGCATTTCAGCCGCAGGGTCAACAATGAAAGAAACAGCTGCCGTTTGCACAGATGGCGTCGACACCTATTTCGCCGGATCAGCGCTTAATTCGGCCGGGAATTGGGATGTCGTCCTGGCGCGCATCGACGGAACCGGGGATACTGTCTGGACGAAGCAATGGGATCTGGGCGGTGATGAGAAAGTGCAGCAGCTGATCCTCGACGAAAACGACGGACTGTTTATCGCACTCACTCAATGGAATTCAGATGGGACGGTCGCATACCTGGCGCATTGGTCCAAACGAGGAACGCTCAACTGGCACCATTCCTTCTGCGATGGAGGAAGCCGGACAACCGCGGTCGGTTTGGCTGTGCTCAATTCTGGGAATGTGGTCCTTACCTTCGGATCCGAGGAAGTTGGAAAAAAACGCTGCGGTGTTTCATCCATGACAATGAACGGCGCTGTGCAATGGGTCAAATACATCGCCGGCGAAGTACCCATTGCCATAGACGCCAACGGAAACAGCTTCGCTATTGCAGCGAGGACCGCCACCGAACCATTCAGCACAACGTTTCTGCTTTTTGATGCAGATGGCAGGCAGACGAGTAAGGATGTTTACGTCGCCGGAGAAGGCAGCGCGATACCGGTCTGCTTACGGAACGGTAAAGAAGGATTCTTTCTCGGTGGAAATATGCTCTCCGATAACGGCGCCGGAATTCCATTTGTCCTGAACTATTCCCATACAGGCGACCGGCATTGGGTCATCCTTCCAATCACTGCTCCGGGACAACATCGGCTGATCGATCTCGTGGACTATCCCGGTGGCGGAACCGTAATCACAGCGCGGAAGGAGTCCCGCACCGGCGATGCCGACATTTACCTCGCCCGGCTCAATCCGGATGGGACAAGCGTATGGGCGCAATCCTTCAATCGACCCGGGAGTGCTGTGGATACGCATCCGCCGCTCTTCGCAGGAATATCGGGAGGAAGGCAGGAAGGAAATGCGATCGCGCTCTACTGGCCGCCCGCTCGTGATGATGTCTCAACCCGGGATGAAATCACGTACAATATCTTCGCCTCCACGTTGCCCGGCAGACAGGATTTCTCATCACCCACTCTTCGAATTAAAGGCGACGTTTCCGTTTCCCTCGCCGGTCTCGCGTCGGCTGGCAGCTACTATTTCGTCGTGAGGGCGGTTGATGCGTTCGGAAACGAGGATACGAATCGACGTGAAATTGTAATCAATGCCTCTTCTTCGGAAAGCACGCAAACAATGCAGAGCAGGAGATAACAGGATGAAATCCAACATACTATTCGCGATCAGCCTGATTCTGCTGCTCACTGCATTCACGCATGCGCAGGGAATAAACGTCCCGCAATCGATCGCCGTCTCCAACGACGGCAGCATATATGTGCTGGGAAACACGCTGCGTCCCGACGGCGCTTCGGAAGTTTACGTACTTGCCGTCGACGGCAGCGGCAAGCTGCTCGGCTCGGCGGTCAGCGGCAGCAGACATTCCCTCGCCGGAGGAATCAGCGTGCCTGGCGGCAGTGTCCTTCTCGGATCTATGGAAGCGCGCTCCGAAACGGATAACGAATTGCTGGTGCTCGGCTACGACCGATCACAACTGGTAGGCGTGAACAGACTCCCGATGCCGGACCAATACACCATGTCGGCGATATGGCCCAATCCTGTCATAGATGGCGGAGAAGCGGCAGTCGACATCAGCATATCGGAGGAAGGCCGCGTATTGATCGATCTGTTTGAAGCGAAAGGAAATGTGGTGGCGCGAATCATGGATACCCAGCTCTCACCCGGCAGCTACACCGCCCGCTTCGAGACGCGCACTCTGCCGAATGGCACTTATTTCTGTGTGTTGAATGCCAATGGCGTGAAGAAAATCCAGAAAGTCGCGATCATACGCTAAGAGCAAACAATCGCCCCGCCGCCGCCTGCTGCTTCGATTATCGCGGAAAATGTTTTTTCCATGCTTGCCTCTCGCTCAGTAGTGTTGATGGCATTACACTGCGGTTGGAAACCCGGATTATCACGGAAATTGAGCAAGGACCTCCTCAATCTGGGCGCGGGCCTCGGGCGGCGGATTCTTTGAAAGCGCAGCTTCGAGCAGCGCACGCGCCTCGGGCAGGCGTTCATTCCGGCGCAGGTAGCTTGTTGCAACCATGAACAGATACTGCGGATTGTCGCCATATCGCTTGAGACCATCCTGAAACTCGGCATTGCCGCGCCCGACATCGCCGCTCACATACAGCCCGCTTCCATACATCGCATCTATGCGGGAATCGCGGAACCCCGCGGCGCGCACGGCGGCGAAATAGGGAATCGATTTCTCAATATTTTCTTCCAGATACCAGCCTGTCCCGAGCAGAGTATTTTTCGCTGTTGCACAACCGGATTTTTCTGCGAATGCCAGTATGCGAGGGTACATCTCCTGCATCTTGCCGTAGGAAATTGATTCGACCGCCATGACAGCGGCAAGCGAATCGATCTGATTAAGAGTGATCGAATAATCTCCCACCGATCCGCTATTCCTCAGCTGCCCGGATTTACCGGCAAGTCGTTTGAGCATCCAATCATTCAGCTCGAAATAGCGTTCGGGCTGCTTTTCCACATAATACAATGCATTGGTGAGCAGCATTCTGTACTGCTCGCAGTATCCCACGATCTCTATCATACGCTGCAGAATTTCACCCTCCTTCACGTACTCCCCGGCATGCACTGCCTGTTTGCGAAGCGCTTCGTAGCCGCTGAGCGCGTAGTCGCCGTACATGTGTTCGTCGTCGAGCTTCATGATCCCGGCGAAACGCGCGGTCGAGGCAGTCAGGTTTACGTTGGCGGCCACCCACGGCACATTGAAGAGCACAGCGACTATGCCTGCCTGCAGCAGAGCGGCCGGTACACGGGAGCCCGCGCCGCCGTCAGCCCTGAAAAATTCAACCAGCACCATCACAATCATCACGCCCAGCGGCGCGGCAATATCCCAGTCGCGCGCGAGTCCCAGAGACGTGTTGGCAAAGAAAAGGAACAGAAGAAAAGAATATCCGGCAATCAGTTGGAAATAGAATGCTTCCTTGCCCGGCACCGTATCGCCGGCGGACGGCACACTCTGTTTCCAGCTGCCCTTTGCTCCCGCGTTCTGCCCGCTTTCTGTTTTGTCCTTTTTCGAGGCGTCAGATCCTCCGGACATATGCTGCTTGGCGGGACTCTTTTTACCGTTATTTCCGAGAAGACCAACCAGCAGATATATCAGCGGAAAGGCCGCTACCAAGAGCAGGATGTTCACCAGGTCGAGTAGATGATACGATGACAGCAGTGTGTACGACAGCGTTCCTGCCTCTGTCGCGACCGGCAGCAGCGGCATGATCACGCGGCTGTCGGATTGCTGGAAACCGAATGCGAAGTAGATCGCAAACGCCAGCGCCAGCATACCGGCAAAACTCAATGACAGCGCCCGACCCGTGGAGGTCAGCGTCTTCACCAATGATTGCCTCCTCAGCAGCAGAAACAGCAGAGACGGCAGCAGGGCCAGCGCCATAAAATGCGCGGAGACTGCAATGATGAACAGCAAGACGGAAGGCCACAGCGGACGATCCCCCCGCAGCGCTGCAGAGGCGGCGAGCAAATACGCGGTAATCGCCAGAAATACCGGCAAGTACATTTCCGCGTAGCGGAAGAAAAAAAGTCCGCCGCCCGTGCCGACGACCAGCAGCAGAATCGGCAGCCGACGACGCGGGTCCTTTTCGATCAACATCGAGATCCCCAGCAGCACAACGCCGATCATGCATAATGCGAAAAATGGAAACAGCGGTGTTTTCGGAAGGGTGATTCCCAGCGGATGCATCACGTTTGGAATCAGCAGTGTCAGCGAATGCAGCAGCCCGCCGGCCAGCGGTGCGGATTTGACATTCAGCAGCATTTCGCTGGAATAATGCTCCTGCGCTCCGATTTTATAAATCTCGCTGAGAAGCGGTCCGCCGTCACCGTAGTAGAAGGTGTCCATCGGAAAAAGCAGCACTGCCGCGAACAGCAACGCTGCGGTCCCCCAGAAAATACGCGTCCACGGCAGATCGCGTCTGTCGAGGAATTTCGATAAGCGCGTCTCCACCGCAGGCAGTGCGGCCACGAGCGGGAGAATGGAAAATGCGGCCAGCCACCAGAGATCGAGATGACGAAGGACATCGACCCCCCACACACGCGCATCGCCTGCGAGCATTGCGAGAAGGCGCAGGGAAACCACGATGGCGGCGGCGACGATCATGATGAAGCTGCGGGAGGAGGAATTGGATTTCGCGGACATGGAGCCCCCTGTGTAAATCAGAATGCCAATCCTGAATTTATCCACCCTGCGTAGAAAGCGCAAGGCGGGTCATTCTCACCGCCCTTACCTCCTACGTGTAATTTTCGTATTTTAATTGATTACACGCAGACCGATCGTTGATAACCGGAACATGATGAAAGAAGAAAGCGAAGAGAGTCCCTACGACCGTCCCTCCGATGAGGCGGGTCGTGAAGAAGATGGTACTTCGGACAAAGCCCCCGAAAGGGAGATGTCCTTTCTCGACCATCTTGAGGAATTGCGCTGGCGCATCATCTACAGCATGATCGGCGTCGTGGTTGGCGCAATCGTCGTCTGGATCTTCATCGATCCATTGATGAATCAGGTGCTGCTGCGTCCGGCCACACAGTATAAGATGCATCTGCAGAACCTCAGGCCTTTCGGTCAGGTTCTCATCTATATGCAGGTGGCTTTATTCGGCGGCATTCTTCTCAGCATTCCGAATATCATCTTCCAGATCTGGAAATTCATATCTCCGGGACTCTACCCCCGTGAGCGCCGCTACATCAGCTTAATCGTTGTTTTCACATCCCTCTGTTTCCTGGCTGGCGTCGCTTTCGCGTATTTCTTCATTCTCCCCTCAGCTCTGAAATTTTTCGCGGCCTTCGGCACTTCAGCCATCGACAACATTATTTCCGTTGAATACTATTTCGATTTCGTTATCACTTTGATGCTCGGCGCAGGACTGGTATTCGAACTGCCGATGCTCTCATTCTTTCTCTCGCGTCTGGGCATTCTTTCGCCGAAACTCATGCGCAAGTACTGGCGCCACGCCATGATTGTGAGCGCCTTCACCGCAGCATTGATTTCGCCCGGACCAGATCCGGTCAGCATGCTAATGATGGCCATCCCACTGGTGTTTCTCTATGAAATCAGCATCTGGATCAGCAAGTTCAGCCAAAAGAAGGGCAGTCCGCGCAACGTCTGACACACCCCGACGAACCCATTAATCCCGGGCGGCGGCAGTCCGAAGCACGCAGCAAAACATCATTTCAGATGTCCAGTTCGACATGACCGAATAACAGGAATCCGTTTGAAACTTGACACAATAATTGCCCCGGTAGCAGGGGACCTGAAAAACTTCGAAGCACATTTTCGCAAGGCGCTGACCTCGAACGTGGGGCTGGTGGACGCTGCTGTGCGCTACATGATCAAGCGCAAAGGTAAGCGCATTCGTCCCGCCCTCGTTATGCTCGCGGCCGGAGCCTGCGGCGGCGTCAACGAATCCACTTTCCGCGGCGCGGCATTGGTTGAGCTTCTGCACACGGCGACGCTGATTCATGACGATGTGGTCGACGAAGCGGAGACCCGCCGCAGCTGGCCTTCGATCAATGCAATCTGGAAAAACAAGGTTGCCGTGCTGATGGGCGATTACGTGCTGTCGCGCGGGCTTCTTCTCTCACTCGAGCACAACGACATCGCATTTCTGCAAAGCACCTCCACCGCCGTCAAGAGAATGAGCGAAGGCGAATTGCTGCAGATTCAGAAATCGCGGCAGCTGCACAATGACGAGGAAACCTATTTCCAAATTATCGGCGACAAGACTGCCTCCCTGCTCGCGACCTGCTGCGAAATCGGCGCGCTGAGCGCGACACAGGATGCCGACACCATAGATCGCATGCGCATCTACGGCGAAAATATCGGCATAGCTTTTCAGATTCGCGACGACATTCTTGATTTCACGGGCACGGAATCCACCATAGGCAAGCCGGTGGGCGGTGATTTGAAGGAGAAGAAATTTACTCTGCCGCTCATTCACGCTTTCGGAAAAGCGCCCTCGGCCAGGAGAAAGGCCGTCCTGCGCATGCTGAAAAGCGGCGTGAAGCAGAAAGAGATTGAAGAAATCGCGCGCTTCGTCAAGGAATTCGACGGCATTGAATATGCCCGGAAAACCGCAGAGGAATACCGCGACCGCGCTATCGCTCAGATCGACGGCTTTCCCGAATCCGATGCCAGGCGCTCGCTTCTGCAGCTGGCAGATTTCGTGGTGACGCGGAAAAAATAACACAATGAATTTTCTGGAGATGTAAATGTCACGATTTCGCATCGTCATATTATTTCTTTTTCTCGCTTCTGCATTGCAGGCACAAACACAGATTGACCGCTTCCAGGTGATGCCCGATACTCCGAAGCACCCGTTCACGTTTGAAGAAATGTACAGAATGGGACGCGTCAGCGATCCTCAGATTGCACCGGATGGATTGAACGTGCTGTACGTCGTCACGTATTACAGTCTCGAGACCAACAAGTCCAACAGCGACATCTGGAAAACTGACATAGACGGAAAGAACGCCGTGCAGCTCACGACAGAACCTAAGGGAGATTCGCATCCCCGCTGGTCGCCCGACGGCAGTTCGATAGCCTTTATTTCTTCGCGCGAAAATGGTCCGCAGATCTGGATGATGAATCCCGATGGCAGCGCTCAGAAGCGCATCACAAATATTTCCACCGGCATCGACGGATTCGATTGGACCCCCACCGGCACTCATTTTCTCTATACTTCAAGTGTGTACCCGGATTGCAAGGACGATGAGTGCAACCGCGTACGCGACGCGGAGAAAGAGAAGAATCCCGTCAAGGCGCGCTTGATCGACAAGCTGCCCTACCGGGTCTGGATGAGCTGGAAGGATGACAAGTACAGCCACGTATTTGTGCTCCCATCCGCCGGCGGAATTCCGCGTGATATTACGCCGGGTCCGTTCGACACACCGCCCATCGACATTGGCGGCGGACAGGATTACGCAGCCTCGCCCGACGGCAAGGAAGTCGCGTATGTGAAGAACACCGATGCGCAGGTCGCCGCGAGCACCAACAACGATATCTGGCTGGTGAACCTCGACGGCAGCAACCCTCGCTGCATCACCACGACGAATAAAGCCAATGACAATCAGCCGGTGTATTCTCCCGACGGACGCTACATCGCCTATCGCAGCATGGCCCGCGCCGGCTACGAAGCGGACAAGTACGACCTCAAGGTGTACGACCGCACGAACGGCAAGACCACGCTGCTCACCGATGGCGTCGACCGCTCGGTGGATGAAATTCTCTGGACAAAGGACGGCAAGCGCCTGCTTTTCACCGCTCAGGACGATACCTATAAATCGCTTTTCGAGGTTCCGGTTGGCGGCGGCGATGTGCTGCGCGTCATGAAGGGAATGCTTGCCCTGCAATATCAGGACAGGGATACTGTTCTCACGGTGGAACTCGGCACGTATCGCCATGATTTCCGCCTGCACCCCGATGGCGAACGGCTGGTTTTTCTCGGCGAGCGTCAGAATTATCCCACGGAAGTGATGAGCATCCGCTACGATGGCAAGCGTCTCGCCGACGTGCGTCAGCTCACTACAACCAATACTGCGCTGCTCGACAGCATCGACATGCCTGCGCCGGAAACATTCACCTTCAAGAGCTTCGACGGCGTCGAAGTGCAGGGCTGGATCATTGTACCGCCGGGCTTCGATGTGAGGAAAAAGTATCCGATGATATATCTCGTGCATGGTGGTCCGCAGGGCGTCTGGGCTGACAATTTCCATTACCGCTGGAACACCGCGCTCTTTTCATCGCCCGGCTTCGTGGTCGTGGCCGTCAATTGCCGCGGCTCGCAGGGCTTCGGCCAGGCGTTCACCGACGGCGTCAATGGAAGCTGGGGCGGCGCACCGTATCAGGATCTGATGAAAGGCCTCGATTTCGTTTTGAAGAAATATCCCTTCATCGATAAGGATCGCGTCGGAGCCGCGGGCGCATCGTACGGCGGCTACATGATGAACTGGTTCCTCGGCAACACCAAGCGCTTCAAGGCCATCTTCTCCCATGACGGCGTGTACGACCTGATGAGCATGTACGGCGGCACAGAGGAATTGTGGTTCCCGGAATGGGAATTCAAAGGTACGCCCTGGACCAACCAGAAAATGTACGACAAGTGGTCGCCCAGCCGGAAGGCCGGAAATTTCAAGACGCCGACCTACGTCGTGCACGGACAGCTCGATTTCCGTGTCCCTGTCGAACAGGGCATGCAGCTGTTTACCGCGTTGCAGCGGCAGGGTGTTGAAAGCAAGTTCCTCTATTTCCCGGACGAAGGCCATCTCGTGCTGAAGCCGCGCAATGCGCAGCTGTGGTATCACGAATTCCACGAGTGGTTCAAAAAACATTTGATGCCATGATCTCCCTCAACGCAATCACGAAGGAATATCCCGGCAAGGTCCTGTTCAAGGATGTCTCATTGCGCATTGGCGACAACGAGCGCGTGGCTATAGTTGGTTCAAACGGCACGGGCAAATCCACCCTGATGAAGATCATCACGGGGGAAATAGAGTCCGACAGCGGTGAAATCGCGCAGTCTCGCAGCAACACCGTAGGCTATCTGCCGCAGGACGGCATTGCGCACAGCGGACGCAGCCTTTTCGACGAAGCCTCCACCGCCTTCGATGACATCATCGCCATGCATGACCGCGTTGATGAGCTGAGCGCCGAGATTTCACGGATTTCCACCCAGGTCTCGCCCGAGGATGAGGAGCTTCACCGCATGGTGGATGAACTTGGTGAAATCCAGCATCTGCTTGAGCATCGCGAGGGCTACAACATACAGACCAAGGTCGCTCAGGTTCTGACGGGGCTCGGTTTCCACGAGCGGGATTTCCACCGTCTGACCGAGGAGTTCAGCGGCGGTTGGCAGATGCGCATCGCCCTGGTGAAGCTGCTGCTTCGCGAACCCACGATTCTCCTGCTCGATGAGCCCACGAATCATCTCGATCTCGAGGCATTGCAGTGGCTGGAGGATTACCTCCTCGGATATGACAACTCGATTGTCCTGATTTCCCATGACCGCCGATTTCTTGATAATCTGGTGCAGCGCACGATCGAAATTTCTCTCGGCAAACTCACCGAATACAGCGGCAACTACAGTTATTTCGTCGAACAGAAAATCCTGCGAACCGAACAGCAACGCGCCGCCTACGACAATCAGCAACAGCACATCAAACAGACCAAACAATTCGTCGACCGCTTTCGCTACAAGTCCACCAAAGCGCGGCAGGTGCAGAGCCGTCTCAAGCAGCTCGAAAAACTCGAACCTGTCGAGCTCGAAGACGAAGAGCGCGGCATTTCCTTCGACTTTCCCGAACCCCCGCAGCCCGGACGCATACTGATGGAGCTGGAGGGCGTTTCGAAATCCTACGGCGACCTGCATCTGTTCAGCAACCTCAAACTCACGATTGAGCGCGGCGACCGCATCGCCTTCCTCGGCGTTAATGGAGCGGGAAAGTCCACCCTTGCGCGCATCATCGCCGGCATCGAAGACTTCCAGACCGGCACGCGCAAACCCGGACACAATCTCGCGATCGGCTATTACGCACAGAATCAGGCCGAAGAGCTTGTGCCGCAAAACACCGTCTTCCAGACGCTCGACCTCGTCGCTGCGGGAGAGGTACGCAAGCGGCTGCGCACGCTGCTCGGCTGCTTCATGTTCTCAGGCAGCGACGTCGACAAGCTCGTCACCGTGTTGAGCGGTGGAGAGAAAAGCCGGCTTGCGCTGTCGAAAATGCTGCTCACTCCGTCGAATCTTCTCATACTTGATGAGCCCACCAACCATCTCGACATGCGCAGCAAGGCCGTGCTTCAGGACGCCCTTTCGCGCTACGACGGATCAATGGTCATCGTCTCGCATGATCGCGATTTCCTCGAACCGCTCGTCAACAAGTGCGTCGATTTCCGCAACGGGCAGCTGCGCCTGACCCTCGGCAGCGTGAGCGATTATCTGCGCAAGCGTGCCGATGAAGTCGAGGAGCACCGTCAGCGCGACGCCGCCGGACAGGTCGTCGAGCGGAAATCCGCCGTTCACAGCGACCGCGACCGCAAGCGCGAAGAAGCCGAACGGCGGCAAGACCGCTACAAACGCATCAAACCGCTGAAAAATCGCCTCGACCGTGCGGAGAAACTCGTTGCCGACCTCGAAACGCGCAAAACAGAAGTCGAAAACGCCCTCGCCGATGAAACGACATACCGCGACGAAGCCAAAGCCAAGATACTCACCAAGCAGTACCACGACCTCTCCATCCAGCTCGAAACCGCCTTTTCCGATTGGGGGAATATCCAGGCCGAGATCGATGCGCTGGATGATGATATGGCAGATAGCTGACGGCTGATGGCTGATAGCTAATGGCTGATAACTAATAGCTGATGGCTGATTTTTGCATCAACTGCCGTAGTCTCCCACCACCATGCTGTCAAGACGACCCCCGTTCCGTATCACGCATTGACCACGATTGAAACAAATTTTCTGCCGACGACTTGTCTGCTCAGGTGGCCCATTTCCATTGCATTTACTCCCCGTTTCGACTAAGTTTCTGCGGATAGCGCAGTCCGATAACAATTTTTTCTTCCGCGAGGGAATTTTTCCCTCGTTCAGGTGTCATTAGCGCGACAACGGTGCTTCGGTGTCAGTTATGGTTACAGGAACGATGTGCTTGAAGAAGTGAGTCAGATCGAATCGCAGAACCTGCAGCTGCAGCAGCGTATCCGTGAAGGAGACAATGCCGCGTTTGCGGAACTCTACGCCGGCTACAAGCAGGGGGTGTTTCTCTACTGCACCCGCTTTCTCGGCGACCGCAATTCGGCGGAGGACATCTTTCAGGAGGTGTTCATGAATCTTCTCGAACGCGTACGCAGCGGCAGCGAAATCGAAAACGTGCAGGGCTATCTGCTTCGATCGGCTCGCAACCGCTGTCTGAATGTGATCCGCGACCGCAAATACCCGAAGGATGTCAATGAACTCGAGGAATTTCTCCCGGGTGCGGAACACGTCATGGCGGGAGAATACGGGGACCTTGAAAGCGCGCTGCAGGAATTGCCGGCGGTCAATCGCGAAGCCCTTCTGCTCTGCGAATACGAGGGCTACTCGTATGACGAGATCGCGCAAATGACGGAGTGCAGCCTGACCACTGTACGCAAACGGATTTACAGGGCGCGGCAGAAACTGCGCCAGCTCCTTACCCCCGGAATGAATCGGACGATGGAACAATGAACTTCGAAGAACAAATATCAGCGTTTATGGACGGCGCACTGTCCCCCGGAGAGGAGACAGAATTCCTCCACATTCTCTCGGTCTCACCTGAGAAACGCGGCCTTTTCCATTCCTTCCTCGGCACACGCTCAGCTTTCGCTGCTGATGCGCGCACCGCCGCCGTTCCCTCGCACCTGGATATGGCTATCCTCGGAGCGGCGGGCGTGCTCGGTACGGCGGGCGCAGTGTCCGCCGGAGCCGCCGGAGCAGGCGCAGCGATAGGC